>JBAVRP010000016.1:0-1762 GCA_049695115.1 Burkholderiales bacterium | reverse complement strand
GGATAACCCGTACCCAAAGCTGAATTCAATAACGAATTACGCATCTTTAGCCATCATTTCGACCATGACGATTTTGGTTTCAACAAAATATTTTTGCGCAGTCACTTAATCAGAGCTTCCTTAGGTTAGTGGCTCGACAAGCTCACCACGAACGTAATCACGCCTACCGTTCGTCCTGAGCCTGTCGAAGGACTTGGCCAGTTTTTGTAGGGTGCGCCGCGCGCACGCGTAAGGCTTAATCTAGCGAGCAAGGGTTGTGATCCAGAGCGTAACGCGTGCGCACGGCGCACCCTACGTTTTAGTGAATAAGCATGATTCCATTTTTAATTTTTGCGTAACCAATAGAGGCGTTGCTGAATTTTGTCGCGCATTTCTGAGTTGAGCCCAGGCGTTGCGACTATATGCGCGAGTTCGGCAAGCTCAGGCCGCGGCAACAAAAACACACGCCAAAATTCGCGCACAGAAATCGGATCGGTATTGCGCTCAAGCAAAGCAAACTCATCGCCTGCCGCGATCATGCCGGTTTGCACCACGCGATAATACCAACCCGCAATGCTGCGCTCCTCGACGAAACGCGAAATATCTTCCATGCCGTAACGCGCATTGATTTTCCAGCACGGCGCGCGCGGCTGACTCACTTGTACTTTGCATACGCCGATTTGAAATACATCGCCGACGCACACGGTCGTTTCATCCCAACCTTCAGTCGAAATATTTTCGCCGATGCTGCCGGGCACAAAACTATTTTCAATCTCGGGAAAATATTCTTTCAACAGCGAATAATTTTCCGCCGCGTAATGATGCACGGCCTTATCCGCGCCGCCATGAAAACGCCGGTCAGCCTGCACATCGCCGACGATACCTTCACGCGTTAATTCCACTGCACCAGTGACTGCGCGCTTGATAATCCCACTAGCATGACCGCCGGGCAGGATTTGTGATTTACCGGTAAATATTTGATTTATAAGATTTTTTTTCATTATTCTGAAATCGCCGTGCTCAGACCTTGAATATATTATCGAGCGGGTCTTAGGAAGTTAAGCATCGATTGAGATGTGCTAACTTTCTAATATGATTAGTAAAAATAGATACTATCGGCATTCTCGAATTAGCGAGGCGCAGTTCAGGCGATTGATGAAGTGTTTTGCCTTGGATTGCACGGCCAGTAGTACAGCTCAATTGGTCGGCCTGACTGTGCGATCGGTGAATGCCATTTATTTGAAGATTCGTCAGCGGCTGGCTGAATCTTGTGAAGCAGCCTCGCCCCTCAAGGGCGCGGTAGAGGTGGATGAATCGTACTTTGGTGCGCGTCGGGTACGCGGACGGCGTGGCCGTGGTGCTTACGGCAAAACCATCGTGTTTGGCTTGTTGAAACGCCAAGGCCGCGTCTATACCGAGATCGTACCTGACTGCTCTAAGGCCACGCTGCAGGGAATTATCAGAGGACATGTTGAATTGGCAACCGTCATTCATTCGGACAGATGGCGTGGCTACGATGGCTTGGTGGATATCGGCTTTGATAAACATTTCCGGGTGAATCACGGGATCAACGAGTTTGCCAATGGTGAGCGACATATCAACGGAATCGAGTCTTTCTGGAGCTATGCGAAACGCCGACTGGCCAAGTTTAACGGCATCGCGCAGCACACGTTCTATTTGCATTTGAAAGAATCGGAATATCGCTTTAATCATCGGAATGATAATCTTTACCTTGAGTTACTCAAATTGTTGAGAACCAACCCACTTTAGCTTCCTAAGACCC
>JBAVRP010000015.1:0-71328 GCA_049695115.1 Burkholderiales bacterium | reverse complement strand
AAGCTGTTACATGCCCTGCACGGTATGCTGACGCAGGACAAACCGTTTGATAATACGCGCTTCTATGCGCTGCCCAATTGATGCAACAATTAATGAAAATGGTTGACGACGAACAGAGTATCTACATCCTTTGCTGTGCCAAAAACCAATTACAGATTGTTCACTATTGTTCAGAATACCAGAGTAGAAAGAAATGTTGCAGCCTACAACATCCCCTCCCCTTCAAGGGGAGGGTTAGGGTGGGGATGGGTCACTTTCCAACGCCAACAAAATTGCCTGCTTCACCGATTCCATTTCCTGCAAAACCTGATTATTCCAAAAACGTAAAACGGTAAAGCCTGCTTGCTCTAGCTGCTTGGTTCTTTTTTGATCATCTTGCTGGTTGTCGGCATGTTGTCCGCCGTCAACTTCAATAATGAGCTTGGCTTCGATGCAGACAAAATCGAGAATGAAATTTTCGTGGATGTGTTGGCGGCGAAATTTGAGGTTGTTGATTTGTTTGCCGCGTAGTTCGCGCCACAACGCTTTTTCTGCTTCGGTTGGGTTTTTGCGTAGGGTGCGTTGGAGTTGGTGGGTTTTGATTTTTTTATTGGTTTGGCCTTTCATGCGTTTTGACCCATCCCCACCCTAGCCCTCCCCTTGAAGGGGAGGGGATTTGGTGATTCGACCATTATTACTGTGTTCGCCGCGTTATGGTCATCTCGACACTCGCAACCTAAAGAAAAGTAATTATTATAACTATTTGTTTCTATTCATATTTTACATCAATAATTTCATACTCTCTCACACCACCCGGCGCTTGCACTTCAGCTATGTCGCCGGGATATTTACCGATTAACGAACGTGACAGTGGCGAGCTGATGGAAATTTTTCCGTGTTTAATGTCCGCTTCGTCTTCACCGACGATTTGGTAGGTGACTGCTTCTTTGTTTTTCAAATCCTGCAGATCAATGGTGGCGCCGAACACGCAGGCGCCGTCGGCGTCGAGTAGTTTTGGATTAATGATTTGCGCATTGCCGAGTTTAGATTCGAGTTCGAGGATGCGGCCTTCGATAAAACTCTGGCGTTCTTTGGCGGCTTCGTATTCGGCGTTTTCGGACAGGTCGCCGTGCGTGCGCGCTTCCTGAATGGAGGTGATCACAGCGGGCCGTTGGACGGTTTTAAGTTTATGTAATTCAGCGCGCATTTTTTCGGCGCCGATGATGGTGAGCGGAATCTTTCCCATTATGCGATTTTCTCCAGGCTTTTGTGCAGGCGTTGCACGTCGTAAATATTCAGCTCTTCTATGTGTTGCATCCCCGCGCATGCGGCGCGAGCGCCGGCCAGCGTGGTGTAATAAGTGACGCGGCCTTGCAGCGCGGCGTTGCGGATGGACCAGGAATCCTGAATTGAGCGGTGGTTTTCATCAACAGTGTTGATGATCAAACTGATTTCCTTGTTCTTGATCATATCGACAATATGCGGGCGGCCTTCGGCGACCTTGTTGACTGGCGTGACGACCACACCTTGCGCGTTGAGATTTGCTGCCGTGCCCTTGGTGCCGCACAAAGTGAATCCCAGGCCTACCAGGGTGCGCGCAATATCGGTCAAACCAGGTCTATCCGCTGCGCATACGGACAAAAACACTTTGCCGCTTTTAGGCAAACGAACACCGGCGGCGAGTTGCGATTTGACGAACGCTTCGCCGAAGGTGGCGCCGACTCCCATCACCTCGCCGGTCGATTTCATTTCCGGGCCGAGAATGGTATCGACGCCGGGGAATTTGATAAACGGAAATACAGCTTCCTTGACGGAGAAATACGGAGGCACGACTTCCCTTCTAACAAGCTGCTGTTTAAGCGTTTTCCCAGCCATGCAGCGGGCGGCAATTTTCGCTAACGGCAGTCCCGTAGCCTTCGACACAAACGGTACGGTGCGCGACGCCCGCGGATTTACTTCGAGTACGTAAACGACATCTGTTTGAATGGCGAATTGCACATTCATCAGGCCGACCACATTCAGCGCCTTCGCCATGGCGATTGTTTGGCGGCGTAATTCGTTTTGCAATTCCGCACTCAGACTGAATGGCGGCAGCGAACAGGCGGCATCGCCTGAATGTACACCGGCCTGTTCGATGTGTTCCATGATACCGCCGATCAGCACGTCGGTGCCATCGCTCACTGCATCGACATCAACCTCGATGGCGTCGTTAAGAAAGCGGTCGAGCAGAATCGGCAAGCGCTCAGGAAACATTTTGGCGCTTTCCATTGCGCTGTTCATGTAGCGTTCAAGATCGTTTTCAAAATGCACGATTTCCATCGCGCGGCCACCGAGCACGTTGCTTGGTCGCACCACCAGTGGATAACCGATTTCTTCCGCCAGCACCATTGCTTCGTCTTTGTTGCGCGCGATGCGGTTGACCGGCTGTTTCAATTTCAAATCATGGATCATTTGCTGGAAGCGAAAACGGTCTTCTGCGCAATCGATCATGTCGGGCGTGGTGCCGATTATGGGCACGCCGGCTTTCTCCAGGCCCTGCGCGAGTTTCAACGGCGTTTGCCCGCCGAACTGGACAATCACGCCCCAGGGCTTTTCTTTATCGACGACTTCGAGCACGTCTTCCAATGTCAGCGGTTCGAAATACAAGCGGTCGCTGGTGTCGTAGTCGGTCGACACTGTTTCCGGATTGCAGTTGACCATGATGGTTTCGAAGCCGTCTTCGCGCAACGCCAGTGCGGCGTGTACGCAACAGTAGTCGAACTCGATGCCCTGCCCGATGCGGTTAGGGCCGCCGCCCAGCACCATGATTTTTTTATTGTTGGTCGGATTGGCTTCGCACTCCTCATCGTATGTGGAATACATGTACGCCGTTGACGTGGCGAACTCGCCAGCGCAGGTATCGACTCGCTTATACACCGGGCGAATGTTGAGCTTGTGACGATAGCCGCGCACTTCGGCTTCGGAAATTTTCATCAAATGCGCCATGCGGCGATCGGAAAATCCTTTGCGCTTCAGCGCGCGAAATTCCACTGCGCCGAATGATTCCAGTTTGCGCTTTTCGATAGCCAATTCGATTTTCACCAATTCTTCAATCTGCGCCAGAAACCATTTATCAATTTTGGTATAACCGTAAATTTCTTCCAGCGACATGCCGATGCCGAACGCGTCGGCCACGTACCACAGCCGTTCGCCGCGCGGATAAGCGAGCTCGTCGCCGATTTTTTCCGGATCGACGGTTTTGAGATTAAAGCCGTCGACACCGGTTTCCAAACCGCGCAAAGCTTTTTGCAACGACTCCTGGAAGGTGCGTCCGATGGCCATGACTTCACCGACGGATTTCATTTGGGTCGTCAAGTGATCGTCCGCCAGCGGAAATTTTTCGAAGGCGAAGCGCGGCACTTTGGTGACGACGTAATCGATGCTCGGCTCGAACGATGCCGGTGTCGCGCCGCCGGTAATGTCGTTTTTCAATTCATCCAGCGTGTAACCGACCGCGAGTTTGGCGGCGATTTTGGCTATGGGGAATCCTGTCGCTTTCGACGCCAAAGCCGACGAGCGCGATACGCGCGGATTCATTTCGATCACCACCATGCGGCCGGTTTGCGGATCGACGCCGAACTGCACATTGGAGCCGCCGGTCTCGACGCCGATTTCGCGCAACACCGCGATCGATGCGTTGCGCATGATCTGGTATTCCTTGTCGGTCAGGGTTTGCGCGGGCGCAACGGTGATCGAATCGCCGGTGTGCACGCCCATCGGATCGAGGTTTTCTATCGAACAGATGATGATGCAGTTGTCTTTTTTGTCGCGCACTACTTCCATTTCAAATTCTTTCCAGCCGATGAGCGATTCATCGATCAGCAACTCTTTGGTCGGCGAAGCTTCGAGGCCGCGTTCGCAAATCTGCAGGAATTCTTCCTTGTTGTAAGCGATACCGCCGCCGCTGCCGCCCATGGTGAATGACGGACGGATGATGACTGGGAAGCCCAGCGCCGCCTGCACTTGCAAGGCTTCTTCCATGCTGTGCGCCATGGCCGAGCGCGGCGAGGCGAGGCCGATGCGCGTCATGGCCTGCTTAAATTTTTCGCGGTCTTCCGCCATATCGATGGCTTCTTTGGTCGCGCCGATCATTTCGACATCATATTTTTTCAGGACGCCGTGTCTGGCGAGGTCGAGCGCGCAGTTCAAAGCCGTCTGGCCGCCCATCGTAGGCAACAACGCTTCAGGACGCTCCTTGGCGATAATTTTTTCCACGATGCGCCAGGTAATCGGCTCGATGTAAGTCACGTCGGCCATGTTCGGGTCGGTCATGATGGTGGCGGGATTCGAGTTGACCAGAATCACGCGGAAGCCCTCTTCGCGCAGCGCCTTGCACGCCTGTGCGCCGGAGTAATCGAACTCGCACGCCTGGCCGATAACTATCGGGCCCGCGCCGATGATGAGTATGGATTTAATGTCTGTACGTTTTGGCATTTTATAAACCGTAACTTTCTTTACTATTTATTTTGTCATCCTGAACGGAGTGAAGGATCTGCTGTTTGTTTGACAGCTCAAAAGCAGATTCTTCGCTTTGCTCAGAATGACAACTAACTCAGGGTCGTCGTTGCCAGCTTGGCGCCGAAACCGATAAACATCGCGCCGACACCGCCCATGGCGCTGGCGGAAATTTTGCGCCGGCGGTTAAACGCATCGGCTAACTGCACGCCAGCGAATATCAACGTCGACAAATACAACATGCTGCAAATCTGCACGATTGATCCCAGCACAATGAACGTCAGCGCCGGATATGCATACGCCGGATCGACAAACTGGATAAAAAACGAAATAAAAAACATAATCGCTTTGGGGTTCATCAAGCTGATAATCAGCGCCCGCTTGAACGGATGTGCGTCATCGACTTTCGTCGCGACAACCGTCGTCATCACCTCACGACTGCACCATTTATTCCATGCGGCGCGCAATAAATTCAAACCAATCCAGGCTAAATATGCTGCTCCTAAGTATTTGATTATATTAAATAAGTCTGGATTTGCCTTGAGCAAAGACGCGACACCCGCTGCACTCAAAATCATTAATACGGTATCGCCGACAAAAATGCCGCAGGCGCCGAGATAACCTTGTTTCACACCGCGTTGGGCGGCGACGGACAACACGTAAAGCGAATTGGGGCCGGGTAACAGTACGATGAAAATAACCCCTAATGTGTAAGTCAAAATATCGGTGATGCCGAACATGGCGTGGTCTCAAAAATTTTGTAGGCTGGCGCTGATAAGCCCAGCAAATCATATTCCTCGCGCCGTGCTGGGCTTATCAGCCCGGCCTACGTTTTTAATAATTACTTCTTTTCCATCATGGTCACAAATCGGTCAAACAAATATGCCACTTCATGCGGCCCCGGCGATGCTTCCGGATGTCCCTGAAAACTGAACGCAGGTCTATCCGTGCGCGCCAATCCTTGCAGCGAGCCGTCAAACAGCGATTTATGCGTGGCGCGTAAATTGGCCGGCAGTGTCGCGGCATCGACTGCGAAGCCGTGGTTCTGGCTGGTGATCATTACTTTGCCGGTGTCGAGATCCTGCACCGGATGATTGGCACCGTGATGGCCGAATTTCATTTTCATCGTCTTCGCGCCGCTGGCGAGGCCGAGCAACTGGTGGCCGAGGCAAATGCCGAAAATGGGAATATTTTTTTCCATTAAAATTTTGATCGCGCGAATGGCGTAGTCGCACGGCTCCGGGTCGCCAGGGCCGTTGGATAAGAATATGCCGTCGGGTTTAAGCGCCAGCGCGTCTTCCGCCGTCGCTTGCGCGGGCAGCACGGTAACTTTGCAACCGCGCTGGGTGAGCATGCGCAGAATGTTGCGCTTGACGCCGTAGTCGTAGGCGATTACATGGAATTTTGTGTCGCCGCGTTTGGCGTAACCCTTACCAAATTCCCACTCGCCTTCTAGCCAATCGTAGGCTTTGGCGGCGCTGACTACTTTCGCCAGATCCATTCCATTGAGGCCGGGAAACGCACGCGCTTGTTTGAGCGCCTCAGCTTCATCGATGTTGCCTGCCATGAGGCAGCCGTTTTGCGCGCCCTTTTCTCGCAAAATCCGGGTCAGGCGGCGGGTGTCGATGTCGGCTATCGCTACAACATTATTGATATTCAGATAACTGGACAGATCCTGCTGCGAGCGGAAGTTGCTTGCCATCAAGGGCAAATCGCGAATGACCAGGCCGTCGGCAAAAACTTTTTCCGACTCGGCGTCCTCCAGATTCACGCCGGTGTTGCCGATATGCGGATAAGTCAGTGTGACGATTTGTTTGCAATACGAGGGATCGGTGAGGATTTCCTGATAGCCGGTCATCGCAGTATTGAACACTACTTCGCCAACGGATAGGCCTTCAGCACCAATGGAAATACCGCGAAATACTGATCCATCAGCTAAAACAAGGATGGCGGGACGGGTGTGCGGCACAGGAAACTCCGGGAGACAGCGCAAATTGCGGGTACAAAAAATGCGGGAAAGATGTGGCTCTTCCCCGCGCTATTTGAATGGGGATTATACCCGAAGCGACGCGCGCATTCAACGCGAAAAACGGATTACCTGTTATTTTGGCAGCCCAAGCAGCGATACGTCGCCTGTTTTCGCCGCCTTCACAATCAAGTCATGCACGCGCTGCGCTTCGAAACGATCTGCGTCGCTGTCTAAATAATCAAGCACTTGTCGCGCAATACCAGATGAATCGCAACGACCGGTGTCGATGCACAGTGATTGCCAGCTGGCGGAACTGCGCGAACAATCGGCTCCCAGTTCACAAGCTGCGAGCATCGCCGCTGCATCCACTAATTCGTAGCTCACCGGATGGCTGTTCGCACCGATCAAAATGTAATCAAGCCCGGGGCGCTGCAATAAATTCGCCAGCTCCATCACAGCGTAGGGATCTTCTGATTTAAAAATACCTGACACAGAACGAGCGATGTCGAAATCGGAATATTTGTTATCGATCAAAATGCCGCGCGCGGCCAACGCTTTGGCGTCACCACCTGATTCGGCTTCCGTCTTGAGGGCATTCATTTCAATCAAGGTTTCTTTTGCGGGGCTAACCTCCAAGCCGTTGCATCTATTACGTAAACGATTAAACGCATCGGTGCGGTCGGCCAGTTGTTTGCCCTCTACACTGGATTGCAAAAAATCGTCTGCGGATTCGTACGGTTTACCATCAGGATTTTTAGCGAAACGTAAACAGATTTCAAGCGCGCCGGCGACCCAATATTTAATTCCCGGTGAAGTGTGCTGGCGATATTTTTGATAAAACGCTTTGAAATCGGGCGAGCTTTGGAATTCGAGCCCAACCAATATTTCCGCTGCTGACGTTTTTTTCGGCTCGGGAATATTTGCCTGGCGAATGACGCCGTCAGGCGCAAGCTCGCCGGGAAAAATGCTCTGCGAATTCAGCGCTGTGTTTGTTGTTACAGCAGAATTTTTTTCTGTCACTGCGGCGTTGTCAGAGATATTTTTATTTTGCGGAGAGGTGAAGAAAAAATACGACCAACCAAATAACACAAAAAAACTAAATATAATCAAATACTTATATTTATATTTCATTACAGAAAATCGGATGGGGATTAACTCAAACCCAACACATCCTGCATATCAAACAAGCCGTTTTTCTTGCTGGCTAAAAATTTCGCTGCGCGCACCGCGCCTTGGGCAAACGTCGCGCGGCTGGATGCTTTGTGCGCGATCTCGACTCGCTCGCCGATGCCGGCAAACATGACGGTGTGCTCGCCGACAATATCGCCGCCGCGCACAGTGGCAAAACCAATGCTGCCGGGCTTACGTTCGCCGGTAACGCCCTCGCGCGCATACACGGCGATGTCGTTAAGCGGTTTGCCAATGGTCTTGGCAATGACTTCGCCCATGCCTAGCGCGGTACCCGATGGGGCATCGACTTTGTGGCGGTGATGGGCTTCGATGATTTCTATGTCGTAACCATCGCGCAAAATTTTTGCGGCGACTTCAAGCAATTTAAAAGTTACATTGACGCCGACGCTCATGTTGGGCGCGAACACTATTGCAATGTCATTGGCTGCACCGCGGATGGCTTGTTTTTGCGCGTCTGAAAAACCGGTTGTTCCAATAACTATTTTGACGCCTCTGGCGCGGCACACGTCGAGATGGGCGAGCGTACCTTCGGGACGAGTGAAGTCTATAAGCACGTCGCCGGACTTTAGCGCGGAAGAAACGTCATCGGTGATAACAATGGAATTCCGCGCGCCGATCAGCTCTCCCGCATCGCGGCCGATGAATTCGCTGCCTTTGCGCTCCAGCGCGGCAGACAGCCGGGCATCTGGATCGGCGGCGATGGTTTCCAGCAACATGCGCCCCATGCGGCCACTCGCCCCGGCAACGCAAATATTCACAGCGCTCATTTTTTCGCGCTCACATCCGTATCGGGCAGCCCCTGGCCTTCGATGCGCGCGAGCACGTCTTTTTCAAAAAATAAAGTCAACTTACGTTGATCTTCCAATGACCAACCCTTGCGCAAACGATAGACGTAATCCCAACGGTCGGCGTGGTAAATGTCGGAGACCAGCGGCGTGCCGAGAAGATTTTTAACTTCGCTGCGGCTCATGCCGGTTTTGAGTTTCTCCACGCTTTCCTGGGCGACAATATTGCCCTGCTGAATATCGATTTTGTAAGGTGTAAGATAACTGCAGGCGGATATCAGCAGCACATGGCTGATTGCCACCAGGCAATATATGACTTTGTTGTACATCATTACAGGTTTCCTGAAATAGTGAATGGATGATTATAGCGCGGCGACTAGTTATAAGTCAGCCGGTTTGCGGGTGGCAACTTAACCTGCCGTCACGGATGTGGTACAAAGACGCATGAGCGAAGCCAAAGACCTGAAAAACATCGGCCTCAAGGCCACGTTGCCGCGGCTGAAAGTGCTTAATCTATTTGAGCAAAGCGACGTGCGTCATTTGACGGCAGAGGATGTGTATCGCCTGCTGAGTAACGAGGGCATCGACATCGGCCTGGCGACAGTTTACCGCGTGCTGACGCAATTCGAGCAGGCGGGGCTTTTGTCGCGCCATCATTTTGAAAGCGGCAAGGCGGTGTATGAACTTAACCAGGGCGGCCATCACGATCATCTGGTCTGCCTGCAATGCGGGCGGGTGGAGGAATTTTACGACGGGGAAATCGAACGCCGGCAAAACAAAATTGCCAGCGAAAGAGGTTTTGCCATCCACGATCATTCATTGCATATTTATGCCGACTGCACCAAGCGCGATTGCCCGCACAAGACCTGAACCGCATTGTCAGCAGATTCGATGTCGCAGCGTTAAGCTTAACCTGAAGCAGCCCGAGCCGTATTTCACGATACACCGAATCATTGCCAGGAAACCAGGATGACCACCTTTCGTACCCTGTTTCGATATATCGTATTCGCCATGCTTGCGGTGGGCATAGCGTCCGCCGGCATGCAAAAAGCCACGGCCTACGAAGCGCCGGCAGGATTGCGCAAATCGCTTGGACAAAACAGCGACACCATGGCTATCTCGCAACTGCCGCCTGAGGCGCAACAGGTTCTCCGGCTGATCAAACAGGGCGGTCCGTTTCCTTACAGCCGCGACGGCGTCATTTTCGGCAACCGCGAAAAACGCCTGCCCAAACAGGCGCGCGGCTATTACAAGGAATATACGGTCAAAACGCCGGGTGCGCGCAACCGCGGCGCGCGGCGAATCATCGCAGGCGCAAAAGGCGAGTTTTACTATACTGAAGACCACTACGAATCTTTTCGCCTGATCAAGGAGTGAGACGTGAAAAAACTAAAGTCCTTATTGGTTGAAAAAAAACAAGGTGGCGTTTATCAGTTGGTATCCGATGAAACACATACGGAAATCGAAAAAACCGCCAAAGCCGCCAAACTGGCGTATTTTCACATTGAAGGTAAAAAAATCGAGAAAAAGGAACAGTTTCTCAACCACGCATCCGTCGCCATGCACTTCCCCGAATATTTCGGCGGCAACTGGGACGCCTTCGCAGATTGCCTCGAAGATCTTTCATGGCACGACGCACCAGGGTATGTAGTCCTGTTCGATCACTATGACGGACTGGCTTCCCACGCACACGGCCAGTTCGATACTTTGCTCGAAATATTCCACAGCGCAACAGAATATTGGAAAGAACAGGAAAAACCGATGGTTGTCTTGCTCAGGGGAAAACCGGTGCTGGAGGGAATAGAAAAAGTAGGGTAATTCTTCGGCGAGCCTCCGCAATAAAAAACCCCGCTTGGCGGAGTTTTTTATTGGTGTTTTTAAGTTGATTTACGGCAGTGACTTTCTACGGCGCGAGATTCCGGCCATGCCGAGAAGCCCGAATCCCAACAACCAGACTGCTGGCGGCATGGCATCGCTCATACTGGCTGCGTTTTGTAGTAGCGGATTTTTGAATGCGGCTATGGAAACCGGCTTTGCATTTATCGGTTCGTTGTCCCCGCTGAAATTCATTTTTTTAGTTTCGACTGTGGCCGGCTGTTGCGTCTGGGTATTTACCGTACGCACCGCTTCAGCGAGACTGGCGGGAACACCGATAGTCAAAAATATTGCGGGCCCGTTGTGCAACTTGGCGACAGGAGACGGCGTGGGTTCAATTTTCAAAGGCCTGACCGGCGCTGAATTTTTCAAAAACGTTTGTAGGTTGTCGCCATTGATTTCGAGCAAATCTTTGGTGGCTTTGGGAGCCTTGGACGGGTTGCTGTAAGGCGTGACGGACTCGGCGTGGGCGGCAGTACCGATCAAGCACGATATTAATATTAACTTATTGATTATATTCATATTTCCCTAGATGTGGGGCGACGAACGTATGCGTCGCGCTTGTATAAGTCCTGATGTGGGATTATTTCACTATCAGGAAATATTGCAGGTAGGGTGTTATGGGTTGAATACGGTATATTGCAGTGCAAAAGACAGTAGTTTTGGCATTAATAAATCCATTACCGTGTAACTTATTATTTTTATTGAATATTTTTGCTAGTATGCGCTAACTTAATTTTCTCGATTATAAGCTAATGAAAATCAAGCCCTTGCGAAAAACGCTACTGAAGCATTCATTTTTCGCTTTCATTCTTCTGTTTGCGATAAAAGGTCGGCATTGCCACCGACGGCAGCAGTGTTGACGGTGTGCGTGCGCTCGATGGCAAAACGCGACAGATAATGGGGCCCGCCAGCTTTGGGCCCGGTGCCGGACAATCCTTCGCCGCCGAAAGGCTGCACGCCGACCACGGCACCGATCATATTGCGATTGATATATAAGTTACCGACCTTGGCGCGCGCGCAAACCACTTCAATGGTGTCATCGATGCGTGAGTGGATGCCCAGCGTCAGGCCATAGCCTTTGGCGTTAATCGAATCTATGACCTTTTCCAGTTCATTTGCGGCGAAGCGGATCACGTGCAATATCGGCCCGAATACTTCGCCTTCCAGCTGATCGAGATTCGCCAACTCATAAATACACGGCGCGAAGAAAGTTCCGCTGGCGCATTCCTTCGGCAAAGGCATTTCGTAGATTACTTTCGCCGCTTTGCGCATTTTCTCTCTATGGCGTTCAAGCATGTCGAGCGCATCGGCATCGATCACCGGACCGATGTCGGTATTCAGTTGCATCGGATCGCCGATAACCCATACGCCCAGTGCGCTTTTTAATAAGTGCAGCACGCGACCGGCGATTTCCTGCTGCACAAACAACACCCGACAGGCGGAACATCTCTGACCCGCGCTGTTGAATGCCGAAGCCATCACATCATTCACAACTTGTTCGGGCAGCGCGGAACTGTCGGCGATCAGCGCGTTGATGCCGCCGGTTTCGGCGATGAAAGGAATAATCGCGCCTTGCCGTGCCGCCAGCGCACGATTGATCGCTTGCGCCGTCACGGTCGAGCCGGTGAATACCACGCCATTGACCCGTTCATCTTTTACCAGGGCCGCGCCAATTGTTGCGCCGTCGCCCGGCAATAGCGCCAGGGTTTTTGCTGGCACCCCCGCTTCATGTAATAACGTCACCATGTAATAAGCGGTCAGCGGTGTTTGCTCGGCCGGTTTGGCGACAACGGCATTGCCTGCAGCGAGGGCGGCAGCTATTTGTCCGGTAAAAATTGCCAAGGGGAAATTCCACGGACTGATGCAGGCGAACACGCCGCGGCCATGCAAAGAAAGTTGGTTGGATTCTCCCGTCGGGCTCTTGAGAATTTCCGGCGCGGCAAAAAGTTTGCGCGCTTGCGCGGCGTAGTAACGCAAAAAATCTACCGCTTCGCGTGCTTCCGATAAGGCATCGGGCACCGTCTTTCCCGCCTCGCGCACCAGCAGGGCAATGAATTCCGCACGCCGGGCGTCGAGAAGATCGGCGGCGCGTTCGAGAATCCCTGACCTTTTATCTGCGGGCATAGCATTCCACGAACCACACGATCCACTCGCCGCGATTAATGCTGTATTGACATCTTCCAGCGTTGCTTCGATTACAGTGCCTATATCGCGCAAACGGTCAGAAGGGTCGGCCAGAGCCCGCGCTGCACCGGTTTTCGCCGTTGCGCCGGTCAAAGCCGCCGCAGACCAATGTGTTGATTGAATCAACCCCGCTATTTCATGTTGCAGTTTTTTTATTTCAATTTCATCGGCAACACTAATCCCGGCTGAATTTTTTCTTTCCGGCTGATACAAATTTGATGGCAATGGAATGCACGGATGCGGAAAGGACTCGATAGCTTTTAGCGATGAAACAGGATCGGCGGCGACCTGTTCCACCGGCGCTTTTTCGTCGGCGATGCGGTTGACGAACGACGTATTCGCGCCGTTTTCGAGCAAACGCCGCACCAGGTACGGCAGCAAATCCGCGTGGGCGCCGACAGGCGCATAGACGCGGCAGGCGAGGCCCTGCTGTTTCAATACTACGTCGTGCAAGGCTTCGCCCATGCCATGCAGCCGCTGAAATTCAAAGTCACGACGCTCGCCAACCATCTCTAAAATATGAGCGGCCGTGTGTGCATTATGCGTGGCGAACTGCGCATAAAACGCTTGCGGATGATTCAGCAGCGCTTTTGCGCACGCGAGATACGCGACATCAGTGGAAGCCTTGCGGGTATAAACCGGATAGCCTGCGAGCCCCTGCATTTGTGCGCGTTTGATTTCCGTATCCCAATACGCGCCTTTTACCAAACGCACTGGAATGCGCTTGCCAATTTGTTTTGCGCTATACGCTAGCCACTCAAGCACGTATGGCGCGCGCTTTTGATACGCCTGCACCGCGAGCCCGAATCCATTCCATGCAGATAATACTGGACCATTAAAAACTTCAATAAAAACAGATAGTTGTAAATCAAGCCGTTCTGCTTCTTCTGCATCCAAAGTGAGGCCGATTCCAGCGTCGCGGGCCTGTTGCGCCAGCGCCAATACTTTTGGCGCGAGTTCTTTTATGGTTCTGCTTTTTTGCAATGGCTCGAAGCGCGGATGCAATGCGGAAAGTTTGATCGAAATACTCGGCGCGGAAAAAATGTCCTTCGACGGTAAAATATTTTTTGCCAATATTGAAATGGCGTTCTGATAAGCGACGAAATATTTTTCCGCATCGTCGCGGCCCAATGCCGCTTCGCCGAGCACGTCGAATGAATAACGGTATTGGTTGTATGGCGCTTTACGGCTGCGGGCAATGGCGCCTTCGATATCCGCGCCCATGACGAATTGCTCGGCCATGATGCCCATCGCCGCGCGTATCGCCTGGCGCGCGACAGGCTCGGATAAACGCGTGAAAAGTTTTTCTGCCTGTTGCAGCGCATTTTTTTCGGCGGGTAGTTCGCCGGCCAAACGCCCGGCCAGCAACATGCCCCAGGTCGAAGCGTTCACCAGCCACGAATCGCTGCAACCGACATGCTGCAGCCAGTTGCCCTGGGAAAATTTGTCGCGGATCAACGCGTCGGCGGTTGCCGTATCGGGAATGCGCAGCAAGGCCTCGGCCACGCACATCAGCAATACTCCCTCACGCGTGGAGAGATCGTACTGATGCAGGAAAGCTTCAATGCCGGCATTTTTGCGTGCGCGTACCGCGCGCACCATGTCTGCCGCGCGCGCAGAAATGCGCTTTGCTGAATCTGCGTCAACTTGCGCACGCGATAGCATATTTCGTACACAGGCGGTTTCGTCGGCCAGAAATGCCGCGTCGATATTTTCGTGCAGCTGCCTGGTTGCAGCGGAAGGTTCTGTTACGGCCATGTTTTTTCTCCGGCCGGTGGGAAATCAGGTTTCTTCCGTCGCCTGTTTACGTACTTCAACCATATTGACCTCGGCGATTTTAAAAATCAATTCTTCCAGCCCGGCGCCTGGCATCGCGCCAGGTTGCGCGAACAGAATAATCTTTTCGCGGAACACCATCAGCGTCGGAATGGAACGAATCTGAAAATGCCCGGCGAGTTCCTGCTCTTCGTCGGTATTGATTTTGGCAAATACCACCCCCGGGTGTTTCTCCGACGCCTGCTCGAAAATCGGCGCGAATCCTACGCATGGCCCGCACCATGGCGCCCAGAAATCGACAATCACTGTGTCGTTATTGCTCACTACTTCGTCGAAATTATCTTTTGTCAGTTCCAGAGTAGCCATTACTCGTCCTTTTAGTTTAAATTAAAAATATTTATTTGTTTAAGGCCGCGCCCCACGCGCCTTCAAAAAAGCGCGACTCCATCGGCTTGCGCGTGCGGGCTGCGAGCTCGCGCGATTGAATTTCGCTTTCCAGAATATTCGCGTCTGCCTGATAACCGACTGCAATCATTGCCATCGGCGTGAATTGTTCTGGAATGGAAAATATAGCGCGCAATTTCGCTGCATCGAAGCCGCCCATCTGGTGCGCCGCCAATCCCAGCGCTTCAGCCTGCAACACCAATGCCATACTCGCCGCACCGGTATCGTGTTGCGCCCAGCGATTGGTCTTGCCGTTGTGATCAAACACACTGTTGGCAAGGGAGGCTAATATTACTGGTGCATTTTTTACCCATTTCTGATTCGATTCGTCGAGGCAGGCAAAGGCATTTTCCCATGCTGCCTGGCCAGTATTTTTGTCCCAAACGATATAACGCCACGGCTCGTCGCCGAAACACGACGGCGCCCAGCGCGCAGCTTCAAGCATGGAAATAATCTGTTCGCGGCTGACTTTTTTATTCGCGTCAAACGCACGCGGACTCCAACGCTTGGCGAGCAGGTCGTGAATCGGCTGCAAGGTTGTTGCAAATTTATTGGGTTTCATGGAAATTCAACCTTAGTTTTTAACGACAAGCACAACACCGACAATTAATAACAACGCGCCCAGTGCCTTCCATAAATTAATCGGGCTATGCGGAAACCCCAGTACGCCGAAGTGGTCGAGTATCAGTGAGGTCAGCACTTGGCCCGCGATAATCACCGCAAAGAAAGTTGCCGAACCTAGCTTGGGTCCGGCCAGGATGGCAGACACGATATACATTTGCCCGATGATGCCGCCCCACCAGGCCCACACCGGCACCTTGGTCAACATGCCGGTCGTGGGAATCGGCGCGCGCATTATCGCGGCCATGATGATCAGCGCAACGAGCCCGATGGCAAAATTTGTCAACGCACCCCACATGGGATGTCCGAGCGATACGCGAACCTGCCCGTTCATCGCCACCTGGAACGGTAGCGCAACGCCGACTAAAATGGTCAAAGCCAGGTAAAGGGAATTCATCACGTTTCCTTTGATTAATTGCGCCATTGTAAACGCGATGATGAATAAACGGCCAACGTAAAATTTTTATGCCATGTCGAATAACAAAAATTCAGCACAGTGCGTACTGCGCAGTGTCAGCACATTTTCGTCTTGGATTTTCGCGCCATCGCCTCGCTGCAAAGTTTGCCCGTTCACCTCGAGACTACCCCGAGCCACATGTACGTAGACTGAGCGCCCTGTCGCAATATTATATGTAAGTATTTGATTATCATAAATAATTGATGCATAGATAGAAGCGTCCTGATGGATTTTCGCTGATCCGTCGCGCGCGTCGAATGACGCGATCAGGCGCAGCTTGCCGCGCTTTTCCTCGTCGCTGAAAATTTTTTCTTCGTAGCCGGGCTTGATGCCGGTGAACTTGGGCTGTATCCAGATTTGCAATAAATGCACCGGCTCGGTTTGCGACGCGTTGAATTCGCTGTGCGTGACGCCGGTGCCCGCGCTCATGCGTTGCACGTCGCCGGGTTTGATGATCGAGCCGTTGCCCATGCTGTCCTTGTGCTGCAACGCGCCTTCGAGCACATAGGTGATGATTTCCATATCGCGGTGCCCGTGGGTGCCGAAACCCATGCCCGGCGAAACGACGTCTTCGTTAATCACGCGCAATGAGCCGAAGCCCATTTCTTTCGGATCGTAATAATCGGCAAAAGAAAATGAATGATAAGTATCCAGCCAGCCGTGATTGGCGTGGCCGCGGTGTTCGCTTTTACGCAGGGTGATCATGGAAAATCCTGTGTTATATGGGGAAAATATAAAATGGGACCGGGGGAAAAGAAATCAAGTGCCAGTCCGCTTATTTCACGCTTGGTTGCATGGCAGGCGGGGCAATTTCCGCTTCTTCCGGCTGGTGCCGTTTCCCAGCCAGTAAAGTGTAAGCGGCGGGAATCACAAATAAAGTAAATACGGTGCCGAGCAGCAAGCCGCCGACTATCACCCAACCGATGGGACGGCGGCTTTCGGCACCTGCCCCTACCGCTAACGCCAGCGGCACGGCGCCAAGTACCATCGCCGCCGTGGTCATCAGGATCGGGCGCAAGCGTAGCGTTGCCGCTTCGATCACCGCTTCGAATTTTTCTTTGCCGTGCTCGCGCAACTGGTTGGCGAATTCGACTATCAAAATACCGTGCTTAGTGATCAAGCCGACCAGCATGATGAGGCCGATCTGGCTATAGGTATTGAGGGTGCCGCCGGTCAGGTTCAGCGCCAGCAGCGCGCCGGTCATGGCCAGCGGCACGGTGAGCATAATAATAAAAGGTGAAATAAAACTTTCAAACTGCGCCGCCAGCACCAGGTAAATAAATATCAGCGCCAAGGCGAAAGTCAGATAAAGCGTCTTGCCGGATTCCTTGAATTCGCGCGACACACCGTCGAGCGAAGTCTGCACGCTTTCGCCCATGGTTTGATCCGCGGTCTTTTCCATAAAGTCGAGCACTTCACCCAGCGTGTAACCCGGCATGACATTGGCGGAAAGGATCGCCGCGCGCTGGCGGTTGAAGTGATTCAATTCTTTTGGCGCAACCGTCTCGCGCAATTGCACCAGATTGGATAATTGCACCAAGCGCCCCTCTTTGCTGCGCACATACATCGACGTAAGGTCGTTTGGCTTGGTGCGATTTTTATCTTCGACCTGCACGATCACGTCGTATTGCTTGCCTTCGCGCTTGAAGCGCGTGACGTTGCGCCCGCCGAGCATGGTTTCCAGCGTCCGTCCGATGACATCCACTTCCGCGCCGACATTGGCGATTTTTTCCCTGTCGACATCGACCGCCAGTTGCGGCTTGTTCAGTTTCAAATCGGAATCGAGGTTCTGCAGGCCGGGGAACTTGCGCGCTTCCGCCATGAATTTATCCACATTGTTATTGAGTTGCTCATAGGAATTTCCCATGATGACGAACTGCACCGGTGGGCTGCGGAAACTCTGTCCCAGCGAGGGAGGGTTGATCGGGAAAGCGAGTACCCCCGGCAGGCCGCCGAACATTTTCGGGCCCAGCTCTTTGGTGATGTCCATTTGTGAACGCTTGCGTTCGCTCCACGGCTTCAAACTGACAAAGGAAAAGGCGACATTCACTGGGTTCGGTTTATCCAAACCCGGCGCGACAAACATGACAAAGTTTTGCACTTCGGGAATTTCGCTGTACATTTTCTCTATTTTGCGTGCGTAGTCGTCGGTGTATGCCATGGTCGAACCATCCGGCGCCAGCAACAGCCCGATGAAAAATGAGCGATCTTCGAGCGGCGCCAATTCCGATTTCAACGACTTATACAAAAAACCCCCGCCTGCCAAAGAAGCAACCAGCACCACTGCGGCCAGCCAGCGGAATTTCAGGGTAAATGACAGTAGCCGACGATAGCCAGTCGTCATGCCGCTAAAAAACGGTTCAGTCACATTGTAAAACCAGCCGTGGTGACCGCCCTTGAGCAATTTGGAACACATCATCGGCGTCAGTGTCAACGCGACAAAGCCGGACACCAGCACCGCTGCCGCCACGGTCAACGCGAATTCGGTAAACAGCTTGCCGACGTTACCGCTGGCAAACGCCAATGGCGTAAACACCGATACCAAAGTAATCGTCATGGCGACCACGGCAAAAGCGATTTCGCGCGTGCCCTGAATGGCCGCCTTGAACGGCGTCATGCCGTCTTCGATATGCCGGTGTATGTTTTCCAGCACCACAATCGCATCATCAACCACCAGGCCGATGGCGAGTATCACGCCGAGCAAAGTGAGGATGTTGATGGAAAATCCGAGCACATATAAAAAGAAAAACGCGCCGATGAGCGACACCGGAATGGTGACAAACGGAATCAGGGTGGCTCGCACCGAGCGCAGGAATAAAAATATCACCAGCACCACCAGCAGTAAGGCCTCGCCCATGGTCTTGTAAACCGACTTGATCGATTCGTCGATGAATATCGAACTGTCGAAACCCACTTCGAGCTTCATGCCTTCGGGCAAATTGGCCTTGATGCGCGGGATTTCCGCCTTGACCGCGTTGGCGACGGCTAGCGTATTGGCAGTCGATTGCTTGACCACGCCGAGGCCGACACCGTCGTTGCCGTTGGAGCGCAACATGCCCCGCACATCCGCAGGGCCCATTTCTGCGCGGCCTATGTCTTTCAGGCGCACCGGGTATCCCAGCGCTTGCGACACGATCAAATCATTGAATTGTTCCGGCGTGCGCAAATCGGTTTCGGCCAGAACGGTGAATTCGCGCTGCTTGGATTCGATGCGACCGGACGGCACCTCGACGTTTTGTTTGCGCAGCGCGTTTTCCACATCCTGTACCGTCAGGTTGTAGGCGGCCAGGCGATCCGAATCTATCCACAAACGCATGGCGTAGCGGCGCTCGCCACCGATGATGACATTGGATACACCGGGCAGGGTTTTCAAAATGTCGGCGACATAGCGATCGGCATAATCGGACACTTCCAGCCCGCTATGACGGTCGCTGGAAAATATCACCCAAATAATCGCCTGCGCATCGGCTTCGATTTTGGCCACCACCGAATCATCGGTGCCTGCGGGTAGTCGCGCACGCGCACGCGCGACGCGGTCTCGCACATCATTCGCCGCCGAATCCGCCGTGCGCTCGCGCACGAATTCCACCGTGATCTGGCTGACTTCTTCGCGGTTCACTGATTTGATCGTCTTGATGCCTTCAATACCGGACAGCGAATCTTCCAGCGGCTGCGTCACCTGGCTTTCCACCACTTGCGCCGACGCACCTTTGTACACCGTACGTACCGACACCACCGGATTATCAATGTTTGGATATTCGCGCACCGACAAACGCTGAAACGAAATAACGCCGAGCAAAATGATCGCCAGGCTCATTACTGTAGCGAGAACGGGGCGTTTAATCGATAGATCAGCAAGATTCATGATGAGATCCTCTTAATGATCAGTTTTTCTTTTCAACCATAGCCTTGTCAGCAACCGCTTTGTCCGGAATCGCCGCATTCGCGCCATTTGCCGCAGGGGGTTTGGTAACAGGTGCTGCCCCGGCGGCGGCAGGCGGCGCCCCCGGTGGTTGTCCGGTCATCACGCCGAAGCCGTCCTGCAACTTCATTTGTCCGTCGGTGACGACAACATCAGTCGCCGCCAGGCCGGAAACGATTTCAACTTCGCCTTCACTGCGTTTGCCAGTGGTGACTTGCGTCAATTTTGCTTTGCCGTCGATCACGCGAAAGACGAAACTTTGTTGGCCTTGGGGCACGATGGCTTGCTCGGGAATCAACACAGCGTTTTCATGGGTGTCGAGCACCAAATTTACGCGCGCGAACATGCCAGGCCACAACTTGCCGCCGGCGTTAGTGACCCGGGCTCGAGCGAGAATAGTTCTGGTTTGTTCGTCAATGGAAGGCTCAATCGCATATACGTTACCGGAAAATTTTTCATTGGGAAACGCATCAACCTGTAAATTCACGGTTTGATTTTTTCCCATACGGGCGAGAAAGGTTTCGGGAATACGAAAATCAAGTTTAAGCGAATCGATATTTTCCAGCCGCACGATGTCCTGCCCCGGCTGCACATACGCGCCGGGACTGATTTTGCGCAGGCCGACTACTCCGGCGAAGGGCGCGCGGATCACTGTCTTCCCCAGCCGCGCTTCATCTTCCGTCTGCCTGGCTGCTGCGCGGGAGCGGTTGCTGCGCGCTTCATCCAAAGCCTGCTGGCTGATAAAACCTTTTTGAAATAAATCTTCCGCCCGCTCCATGCGCTGTTTGTTCAAGCTGGCGTCAGCGCTGCTGCCCGCGACTTGCGCCTGCGATTCTGCTGAATCGAGCGTCACTAACTTGGCTTTGGCGTTCACACGTTGGCCTTCGCTAAAATGTATTCCTGTTACACGTCCGGCGACTTCGGGACGGATCACCACGGATTCGTTCGCCAGCAAGGTGCCGACGGCGGAAATGTCGTTGTTGACGGTTGCCACTTTCACCGGTACTGCGCGCACCGGCATGCTGGGTGGCCCTTTTGTCCCCGCAGGCGCTTGGGCGGATGCAGCTGCAGTGAACAACAGGCAAATCGATGAAAAACAATACGTTAAATTTTTTCTATGAATAGAATGCATGAGGATTAGATTCAGTAAATAGTAGGTGGTTCTGATGTCATTCGAAAAGGGTCGGAATTAATCAATATAATAGCTTGATTAGACAAGCTTGGCTTGAACGGTTTATCTATGCATTCATCACCCTTATATCGAGGACGCTTTGCCCCCTCGCCCACCGGCCCGTTGCATTTCGGCTCGCTCGTCGCCGCCGCCGGCAGCTATCTCGACGCGCGTGCTAATAATGGCGAGTGGCTGGTACGCATGGAAGACCTCGACACCTTGCGCACGGCGCCCGGCGCGGCGGATGACATTTTGCGCACACTGCAGGCGTTCGGATTTGAATGGGATGGCAAAGTGGTTTATCAAAGTGCGCGGGCAGAATTATATCAAGGCGCATTGGAAAAATTGCGTGAGCAAAAATTAATTTACCCTTGCGCCTGTTCGCGCAAAGAAATTGCCGACTCTTCCATCGTCGGAATTGATGGACTGGTGTACCCGGGCACGTGTCGGGCAGGCATCCGTGACCGCAACAAAACAGCCCGCACATGGCGTGTTTATACACAAGAAAATATTAATATATTCAATGATTTAATCTGTGGCGGGATTTCGCAAAATATCGCCAAAGAAATCGGCGATTTTGTTGTATGGCGCGTCCATGGCTTGGCTTCGTATCAACTCGCCGTAGTAGTGGACGACGCAGCACAAGGCATTACGCATGTGGTACGCGGCGCGGATTTGCTCGCGTCCACCGCGCGGCAAATTTATTTGCAGCAATTACTTCACTTACCCACGCCGCAATATTTGCATCTGCCGGTAGCAGCCAATGAACGCGGTGAAAAATGGAGCAAGCAAACGTTGGCAACCGCATTAAATAGCCGTGAGCCCCTGCCCTCCCTGCGCGCAGCATTAGATTTTCTCGGTCAGCCCTCTACCGAGGTTTTAACTTTGACCGAGCTTTGGCAATTTGCCATTGCAAATTGGGCGAGGGATAAAATTCCCCACCATCTAAACCCGTCAAAAAATAATTCCATTAACGAGCCGAATAAATGAAGAATTCTATTTATTTGCTGGTTGGTTTTATTTTTGTTTAACGTATTGCGAAATTTTGTCGCTTCGAGCGGTTTGCTGCATTGCAGACACGATATGATGAATGGGCAGGTGCGTACTAGGTAATGTTCAAAATATCAAATATCGCTGTCTGCACAATAAATCGATCCTTATTAACTCTAATCAAAGGAAATTATCATGAGATTAGTACCTAAGCCACTTGCGGTTTCCATATTTTTGGCAATTAGTG
Organism: Burkholderiales bacterium; assembly: GCA_049695115.1. Taxonomy (GTDB): domain Bacteria; phylum Pseudomonadota; class Gammaproteobacteria; order Burkholderiales; family JBEEJL01; genus JBEEJL01. The sequence continues at coordinate 49,220 of JBAVRP010000015.1, read as the reverse complement.
TCACGGTTATTAGTGCGCCCTTCACCAGTTCATTTGCATGGGCGGATGATGACAGGCCTCGTGTCGGTCCACCGGGTCCGGTGGGTCCTAAAGGCGCTACAGGTGCTACAGGTGCTACAGGCGCAACAGGTGCTATTGGTGCTGTGGGTGCAGCAGGGGCTACGGGTGCCACAGGACCTGCTGGTGCAACAGGCCCAACTGGATCAGCTGGTGCGACAGGCCCAAAAGGTGCGACTGGCGCAACCGGTGCTGATGCTCCGATTGAGTACGGCGTAGCAGCTGTTTATGTTACGCGCGGCGGCACTCAATCCATATGGGCGAAGTATTCGACTCGTCTGGGCTCACCGGTAGGCGACACGACGGGCGGAACCTTCCGTTTTACCTGCAATTCCGGTCAGGCGCCTTGCAAGGTTGCCGTAGGAGCGGCTCAACTAGCAAACGACGCCTCAACCCATACGGACATTTATCCACGTGTTTTAATCCAGAGGCAGGACTTGGGCGGTGGCCCGCAGACCTATTGTGAGTATGGCGATGGCGCCGGCCCTCCCTACCCCTTGATAACGATCTGGAAAGAGCCCCTGGTTCCGGTTTCAGTGGCCTATACTCCAGCTTTAATACCCGTTCAAATTAACATTGGCGGTTCACTCGACTGTGGTATTACAGGGCAACCATATGTAACTCCAGGAAATGTAGCTGAGATATGGGTACCGGAAGGTTACTACGACGTGTTCTCCACGTTCACTTTCTTCCGCTATCCGTAATATCGCGGAATTAAGTGTTTGGATGAAGGGCAGCTTTCGGGCTGTCCTTTTTTTCAGCTTAATTAAGGGGAACGGCTTTGTACTTTGCAAACTTGTGCAGTCTTGTTTCACTAACTATTGGCGTATCCCCAGCCGTGAAAATTGAAGCAAATCACGGTATGATTAAAAATAATTTCTGTATTTCGTTTCTGCTATGTCAAAAACTATCTGCCTGAACATGATTGTCAAGAATGAGTCTATGGTGATTCGCCGTTGCCTCGACAGCGTTCGTAATATCATTGACCACTGGGTCATTGTGGACACCGGTTCGACCGACGGGACACAGGATATAGTTCGTGCGGCACTCGCCGGAATCCCCGGTGAATTATATGAACGCCCGTGGCACAATTTCGGGCACAACCGTAATGAAGCACTTGATCTGGCGCGAACCAAGGCTGACTACCTGCTGTTTATCGACGCGGATGAGACGCTGCACTGTCCCCACGACTTTGTTTGGCCTGGCCTGGCTGAACAGGGCTATTACCTCCACGCCGAATATGGCGGCACAACCTATAGCCGGGGCGCACTGATTTCCACAAAGCATGAATGGCGCTGGACCGGCGTGATTCACGAATATCTGAGCGCTACGCCGCCAGCTCAGTTAATGCAACTGGAGTGGCCACGCATCTTAGTGTCGCACGATGGTGCGCGGGCGCGAGATCCTAAAACCTACGAAAAGGATGCGGCGATACTCGAGCAAGCACTTGCCGACGAGCCACAAAACGCACGCTATGCGTTTTACCTAGCGCAAAGCTATCGTGATGCCGAGCAGTTTGAAAAAGCGCTCGACGCTTACCGTAGACGTGCCGTTATGCCGGGATGGGATGAGGAAACTTGGTATTCGCTCTACGAAATCGGCCGTATGAACGAGCGACTTGCCAAGCCAGCAGCCGAAGTACAAGGCACCTACCTTGCGGCCTATCAGTTTCGGCCCCAGCGAGCGGAACCACTTTACCAATTGGCACGCTATCATCGCGAGCGCCAGGAATACGCGCTGGCGTATTTGTTCGCACGGCAAGCCAATACCATTCCCCGGCCATCGGATAAGCTGTTTGTCGATGATTCTGTTTATCAATGGCGTAACCTCGATGAGTTGAGTGTCGCCGCCTCCTGGGTGGGCGCCAAACAGGAAGGAAAACAAGCGATTGATCGCTTGATTGGCGAGCAACACCTACCCGCTTCAGAGCGTCCGCGCGTCGAAGGCAATCTGCGATTTTATGCGTAACATGCTGAAAATAGCGAAACCGCGCTTAAGACACGTAGCGTTGCGTGCAATTGAACTTTCTTTTCCTGCTGTTGCAGGAACCTGTGGCAAACTTTTGCGCGCCTTAGTAATCAAAGGTAGGCTGTCGGCGCGCTAAAACATCCGGCGATATTTCGATTGAGGGTCAAATATCCGCAATTCGTCGTTTACTGCCTGCATTCTGTCGTCTTTGGCTTGCCTGAGAACCAGTACCCCACGATAATGATTCAACATCTATTCGACATACATCAAATATGAAATCTGAAACCTCATATATTCAACCCGCTAAGTCGCTTGCACGCTGGCTGATCCCTTTCATTTTTCTGCTGATTTTTCTGGCAGGCGGTGCAGTATGGATGGTGAAAAACAAAAACAAAAAAGCTGAAGCGTCTGCAAAGCCCGCCGACAAACCGTTAGTGATGGAATTAGCGGCCAGCGATTTCGCCACTATTTCTTCGCGTGAACTGCGTTCAGTATTGCCGATTTCTGGCACCTTGACGCCGCTACACCAGGCTACGGTCAAATCCAAAGTCGCCGCCGACGTGCGCGAAATTTTGGTGCAGGAAGGCGTCAAAGTGGCGCGCGGGCAAATAATCGCGCGCCTTGATGCGGCCGATTTGAAAGCCCGACTCGCATCACAGCAAGCGGCCGTCGACGAAATGCGTGCGCGTCTGGCATTGGCAGAAAAAAACCGCGAAACCAATTTAGCCCTGCTGAAACAAAATTTCATTTCGCAAAATGCCTACGACAGCATCGCCAGCAACGTCGATGTGAGTAAGGCTTCAGTCAATGCCGCCGTTGCGCAACTGCAGATCGCGCAGCGTGCGATGGACGATGCCGTTGTGCGCGCACCGATGGACGGGATTGTCAGCAAACGCTACGTACAAGCCGGCGAAAAAATCAATTTCGATTCGCCGATTGTCGCGATAGTTGATCTTGCACAACTCGAACTGGAATCCGCAGTACCCACGAGCGAAATCCCGCGCCTCAAGGTTGGGCAGGAAATCGATTTCACTGTAGATGGTTATGGAGGCCGCCAGTTCAAAGGCAACATCGCGCGCATCAATCCCGCCGCCGAGCCCGGCACGCGCTCCATCACGATTTATGTTTCGGTGAATAACGCCGACAACGCGCTCAAGGGTGGCATGTTCGCCAAAGGCGCCATTACTTTGGAGAAAGCCGCTACTGCACCAGTGGTACCGATCAGCGCGTTGCTGGAAAGCACTGACAGGATAAGCGTGCGCCAAATCGTCGACGGCAAAATCATATTGCAGCCAGTTACCCTGGGTTTGCGTAGCGAGGATGAAGGTGTGGCCGAAGTAAAATCCGGTTTGAGCAACGGCGCACAGGTCATCATTGCCAAGCTCGATAGCCTTAAACCCGGCAGCGCGGTAAGCCTGCCTAAGCAAGTTGACAGCGTTACGAATTAATTAAATATAATCAAATACTTAAAGACTAACGAAAATTCATGTGGATAACACGAGTCAGCATTAATCATCCTGTGTTTGCCACCATGGTAATGGTGGCGTCACTGGTGCTCGGCCTGTTTTCCTATCAACGTTTGCGCATTGAGCAAATGCCCGATGTTACTTTTCCAGTGGTATTCGTCAGCGTGCAATATCCCGGCGCCTCGCCGGAAGCGGTGGAAAACGATCTCACCAAGCCGATTGAAAATGTTGCCAACACAATTAACGGCGTCAAGCTGATTCGCTCCAATTCCTACGAAGGCCGCAGCGATACGGTGATCGAATTTCGCCTCGATGCCAACATCGATAAAGGCGTGCAAGATGTACGTGACAAGATTGCGCAAATCCGCCCGGGTTTTCCCAAGGACGCCAAAGACCCACTGATAGGCCGCGCCGATACCGATAACACCCAGCCTGTTGTATCGCTCGCCGTCAAATCTGAAAGTCTTAGCCTGCGCGAACTGACTACATTGACCGATCAAATCATCGTCAAGCGTTTCCAGAATATCGTCGGCGTCGGCCAGGTGCAAGTCTCCGGCGGCGTTGGCAGGCAAATCATCATCAGCCTCAAGCCGGCGCAAATGCAGGCGCAGAATATCGGCGTCAACCAGGTGATTGCCGCCATCCAGAACGCCAATCAGGATATGCCGGCGGGCAACATCATCAGCAATACCAAAGAACAATTGCTGCGCCTCGAAGGCAAGATCAAAGACCCGAAAGGCTTTGGTCGCATCATAGTCACTAATCGCAACAGCGGTCCGGTGTATCTGGAACAAGTTGCGGACATAATTGACGGGCAGGAAGAACAAAACTCGATTTCCCGCGTGAACGGCAAGCCTGCTTTAAATATCAACGTGCTGAAAGTGCAGGACGCCAACATCGTTGAAGTTGGCGAAGGTATAAAAAAAGCGGCGGCAGAATTAAATAAAACTTTGCCAGCCGCAGTGGAGCTCAAGGTGCTCCGTGCCAATGTCGATTGGATCAAACGGTCGGTCGATGGCGTCAAGGAAACCATCATCGAAGGTGCGCTGCTGACCGTATTTATCGTATTTCTGTTTTTGCATTCCTGGCGCAGCACCATCATCACCGGCCTGACTTTGCCGATTGCGGTAATCTCGGCGTTTATCGCCCTGAATGTTTTTGGTTTCACCCTGAATTTCATGACGCTGATGGCATTGTCGCTATGCATAGGCCTGCTGATCGACGACGCCATTGTGGTACGAGAAAATATTGTTCGTCACCTGGCTATGGGCAAAGATCATGACACGGCTGCGCGCGAGGGCACGGACGAAATAGGCCTCGCGGTGATGGCAACCACCTTTGCCATTGTCGCCGTTTTTGTTCCCGTGGCTTTCATGAGCGGCATAATCGGCCGCTTCTTTTTGCAATTCGGTATCACCGTCACCGTAGCCGTGCTGGTGTCGCTGTTCGTCAGCTTCACATTAGACCCGATGCTGTCGTCCAAGTGGCACGATCCGGTGGAAAATCGTTTCCAGCGTTTGCCCTGGTTGGGCACGATTATGCAACGCATTGAAAGCGGGGTTGAGTGGCTGCACCACATCTATGGCCGCCTGCTGGCGCGCGCCTTGGCCTGGCGCAAAACCACTTTGACCATTGCGTCACTAACGTTTATCGCCAGTCTCTTCCTCGTGCCGCTAATCGGCACGGAGTTTGTGCCCGAGACCGATAACGGCGAAACCTCGTTCAAATTAACCACGCCGGTTGGCTCCGGCCTGGCTTACACCGATGCAAAAACCAAACAGGTCGAAGCGGTGTTACGCAACGAATTCCCCGAAATAGATGTTATTAGCGCCGACGTGGGTACTGGGGAAGGCCGTAACATCTCCCGTGTTGATGTCAAATTGGTAGATAAAAGAAAGCATCCGCGCCGTTCGCAAAAAAATTTTGAAGCAGCCGTGCGGGCGCGACTCAAGGCGATTCCCGGGATAGAATTGTCGGTTGGCTATAACACACCCATATTCGTCAACTTGCTTGGCCCTGCTCCTGAAAAACTGGCCGACCTCACCCGAGACACTATGGAAAAAATCGGCCAGATTAAGGGCATCACCGATCTTGAAAGCAGCCTCAAGGCACAGACACCCGCCATCACCATGCGAGTCAATAACGAACTCGCCAGCGATCTGGGTTTGTCCGTGGCGCAGATAGGAGCGGCAGTTCGCCCATTCATCGCTGGCGACGTGGTCAGCCGCTGGTTGGCGCCGGATGGCCAAAATTACGACGTCAATGTGCAATTACCCAAATCCGGGCGGCAGAAATCCGCTGACATAGGCGATCTATACATCAGCAGCAACCGCGTTAACCCCGAAGGTACACCACGCATGGTGCCGCTGCGGCAAGTGGTGGAACTGGTGCCCTCATCCAGTCCGCAAGTAATTAAGCGGCAGGATTTGCAGCGCCGCGTCGGCATCTACGCCAATGTCGAAGGCCGACCTGCAGGCGACGTCGGAACCGAAGTACAGGATTTGGTGAAAAAAATCCAATTGCCGACTGGTTATCGTTTCGATATTCGCGGCGAGACCCAGCAAATGCAGGAAACATTCAGTTCCGCCCTGGCAGCTTTAGGCATGGCGGTGATATTCATTTACCTGATATTGGCATCGCAGTTCGGTAGTTTTTTACAACCTATCGCTATCATGGCGTCGCTACCGTTATCACTCATCGGTGTGTTTCTCGCGCTGCTGATGACCGGCAGCACGCTGAATATTTTCTCCATCATCGGCTTCATCATGCTCATGGGCCTCGTGACCAAGAACGCCATTCTGCTGGTCGATTTCACCAACCAGGCGCAGCGCGAGGGCAAATCGCAATATGATGCCATCATGACCGCCGGGCAGGTTCGCCTGCGCCCTATCATGATGACCACCATGGCGATGATATTCGGCATGCTACCGATGGCGATAGGTTTGAGTGAAGGCGCTGAATTGCAGACTTCCATGGGCCGCGCCGTGATCGGCGGCGTCATTACTTCCACTTTGCTTACGCTTGTCGTAGTGCCGGTGGTTTATTCTTACCTTGATAGCTGGGGTCGTCGCATTTCTGCGCGTCTGGGTCGCAAAAAGGCTGCTCAAGCGGTATCTCAGGCCTGAATACCCCCAGCACGCCTGATCTTTACCCCTATCCAACTTGAATTCTCGTGGGAAATTCTGCCGTTTCCGCTTGGCGCAGCCGCCAGTAGCTGCAATAATAGTCATTTGGTGTCATTCGGATTTTGACTGCCTTTCCCTGGCGCGACAAAATTCCACAATAATCAAACCTATGGCTTTTGATAAACCCTCGGTTCCCTCACTGCATCCCCAGTCGTCCGGGTTAGTGCCCTACCTACCGCTGATTCTAGCGCTGATGGCAGGGCTCATGCTGACCGCGCTGCTGTTTCTGATGGTGCGTGATTGGGAAAATGAGCGCACGCGTCACAATTTCAGCGAAGCGGCATCAGCTCGCATCCGGACAGTTCAGGACAACCTCAATAGTGCAGTCGATGACGTCGAAAGCCTGCGGGATTTTTTCGTCGCTACCCATTTCGAACCGGGCAATGAGACTATCCGGGCATTTGTGAGCCCCGCCCTCGCGCGACACCGCTGGTTGTATGCCCTGAGCGTTAACCGTTTAGTTACTGATGAGCAGCGCGCTGATTTCGAAAAATCCATGCAAGCTATCGTTCCCGGATACCGGATAACTGAGCGGGATGTGGAAGGCAAACTCATCCCCGCCCTGCGGCGCCCTGAATATTCACCGGTTACCCAGATCGAACCATTGAAAGGCAATGAGGCCGTACAGGGCTACGATACTTTTTCCGATCCCATACGGAGGCGGGCTCTTATGGAAGTGAGAAACACGGGCCGCACCATTGCCACTGGCCGCATTAGGCTGGTACAGGAAACGCGCCCGGATCAGTACGGCTTTTTGATATATAGCCCCATGCACTCAAAGGGCGTAGCTGATGAATCGCTGACAAAACGTTTTGTTGGACTTTGCGTCGGCGTCATCCGAGCGTCCGATCTTCTCGTGACATCGGCTGATGCAGCCAAAAAGATTAATTTGCAGTTGTTGGATCGGTCTGCGCCGGCCGGACAACAACAACTGGCCGTTTCTGAGAACTTTGGCGCATTAGCCGCAGACGTGTCCCGCTTGTCCGATGACAGCAGCGTATTGCGCGCTGAACACCGGTTAAATATCGCAGGCCGCAACTGGCGCATTGTGGCGACTCCCGCCAGCGGCACTTACAGCACCCAATCTGGCTGGCTGACTTACGCGAGCCTTATTGCCGGCCTCTTGTTTACTGCATTATTCAGCCTGGTCACGCAGCGTTCTTTCGCGCTTTGGAAAACCAATAACAAACTTTCCGGTGAAATCCTCGACCGTAAGAATGCCCAGCAAGCCCTGCTGGACAGCGAAAACCAATTACGCTTGATTACCAATGCCGTGCCGGCCGTGATTTCCTACACGGATCAAGAGTCACGCGTACGTTTCCATAACAAAGCCTTCAGCCAATGGGTAGGCATGCCTGACGCAGAAATAAGCGGCAGGACATTAACGGAAATCCTGAAAGCTGAAGACTTTGCTTCTGTTGAGCCGCGCATCGAAGCGGCGTTACAAGGCAAACCGCAGGATTATGAACGCACGGTGTACTTGCGAGAAGGCGCGCCCGCCACGCATGCGCTGGTGAATCTGATTCCCCACTTCGACGAAAACAGGAACGTGGTGGGCGTTTTTTCCATGACCACCGATATCAGCGCCCGCAAAAAGGTGGAAGACGAGCTGGCGGCTGAAAAAGAGCGCGCCCAGGTAACATTAGCGTCCATCGGCGAAGCGGTTATTACTGCCGATGCAAATGGCAAGCTGGTTTATATGAACCCGGTAGCCGAAGAATTGATCGGCGCCAAACTTGAAGATGTCCGTGGCAAGCCAGTCGATGAAGTATTCTGTTTTATCAGCGAAGACGAGCGCAAGCCGCTCGAAAATCCCCTGCTGCGCTGCATCCGCGAAAAGCAGGTGGTCGGCCTCGATAACCAATCCGTTCTGCGGCGGTCCGATGGGACGGAATACCCCATCGACGACTCCACCGCTCCCATTTTGGACAATGACGGTCAAACCCTGGGCGCGGTGTTGGTATTCAGTGATGTCTCCCAGCAAAGATTCCTGTCGCGGCAACTTACCCACCAGGCATCCCATGATCCCCTCACGGGCCTGATCAACCGGCGTGAGTTTGAAGAAAGATTGAAGCGCGCCATTGCCGAAGTACATGGCGACAAGACGCAGCATATGCTTTGTTTTATGGATCTGGATCAGTTCAAAGTAGTCAACGATACCTGCGGCCATGTGGCGGGAGACGCATTGCTGCGCCAGATCAGCGCCGCGTTCGAGCGCGAATTGCGCCACAGCGATACCCTGGCTCGTCTTGGCGGCGATGAATTCGGGGTATTGCTTGAGCATTGCCCCACTGAACAGGCGTTGCACATTGCCGACCAGTTGCTCAATGCGGCGCGGGATCTGCGTTTCACTTGGAATGGACGCGTCTTCCCCATTGGGGTCAGCATCGGTGTCGTCTCCATCACCTCGGATACCGAGTCCCACACAGAAGTAATGCGCTCTGCTGATGCGGCTTGTTATACGGCGAAGGACCGCGGCCGCAACCGCGTACAGCTTTTCCAGCCTGACGATTCATTCCTTGCGCGCCGCACCGGCGACATGCAATGGTTCACCCGCATCGGGCATGCCCTGGAAGAAAACCGTTTTGTTTTGCATGGCCAGCCGATCCGCGCACTGTCGAAACATAGGACCGATGATGCCTATGTTGAAGTGTTGGTGCGAATGAACGATGAAAATGGCCAGCTGATTGCACCCGGTGCTTTTATTCCTGCCGCGGAAAGATACAACCAGATGCCGCAGTTGGACCGCTGGGTGGTCAGTAACGCAGTGGCCTGGTATGCAGAGCAACTACATAGCAACCGCAATATCAAACTGCCGACCCTGGGAATCAATCTTTCCGGTGCCAGCGTGAGCGATCCGGGGTTCCTGGAGTTCATACGTACGACCCTCAAGGCACGGGACGTGCCGGCGCGAGCGCTTTGTTTCGAAATAACCGAGACTGCCGCCATCACTCACCTTAAGCGCGCCGTTCGCTTTATGAATGAATTGCGCGAAACCGGCTGCCGTTTCGCGCTGGATGATTTCGGCAGCGGCATGTCCTCTTTCGCTTACCTGAAAAACCTGCCGGTAGATTTCATCAAAATCGACGGCAATTTCGTGCGTAATATGCATGAAGACGTCGTCGATCTCGCCATGACTGAAGCCATTAACCGCATCGGCCATGTGATGAACATTCCCACCATAGCTGAGTCGGTGGAAAACCAGGAAACGCTGGAATTGCTGGAAGAGCTAGGAGTGAACTATGCCCAGGGCTATCACGTCGCCCGACCGATGTTGCTCGATCAACTTTTGGCTGAGCCGACAACGGCAGCGTTCGCACATGCTCGCTGATAAGCGCAGCCGCTGAATACTGCGTTTTTTTAATGCAACCCAATTCCGGCGGGACACCGCCCGTTCTTGCAGGACTCGGCACAACGCTCTGGCTGCAATCGATGCCCTTGTCGTTTGTGTTTCTTTGGAGCACGGGATTCATCGGCAGCCGTTATGGCTTGCCTTTTGCTGAACCGCTGACCTTCCTCGCCCTGCGCATGCTGATTGTCGCCTTGCTTTTGTTGCTTGCCTCCTGGATAGGCCGCGCACCTTGGCCGCGTAACCTGGCGCAAATCCGTCACACAGCCGTAGCCGGATTGCTGGTGCATGCGGGTTATCTCGGCGGTGTATTCTGCGCGCTTAAAAACGGCATACCGGTCGGCCTGGTCGCCTTGATCACCTGTCTACAACCTATTTTGACTGCACTTGCCGCAGGGCCCCTGTTTGGAGAAAAAATCACCCGGCACCAATGGCTGGGTTTGTTGCTGGGTCTGGTCGGCGTGGGGTTAGTAGTGAGCAGCAAACTGAATACCGCCGATGCGCCAAATTTGTTAAGCATGGCGCAAGCCGTGTTCGCCTTGCTCGCCATCACGGGTGGCACCTTATATCAGAAGCGTTACGGCAGCGGCATGGACTTGCGCACAGGCGGCGTGATTCAGTACGCTACCTCGGGCGTAGTGCTGGGCGTGCTGGCAACCCTGATGGAAACAATGCATATTGATTGGACGCCGCAATTCACTTTTGCACTGGCGTGGTTGTGCGTCGTGCTGTCACTAGGCGCCGTCAGTCTTTTGTATTTACTCCTCCGCCGCGGCGAAGCGGCAAAGACCGCCAGCCTGTTTTATCTGGTGCCGCCTGTTACGGCGCTCATGGCATTTATTTTGTTTGATGAAATTCTGGCGCCCACAGCTATCCTGGGGATGGCGATATCTGCTTTCGGGGTGGCATTGGTGGTCCGAAAACCTGCAAACCAAGGCCCGCGCATGTGATACCCGAATGGCGTAAAATATCAATGTAATCAAATATTTCCTATACGCAAAAACTGGAGCAAAAAATGACTACCCTTGTTGTGGTAAAAAAAGCCGGCTACGCAGTGATCGCGGGTGATTCCCTGACCACTTTTGGCGGCGTGAAACTGCTGCCTCATTATGACAAGTCGCACGACAAGATTTTGCGTGCCCACGGTTCATACTTCGGCATCGCCGGCAGCGCCGCGCACCATCTGGTAATGGAAAGTATCTTGAACAAAGGTAATGAAATGAAATTCGGCAGCAAAATGGAAATTTTCGAGACCTTCCGCAAATTGCATCCCGTGCTGAAAGAAGAACATTTCCTCAACCCAAAAGAAGATGAAGACGATCCCTACGAATCGAGTCAACTCACATCCCTGATTGTGAACAAGGCGGGAATTTTCGGCGTCTATTCGATGCGCGAAGTATTTGAATTCGACGGCTTCTGGTCCATCGGCTCGGGCCGCGAGTTCGCACTGGGCGCGATGTTTTCCCAATACGACGTACTTAAAACGGCTGAAGATGTAGCCAGGGCCGGCGTTATTGCCGGATGTGAATTCGATACCAGTTCCTGCATGCCGATGAGTTTGTATAAAGTGAAATTAGCCAAGTAACAATTATGGCGAACGATCAGGAAGATTCTGGCGTCCGCATCGACAAATGGTTGTGGGCCGCGCGCTTTTATAAAACCCGCAGTCTCGCCTTGGAAGCGATTAACGGCGGTAAAGTGACCCTGAACGGTGAGCGCGCCAAACCATCGAAAATTCTCAAGCTCGGCAACAACATTTCTCTGCGCCAACCGCCGTACGAACGCCATTTGATAGTTTGCGGATTATCTGACCAACGCGGAGGGGCCAGCATTGCGCAAGAATTATACGAAGAAACTGCGGTGAGCATCGCGGCGCGAACAGCCTTGGCTGAGAAATTGCGCTCTCAACCTGAACCGATATTCAAAGGCCGCCCGACCAAAAAAGCGCGACGACAAATTATTAAATTCACATCGGAAGAATAGTCCCGCATAAAAAAACGGCGTCCTTTGTGAGGACGCCGTCTTTAATTCAGCAAGCTGTTTTGAAAAAATCAGCCTATGATTTTGCGCAACATGGCAATACCCTGCTCCAAACCGGCAGCATCAGGTACTTGACCGTTAGGCGTTACTTTGTCGACTGCCTGAGGAAGTATTTGCGCCAACTGCGCTGCGACATCTTCCGGCTTGAGGCCGAATTTTTGTGCAATGGCTGCGATTTGATCACTGCCCATCGCAGACTGAATCTGATCGCCGCTCACCGGAATGTTGGCACCGGTACCAACCCACGATTTCACTGCGTCACCCAAACCACCTTGAGACAGGCCGCCGAGCAAGCCCTGCAAACCGCCAGACTGCGGGTTGGTCATCATGCCCATCACGAGGTCGAGCATAGGATTGCCTGTAGCACCTGCCTTGCCTCCGGCTGCCGGTGCGCCGCCGCCCATGGCTTTACCAATTACTTGTCCAATCAATCCGTCGAGCAATCCCATACTTACCTCCTAAAAAAATTAAATAACAAAATTAATAAGAAACTTTGCGGGGCAGTTTTTTTGCCTGATCCACCCAGTCGCTTACTTTACTCAGTGCCGCCACTACATTTACCAATTTTTTTTCTTGATTCGCTTTCACCATCGCCGGATGCAGATTTGCCGCATTACGTTGCGCCAACTCGACTACGCTGTCCACACCCGCCGCTTCGAGCAGCTCGGCATACTGGCCGCCGACGCCCTTGATGCGAGACAGGTCGGCATGATTGACCCATTTCAAAATATATTTACCGCTGAGGCCGGTTTTACTTTCAATCTCTTTGCGGCCTGCTGGCGTCGCGCCTTTTTCAAGCAAAGTTTCCACAGTCTTGATACCGGCAGCTTTGAGTTTTTCTGCGTAGGCATCGCCCACACCTTCAATGCTTGCAATGCTGGTCATATCCTTCCTCCTGGTGGCTTTTTGTTGGAAACAGGCCGAGGCTTTTCGGCACCATCAGCATTATTGTCCCCTCTGCTGGAGAATTCAAGGAAGACTAACCCTTGCACACAATTTTTCACATAAGTTGTTTGTCGTTGAATTTCAGTCCCATGCCGCTAACTGTTTGTTTAATAAGCGTCATCGCTGCGGCGACCTGGGCAGAATCGCCACGCACCGAAAGTTCGAGCAGGCGCCCACCCCCAACAACGAACTGAGGCAAGCTGGAAAGCTTGAGTTTGTCGTAGGTCGCGACGACGCGATTCATCAAATCGAGCAGATCACCTTCGTTGCCGTTTTCGATGACAATAATTTTTTCGTCGCCCCGCGCGGCGTGAAACAAATGCTTGTAATGGGTATCGAGCACCCACTCCATCATCGGCCACGCCATTTCCGGAAAGCCCGGCAGAAAATAATGATCGTCCACGCTGAATCCAGCAATGCCATTAAAGGGGTTGGGGATCATGGCTGCGCCTTGCGGAAAATCCGCCATGATCACGCGCATGGGATAACTATCCGCACCGAAACGCGCTACAATTTCCGCTTCGGCTCCCGCGTGCCTGGCAATCGGCACGCCCAGCGCATCTGCCGCACATTGCCGTGTGTGGTCGTCCGGCGTCGCGCCAATACCGCCGAAAGAAAATACGATATCTTCGCTAGCGAATGTGCGCTTCAGCGTCGCGGTAATCCGCGCCGGTTCGTCGCCGATATATTCCGCCCAGGCCAATTCAAGCCCACGAATCTTGAGTAGTTCTATCTCGCGCGCGAAATGCTTATCCTGCCGCTTGCCGGATAAAATTTCATCGCCGATGATAATCGCGCCGAAGGCCATTGCGTTCCTTTTTCGTTAATCCCGCACCTTACCGCAATCCGCGACGCGTCTCTACAGGTGGAATGATAAGAGAAACCATTGCGCACTATCAAACTCAGGTTAATATCGCGGTATAGGATTGGCGCTGAACACTGACATGCCATAGGTGGAAAAACATCTATTTCAATATTGTTAAAATAATCAATTAGCTATAACATCACCCATATCATCACAAATTGATCTGAAAAGCTAACATGGATCCACTTATACTCGCCCGCGTGCAATTCGGTGCCAACATCACCTTTCATATTCTGTTTCCTACCTTGACCATTTCGCTTGCTTGGATGTTGTTGTTGTTCAAGCTCGCATCCAACCGCACGGGAGAGGCGAAGTGGATGGAAGCGTACGCGTTCTGGGTGAAAATCTTCGCCCTCACGTTTGCGCTCGGCGTCGTCAGCGGCATTACCATGAGTTTCCAGTTCGGCACCAACTGGCCCGGCTTTATGCAAACCGTCGGCAATATCGCCGGACCGTTGCTGGCTTACGAAGTATTGACGGCTTTTTTTCTCGAAGCGACATTCCTCGGTATCATGCTGTTCGGCATGAAGCGTGTATCAAATCGCATTCACACACTGGCGACGATCTTGGTCACGCTCGGCACCTCAATGTCTGCCTTCTGGATACTCGCCCTCAACTCATGGATGCAAACGCCGGCCGGTTACGAAATGATCAACGGCAAAGCACATCCGGTAAGTTGGTTGCAAATCATTTTCAATCCGTCGTTTCCGTACCGCATCTCGCACATGATGACCGCCTGCGCCCTCTCCGGCGCATTTCTGGTCGCGGGCATATCGGCTTATCGCTGGTTGCGCGGCGATAAAGCGCCGAGCGTGCTGGCAGCGCTGAAAACCGCCGTGTATGTCGCTGCTTTATTCATCCCGCTGCAGATTTTCCTCGGCGACATTCATGGGTTGAACACGCTCAAACACCAGCCGGCGAAAATCGCCGCTATCGAAGCCGTGTGGGAGACCGAACGCGGCGCGCCGCTGTTGCTGTTCGCGATCCCCGACCAGACTCAAGGCAAAAATCATTTTGAAATCGCCATCCCCAAAATGGCGAGTTTTATTTTGACCCACGAACTGGATGGCGAAATCCAAGGCCTGAACGAATTCAAGGATAAACATCCGCCGGTCGCGCCGGTGTTCTGGGCGTTTCGCATCATGGTCGGCGTTGGCATGCTCATGCTGGTGGTATCGTGGTTTGCCGCCTGGCAATTGCAGCGCGGTAATGATATTTCCAGCCTCGCCACCCGCGCACTGGTATTGATGACATTTTCCGGCTGGGTAGCAACCTTGGCCGGCTGGTATGTGACGGAAATCGGCCGCCAGCCTTATCTGGTTTATGGCTTGCTCACCACTGCGCAAGCGGCATCGGCTGTACCGGCATCGATGATCGCCGCCACTCTCGCCATGTATCTCGTGCTTTATGTTGGATTGGCTATCGCTTATGTCTCGGTGGTCTTTCATCTGGCACGTAAAGCCGGCTATAACGACTCAGAAAAAACCGTCGCAAATATCAAATTGAATCCCCATCTCAGCGAAGGCAGTTTGCCATGAACCAGATTTTTCAATCCGACGGCCTGCTGCCGTTTATTTTTTTGCTGCTGATGGGCGTTTCCATGCTGGCCTATGTCTTGCTCGACGGCTACGACCTCGGCGTCGGCATCCTGTTGCGCCGCGCGAGTGACGAACAAAAAGACGTGATGATTTCGTCCATCGGACCGTTCTGGGACGCTAACGAAACCTGGCTGGTGCTGGGTGTTGGTATTTTGCTAGTGGCGTTTCCGATGGCGCACGGCGTAATTCTCACTTCGCTGTATCTTCCTGTTGCTCTGATGCTCATCGGACTCACGCTGCGCGGCGTGGCATTCGATTTCCGTGTCAAGGCCCGCGCGCATCACAAGCCGTGGTGGAATGCCGCGTTCTACGGCGGCTCGTTATTGGCGTCGTTCGCACAGGGCGTGATGATGGGACTTTATATCGTCGGTTTCAAATATGACGCGTTGTCACTGCTGTTCGCGCTGTTCACGGGGTTGAGCCTGCTCGCCGGTTATGCCTTGCTCGGCGCAGGCTGGCTGATTATGAAAACCGAGGGCGCATTACAACAACGGGCGGTATTTTGGGCGCAGCGGAGTTTATGGTTGACGGCACTAGGTGTCGCTGCAATCTCAATCATTACGCCGCTGGTAAGCGCGCGCATATTCCACAAATGGTTTTCACTACCGAATATTTTTTGGCTCGCGCCGGTGCCGCTGATAACTTTCATTTTGTTCGTTGCCATCGACCGCGCGTTGCATCGACTGCCGCAACAACAAGCAGCGGGAAATGATCGTTGGTGCTGGCTGCCTTTCGCCGGCACCGTCGGCATTTTCATCCTCGCGTTTCTCGGCCTGGCTTACAGTTTATTTCCGTATCTGGTCGTCGATCGCATCGACATCTGGCAAGCCGCCAGTGCCCGGGAATCGCTGATGGTGATTTTAATCGGCGCGTTGATTGTGTTGCCTGCAATCTTTGCGTATTCAGTGTTTGCTTATCGTGTGTTTTGGGGTAAGGCGAGAGAATTGACTTATGACTAATAATATATACTAATTAAAGAGTTAGAGAGATTATCGTTTGAGTATACTTCGTAAATAAATCGTCATCCTTAGCAACGCGAAGGATCTTTTTTTTGGCTGACCGTTAATAAAGCAGATTCTTCACTTCGTTCAGAATGACAAATATTTTTATTTATTTGCTTCAAAGTTTATAGCGGCGCGCTGTTTTCCAATTTCGTCTCGAATCCAATCCGGCGTAACATAATTGGGAAAACGCTTTTTGAATTCTGCAAGATTTGTTTCCGCTTCCTCGATTTTACCTTCGCGCAATAAGGCCTCGATTTTCGCCAGCCATGTCTGCGCCGCGCTGTATGCCGCCACGGTATCTGCTACGCCCAATTGACCGGATTTACGCAATGTCTCCGGCGCGGCATCAGCATTTCTTGCATTTCCCATGGTTGCCGCCGCAGACGCGGGGGCTCTGGCTGCAGTTTGCGCTCCGCGGTCTAACCTGGCTTGGGTAGTAAGCAGTGCGGTATCAGCACGAGTCGCTACACCAGCTGGCACTGGCGCCGCTGGTACAGCAGCCACTGGCGGCGCTGCTACTGTTCCTGCCGAACTTTCGCGTACAGTATTTTCCGCTGCAGGCTTAGGTGCCGAGGAAGTTGAGGGGATGGCCGATGCATCCCGGACTTCCGATTGCGCTATACGCGCCTGTTCAGTCGGCATGGTTTTTTCCTGTATCTGCCCGCCTGCATCCGGGTTTTTTATTTGTGCCGACGGGAATGCCTGCGGATTTGCTTCCGCCTTACGACTGCCGGGCAGACTGGCTGGCGCTGGCACTTTCGCTATTTGCGCCGCCTTAGGTTCCGGCGCTTTCGTCTCTGAAACAGGTGCCGCTATCATTTTTTGTTTGGCTTTTTCTGCCGGTTCCGATTTGCGGGCTGTTGACGTTGAGGCAGACGCTAATGGCCTATTCGTATCGGTGTTATCTGCCTTGCTCTGCCCCAAGCTGTCACCGCGCGACAGCTTGGCTTCTTCTTTCACCACAATCGGAGTCGGCCCTTTCGGTATTTCATCCGACTTTTGTTGATATTCAGTCATGGTCAATGTCAGCGAGGCGCTGACCACCAGCAAAGCAGCAATGGAAAACGGCACTTGCCATTTGCGCCAGGCGCCTCTCCCAATCGCTTGCGGGCTCGCGCTGACTTCGCGGCGCGAGGCGGCGAGTATGGCGGAATCGGTATCCATGCCCGGCATATCAGTTACCGTTTTTTTGTACGAATCAGACAAACGGGATTTGCCGGCAAGATACTCGTCGAGGATCTTGTCTTCCGCCTGATTTATTTTGGATGCTTTCATACTACCTCCTTCAATCCTTCACGCAATTTGCCCAGCGCATAGCGTAGGCGGCTTTTCGCCGTTTCAGCACTTACACCGGTGGCCATTGCAATTTCTTCAATACTCATACCTGCTTCTTCATGCAATAAAAACGCTTCGCGCTGGGCTTCGGGCAAACTTTCCAGCAAACGCAAAAATTCCGTTACGTCTTGTTTGGCGGCAAGCAGCGTGTCCGGTTGGTGGCCGTCACCTGAGGTAATATTCGCGAAGGCATCTTGATTTTCTTCGTCGTCAACATAGGACAACGGCACTTCGCGCCCGGTTACGCGGTAATAGTCGATCAGCCGGTTGTGGGCGATACTATATATATAGGTGGAAAACCGGGCCCGCACAATATAAGACGCGCGGGATTTGATCAAGTTCATCCACACTTCCTGAAACAATTCCTCTGCCACGCCGCGGTTGCGGCACTGGCGCAACATGTAACGAAACACCCCGCCTTTGTGTCGCCTGTACAAAACTTCAAAAGCGGCTGCGTCACCATCGCGATAACGCAACATCAGGTCTTCGTCGGTATCGGCGTGCAGGGTCATCTCCGTTAGTTTAACGGAGATTTCCTCTGGAGCAAAAGCGAACCTGCTTTGCATCATATTGATTACCAGCGGCGCGGTGGATCAGGCACAAATTGGTTGGGAAACGGGTTTGCCGCAACCGGCGGGGAATAAGGAATCACACCGCGCGAAATAAGGTTGCGCTGGCTGTCGTAATAAATCGTAATGATTTCATCTGGCGTCGATGAAGCGCGCTCGAAATTCACAATTTGTATAGACGAATCCACGGTGCGGCCGTGTCCGGTGCCGAGGGATTTTTCTTTCATAAATGGCGCGGAAGCGATGCGTCCTGCGCTGTCGCTGCGCGCTTCGCCCGCAGCCTGCGCATTCGGCGCCGGGACTGATTGCGCAGCGATGGAAGCATCTGCCGACTTCGGGTCCTGCCTTGCCGACGATTGTTCCGTATGATTATAGGTATACGGCCCTGAATAACTTATAGGCGGCGTTTCATATTTGCGGCGAAACAATGCAACGCCGATAACACCGACATTGTCCGGCCGGCCGGTTCGCGCAGCATAAGAGTCGGGCAACGAGGTAAAATAAAACGACGCAACGTGGTCGTTGGTTTTGCGCCAACCCATGATGTCGTAACCAACGCCATTATAAAAAATATATCCGCGCTGATTCAGCCCTGCCGTTTCGCCGCTGAGTACATTCACGCCGTCAACCGAAGTAACGGCGAGGAAATCGCTACCCATCTGGTTGCGCACACGGATTTGATATTCATTGCCCGGTTTTCCTGCAACATAATATTTTCCGTCATGCTGATAAGCCGGCAACACGCGATTTTCACTGCGGTCGTAAACTGAAATGTCGGCATAAGAGCCGACGGCGTGAGCTGGTTGAATAATCCCTGCGGCAAAAATAGCTGCGATTAATAAAAATTTCTTCATGTCGTTCTCCCGTATTGAGTGGATTAATGGTTGCTACGGAAGCTGTAAACGACGGGATTTTATTTTCGGGTTAAGCGCAGAAAACTATTTTTTGCATTAAAAAATACATTATAATCATACAGTTACAAATATTTCCGTAATACGGCCTTTATGCTTTAGCCGCGCGTTTTTGCTTGGTGGTTTGTCGTGGCTGTGGCGGCTCCAACATGGCGTGTATGGCAGGCAACATGAGTTTCACCGCGCGTTTGCCTTCTTCAATCGCGATGGATGCGCGATGATAATCCATCAAACCCAGATGCCCGAGCTTGGGCGTGAGCAAAATATCCGCGGGTTCGCCCGCGAGACGTGCGCGGGTGATGCGCACTTGCATGATGTTGATGCTGGTTTCCACTACGCTGAAAAATGACGGCCTATCCATCTTGTTTTCCAGTGACGGGCTTTTCAATATGCCGGTGCCCGCTAACACCCAGTTTTTCATTTTATTAGTCAGCGTTTTCGATATTTCGAACCCCTCCGGTTTTTTGTTGACGCTCTCAACCGGATCTTCAAAGGCTTTCAAGTGGCTGCCTATCGTATCCGAATTCAAATCCACTGCAATCACCACATCCGCTCCCATTGCCCGCGCGAGGGACACCGGCACTGGGTTCACCAAACCACCATCGAGTAACCAGACATCGTCGCGCAGTTGCGGGCTAAACAATCCGGGAAACGCGATCGATGCGCGCACCGCTTCGAGCAAATCGCCGTCGCGCAGCCAGACCTCGCGGCCGGTTTCAAGCTCAGTGGCAACCGCGCCAAACGGCAACGCTAATTGATTAATGGGTTTGTTTTCCAGACGGCTGCGGAAAAAATCGATCAGCTTGTTACCTTGAATAATGCCTCCGCTGAAACTCAGATCGAGCATGCTCACCATATGGCGCCAGGTGAGACGCAGCACCCAATCCTCCAGCCAATCCAGTTCGTTTGCCGTGTATATCGCGCCGACGAGGGCGCCGGCCGACGTGCCGCATACCACATCGGGGCGTATGCCTTCTTTTTCCAGCGCGCGGATCACGCCGATGTGGGACCAGCCGCGTGCAGAACCGCCGCCTAAAGCTAGACCAATTTTGGGTTTACGTTTAGCCATGATTTATTTCTATTTATTTGCTCGTGGCAAAAAAATAATTTTAACCGCGCCAAAATAGACTTAGAGAAACTCCGAACAATTGATTACGTTTATGGTTCGATAAGCTCACCACGAACGTAATCAACACCTCACCGTTCGTCCTGAGCCTGTCGAAGGACTAAGGTCATCCAGAAATAATTACTGATTCACATCCAACAATTCCACATCAAACATCAAGGTCGCATTCGGCGGGATCACGCCGCCAGCACCGCGCGCTCCATAGCCCATCTGCGGCGGAATAATCAGTGTACGCTTGCCGCCCGATTTCATCCCTGCCACGCCTTCATCCCAGCCTTTAATGACCCGGCCGCCGCCCAAGGGAAATACGAATGGCTCGCCGCGATCGACCGAACTGTCAAACTTTGCGCCTTTGTTGTCGGGCTTGCCGGGTTCGTACAACCAGCCGGTGTAGTGCACGCGAACCAATTTGCCCGATACGGCTTCTTTGCCTTTGCCGACCACGGTATCTTTTTTGACCAAGTCGGCAATGGCGGACGAACTTTCGGTAACCGGCACGGCTTTATCGTCTGCGTAAGCAGCCAACGGCATTACGCATGTTGCAATTATGGCGGCGGAAATCAGAAACAGCGAGAATTTCATAAAAGCTCCTTGGGTAAATAAAGAATCCTGAATTGTTATTGTAGGTGAGTCGCGGCCGCGCCTCAACCAAAGATGAATGGAGTATGATGCAATTTTTCAATAAATGTATTTGCATCATGGACAAGCCCAAGAAACGTATCACCGTCTTTTCCGACTACATTTGCCCGTTTTGCTTCATCGGGGAGCTCCGTTTAGCAAAACTTGCGAAAGGCGTCGAGTTTGACATCGACTGGCGCTTTATGGAAATCCACCCGGATACGCCGCCGGAAGGCATGCCGCTTTCCGCCCTCGGCTATCCGAAAGAGCACTGGGACATGCTGATGACCAACCTTCAGCGCATGGCGCGGCAGGAAAAAGTCGAGCTGGCCAACCGGACATTCACCACAAATTCGCACAAAGCCATGCTGCTTGCCGAAGCTGCGCGCCAACGTGAGCCTGAAGCTTTCAAGAAATTGCATGTTAGATTGTTTGAAGCCTATTTCGTCGAAGAACAAAATATCGGCGATGAGACCGTGCTGAGAAAACTGGCGGCAGAATCAGACGTATCTGACGAAACAGTCAAAGCGGCCTGGAATGACGCGGTGTTCGAAAACAAGTTGCGCGAAAACCAGGAAGCCGCGGCGATGCTGGAAATTACCGGCACGCCGACATTCGTAATTGACGAACAGATTTTATCCGGCGCAGTGCCAACGGGTATGCTGGCTGAGTTGCTGGTGGAATATGAAGGGCCGACTTGAGGTATTTGTGTTGCCGATTTTATTTTCCTTTAGCCACGCCTTCGCGTCGCAGATCCGCCCCGCCCTGCCAGCCATTTTTTGTTCGCAAAATTCCATGGAGTCCGCTGTTCATTTCCATGAGTTTCACCTCATGCCCCATCGCTTTTAGCGCGGCCGAAATATTTTCAATATCCGTTCCTTGCTCCAGTTCCGTCGGCCCATTGCGGCTGCCGAAGTTAGGCAAATCGATTGCCTGCTGCATATTCAGTTTCCAATCGAGTATGCCAATGACGGTCTTCGCCACGTAATTTATGATGGTGCTGCCACCGGGTGAGCCGACAACGCCCACCAGATCGTTTTTTGCGTCGAATATCAAAACCGGTGTCATATTACTGCGCGGGCGCTTACCGGGCGCAACGCGATTGGCAACCGGCAATCCATTTACCTGCGGTGAAAACGAAAAATCCGTCATCTGGTTATTGAGCAAAAACCCCCGCACCATCTGCCGGCTGCCGAAAGCATTTTCGATGGTGGTAGTCATGGAAACGGCATTGCCGGCAGCATCGATAATACTGATGTGGCTGGTGGAATTGAACTCCAGAGCGTTGTCGTCGGCCTGGGAAATTTTTTTTGCCTCCGGTTCGCCGGGTTGCGCGACACCCAGGGATTTTTCCGGTTCGATCAACGCCGCCCGTTGAGATAAGTAAGCAGGGTCGAGCAAGCCAGCAAGCGGCACATCGACAAAATCGTCGTCGGCAACGTAGCGCGCGCGGTCAGCGAAGGCGAGGCGGCCCGCCTCGCTGATCAAATGCACCGCGCCTGAAGAATTCGGCCGTAACTTAGCCAGATCGAATTTTTCCAGTATGGCGAGTATTTGTAGCAGTGCAATGCCGCCGGAACTGGGCGGCGGAATACTGCAAATTTTGTACGCGTGATAATTTCCGCAAACCGGAGCGCGCACTTTAGCACGATACTTGCGCATATCATCCAGCGATAACACACCGGGATTTTGCGCGTGCTTATTCGCCGCCTGCACAATATCGCGAGCGATGTCGCCGCTATAAAAGGCATCCGCACCGGTTCTGGCGATCTGCTCCAGCGTATCACCAAGTATATGATTATATTTAAGTTTTTTGATTGCCTTGGCACTGCCATCGGCTTCAAAAAAATATTCCCGTGCAGCTTCACTGTTCGCCAGAAATTTATCTTTCGCGATCAACCCATGCAAACGCGGCGAAATGGGAAATCCCTTTTGCGACCATTGTATTGCCGGCTGAAACAGTCTTTTCCATGGTAATTTCCCGTGACGCGCGTGCGCCACTTCGAGCATGCGCAACAATCCGGGCACGCCGATGGATTTGCCGCCGACTACGGCATCGTAAAATTTTTGCGGCTCGGTATCGGCATCGAGAAACATTTCGGCCGTCGCCGCCTGCGGCGCAGTTTCACGGCCATCATAGGCCGCCAATTTTTTTGTTTTAGCATCGTAATGCAACAGAAACGCCCCGCCGCCGATTCCCGACGATTGCGGCTCCACCAGATTCAACACCATTTGAACCGCGATGGCGGCATCAACGGCGCTGCCGCCTTGTTCCAATACTTTATATCCGGCATTTACTGCTAACGGGTTCGCTGCGACAACCATGAACTTTTTTGCGCTGACTGCTTGTTTGACCTGATATCCGGTGGCGGCTTCGGGTGCGGCAGGCAAATCCTGCGCATTTCCGCTTAGTGCCATGCACGCCAGCGCGCATGTGAGCAAACAGGTGAAATACACCGATGAATAAATCAAAAGCCGCACTCCCTGCGCATATTCGGTGAAAAAACCCCAAACTTCTTTCGAAGTGCTTCAAACAGCCCCGGCATGAATTATGCAGCATGAATAGGTGAATGGTTAGTTAGGGGCTTTCTTTTCCATGAACACGAAAAAGGAAACTGTGAAGTAAATGAATCAACGTAAATACTTGGCCACGGCTGAGAAATACGCGGCCAGGTAAAACACGAGGGCCACGAAGTTTAACCGACCCCCCCTCCGTCACCCCGCCGGACACATCAGCCGGGAATCTCACATTCCCGGTTGCGTTGGCAGCCATCGGTGTACATGCAACACCACAGCTTTGGTCTTGCGGGATGACGGTTTTTTATTCTCCAAGCCATGCTTTGCGCAAGCCAAGCATTTTCGGCGAGGGTTTATCGCGCAAAGCCAGCGAGCATGTGTCTTTCGGCGTCGCTTGCAATGTCACGTCAAATGCCATTAATTCATCGCGGCGAAACGCCAGCATGACGACAATGTCGCCCGGCGATTTGCGGCCGAGAATTTTTTCCAGCGAATTTGCGTTTACGCGCAAACCGTCGACCGCGATGATGCAGTCGTCAGCAGACAAGCCGGCGCTTTGCGCCGCGCCGCCGTCGTAAACCTGGTGTACTTTGGCTTCTTTGTTGCCGCTGATCTTGGCGCCCAGTGTCACGCGCACGCGCGATGGATTGCTGGCGGGCTTCCCGCCTTTGTCCGTTGCGCTTTCGGCGCCGCGTAATTCATAGTCCACTCCAAAATCCTGCAGCAATTCCTGCAGCGGCAAATCGCCCCTGCTTCGCACGGCATAGTCGAAAAAAGCTTTCAGGCTCAGCCCCGTCACTTTTTGCGCTAATTTCTCAAAGCCGTCTTCCGGCACACCTATATTTTTTGCGCCGAAATAATCCCATAAAGCGCGCATCACGTCATCGAGGGATTTCCTGTTTTTGGTCTCGCGTCGTATGAGTAAATCCAGCGCCAATCCGATCAGCGATCCCTTGGCGTAATAACTTATCCCGCTGTTAGGCGAATTTTCGTCAGGCCGGTAAAACCTGGTCCAGGCATCGAAGGACGACTCCGCCACGCTTTGCTTCAACCTGCCGCTGGTGCGCAAGACTTTGGTAATCGTCTCGCCGATAATCTGCAAATAAACTTCTGGCGAAATCAATCCGCAACGCGCCAATACCAGGTCATCGTAATAAGAGGTCAATCCCTCAAACACCCAGAGTAAGCTGGTGTAATTTTCCTTGGTCAAATCGTATGGCTGAAACGCCGCAGGCAAAATACGTTTTACGTTCCAGGTGTGGAAATATTCATGGCTCGCCAAACCGAGAAAATTCCGGTACGCGTCATTGATTTCTTTGTGGGTTTTTTGCGGCAGATCATCCCGGCTGCATAACAGGGCCGTGCTCGCACGATGCTCCAGTCCGCCGTACCCTTCGCCCACCGCTGTCACCAAAAATACGTAGCGGCTCATCGGCGGCTTGTCGTCCTGGTGAAAAAAATCGATCTGGTATTCGCAGATTTTTTTCATGTCGCGTGCAAGCCGTTCGAGGTCGGCATCATGCACACCGGTAATCGTCACATGATGCTGCACGCCGCGCACGCGGAAACTTACCAAATCAAAATCGCCTATCTCGACCGGATGGTCTATCAACTCGTCATAATTCTCTGCGCGATACGCGCCGAAGCCGAATTCCTTCGCACCATCGCGCGGCAGCGCCGTCGCGACGCGCCATTCCTTATATTGCCTGCCGGGAGGCGGTTTGATTTCAACTGCATGCGGCTCTTGCTCAAACCCGTGTGCCATCAGGAACACGCTGGTACCGTTAAAAAAACCGTGGCTGGTATCGAGGTGCGCGCCGCGAACGGACAAATCCCATGCATAGACTTCATACGCCAGCGTCAACGCGCCCCTGCACGGCGCACATTGCCATGTGTGTTTGTCGAGCTTGGTAGTTTTCAACGGCTTGCCGTTGCAGGCCGCTTTGAGCGTCACAATATGGCGCGCGTACTCGCGGATGAGATAACTACCGGGAATCCATGCCGGCAAGGAAAAAATCTGACCCGATGGATCCGGATGAGTAACCGTACAGGTGACTTCAAGCAAATGCGCTTCGGGGTTTTTGGGAGTGACTGCGTAAGTGACGGGATGAGTGGTTTTCATTTTCTGACAGCGGCCATTTTGTTTACAGGCCATTTTACGGTATGACCGTCAATCCGCATAACAATATAACTAATTGATTTTAATTGTTATTTTTTATTTTTGAGTATTGCGTGAGGCCGGCGTAATGGACAGCGTCAAAGAAGGCAAGGAAGTGTATTTTTGTATGAACAAAAAATAGGTCACAGATTCATTGGGGCTCGTTCTTGACTATATAAAACGTAATGCATGAATATTTTCAGGTTTTGAATGGCAAGCGGGTGCACTATTCCGTTGCCCCTTTAGAGCGCACTTGCACACCAAAATATGTGAATATACTTGTTTATATCAAGTCATCAACCAATAACATGAGCCAACCCAATCAATTTTCTTTACTCACACAAAAACGCTTTGCGCCGTTTTTCTGGACGCAGTTTTTCGGCGCGGGCAATGACAATATTTTCAAGTTCGCTTTCACGGTGCTGGCGACATACCACGCGGCGGAATGGGGCAATCTGGATCCGAAAAGCGCGGGCGCGATTATCGGCGGCGTGTTTATTTTGCCGTTTGTTTTTTCCTCGGCGACGTCGGGACAGCTTGCCGACAAGCTGGAAAAATCTTCGTTGATACGATTTGTGAAGAATCTGGAAATCGTCATTATGCTGGTAATAGCTGCTGGATTTTACAATAAAAACATATATTTATTATTCTCCGGGGTTTTTTTGATGGGTCTGCATTCCACTTTATTCGGCCCCGTGAAATACGCATATCTGCCGCAACATTTGCGCGAGGAGGAATTGACCGGCGGCAATGGCATGGTGGAAATGGGCACCTTTGTCGCGATTTTGCTCGGCACCATGTTGGGCGGTGCCTTGGTGGCGATTCCTGAAAGGGGTCCGCATTTTGTCGCCGCGGTGTCGCTGGTTGTTGCCATCATCGGCCGCTTGACTGCCGGCTTGGTGCCGCATTCGCCTGCTTCCGACCCAACGTTGAAAATAAACTGGAACCCGTTCAGCGAAACCTGGCGCAATTTGCTGATCGCCAAACAAAACCGCACGGTGTTTTTATCTTTGCTCGGCATTTCCTGGCTGTGGTTTTTCGGTTCGATATTTTTGACCTCGTTCACCGGCTTTGCCAAAACCGTTATCGGCGGAGCTGAAAGCGTGGTGACTCTATTGCTCGCGCTGTTTTCTATCGGCATTGGTGTCGGTTCGTTATTGTGCGAAAAACTTTCCGGCAACAAAGTGGAAATCGGTTTAGTGCCGTTTGGTTCCATCGGCATGACCGTGTTCGCGGCAGATTTGTATTTCGCCAGCCGTGGCCTGCAGCCGGGCGAGGCTATTGGTGCGATGGCGCTGTTAAGCGAGTGGAAATATATCCGTGTGACGGTCGATTTGTTTTTGCTCGCGCTTTTCGGCGGCTTGTTCAGCGTACCTTTGTATGCACTGATCCAACATCGCTGCGAACCCGCTTACCGCGCGCGCATTATCGCAGCGAATAATATTCTCGGCGCGATTTTCATGGTCGCCGCTTCGATCATGGCGGCTACCCTCGCCATGGCGGGTTTTAGTTTGCCGCAAATATTTTTGGTCACCGGCATGCTGAATGCGTTGGTGGCGATCTATATTTATACCCTGGTGCCGGAATTCTTGATGCGCTTTATTATCTGGATCGTTACGCACACCGTGTACCGCATCGAAAAATCCGGGCTGGAGCATATTCCCGCTGAGGGCCCGGCGGTGCTGGTGTGCAATCACGTCAGCTTTGTCGATGCGCTGATTATCGGCGGCGCGGTGCAGCGGCCGGTGCGCTTTGTCATGGACCACAATATTTATAATTTGCCGATACTGAATTTTGTATTCAAAGCCGGCAAGACGATACCCATCGCGTCGCGCAAGGAAAACCTGGCGATGCTGGAACAATCGTTTGTCGACATCGAGCAGGCGCTGAAGGACGGCGATCTGATTTGCATTTTTCCTGAAGGCCGCATCACCGACAACGGCGATATTTACCCGTTCAAGCCCGGCATCAGCCGCATACTCGCCAGCTCGCCAGTGCCGGTAGTGCCGCTGGCGTTGCGTGGATTATGGGGCAGTTTTTTTAGCCGCAAAGATGGCGCGGCAATTACGCGGCCCTTGCGCCGCGGCGTGTTTTCCAAAATCGCCTTGATAGGTGCTGCGCCAGTTTCAGCGAATGAAGCAACGCCGGAATATTTGCAGCATGTGGTGATGAATTTGCGCGGAGATTGGAAATAACTTTCTATTCTCCGCGCATAATCAGTTAATTGTAGTTATTGAATTAATTTGATTTTAATTCTGCCGCCAAGGTGGGCATGGCATACACTTTTTCCAACGCTTCGGTTATCGCACGCGTATGCACAGCAATAGCGCGGCCCGTTTCTTCATCAAAGAAATAATCCGAACCCATACTTTCAATATTGCCGTCAAAAATTAATCCGATCACTTCGCCCGCTTTATTCACCACTGGCGAACCGGAGTTGCCGCCTATGATGTCATTGGTCAGGACGAAATTAAACGGCGTAGTTAGATCCAACGATGTGCGTTTTTCCTGCCAGCTATTTGGCAAATCGAATGGCGCATTGTTATCGAATGCGGCAGCGCGTTCATATAACCCATAAAACGTGGTCTTCCACGGCATCTTGGTTTGATGCGCGGGATAACCTTTCACTTGGCCATAGGCCAAGCGCAAGCTAAATGTAGCATCGGGCGACACCGATTTGCCCTTCAGTTTAAAGCGCGCTTTACCGATTTTTTCTCCTGAAGCCGATGTCACGGCTTTGATTTCATCGTCGCTTAATTTACGCATTTCGCGAAATGGTTGATCCATGCTTCGAGCCAGTACAATCATCGGATCGGTAGATTCCATGACAGCGGTGACGCCGCCTGCAACGAGTCGTTTGCGTTCTTCGGGATTATCGAGTTTTGTTCCCGCCACTATTTCATCTGCCGGTTTTACCGCACGCAAAACGCTAGTGAGTGGATGATCTGGCTGCAGTGTTTCCAAAGCATCGGCGACCTGCTGTTGAAGTATCGCCGTTTCCAAATCTTTATAGATCGGTGCGCCAGAAAATAAGCGGAAGTGCAAACTTTCCAGTTGCGATTCACGATATTCCTCAAGGCGCTTCTCATTGGGCTTTTGCATTTCCGCTGTCAGTTCGACAATGGTGCGCGCGATGTAAGCTAATTTAGAACCGAAATTTTCTGCCACAAACAACGCGCGGGCATTTGCGTCGCGTTTTTTCATTGCATCCTCGATGGACTGCCAAGGATCTCCTATTTCGGCAGAATTTTTCGCCGCAACGCGAAAGGATTTTTCTTCTGCTTCTTTTTTAGCCATAACTTTGGCGTTATTCAAAGCGGCATATTGACCCGTTTGCACTTTTAACGAATTTTCGTAGCTAAATAACCAATTCGCGGCCCGCCGCGTCGCTTCGGGAGAAGTGGCTGAGTATTTTTTCAACATCCTGATACCACGATTTAGAAAACTCAACATCAGCGGCGTCTGTACATCGCGCTCTGATACAAGTTGCGCCAAGGTAAGCAGCCTGCTGCTGCCGCCGGGGTGACCAGAAACCAATGCCAAATCGTTTTCCTGCGCACCAGTGGCAGACCATTTGAGATAGTGGCTTGTTTGTGCCGGCTTGCCGTTTTCATAAGCGCGGAAAAAACTGACATCAAGGTCGTAGCGCGGGAAAACAAAATTATCCGGATCGCCGCCAAAAAATGCGATGCTTTGTTCCGGCGCGAACACCAGGCGCACATCGGTATATTTTTTGTATCGATATAGCCAATACTCAGAGTCCTGGTATAAGGTCACCACATCGCACCGCAGTTTAGTCGATTCATCACATTGTTTTTCAATTTGCGCTATGACCGCTTTGCGCGCTTCCCGGGCGTCTTTGTCATTTGCGCCCGCGCTGACTGCTCCCAGCACACGCTTGGTCACATCTTCAAACGAGGCCAACACATTCAGTTCAAGATCGGGGCAGGCAATTTCTTCAGTCTGTGTACGAGCGGAAAACCCGTTTTTGACGTAGTCTTTTGCTTCCGTGGAAATTTTCTGAATACAGCTCCGTGCGACGTGGTGGTTAGTCACGCTCAAACCGTTCGCCGACACGAACGACCCGGAACCGCCGTGACTGTAGCGAACCGATGACAGCCGTATATGATCCAGCCAGTCCTGCGTCGGCGTGAATCCGTATCGCTCTTTGAGTTGCGCAAGGGGAGGGTTATCGAAAGTCCACATCCCTTCGTGAGCCAAAGCCCAGCCTGGCATAATAGAAACCGCGAATAATCCCAATAAAACAAACCGGCAGAAAAAACATTTCATGATTCCCCCCCTTTATTAGCTGTGAAAATTCTAACAGGCTTTTTCTTCTGCGTCTAAAGCTAACATTTTGCGTCAACCGAGCGGAAAGTGATGCGTTAGGCGGGCGAGGACTGGCGTGATAATTTGTTACAGTCCGTGCTGTGGCTGGATGTAAAATGCCGTTGTGTATCAAGATTTTTGGGAAAGGCTAACACCATGAAGCGCTTATTTTTGTTGTTCGCACTGACTATGCTGGCCCTGCTGGGTGGATGTGCCACCACGCCTGCGGTGCCGCCGCTGTCGCTTGATGAAGTCGTGCAATTGTCCAAAGCCAATACGCCACCCGATGAAATCGTGCGCAAAATGAAAGAAACCCGCACGGTGTATCTGGTCAGCGCGTCCGAGCTCGTCAAACTGAGCAAAGAAGGCGTGGACAACAAAGTGCTGGATTACATGCAGGCCACAGCTGTTGACCAGGCGCGCCGCGAAGAACGTTACCGCAGTTACGGGCCTTGGTATCCATATCCCTACTACTCACCGTTCTGGCACAGAAGCCCGTTCTGGCCCTACTATTAGTAATGAGGAATTCAACGGGGCGTGCCGAGTGCACGCCTTTATTTTTTCTGCACTGCTAATTTTGTGATGCGTTCAGATTTTTCCAATTTCGCCAACGATTTTACCGCTGCGTAAAATTTCGGCAAATCATTTCCTTGCCCGACTAGCAATGCGCTGAATGCGGGTTCAGATTGGGTATAAATGCTGAATGCGGCTATCACCGCGTTATTGGTCGAAGCATTAATCCAGCGATCGAAACCTTTATAGCCGTCCCACGATAATTTTTTTTGTTCGTATTCTTTTAATAACTCGCTGAAAATTTCTTTTTTGCGCGCACGCTTGGTCGTCGCATCGAAATCCGTTTGAAAAAGAGATTCCAGCTTTTGTTTTGTATTTGTAAGTAATTGATTAAATTCATATTTTCTTGCATCGCCAGAGACGATAGTTTGCTCCTGCTTGGCATCGCCGTGCTTCGCTGACCAACGACGCAAGCCTTCTTTCTCCACCACTGTCGCAAACGATTCATTGAATTCGCTATCGTCTTTCACATATGCCACCTGGTGTGCGAGCTCGTGAAAAATCAGTCTCGCCAATTCCCAATCGGGATAATGAATGAAGGTGTTGAGCACGGGATCATCAAAATAGCCGAGGGTGGAATACGCGGGCACGCTGCCAATGAACACATCGAGTCCATTTAGTTTTTGCTGTTCGGCGAAAGCGTTCGCATCGGCCTCGGCGAAATAGCCTTTGTAACCCACACAACCCGCTATGGGAAAGCACCACTCGCGCGGCTTTAAGGAAAATTCTTCTGCAGCAAATACGTTCCACACTACATAGGGACGCTCCAAGTCCGCGTAACCGCGATAACTCTGGTTGTCGGGCAGGCTTAGCTCACGGCTGGCAAATTCGCGGACGCGCAGAACAGTATCCAGCCTATTTCTGAGTGCGGGCGATGTGGCGGGGTCTGCGATAACGTCGGTAATCGGCCGCCGCTTGCTGACGATTTCCATCTGTCCGCTTGCCGATTGGGAGTAGTAACTTAAAGTCGAGCAGCCTTCGATCGCGAATATGACACCGATTAACAAGGCGAAAATGCCGGTACGGAAAGAATGTTTTCCCATAAATTATGCTGCACGCTCAAAAAAACCATTGCGTAAAAAATATTCCATATGCCGCATCACCAATCGCGAAAACAGCATTTGCGTGTGCGTAACCGGCAACACGACCCTGTCTGCCATGCCCGGCACCGCAGTCTCGGCCACGGCCACAGTACCGTCATGGGGCGATGGAATGCCTGGAGCCACCAGCCGCCCCGAGCCCACGGGCCTTTTGCCGGCGATAACACCGACTTCCACCCCCGGCGGCGGAATGACAGGACCCTGCAGCGTCCATTGCAACATCGCCTTCCCCATGATCATGCGGCCGACGCGGCTGTGCGACAAAATCCCCGCTACGTGTGACTGTTGGTACGGCGATCCCACCAGCACCAAACGGCGAATGCGCGAATCGGGCAATTCTTTCAGCATTTGCATAATCAGCAAACCGCCCAGGCTGTGCCCGACGCAAAATATTTGTTCATTTTTAATATTAGAAACGTACTCTGCCAACTTTTCGGCGCTATCTGAGAGTGAATTCTTGAACGAGTCATACTCGAAACCATAAGCGTCATAGCCCGCATCGCGCAAATGGTTTTGCCACAAGCGTGTGCAAAATGCGTTCAGATACAATCCATGCACCACGACGACGGCGGATTTCATTGCAAACTCTCCCACATTTTTTCAAGACGCTTCGCGCTTACCGGCATCGGGGCTTTCAGTTCCTGGGCAAATAATGATATGCGCAACTCTTCAATCATCCAGCGAAATTCTTCCAGCCGCAAATCATGCACATTCGCTTTGCGGTTTTTCTCTGCACGCTCTTCGTATCGCTTCCATAAACCCGCTATGGTCGGGGCGTGGCGTCCGTCGCGCTCCGGATTGCCGCTATATTTATCCAGCCGCAAAGTTATGCCTTTTATATAGCGCGGTAAGTGCTGCAGTCGTTCCCACGGAGTCGCGCTGAAACAAGTATTGTAAATAAGTTTGCCTAGCTGCATTTTGCAATCCGCCGCCGGGCGCGCCAGTGCGGGGCCGGCAGAATTAATTTTTGCACTGGCGGCAAAATACTCCCGCGCGATCTGGTCTGCCATGCGCAACAGGCCGGTGGAAACCGCAGGTAGTCGCGCCCGCGCCCGTTGCTTGAGTTCAATGAATTGCTTTTCGCCGCGCGGCAAGGTGTCGTCGCCGAAAAAAGCGCGGTCGGTAATCGCATCAAGCAAATCCTGTTTCAGCGCATCCGGCGCAATCGTGCTGCGCAATTGCATTGCGAGCTGATTCAGATTACCTAAGGTCTTGTCGAGTTGTTTCATTTGCTCGCGCAGTTCAAAGCGCAGCAAGCGCGCGACGCCAGTGCGCATGGCGCGGTCTGCCGCGTCCGGCGAATCAAATAATTTTATAGACGCCGACTCACCCGCATCAATCAGCGCAGGGTAGCCGGTGAGTTTTTGGCCGTTGCGGGTGAAATGAATTTCCCTGGGCAGGTCGCCGAAATCCCATGCCTTGATATTATCGCGCTCGATGCCCGGCTCGGCTTGGCCGAAAGTAAGTTGCGCCACTTCGCCTAATTGCGCGCGCAAAATTTTCAAGTCGCGGCCCATACCGAGCTCACGCCCTGCATCGTCGATAATTTTGAAATTCATCTGTAGGTGTTGCGGTGGCGTTTCGCCCTGCCACACATCGACTGCTACCGCTTCGCCGGTTTGCTTATGAATAAATTCGCGCAATGCCGTTTGCACATCCTGCTTGCCGATTTCGCATTGCTGCAAAAACGCCGTGACAAATTCCGGCACCGGCACCACCATGCGTCGAATGGTTTTCGGCAGCGCCTTCAAATACCAAGAGAGTTTTTCGCGCAGCAAACCGGGCACTAACCAATCACTTTGTAACTCATTGATTTGATTTAGCAAATGTAGCGGTGCTGTGAACGTAACGCCGTCAAGAATATGGCTTGGCTCAAAGCGATAAGTCAGCGGCAGCTTCACATTACCGAGCATCATCGTGTCAGGAAATTGTTCTTCCGTGATATGCGTCGCCGCATGGCGCATCAAGTATTCGCGCGTGAGAAACAAAATTTGCGGATTATTTTTTTCTGCTTCTTTACGCCATGCTTCAAAACCCGCACCGTTGACGATGTCTTTTGGAACAATGGCATCATAAAAACCGAACAGCGTTTCGTCATCTATCAGCACATCCTGTCGCCGCGCTTTATGTTCGAGCTCTTCAACTTCCTCGATGAGTTGGCTATTGTGATCAAAAAACCTTGCGCGTGTTTCATATTCCTGCGCGACCAAAGCCTGACGAATAAAAATTTCGCGTGATTGCGTCGGATCAACCGCGCCGAAATGAATACGGCGCTTTAGCGTGACGGTAAGCCCGTATAAAGTCACCCGCTCGTAAGCAGAAACCTGTGCGGTGGATTTTTCCCAATGTGGGTCGAAGTATTGGCGCTTGACCAAATGTTGCGCGGCGGCCTCGATCCATTCCGGTTCGATTTTCGCCACCGTGCGAGCGTACACGCGATTGGTTTCCTGCAATTCGGCTGCGATCACCCATTTATATTTCTGCTTGCGCAAACCGGAGCCGGAAGAAATCACGAATTTTATTTCACGCGCGCCTTGATAAGTGTCGCCTTCCAGATCGCGGCAACCGATGTTGCCAAGTAAGCCGGTCAACAATGCGCGATGGATTTGCTCATAGGTCGCCGCTTTATCTGACAGACGCATACCCATCTCGATCACTTGCGCATGCAGTTGGGTGTAAATTTCGCGCCATTCGCGCATTCTGAAATGCGATAAAAAATTCCCATGGCACAAATCGATCAATTTGCGATTGGATTTTTTGTGTTCCAGCGCGTCTTCAAAAAAATGCCACAGCTTGAGCAAGCCGCTGAAGTCGGATTTTTCGTCAAGAAATTTTTCGTGTGCGCGCGCAGCGGCATCTTGTTTATCCAGCGGGCGATCGCGCGGATCTTGCACCGACAGCGCGGCGGTGATTACTAAAATCTCGGACAAACATTGATATTCCTGCGCGGCGAGCAACATGCGGCCGACGCGCGGATCAATCGGCAAACGCGCAAGCTGCTTGCCCAACGGAGTCAGTGCACGGTGTTCATCGACTGCATTTAATTCCGCCAATAATAAATAACCGTCGGTAATCGCGCGCGAAGTCGGGGCATCGATGAAGGGAAAATCTTCCACATCGCCCAGATTGAGCGCGGCCATTTTCAAAATCACGCCGGCCAATGAAGTGCGCAAAATTTCCGGCGGCGTGAACGCTTCGCGCGCGTTGAAATCTTCTTCTGAATACAGCCGAATCGCCACGCCATTCGCTACACGACCGCAACGACCGGAACGCTGCTTCGCCGCCGCCTGAGAAATATTTTCTACTTGCAGCATATCGACTTTGTTGCGCACGCTATAACGCAGCAGGCGTGCATGGCCGGTGTCGATCACATAACGGATTCCCGGCACGGTGAGCGAGGTTTCTGCTACGTTGGTCGAGAGCACTATTCGCCTCGCACCTGCAGGTTTGAAAATGCGGTCTTGCTCCGCGGCCGACAGGCGTGCGAACAGCGGCAGGATTTCCACGCCGGGAGGATGATGTTTGCGCAAAGCTTCCGCCGCTTCGCGGATCTCGCGCTCGCCCGGCAGAAATACCAGCACGTCACCGGAATTGCCCAGCGACCATAGTTCATCGACGGCAGACAAAATACCGCTGTTGATGTCACCCTCGTCTTCTTCGTCTTCTCTTTCCAGCGGACGATAGCGAACTTCAACCGGATACAAGCGGCCGGAGACTTCGATCACTGGTGCGTTGTTAAAGTGTTTGGAAAAACGATCGGCATCGATAGTAGCCGAGGTGATAATGATTTTCAGGTCCGGCCGCCGTGCAATCAATTGCTTTACATAGCCGAGCAGGAAATCGATATTGAGACTGCGCTCGTGCGCTTCGTCGATGATGATGGTGTCGTAGGCGGCGAGATCGCGGTCGCTATGCGTTTCCGCCAGCAAGATACCGTCGGTCATGACTTTGATATAAGAATCGGGGCGCGTCTTGTCGGTGAAGCGCACTTTGTAACCAACCGCCTGGCCCATTTCACTTTTCAGCTCTTCCGCCAGACGCACCGCAACGCTGCGCGCAGCAATACGGCGCGGCTGCGTGCAACCGATAAAACCAGCTGTGCCGCGTTTCAGCTCCAGACAAATTTTCGGAATCTGCGTCGTCTTGCCCGATCCGGTTTCACCGCAGACAATCACGATCTGGTTTTTTGTAATCGTTTCGGCGATGATCTTTTTTTGTTCGTTGATCGGCAGCGCCAGATCAAATTCGGGGCGTGGCAGGTTTTGCTCGCGCAGCGCGCGTCGTTGCACCGATGTTTCAAGTTGAGCTGACAGTCGCGCGAGTTGTGCATCGTTTACCGGCTTATTCGCGCGCAACAATGCATCCACCCGGCGCAATTCCGCCGACAGCTTGCGCTGTTCGGCAGCCATGGTGAGCGGCAATTGATTGTAGAGATGCTTCATCGGGGAAGTCGTAGCAGCACGTTGCATAGCGCGCCATTTTACCGTTATTGCAGAAGCGAAGATGAAGCGCTTTTCCGTGGGTATTTGGCTTTAAGTTGATTGTTATAACTATTTGATTATAATATGTTTTTTACTATTCGCATGGCTGCAATTTCTTCGCGTATATTTTTTGGCAGCTTGCTTACAATTAATTCATACGCCGTGCGTAATAGTGTTTTTGCTTCGGCATCGCTCAATGCTTTGGGGCTATCAACGGCCACCCACTTCGCGCGCGCGAGATAAGGCGCGGGCACGATGCCTTCGCGGTCAGTCAATTCCAGAAATCGCGCACGGTCGGCCTTGAAGCCTAATCGCATCGGACGATTTTTTTCATCCAGCACAAACACCGCAAACATTTTTTTGTGCACGCAACAGGTGAGGTTGTTTCCCCATTTGATCTCTTGGGTAGCATGAGGAAATGTTGCGCAGTATTTGAGAAGGGTTTCGAGGCGCATGTCAGTGATCTCAAGATTAGGGATTCCATTTTGCTCCTTCTCCCTTGGCAACGTAAGGTTAGTCCGCGCATTCCGATGAAGTGGCAGATTAGCTAGCTGACACAAACTCAGCCCGATAGTATGGCAACGTCACTGAAGGGCAGCATTGCCGGTGACGAATCGACACTATCGACCCACAACTTCCAGTCGCTTAGCGTAAAAGCTGACATCCGCAAGTGTAATACCCAGATTGGCAGCCGTTTATTGAGCATAGCTGACTTGTATCGCGGGCGCGTATAAATCTTTATACCTATGCGCTCTATTGATAATGAGAAAGAAATTCGTTGGATGGGTTCTGCCTACAGCGATTTACTCGCGTTTCCCCAGTCCTCGCGCCAAGAGGCAGGCTTTCAGTTGGGGAAAGTTCAAGCGGGGCTTGAGCCAACGGATTGGAAGCCATTCGACGACGTCGGTGCCGGAACCTAAGAGATACGCATCAAAGAGAAAAGCAGCACCTACCCAGTGCTTTATGTTGCCAAATTCGAGGAAGCAATCTACGTCCTGTATGGTTTCCAGAAGAAATCTCAAACCACCAGCAGGCAGGACAAAGCAATAGCTGACGCGCGCTACCGCGCCGTAGTCAATGCGAGAAAGGAAAAGAAATGACGATCGACACCGAAATTCGCCATGTAACAAAGGGCGGCGCAAACCTCTTCTTGGAACTGGGCTTCTCCCCAACTGAGGCCAATCGTCTTCAAGCCGCATCGCGCAAACAGATCAACGATACGCGGCTACTGAAACAGCAACTGATGGAAGAATTATCCACATGGATAGCGGAGCATCATTTAAAACAGGCCGAGGCCGCCGAGATTCTCATGGTCTCGCGTCCGCGTGTGTCCGATGTGGTCAATAAAAAAACCGCCAAGTTCACCATTGACACATTGGTAGAAATGCTCAGCCGCGTCGGCAAGCCGGTAAAGCTGGCTGTTGGTTGAAGCCGATGTTGTGTGTATTGCAAGAATTGTCCATCAGCCCCGAATGGCGGCTTACGGGCGAGTTGTGCGTTCAAATAAACAAATTCGCCCCAAAGCCGTCATACGCCCCCATTAAAAGCAGCCATTCAATTCCCGTCCGCGATCAAACGTTTTGAACTGGACGGGCGTTGTTTTTCATACCTCAGTTTGTTCGGATATTTCCAACGCGTCATCGACTTCAATACCCAGATAACGCACCGTACTCTCCAGCTTGGTGTGCCCGAGCAGTAGTTGAACTGCTCTCAGGTTTTTCGTACGCCGGTAAATCAACGTTGCCTTTGTTCGCCGCATGGTGTGGGTGCCGTAGGCTGTCGGATCCAATCCTATGTCGGTAACCCAGCCTGCCACAATTCGGGCGTATTGCCGCGTAGATAAATGCAGTGAGGTGTGCAGTCGGCTGGGAAATAAATAATCTTCTGATTTGAGGTTGCTGCACTTAATCCATGCTGCCACCGCGTCCCGCGTGGGCTCGGTGATTTCAAACTGTACTGGGCGCTGAGTCTTCTGCTGCATCACGATGGTTCGCGCGGCAATACGGTCGCCATGTGAGACGTCCCGGACTTTTAACCTGACCAAGTCGCAGCCCCTCAATTTGCAGTCGATGGCTAGATTGAACAAGGCCATATCGCGGGTTCGGTGCGCTAACTGTAAGCGGATGCGAATCGCCCAGATGTCTTTCAGTTTCAGCGGTGCTTTTTGACCGATGAGCTTGCCTTTGTTCCATGATTCGGGATGCGGAGTTTTATCAATAGAGTTTTCCATGATGGTACCTTTATCAATTTAAAAGGCATCCTATTTTGAACCATCTTTGGTGAGGTAGCGGTATGCCTCAAGCTGCTACTCCAAGTTTCTTGCATAACTTCAGGCTTATGCACATGAGCCCAATTATTAAAGCCTTGATAATTGGTCGAGCAAATCATCAGGCTATGTATAAATTCAAGCCTTCTCAACTAAAGGTCTGAGAAGGCTTTTCCATTCAATTTTTAGTTCACTCTGGTTTTTATTTGTTCACGGTGCGCCAGTTACTACACTGAGAGCTAAACAATACACCTGACCTATCATCTAATGTCACTAAGCCACCAATCTATCCTGCCCCTCCTTCAATCCCTCGAGGCGATTCATGGCTTTGGTCTGCACCAAATTGCCAGCTTGCGCACCCTGCCCACCTTGACTCAACATGCCCGCGTTGACGGCGAACAGTTGGTCTATGTTGTTATCTTCCCCCAAGCCTGCCAGGTCGGTGGCGGCGATATGCGCATCAAGCAGACTAGCCGCAAGATTCCATGGGCTGACCAAACTGATTGAAGCGAACTGGTTCTGACTCATGCTGTTGATGCTATCGGCCACGCTGTGTTCTTCACCGGTAGTCGGCTGTAAAGCCGATACAAACTGGTTGAGGTTAATAATATTAGCCATTGCCTTCGGCGCAGGATCAGTAAAGGAAACACGCAGATCCGATGGCTTCGGCACTAAGTCTGGTTTGAATAGGATCGGGCGCGGATCGTCCAGCGTCACCCGACGGTCAATATTATCTTTGGCGAGGTTGTCATTCAGCGGAATAACAACCGGGTCGGTGATAACAACCCGGCCGTTAGAATTATTCGGCGCCAAGGACGAGTCCATCAGAATCGTTTTGGGGTCGGTAATCTTTACTCTATTGGCATCGCTAGCGGACGCAGTGACTTGAGTAGGCGCGGGTTCGATTAGCAGCGCGGTGGCGGGTGCGGCCGCCGCGATGCTGAGCCGGGCCGGAATGTCCGCCGCCAATAGAGTCAGGCCATCTGCCGTCTTGAATTGCTCGACTTGATTGGCCGTGCCTAAATACCAACCCTGGATGGTGAGAACATCGGTGCTGCCAGTAATGCTCACCACCAGGTCGTTGTCGATATGTTTGAACACCAATTGCGATTGATTGATCCCTGCGCCGAACTGGATGATGTCGGTGTTGCCAGCGGTGGCATCAGCCTCAACAATGATGTCGCTACCGGACCCAAGGTTGAATAGGTAGGTGTCGCTACCCGCGCCGCCTTTGAGGGTGTCGCTGCCGAGACCACCGTTCAGGGTGTCATTGCCTGCTCCGCCATCAAGGATGTTAATACCGTCATTGCCGATGAGTGTGTTGGCCAGGGCATTGCCAGTGGCGTTGATGGCCGTAGTACCGCCGGTAAGGGTGAGGTTCTCGACGTTGACGTTGGTGGTAGCGGCGAGGCTCAAGGTGATACTGGACTGGATGGTGTCGGCACCTTCGTTGGCGTTCTCGGTGATGAGGTCGCCGACGTTATCCACTACGTAGATATCGTTGCCTAGACCACCGATGAGCTTGTCTGCGCCTGCACCACCGTCCAAGGTATCGTTACCTGCCGCACCGGTTAAGGTGTTGATGGCGCTGTTGCCGATGAGGACGTTGTCGCTGGCATTACCGGTGGCGTTGATAGCAGCGGCGCCGGTCAGGGTGAGGTTCTCGACATTGGTCCCTAGCGTGTAGGTAATGCCGGTGCTGACGGTATCGGTGCCTTCGTTGAGGTTCTCGGTAATGACATCAGTCGCCACGTCGACGACATAGCTGTCGTTACCCAATCCGCCCAACAGCTTGTCCGCGCCTGCGCCACCGTCCAGGGTGTCATTACCCGCGCCGCCGGTTAAGGTGTTGATGGCGCTGTTGCCAATGAGGATGTTGTCGGTGGCGTTACCCGTACCGTTAATCGCAGTGGTACCCGTCAGGGTGAGGTTCTCGACGTTGGTGGCGAGCGTGTAGGTGACGCTGCTGCTGACGCTGTCGGTGCCTTCGTTGAGATTCTCGGTGATGACGTCAGTGGTCGCATCGACGGTGTAGCTGTCGTTGCCCAACCCGCCAATCATGGTGTCGGTTCCCGCGCCACCGTTGAGGCTGTCGTTACCGGTACCGCCCGTGAGCATGTTGGCGGCGCTGTTGCCGGTCAGCACATTGTCACCCGCGTTGCCGGTGCCGTTGATGGCCGTGGTACCGGTCAAGGTGAGGTTCTCGACGTTAGCGCCAATGGTGTAGGTGACGCTGCTGTTGACCGCGTCGGTGCCTTCGTTGAGGTTTTCAGTAACAATGTCGACGATGTTGTCGACGGCGTAGGTGTCGTTGCCCGCGCCGCCGATGAGCGTATCCGCTCCCGTACCACCATCAAGTGTGTTGTTAGCGGCGTTGCCGGTAATGACATTGTTGAGGGTATTGCCGGTGCCGTTGATGGCAGCGGTACCCGTCAGGGTGAGGTTCTCGACGTTGGTACCCAGGGTGTAGGTAATGCCGGTGCTGACTGTGTCGGTGCCTTCGTTGGCGAGTTCGGTGATGACGTCGGTCGCGACATCGACGACGTAGGTGTCGTTACCCGCTCCACCGACCATGGTGTCGACGCCTGCGCCGCCATCCAGAGTGTCGTTGCCGGCGCCGCCGGTTAATGTGTTGATGGCGCTGTTGCCGATGAGGACGTTGTCACTCGCGTTACCTGTCCCATTGATGGCGGTGGTGCCAGTCAAGGTGAGGTTCTCGACGTTGGTAGCCAGAGTGTAGGTGACGCTGCTGCTGACGCTGTCGGTGCCTTCATTCACCAGTTCGGTAATCACATCGGTCGCCACATCGACGGTGTAGCTGTCGTTGCCCGCGCCGCCTACCATGGTGTCAGTGCCGGCTCCACCGTTGAGGCTATCGTTACCGGCACCGCCCGTAAGGGTGTTGGCCGCGCTGTTGCCGATGAGCACATTGTCACCGGCGTTGCCGGTGGCGTTGATGGCGGTGGTACCGGTCAAGGTGAGGTTCTCGACGTTAGCGCCAATGGTGTAGGTGACGCTGCTGTTGACCGCGTCGGTGCCTTCGTTGAGGTTTTCAGTAACAATGTCGCCGATGTTGTCGACCGTATAGGTGTCGTTGCCTACTCCACCCGCCATGGTGTCGGTACCTAGGCCACCATTCAGTTGATCGTCTCCGGCGAAACCATACATGGTGTCGTTATTCGCCGTGCCGGTCAGTATGTCGTTACCCGCGGTGCCATTGATAGGCGGCACAGGCGGATTCGACAGGATGGCCGATCCCCATACCGTGCCGTCGGCGAACTCGACCCGTTCGATCTGATTGGCCGTCGAGCTGTTGTAGCCCTGCAAGGTAAGCGTGTCGGTGGTGCCGTTGATAGTGAGAATGACATCGTTGGTATTCCGCGTGATGGTGACCTCGCTCGACAGCACATTGCTGGCGAAACGAACCGTGTCAATATTGCCCACTGTGGTATCGAGGTCATTGATGATGTCCTGACCGTAACTGCGCCCAAACAAATAGAGATCGTTACCAAGCCCGCCTATCAGGCTGTCGTTGCCTGCGCCGCCGTCAAGCTGGTTATTGCCTGCATTACCGGTGAGGATATTGGTCAGCGCGTTACCGGTGCCATTGATGGCAGCAGTACCGGTGAGGGTGAGGTTTTCCACGTTGGCGTTGCTTGTCGCCGTGAGCGATAACGTCACGCTGGACTGTATCGTGTCAGTTCCGGCGTTGAGTGCTTCTGTAACCAGGTCGCCGGCGTCATCGACCACATAGGTATCATTGCCTGCGCCGCCTATCAGGGTATCCGCGCCCGCGCCACCATCAAGGATATTATTGCTGGCGTTGCCGGTGAGGGTGTTGTTGAGCGCGTTGCCAGTACCGTTAGTGGCGGTACCGGTCAGGGTGAGATTCTCGACGTTGGCGCCCAAGCTATAAACCACGGCCGATTGCACTGTGTCCGTTCCTTCGTTGAGATTTTCTGACACGATATCTGTGGCGACATCAACGACGTAGGTGTCGTCTCCCGCACCACCGCTCATGCTGTCGCTGCCGGTTCCGCCATTCAGGACGTTGTTGCCGCTGTTGCCGACGAGCACGTTATTGAGCGCATTGCCGGTGGCATTGATGGCGGCAGTCCCGGTGAGAGTGAGGTTCTCGACGTTAACGTTGGCCGTTGCGGCAAGTGAAAGGGTAATGCTGGATTGGATAGTGTCGGTGCCTTCGTTGGCGTTTTCGGTGATGAGGTCCCCTGTGCTGCCGACTACGTAAATGTCATTACCCGTACCGCCTATCAATTTGTCCGACCCCGCGCCGCCATCCAAGGTGTCGTTGCCGGCGCCGCCGGTCAACGTATTAATGGCGCTGTTGCCGATTAATATATTGTCACCAGCGTCGCCGGTGGCATTGATCGCACTGGTGCCGCCGAGGGTGATGTTTTCTATACTGATGCCAGCAGACAACGCATAGGTCACGTTGGTCTGGATGGTGTCGCTGCCTTCGTTGGCGTTTTCAATGATGACGTCCAGCGGGTCGTCGACAATGTAGGTGTCGTTACCGACACCTCCGATTAGGGTGTCGGCGCCAGAACCACCATCCAAAGTGTCGTTGCCAGCCAAACCAGTAAGCGTATCATCCCAAGAGCTGCCATGAAGTATATTGTTTAAAGCGTTACCCGTGCCCGTAGTTGGTCCGGTATAGCTATAGAGGAGGAGGTTTTCGACATTGTCGCCCAATGTGTAAGAGGCATCCGATTGAACTGTATCTATACCTTCGTTAGCATTTTCTGTGATAATTTCTCCGCCATGGTAGATCCAATAAAAATCGTCACCCAATCCACCGACCAACAGATCCGCACCCCCTTTTCCGTCAAGAACATCGTTACCTGCGAGTCCGTAAATTTTGTCACTATTGCTGGTGCCTGATATGGAATCGTCCTCAGGAGTGCCGATAAAATCAAAACTTAAAAGGTAGGTTGGATCCCAGACGGTGCCATCGGCAAACTCAATTCGTTCGATTCGGGTATCAATTGAGTCGGCAAAATATGCCAACCGCAATGAATCTGTCGTACCATTGATATCGAGGGTGACGTCGTTGCCATTTCTCCGAACAGTCACGTCGTTAGAAGATATATCTGCAGCAAAGCGAACTCTATCTACCGCGTTAGATAATTCATCTCTGTCAGCTATCGTATCGTACCCGGATCCTCTGCCAAAGAAATATATGTCGGCCCCCTTCCCGCCGTCAAGGTAGTCGTTACCAGTTCCGCCGTCGAGAGTATCATTACCCCTTCCGGCAATCATATAGTCGTTATCCGCCCCTCCTTCCAAAACGTCATTTCCACCGCAGCCGTACATTTCGTCATTACCTGCACCGCCTCTTAATATATCGTTCCCGCCACCATCGAAGTCATAGCAACTGTAAGCCGTATCATCATCGCCGAACATGATGTCGTTACCATCTCCTCCATCGAGCAAATCGTTGCCTTCACCGCTCGAGTCGTCGCCTACTAGACGATCGAATCCAGAACCTCCGTAAAGTATATCGTTCCCGCTTCCACCTTCAAGCACATCATCGTCAGCTCCGCCATCCAGATAGTCGTTCCCATATATGCCAAATAATTGATCGTTCCCATTTCCTCCATTCAGAATATCCTTAAATTCTTTTCCATTTAATGTATCGTTTCCTCCCTGTCCATCAATGGTATTAAATGCGCCAGAGTTGCCCGACAGAATATCGTCACCATCGGTACCGTTCTTGACAACGTTTGGTATGTAGGCCTGACTAACCTGCGT
This sequence comes from Burkholderiales bacterium, assembly GCA_049695115.1. GTDB lineage: Bacteria > Pseudomonadota > Gammaproteobacteria > Burkholderiales > JBEEJL01 > JBEEJL01. The sequence continues at coordinate 4,988 of JBAVRP010000015.1, read as the reverse complement.
ATCCTCATAATGAAAGGTTTCGATTGCGTTGATCGTGACACTTTGGTTGACTATTGTTAGCGTATCTGCAGTTCCATTAATGGCAAATATGACATTGCTACCATCTTGAGTGGTTGTGACGTCATATGAATTCAATCCTTGGAAATGTACCCAGTCCCAGCCGCCAGTATCAAAAATGATGTCTTGGCCTGACCCCCGCTTAAATATATAAGTATCTTCGCTCCCATTTCCCCCGTATAACTTGTCATTCCCGGCACCACCATCTAACGTGTCATTGAACCTGCCACCTTGCAACTCATCATCACCCGCGCCACCGTCGAGCAAGCCTACCCCATCGGGACCATTTATTAAAAGGTCGTTTCCATCGCCTCCGTAAAGGTTATTTTCCCCCCACCCGCCTACTAATTGGTCATCACCTGCGCCCCCTTCCAACGTATCGTTGCCGCCTTCTCCCCATAGTTTGTCGTTCCCGGCAAACCCTTTGATCGTATCGCTTCCGTTGCCGCCTACAATTGAATCATTACCTCCTGCCGTAGTAAAAGTCTCACCACTATTCGTACCTACTGCGTTCACATCGTGATTGAAAAAGGCTGTTACCGGTTGAGAAGTACCGTCGGCAAACTTGATGGTCTGGATAGCGCTTGTGCGCCCATTAACTATTTGGACATAATCCTGATCGCTGTAAGAAATTACCAAGCGTTCATCAGCTCCTTGGGCGTAATAATAGGCTGAGACCTGCTCAGGATTGATACCCGGACCAAATTCAATCGTATTCCCGAAATCAGCGTCTTCAATAACATCCGTGCCATCGCCTAGATTAAATAGATAGGTATCGTTACCATCTCCGCCCCAAAGTGTGTCTGTACCACTGCCGCCTGCCAATATGTCATTCCCCTCGCCTCCATCGAGAGAATCGTCACCAGACTCACCATCCAGGTAGTCGTCGCCTATTTCACCTAGCAGCTCGTCATTATGCGCACCGCCAAACAGATCGTCGTTACCGCCATATCCGCGCAGAAAATCGAAGCCATCCCCTCCATCAAGGTAATCGTCATTTTGATCTGCCTCGGCTGTCTGATCGGAATCGCCGAATAATTGATCGTTGCCCCTGCCTCCGAATAACTCGTCTTTCCCTCCATGACCAATTAGTTTGTCGTTGCCATCACCACCATCCAGATAATCATCCCCTTGGTATTGGCTCGGAATACCCGGCGAATCGCCCCTTAAATCGTCATCGCCAGTTCCACCGTAAAGCGCATCGCTACCGCCATTGCCGTATATTGTGTCGTTGCCTTCGCCTCCATCAAGGTAATCTTCGCCATTACGAGAAAAATCCTCGCGAGCGTCTGGCATACCGGTATCTCTAACCGGGAAATCTCCTATTATGATATCGTCGCCCGTGCCACCTTCAATGTGATCATTCCCATATTCACCAACGAGTTCATCTATGCCGCCCCCACCCAAAATGACATCATTACCATCCCCTCCTCCGATGTCGTCGGCACCCCCTCCGCCAGAAATGGAATCATCGCCGCCAAAGCCGACAATATCATCGTCTCCTTCATCGCCAGAAATAATATCTCCGCCTTCACTTCCGCCAATTTGATCATTGCCAGCCCCGCCAGAAATGATATCCCCTACGGTTCGGTTCTGGTTTTCATCAATACCAAAACTTAAAACCGCTGCAACACCATCACTCATTTGATGATAATAGGACTGATGTATAAACGTTGTGCTCTCGTGAAACATACGTAAATTGGCGTTGCCACCTATTGTCATGTAAAGCGAATTGTCTGCCACCAGAGTCCCCGGACTGTTTGATCTAAACGTCTCCTCGCTGTTAAAAGTAACGCCGTCAGGTTTCTGCCATGGACCAAGCCAATTGTGCAAATCAGGATACGAATTCCCTATGTAGGTATAATCCAAGTTTATTGAGGTGATTACATCGTCACCCGCCCCGCCGAAAATCGTATCTTTACCCGCCCCACCGCTGAAATAGTCATTTCCAGCGCCTCCATCAAGGTAATCTTCTCCTGCGGTTCCCATTAGAGAATCATTTCCTTCGCCGCCAAACAGCCGGTTATTGCCTAAAGAACCGACGATTAGGTCATTTCCGGACAGGCCGTCGTAGTCAACCACATCTTGAATTGATGTAGGATGCACAATGTTTTCTAAACTTGTACCGATTGGTACTGTTGGCTGTGGATCTGCATTGTTCAACGTAATTCCCAAATTCTGACCACCGTAAGTGTAATAATTCTTTACTACAATCGTGTCGCTCTTATCCTTACGAGAGATGAACAAGTCATTAGTGTAACCAGAATAGATCAACGTATAAGTAAACTGCCCATCGTCGCTTTTCCAGACATAGGCGCTATCATTAATCTGCTTGCCGCCATTTAACAAAATACCATCTACTGTGATCGTGCCATGTCCATCGCTGTCGATGATGGTGTCGTTACCGTCGCCGGTCGCGAATTCGTAAGTGTCGGAGCCTTCGCCGCCGAACAATTTATCATCGCCCTTGCCGCCTTTGAGGATGTCGCCGCCTTCTCCGCCCAGCAGGGTGTCGTTGCCGTCGTCGCCTCTTAACAAGTCGAAGCCATCGTTGCCCTCCATATAGTCTTTGCCTACCCCGCCGTTAATGGTGTCGTTGCCGCCACCGCCGTAGATGTGGTCGTCACCTGTGCCGCCGTCTAGATCGCTGCCGGTCTCGGCTAAGTCTGAGCCAAATATCGTCATGCTTGAACCCGAGCCATTACCGATTAGCGGACCGTAAGTCACCGTGCGCTGAGTGGTAAGGTCTTTGGAAATCTTCGTCGAACGATAGACGATGTCTGTGATGACAGCTTTGTCTAACTGGTTCGAATCAATGATGGCAGCGGCCAGCATGGCACGGTCTTTCAACCATTGCTCGGTAAAGTGAAGGCTGCCGTTAGCTTCTTTAGTCGCAGTGTCGATTCGGTCATCAGTCCATTTAGTAGCCAAGCTGCCTTGCACGGATTTGAGGCTGGCCGTTGTAGCAACATCGGTAGTCTTCAGCACAAATGGAGTGAGGTAGTTGAGAGCGAGGAAAGTGCCGAAATCAGTGCGAGCTTCTTGGCTCATGGTGTCGGCGTTGCCAGAAACTTCTATGGTGAATTTGCCGGCGAGAGACACCGAGACGGAATCTTTCAGCACCTTTAAGTTATCGTGAAAGGCGGCACGTGAAGGCGCGCTCAGATCTATATCGCCAACGGGTGTATGCGGGTCGAAAGCCCGTAGCGTTTTGCTGAGCCCGTCCAGGGCCTTTTCTAGAGCTGAATCAGAGGTTCCAAAGGCGACGGCGTTTAAATTGAAATTCGAGCTGGCTTCATAAATCCGGTAGAGTTTAGTGGTGTCTAGCGTGGGGTCAAGTGTGGCGAGAAAGTCACCCAGTGCTAATGCGTCGGTGAGCTTGTACATGTAGTGATTGTTAATGACCGAAGCCGACTCCTCGTTGTATAGCGAAACGCGTTGCCCGACTTGATTGAAATAAAATGAATTGGTAGTAAAATTCAATCCATTATTGGCAAAGTAATTGGTCTGTTCTGTTGCGTTCGGCAGGCGTCCCAATCCAACTCCAATAAGCTGCTCAATCTCTTTAAATACAAATTCGCTACCGCCGGTAAAGCCGGCACTGTTAAATGTAGTGACGTGGCCAATGCCCACCTTGCCCCCAACTCCACCGCCCCCACCAAACAGCCGCGCGAACGCGCTGGCCAGAAATCCGCCTAGGCTATGGCCGTTTACTTCCACGTTCGTCACGCCTGGGAGTGTGCCCGTGCCTTGGACTGGTGTGGCGTTTTGGTATTCGTACCCGATCACCTTGGGTGGAACTGAATTGTCATAAATTTCCACAAGTCCTATTTGCATGACCGAATAATTGGCGGGTGCTGTGATCTTGAGCCACCAGTTGACCATGCTGACAAACTGATGACTCGCGGCGCCTGACGTCGCGAGGTCTGCGTCCGTGAGGAAATCTTGCAACCCTTCCGTGCCAGTCATGGAGACATAGGTTTTGCCTGCATAAGGCGTACCTACGTTGCCTTGCCACACGGTGGCGTCGAAGCCACTGCCCAAAATGTCATCCGCGTCGGTGTGCGTCACCATGGTGAAGTTGTTGGCGATGTAGGTGGCTTGGGGGAGGGTCATGCGAGTAGTGAGGGCAAGGATTAGGGCTTCCGGGGATAAATTTTCGCGATTGCTTATGAAAGCGTAAGTCGCATCAGCCAGCAAAGCATTAATATAGGCATCATGAATCGTTGTCATTTGATTTCTCCCCTAGTTGATAACAGTAATATTAAATTTTTTCTTGAACTCATCTTCATTTAACGGTGCGCATCCACGATTAAATAATAGAGGGCTTTTTGTTTCGGATATCCCAAGCGAGCGAATAAGCCAGCCGCCCTCTGCTTCTAACGAGTGGTAGCTCACGACTACTTTTCCTGTTTCTGTATCTTGAAATATGTAGGGTTGAATATGGATTTTCAAAATAGTATTTTTCTCATACCAATCTTTGCCTCGTCCGAGTAGCATAACTTTCCTATCTTGCGCATTTTTCTCATCAATATATTGCACGGCATATTTATCGCACAGCGCCTTGAACTGCCACCCGCCGATGATTTCATCCGCCACCGGCAGCGGAATCAAAATCGCCATGAGCAATAATGCGGCGGGTGTCCTGAGCCAAGGCGGGTTCAGTTTGTCGGCTATCTTGGCCCCCATGACAATCGCCGTCATAAGCCACGCGACGACTACGCCAATCAATAGGATCCCGGTCATGCTGCGCTCCGATATTCAACCATCTGATTGCGGTCTGCATGGGTCTGCGCAAGGTCGACCATCTGATCCAGCGGCGCGCCAGCAATGGCGAGATCATAATCCGTCGCAAAATCCGCTAACCCTTCCGTGCCAGTCATGGAGACATAGGTTTTGCCTGCATAGGGCGTGCCTGCGTTGCCTTGCCA
>JBAVRP010000014.1:0-1655 GCA_049695115.1 Burkholderiales bacterium | reverse complement strand
GCATGGAAGCCAACAAGCTGCGCGTTACGGCGTCTGAAATCGGTGGCGGCTTCGGCGGCAAAACCCATCTCTGGGCGGAACCCCTGGCACTGGCCTTGTCACGCAAGGCCAATCGTCCGGTAAAGTTGACGATGACACGTGATGAAGTGTTCCGTTGCACGGGGCCAACATCATCGTCGTCGATCGACGTCAAGATCGGTGCCAAGAAAGACGGCACGATCACCGCCGCATGGGCAGAACTGCGTTACCAGAACGGCGCGTTCCCATTCTCATGGGCCGAATTCGGTGCCATGACGGCCTGGGCCTGTTATGACCTGAAGAACGTCAAGTCCGTTTCGAAAGACGTGGTGCTCAATCGCCCCAAGTGTGCGGCCTATCGCGCACCGTCGGCACCGATTGCAGCCTTCGCCATTGAAAGCACCATCGACATGGTGGCCAATGCGGTTGGCATGGATCCCATTGATTTCCGCATCAAGAATGCTGCCAAGGAAGGCACCAAGTCGTCTTACGGCCCAGTTTATGGACCCATCGGCATCGGCCCAACACTTGATGCCGCCAAGAAACACCCCCATTGGAAAGCCCCCTTGGGCAAGAACATGGGCCGTGGCATGGCCTGTGGTTTCTGGTTCAACTTTGGTGGCCAGACCTGCGTTGACCTGAACGTCACGCCGGATGGCAATGTCACCGTCGCGGTTGGCACCATTGACGTGGGCGGCTCGCGCGCCTCTCTCGCCATGGCTGTGGCGGAAGAACTTGGCGTCAAATACGACAATGTGCGTGTCGTGGTGGCGGATACATCATCGCTCGGCCATAACGACATGACGGATGGTTCACGTGGCACATTCTCCTCGTCCATGGCGGCGGTGGATGCGACGCGTAAGGCTGTTTCGGTTCTCAAGGAACGCGCTGCCAAGACCTGGGAAATCCCGGTCGAGGATGTTGAATGGGAAGATGGTGAAGCCAAGCCCTCGGGCGACAAATATGGCAACCTGAAAACCCTGACGCTGAAGGATCTTGCAACGGGTGCAGCCAACACGGGCGGGCCAATCGCTGGCCACTCGGAAATCGTGGCCGATGGTGCTGGCGTGTCCTTCGCCACCCACATCGCAGACGTTGAAGTGGACATGGAAACTGGCCGCAGCCTGATCAAGCGCTACACGGTGATCCAGGACGCTGGCAAAGCCATGCATCCGTCTTACGTTGAAGGCCAATATCAGGGTGGAGCCGCACAAGGCATCGGCTGGGCCCTGAACGAGGAATATGTCTACGGCAAGAATGGCCGCCTGCAGAACGCGGGCTTCCTGGATTACAGCATCCCCGTTTGCTCCGATCTGCCGATGATCGACACGCAGATTCTGGAAATCCCCAATCCGCATCATCCTTACGGTGTGCGCGGCGTTGGTGAAACCTCAATCGTGCCACCACTGGGCGCTGTCGGCAACGCGATCTCCCACGCCATCGGCACACGGCTGACACACGTGCCCATGTCACCGCCGCGCGTGCTGAAGGCGATCAAGTGCAAGAAGAAGTAACACTGATTTCGGTTTGCAAGGGCGCGAGCGGCTCATCCGGCTTCTCGCGCCTTTTGCTTTGTGATATGAGAACCACATGAATATCACCTTTGAGACAGAACTGGAAACAGACGGCCGCTGGAT
>JBAVRP010000013.1:0-6517 GCA_049695115.1 Burkholderiales bacterium | reverse complement strand
GCGCAGCACACGTTCTATTTGCATTTGAAAGAATCGGAATATCGCTTTAATCATCGGAATGATAATCTTTACCTTGAGTTACTCAAATTGTTGAGAACCAACCCACTTTAGCTTCCTAAGACCCTATCGAGCACTATTGTACGCACATCACAAGTGCGCATTCGGCAACGAAAAAATCTGAAAACTCATTTTGTCGAAGAGATCAGCAGAATGTAATGCCCGCTTTGATAATCGTCACAGGCAGGATCGGCCAAAACCTGCCTGACGGAATTTTTGCCGATAGCGGTCAATCGAACAATTAGGATTAAATGGTAGATAAAATTCGAGGGTTTGTTAAGAACTCCCCGTATTCCACCCCCCTCTCATATTTTTCGGGTACTGTTTATCATGGAATAAAATATAATGTTTAATCGATTGTAAATTTTGTTCTTCAGTGTGGATGCTGTAATGCCCCCACCCGAAGTTTGTGGCGAGCCTGATCCTGTGGTTTTGGGGTTGTGCTGAACTGGTGTCTTAAACAGCCAGTTTAGGGAGTTGAACATAATTCTTATTCAGTATAATCATATTTTTAGTTGGGCCTCACAGAAGACACTAGGGGAGCGTACGTGCTTGCTGTCAAAGCAGCAAACTTGGCAATGTGTGCTGGATGCGAGTATTTAGATTGAGGAGCAGTTCATGCGTATTGCGTTTATGGGTTCTGGGGGACTGGGTGGCTACTTCGGTGCCCGCCTTTGCGACGGTGGTGTCGAAGTGCATTTCATTGCCCGAGGCCAACACCTACAGGCCATGCGCAGCCAGGGACTCCGTATCGAAGGGCCAGATGCCATTCACATCCCTCGCGTCAACGCGACTGACGATCCCAGCGAAGTGGGCGTCGTCGATTTCGTGATGCTGTGCGTCAAGCTTTGGGACACCGAGGCGGCGCTGCAACAGATCCGCCCGATGGTCGGCCCTGCCACGACGATCATCTCGTTTCAGAACGGTGTACTTAAAGACCAATATCTCCGAGCCACTTATAACGAGTCGCACATCATGGGTGGGGTGGGCTACGTCGCGACGACAATCGGCCGACCCGGTGTCATACGCCAGACAGGGCCGATGCAGCGGTTGCTGTTCGGCGAGTTCGATGGCTCCCGGTCGCTGCGGGGGCAGGCGCTTCTGGCGGCCTGTCTTGCGGGCGGTATCAATGCGGAACTGACGGAGAACATTCTCCGCGAGATTTGGCAGAAGTATGTGTTTCTGGCGGGGCTGTCGGGGACCACGACGACAATTCGCAAGCCGATCGGTCCGATCCGTGAAAATCCGCAGACCCGCGCCCTCTTGCTCGACGTGATGCGCGAGGTGGTTGCAGTCGGCCGCGCTCAGGGCGTGGACCTGGCCGAAGACTACGCAGAGGTGCGCTTGAAATTGGCGGACGATGTAGCCTATGACATGACGTCCTCGATGCATCACGATCTCGAGCGAGGCAATCCGCTGGAGGTGCGCTGGCTCGCAGGGGGTGTGGTGGAACTGGGTCAGCGCAAAGGCGTGCCAACACCACTCAACCGCGCCATCGCCGACATCCTCGCGCTGCACGCTGCCGGAAACCTTGCGTGAGAGCAGAGTGACGCCCAACCCGTCGATGCAGCGGACGCGCGCCGCTGAACTCTGACGTTAGAAAGCAAATACTAGCGCCCGCTTAGGATTGTCAGATTGCTAAATGAACGTCAGCCTTCTCGCGACTTGACCGTCTGAGATGGGTCGAACTCTGTCCTTTGAATGTCACTTTGATTGCGGACGCTCACGTCATCCTAAGTTGGTAAGCTGTTATGGTTAGCGCTTCAATAAAGCAAGTAAACCAATCTCTACCCACCCCGTTGATTAATCGCCCGCCCGTGGTATGATTTTCGGGCAAAACTTCTCCACCACTAAGGAAACCACCATGAAAAAAACCAGTTTGTTGTTAGCTACCCTGTTTGCCGCATTCACTTTGTCTGTTCATGCTAAAGATGAGCCTAAAGTTGATGCGAAGCCCGCCGTTGAGAAAAAAGCCGACGCTACCGCAAAGCCCGCCGATAAAAAAATGGAAGCTAAAGCCAAAGCAGACGACAAAAAAGCCGCTGCTGCTAAAGTTGTCGATATCAACACTGCCACCGCTGATGAAATGGCTGCGTTGCCAGTGATTGGTGATGCGATTGCGAAAAAAATTATTGCCGGTCGTCCGTACAAAGGCAAAGATGATCTGGTGAAAAACAAAGTGCTTACGCCGAAAGAGTACGCGAAAATCAAAAACAAGATTATCGCCAAACAAAGCTAATTGAGTTTCAGCGTAATCAAGAAAAGGGCGCACGTCAGTGCGCCTTTTTTGTTCTCCTTGTATTAGGATATTTTTTTTAACAATTTGATTTTATTAAATATTTAGGTCAATTCGTATTGCCAAATATATAGGCCCTTTTAAGTTGTGGCAGAATGACGCAGGCTTTTCTTCTGCACCTATATTCTCCCTTGGCAAAAAATTCTTCACTGATTATTCGCGCCGGTCCGCGCGCGTTAGCGCACATACGTGAGCACGGTTTGCGCGCCCAGGATGTTGAAATCATTCCCGGTGCAGCGGGCGGTCCTAAAGCCTTGGGTTTGCAAGGTTTGGATATGGCATTGTTTGGCGAATGGTTGCCGGGTGCGCCGCGCGTGCGCCATTTGCTCGGCGCGTCTATAGGCGCGTGGCGTTTCGCCTGCGCTGCGCAAAAAAATCAGACGCAGGCTTTGCGCCGTTTCGCCGAACTGTATGTCGCACAACATTTTCCTGCGCCAATCGACAAACGTTACGTCACACAATGTTGCCAGGAGATGGTGCACGAATTGTTTGATGACACGGCTGAGGCAATTCTCCATCATCCGCATTATCGTTTAAGCATACTCGCCGTGCGCGGCCGCGGCATGCTAGCCAAGGAAACGCGCGGCACTATCGGCGGCCTTGTCGCAGCGGCAGCGGCGAATAGCGTCAGTCGCGCGCAACTCCGACATTTTTTTTCGCGCGCAGTGTTTCACGATACACGTGAAAAATTACCCATTCTGCATATGGACGGTAATCCATCGGCCGAAAATAACTTCGATACATTTCACACTGATTATATTCCGCTGAGCAAAGAAAACTTATCGCCAGCCTTGCTCGCTTCCGGCTCGATTCCTACTGTGCTTGAAGGCGTGATGGATATTCCCGGGGCGCCGATGGGTACTTATTGGGATGGCGGCATCATCGACTATCACATCCATTGGCCCTATCACCGCGCCAAGGGTTTGGTGCTCTATCCGCATTTCACCGACAAAATTATTCCCGGCTGGCTGGATAAATCTTTGCCTTGGCGCAAAGCCACAGGCGATTGGTTGGATAATGTCGTGTTGATTTCGCCGTCTAAAGAATATCTCACGCACTTGCCTTACGGCAAATTGCCCGACCGTAGCAACTTCAAGAAATTCGTTCATGACCCCGCGGCAAGAATGCGCTATTGGCGGACAGCGATCGCGGAGAGCGAGCGGCTAGGACAAGAGTTTTTAGAATCGACTCAGGACAATAAAATGCTGTCAGTAATACGACCTATTTAAGGAAGCTCTGATTACGTCCTTCGACAGGCTCAGGACGAACGGTAGTGTGTTGATAACATTCGTGGATGTCGAGCCATGAACGCAATCAACTTGTTCAGAGTTCCCTTAACTTCAGTCCAGCATTAATAATTCACCACCGGCGCTAACCAACGCTCGATGGTTTTCAAATCCATGCCTTTACGCTTGGCGCAATCTTCCACTTGGTCTTTGTCGATTTTGCCGGTGGCGAAGTAATGTGCTTGCGGGTGAGAGAAATAAAATCCGCTCACGCTGGCGGTGGGCAACATGGCAAAACTTTCCGTCAGTGTGATGCCCGCGTTATTCGACGCGTTGAGCAAATCGAACAGCGCGGCTTTCTCCGTGTGATCGGGACACGCAGGATAACCGGGCGCAGGCCGGATGCCGCGGTATTTTTCCGCGATTAAATCCTGGGTGCTTAATTTTTCATCAGCGGCATAACCCCAGAACTCGCGCCGCACGCGCTTGTGCATCAGTTCGGCGAAGGCTTCGGCCAGGCGGTCGGCCAAGGCCTTGAGCATGATGGAGTTGTAATCGTCGTGCGCGTCTTCAAATGCCTTCACCCGCGCGTCGATGCCGGCGCCTGTCGTGACGGCGAAGGCGCCGATGTAATCTTTTACGCCGCTATCTTTCGGTGCGATGTAATCGCCGAGGCACAAATTCGGTTTGTCGAGAGGCTTGACCATTTGCTGGCGCAGGTTATGCCATGTCATTAATGTTTTACCGCGCGCTTCGTCAGCATAAATTGCTATGTCATCGCTGTTGACTGAATTCGCGGGGAATAAGCCAATTACCCCGCTCGCTATAAGCCATTGATTATTAATAATTTTATCTAACATGGCCTGTGCGTCTTTGAATACATTGGTTGCTGCCTCGCCGACTACTTCATCTTTGAGAATCGCCGGATAGCGTCCCGCCAATTCCCAAGTCTGGAAGAACGGTGTCCAGTCAATGTGTTCGGTAATTTCTGCCAAAGAATAATTCTGGAAATTTTTTACGCCAATAAAATTCGGTTTCGGCGGTGTATATTTTTTCCAGTCAGTTTTTAATCCGTGCTCGCGCGCCTGCTGCAAAGTGTAGCGCGGGCCCTGGCCTTTTTTATTGGCGTGCAAGTCGCGCGTCTTGATGTAATCGGCTTTGACACCCGCGACATATTCATCGCGCAAACTGTCCGACAGCAAATTGCTGCACACGCCGACTGCGCGCGATGCATCGGCTACCCAAATCGTCGGCCCTTTGTAATGCGGTTCGATTTTTACCGCGGTGTGGGTGCGCGAAGTTGTCGCGCCGCCGATCAGCAACGGGATGGTGAAACCTTCGCGCTGCATCTCCTGCGCGACAAATGCCATTTCTTCCAGACTAGGCGTAATCAATCCCGACAGGCCGATGATGTCGGCTTTTTCCCGTTTGGCTGTTTCGAGGATTTTCGCGCAAGGCGTCATCACGCCGAGGTCGATCACTTGATAATTGTTACATTGCAACACCACGCCGACGATGTTTTTGCCGATGTCATGCACGTCGCCCTTTACCGTCGCCATGACGATTTTGCCCTTGGCCTTGTTGTCACCGGAGCGGGCTTTTTCTTTTTCGATGTAGGGAATCAAATGCGCGACGGCCTGTTTCATCACGCGTGCGCTTTTGACCACTTGCGGTAAAAACATTTTGCCTGCGCCGAACAAATCGCCGACCACATTCATACCGGCCATCAGCGGACCCTCGATGACTTCAATCGGGCGCGGAAATTTTTGTCGCGCCTCTTCAGTGTCCTCAATTATATATGTGGTGTTGCCTCGCACCAGTGCGTGGGAGATGCGCGACTCCACCGATTCGCTGCGCCAGGCCAAATCTTCGACCTGCACTTTGCCGCCGCTTTTGATGTTTTCGGCGAACGTCACCAGCCGCTCGCCTGCGTCGGGCCGTCGATTCAGCACCACGTCTTCCACGCGCTCGCGCAACTCCGGCGCGATTTCGTCATACACGCCCAGTTGCCCGGCGTTGACGATGCCCATGGTCATGCCGGCTTTGACGGCGTGGTACAAAAATACCGTGTGTATCGCCTCGCGCACTGCGTCGTTGCCACGAAAAGAGAAACTCACATTCGACACGCCGCCGGAAATTTTCGCGTGGGGAAGATTTTGTTTAATCCAGCGTGTCGCGTTAATGAAATCGACGGCGTAATTATTGTGTTCTTCAATGCCGGTAGCGATAGCAAAAATATTGGGATCGAAAATAATATCTTCCGGCGGGAAACCGATTTCATTCACCAAAATATCGTAACTACGTTTACAGATTTCGGTTTTGCGCGCGTAGGTGTCGGCCTGGCCTTTTTCATCAAACGCCATCACGATCACCGCCGCGCCGTAGCGCCGGACCAGTTTGGCCTGGCGCTTGAATTCCGCCACGCCTTCTTTCATGGAAATCGAATTGACCACGCACTTGCCCTGCACGCATTTCAAGCCAGCCTCGATCACGTCCCATTTGGAAGAATCGATCATCACCGGCACCCGCGAAATATCCGGCTCCGATGCGATGAGATTTAAAAATTTCACCATCGCCGCCTTGGAGTCGAGCATTGCCTCGTCCATGTTAACGTCGATCATCTGCGCGCCGTTTTCCACCTGTTGCCGCGCGACGGCAAGCGCCTCAGTGTAATTTTCGCTGAGGATTAAACGCGCAAAAGCTTTCGAGCCGGTGACGTTAGTGCGTTCGCCGACGTTGACGAATAGAGAGTTGTCGTCGATGACTAATGGCTCAAGGCCGGAGAGTTTTAGAACATGGGACATAGTTGTTCTTAAGGAAACTCTGATTAAGTCCCCGCATCCAATCGAACAAATGTAATATTTGAATGATGGGATACGAGGGAGGAACGACGATGAAACAGACCACCTTTGCCACTGCCGGATTCGACAAATACGCC
>JBAVRP010000012.1:0-12811 GCA_049695115.1 Burkholderiales bacterium | reverse complement strand
CGGATAACCCGTACCCAAAGCTGAATTCAATAACGAATTACGCATCTTTAGCCATCATTTCGACCATGACGATTTTGGTTTCAACAAAATATTTTTGCGCAGTCACTTAATCAGAGCTTCCTTAGGTCAGAAGTAAAAGCAGATTCCGTAGGGTGGGCAAAGCAGAGCGTGCCCACCAACCAAAGAAACAGGGTATTTAATTCAATATAAAAAGCTTGGTGATTTGAATAAAATTATCTATGCGTTTTACAGCGCCCGCGTGGGCACGCTGCGCTTTGCCCACCCTACGATTGCTGGACCGGGGCCGTAGGCTGGCGCTGATAAGCCCAGAAAATTTCGTAGGATGGGTGCAACCCATCGTATCACTCGTCAAATAACCACAACTATTTTTTCACCAGAGTTGATGGGTTGCGCCCATCCTACTAACCGGGCGCTTCTACCAATGATGCTCCGTGGACACCCATGCCAAATGTAAACAAACTTTCTTTATCATCTTTTCGCTGCTCGTGCAGGCGCTCTAAAGTTTTATAAACATCTTCTCTCGCTTGTTCAGCAAAATTTTTTGTCTGAATTAGTAGCTCCCAATCTGCAAGTGGCCTCTCACCGAGGTAAGCATCCAGCTGATGATCTGCGTCTCTAATCTCTTTTTTCGCAACAATCTCTGACCTACCATGAGCTACAGTATTCCTAAAGTCTAGTAACTTCGATATGGTCTGCAAAGGCCTTGCGCCTGTATTATCTGGAAACTTCACTTCCAGTGTTTCACACAATAATTCGAATTTTGACCATGGCGGCAAACGATCACATTGCTCCCAACATTTAATAGTTCGAATACCAACATGATTAAGATAAGCTTCAAATGTAAAAACCGTAAGTAAAAGGCTCGACAAAAATTGCCATGAAGAGCCGAACTGATTTTCAATTCCAGATTTCAAGACACATTCAGATGCATGCCAGAGCTCGGAATATGTATACAAATCACGCTTTTTTTCAACAACGACTTTGGCAGGTTTATGCATACTTCCTCCAGCTCTGAATTATAGATAAAGCAAAAACTTCATCTATCTATGAATAAAACTTGGCAATCAAACGCAAATCACTCCCAACCATCCTCGTATCAACAATCCGCAAAGCCAATTTATTTTTCAAATCAGCCAGCTCAGTCAAATTCGCCATCCCCTGCGCGCCATCTCCCAAAAAACACGGCGCGAGATAAATCAGCAGTTCATCGACCAAGCCTTCACGCAGCAGCGAGCCGTTGAGTTTGTAGCCGGCTTCGACGTGGAGTTCGTTGATGCCGCGTTTGGCTAATTCGTTTAACAGTTGCGGCAGTTCGACTTTGCCTGATGCGTTGGGCAACACAATTATTTCTGCGCCCTTCGCGCGTAGTGGCGCGGCGAGAGATTCGTTTTGTATGGCGCAGGCGATGAGGACGTTGCCGCCGATTAAAATTTTTGCGTCGCTTGGCGTTTCCAGTTTGCTATCGGCAATCACGCGCAAAGGTTGTCGGCTGGTTTCAACATCGCGTACCGTGAGTTGTGGGTTGTCATCTTTTATGGTGCCGCCGCCGGTGAGGATGGCGCAGGCTCTGGCGCGCCAGCGGTGGCCGTCGCGTCTGGCATCGGGGCCGGTGATCCATTGGCTATGTCCGTTGCTCAACGCAGTTTTGCCGTCGAGGCTGGCAGCGATTTTCATGCGCACCCACGGGCGGTTGCGCGTCATGCGTGAGATGAAGCCGATGTTGAGTTCGCGCGCTTCGTTTTCCATGACGCCGGTTGTTACTTCTATATTCGCTGCGCGGAGTTTTTCCAGTCCCTGCCCTGAGACTAATGGATTCGGGTCTTGCATGGCGGCGACTACGCGCGTGATGCCTGCTTGGATGAGTGCGTCGGTGCAGGGTGGCGTGCGGCCGTGATGGTTGCAGGGTTCGAGGGTGACGTAGGCGGTTGCGCCGCGCGCTTTTTCGCCGGCCATTTGTAACGCTTCGATCTCGGCGTGATTTTCACCGGCTTTGCGGTGGTGGCCTTCGCCGACTATTTTATTTTGATTGACGATGATGCAGCCGACTCTGGGGTTGGGTGTGGTGGTGAAGAGGCCGAGCTCTGCTAGTTGCTGGGCTTTGGACATAAATATGTGGTCTTCGAGATGATCCATAAGTATTTGATTTTATTTAACTATTTTGCAAGAGTCTTTTCGTTAGTTTGGACACCCATCCCCACCCTATCCCTCCCCTTGAATGGGAGGGGACGCTCGTATTTTTTTTCACTAAATACAATGTGCACGCTTTTCGTTAATCATTTGCGAGAAACAAAAATCTTTAATCGTTGTGCAAATCTCTAATGACGTCATGACAACACGCTCGCAGAGCTTGTTGCGGTGTAGGCTCACATTTTGCACAGCAAAATGTTATGCCGTAGCCAAAATCAATCATTATGAAGATCCCTAATCACATCATGAAAATCCTCCACATCCTGAAAACTCCGGTAAACACTGGCGAAACGGATGTAGGCGACTTTGTCTATTTTGCGTAGTTCTTCCATGACCATTTCGCCGATGCGTCTTGATTCGATTTCACGTTCGCCGAGCGCCAATACTTTTTGGCCGACGCGGTCGATGGCGGCATCGACCAGTTCCGTGGTGACAGGGCGTTTGTGCAGGGCGCGCATGAAGCTGGTGCGGAC
This sequence comes from Burkholderiales bacterium, assembly GCA_049695115.1. GTDB lineage: Bacteria > Pseudomonadota > Gammaproteobacteria > Burkholderiales > JBEEJL01 > JBEEJL01. The sequence goes on along the minus strand of JBAVRP010000012.1, from coordinate 10,130 downwards.
TTTTCCCGGCGAATAATCTTCGCGCTTGCCATTTTGTTTAACGATTTGCGGCGCGCGCACTTCGGCGGTTTCGAAGGTGGTGAAGCGTTTGTTACATGCGCTGCAACGACGGCGACGGCGGATGCTGTCGCCTTCGTCGGATACGCGCGAGTCAATCACCTGAGTGTCGGGGTCTCCGCAAAACGGGCAGCGCATGTATTAAAGTCTATGCCGCATTATGGCGGCGATCGACAATCGGGTATTCGTACACCGGAAATTTGGCGCACATCACTTGCACTTCTTTCGCCACTTCATTAATGACGGCTTCTTTGCCCGGCGCGTCGAGCACGTCCGCGATCAGGTGCGAGAGTTTTTCCGCTTCGATTTCTTTGAAGCCGCGCGTCGTCATGGCCGGCGTGCCGATACGGATGCCGCTGGTGACAAACGGTTTTTCCGGATCATTCGGAATCGCGTTTTTGTTGCAGGTAATGTGCGCACGGCCGAGTTGCGCTTCGGCTTCCTTGCCGGTGATTTTTTTGGCGCGCAGATCGACGAGGAACAAATGGCTGTCGGTGCGGCCGGAGACGATGCGCAACCCACGTGCCTGCAACACCTTCACCATCACGCGCGCGTTGTCGATAACTTGTTCCTGGTATTGGCGGAACTCTTTGGTCATGGCTTCTTTGAACGCGACGGCTTTGGCGGCGATGACGTGCATCAGCGGTCCGCCCTGGATGCCGGGGAAAATCGCCGAGTTGATCAGCTTGGCGTATTCTTCTTTTTCCGTCAGCACGATGCCGCCGCGCGGGCCGCGCAAAGTTTTGTGCGTGGTACTGGTGACAAAGTCGGCGATGCCGACCGGGCTCGGGTAAAATTTTGCCGCGATCAAACCGGCATAGTGCGCCATATCGACCATGAAATACGCGTCAATGCTGTCGGCAATTTCGCGGAAACGCTTGAAGTCGATGTGCAGCGAATAAGCCGACGCCCCCGCGACGATGATTTGCGGTTTGTGCTCACGCGCGAGTTGTGCGACCTGGTCGTAATCAATTTCTTCCTTGGCGTTCAAACCGTAGGCGACGCCTTTATACAATTTGCCGCTGGAGCTGACGCTGGCGCCGTGGGTCAAATGTCCGCCGTGCGCGAGCGACATACCGAGTATGGTATCGCCTGGTTTGAGCACGGCGTTATATACCGCCTGGTTGGCCTGCGAGCCGGAATGCGCCTGCACGTTGGCGAACGATGCTCCGAATAATTCTTTCACCCGATCTATCGCCAGTTGCTCGGCGATATCGACAAACTCGCAACCGCCGTAATAACGCTTGCCCGGATAACCTTCGGCGTATTTGTTGGTGAGCACCGAGCCTTGCGCCTCCATCACCGCAGGGCTGGTGTAATTTTCCGACGCGATTAATTCAATATGGTCTTCCTGCCGCTTCGTTTCAGCTTGCATGGCATTCCAGAGTTCGGGGTCTGTATGGGCGATAGTATTTTGGGCAGAGAACATGGCGGGCGCTTTCTGTAGGTATGTTGAGAAAAAAACTGAAACCAGATATTAACATGCGCGCGCCACTCGCATGAATGGGAACAAGAGGATAAACTGATTTTTATTTATCATGCGACACAGAAGCATAGGTTAAAAATGTCAATATATTCAAATAGATATATAATTTTATTGTTTGGCTGTTTGTCGCCCTTGGTACACGCCGTACCACTTGCCCATCTCGACGCCGAAACTCTGGATTTCAAAGTACAGACTATTAAAACCATCAGCTCGCCGCTCGCGATCACCTTGAGTAACACCGGCGATTCGAATCTCAATATTACGGCCATCCGAATTTCCGGCGAGTTTTCACTTGGCGCAACGTACGCCTGTTCCAACACAGCCAGTAATTGCACTCCGCCTGCACTGCCTTGCACAACTTTGCAGCCCGGAGAAGGTTGCACTTTTAATGTTTGGTACACGCCCGTGAATGACCCCGGCATAAATCAGGTGCAGAAATATTCTTCCATCGGCTCACTGCAATTTACGACGAATGCGGCTGATGCCAATGCGTCAGTCGCTTTGATCGGCGCCACCGATTCCACTACGTGTACGGTAAGCTCAAATGTGCCGACCACAAAATTTGCCTCCACCCAATTCGGTGCCGCAAGCGCCACAACAGAAATCTTTCCCATTACGTCAGGAGCATCAGAGCTACCGCTGGCCATTTCCGTGAATGGAGATTTTAGACAGGAAAATAATTGCAAGTCACCCTTGCCCGCGAATAGTAGTTGCAATGTCACCGTGACTTTTAACCCCGTGATTGAAGGTACGCGTAACGGAAATATTTACTTCAACAGCCAGCCTCATGTTTGCGGCTTTGCCGATGCCATTCTGCAGGGGGTTGGCACGGGCACAAATCCGGTTAAACCAGCGGTGACACGCGCACCGGTCAATCCAACAGCGCCGACTCAGGCAGACCCCAATGCAGGCAAGGGCAATGATCGCGTCGGTGGTGGCGATACGACGACGGATATTAAAGGCTGCAGCATGGGCAAAAGCAGCGTGTTCGATCCTGTCCTGATTATGCTTATGCTTGTTGCGATGCTAAATTTATATAGAAGGCGTTCAAATGAATGAGCGCAGCAGGATGTAGCGATATTATTGGGCTAAAACTCCGACTCAGGCAATCCTAAAAAATGTCAATATATTCAACTAAATATATAGCAGGCATTTTAGCCTGTGTTTCTACTCTGGCCTTCGGCATCCCGCTGGGCAACCTGGATAAACACTCGTTATTTTTCGAGTTGCAAGCGGTCAACAGTATCAGCGCACCCAAGCTGGTGACCTTGAGCAACACCGGCAACACCACGCTGACAATAGACGATATGAAAGTGTCGCCTGAGTTTTCGCTCGGCGATCCGTGTTTCACCGAAGGCATTTTGTGTTTCAGAAAACCTGACCTACCCTGCACTTCCATCGAGCCGGGCAAAGGCTGCACATTCAATGTCTGGTACATGCCGCAAACCAAACCCGGGCGTAGCGGCTCAGTGCGGTTTTATAGCAACCTTACTGGTAGCCCGCATTCGGTAACGCTGCTTGGCGTGAGCGAAATTTTCGCCTGTCCCGCCACGGTCCTTGTCGTACAACAATTTCCTGATACGGCAATTGGTGCCGTCAACACCGAAACGAAATCCTTTACTATCAAAAATTTTTTGCAGACCGATCTGCTCCTGGCGGTGCATGCATCCGGGGATTTTTTCGTTCAGCCTGCACCCACTACCACCTGCGGCATAAACCTGACCGCAAATCAAACCTGCACAGTCGCGGTTTCTTTTCATCCCACTGTGATTGGCGATCGTTCAGGTTACGTGAGTTATACCAACGATGATTTATGCAATTTAGGCGGACAGTTTCTAAAGGGAAATGGCACCGGCAACAACATCAACAATCCTGCCGCACCCGGCACGCCGGTTAATCCCGCCTTCGGTTACGGCCATGGGCCAAAAGTTATTACGGCCGGATGTACTATTGGCAAGAACAATAGTTTTGATCCGGCGCTGCTCTTACTTGTGATGGGAGCCATGTTGAGGCTGTATAGAAAAAAAATACAGCTTGAATGAATTCGATTTGTAATAAAAAACGGCGGGTCATCCACAAAATAAAAATCACTTCACCGCCGGCTTCCCGGCAAAATCTCCCGCCTTCACCACGGTAAATCTTGTTGGATCGATATGTTTGCGCATAGCGGCGGTGATCGCTTCAGGCGTCAGCGCGGCGATTTTCTGTTCCAGCTCTTCGTTCCAGCGGAAGGTACGCCCCAGATATAAATAGTTCGCTTGCGTTGAGGCTAAGCCACCGTCCTGCGCGCGATTCACTTTATACGATTGCAGCAAACCTGATTTTGCGGCAGCGATTTCTTCTGCGGTAAATCCGTCTTTCAATGCGCGCGCGATTTCTTCGTTGAACGCCGCTTCTAGTTTGGCGGCATTTTGCGGCGCGTAAATCGCATTGCCGCCGAAGGTGGCGACTTTATCCTGTGAGTTGACCTGCAGGAAGGAGCCGACGCCATAACTCAAACCTTCTTTCTGACGGATGCGTGTGGCGAGACGCGAACTCAAAAAACCGCCGCCCATCATGTAATTTCCCAACACCATCGCCGGGTAATCCGCGTCGTCGTCGCGCATAGGGAATGGAATGCCGGCGACAAACACAGCGTTGGCCTTGTCTGGTGTTTCCAAACTCTGATTGGCAACAGTCGGGTTGGGCAGCTTGGCTACCAATCGTGCAAACTGCTTGGGGCTGGTCCACGCGCCTAAATTTTCACTGGCGGTTCTTGTTACTGCGGCTTCATCAAAATCACCGACTATAGCCAACTGCGCATTCGACGCGCCGTAAAAACCAGCGTGAAAGGCTTTGACTTCATCCAGCGTCACCGCGTTAACATCGGCAATGGTTTCATCAAACGTGCCGGTGTATCGTGGGTCGGATTTCGGATACGCGTTGAGTTGCCGACTGAAAGCATTAAACGCCAACGGTTGCGGGTCGCGTTTTTGCGCATCCAGTCCCGTTATCATCTCGCGCTTGAGTTGGACGAATTCACTTTCGGGGAAAACCGGATCGCGAAGGGCTTCTATCACCAGCTTCAACACAGCAGGCAAATTTTCGCGCGTGGTTTGTATGCCGGCGTTGGCAGCCATGGCGTTACCGCCGATATTCACCTGTGCTTTCAGCTTGTCGAATTCATCCTGCAATTGCTGGCGTGTCAAGCGCTTACCCCCGCGGGCAAGCATGCTGCCTGTCAACGTTCCTGCCGGTCCTTTGCCTTGCAAACTGGCTTCGTCGCCGAAGCGCAATTGCAAATTGGCGTTTACTGTCGCACCGCGGGTCTTCTTCGGCAGCAAAGCGAGTTGCAAACCGCCGGGCACTGAGCTACGTTTGGTGCGCGCTTCGATATTGGCTGGCGACGGATCAAAGTTCTCGCCCTGCGCTACTGCTTCGCCGCCTTTGTAATCCTTGAGCAGTGTCGCGACATTCGGCACAGCAGGAATTTCCGCGCGGTCAGGTTTATCCGTGGGAATGAATTGTCCCAGCGTGCGGTTGCTCGGCTTGAAATAAGTATTGGCGACGCGTTGCAAATCGGCGACGCCGAGTTTTTTCACCCGATCTCTGTCGAGAAACAGCAGCCGCCAATCGCCCAGCGCGATAGTTGAGGTCAATCCGATGGCGGCGCTTTCCGTTGCTGCGAGGTTCAAATCGAATTGTTTCAGATATTTGCTGCGCGCACGTTCAAGCTCTTCCGTCGTAATCGGCTCCGTCGCAAGCGCTTCGATATTTTTCAGCATCGCGTCACGCGCTGGTTCGATCGCGTCGGCTTTACCCAGCGTGACGAAAAACATGCTCAGGCCGGGATCATGGAATTGTCCGGAGAAACCGCTGACACTCGCGGCCAATTTTTTCTCTACCAAGGATTTATGCAAACGCCCGGTAGGTGTATCGGCCAATACGGTATTCAGCAATTGTATGGCGGGGAAATCTTCGTGCTGTGCTGACGGTACATGGTAAGCCAGTGTCAGCAATTGCACATCGCCCACGCGGCGAATGACGAAGCTGCGCTCACCATCCTGCACTGGTTCAACTGTGTACAAAGTATCGAGCTTGCGCGTCGGCTTTGGAATCGGCGCGTAATATTTATTCACCAGCGCCAGGGTTTTGTCCGGGTCGAATCTTCCCGCTACCACCAACACGGCATTGTCCGGTTGGTAATGTTTTTTGTAAAACGCCTGCAGCCGTTCGATGTTCACGTTCTCAATATCGCTACGGTTACCGATGGTCGATTTGCCGTTGTTGTGCCAATCATAGGCAACGCTGGTGATGCGCTTGAACATCACGCTTTGCGGATTGTTTTCGCCCGATTCGAATTCGTTACGCACCACGGTCATTTCGCTGTCGAGGTCTTTTTTGGCGATAAAAGAGTTCACCATGCGGTCAGCTTCCAGATCCAGCGCCCATTCGAGGTTGGCGTCGGTGGCGAAAAAGGTTTCGAAGTAATTGGTGCGGTCCAGCCATGTCGTGCCATTGGGCCGCGCACCGTGTTCGCTCAGTTCTTTAGGCACATTCGGATGCTTCGGCGTGCCTTTGAACACCAGGTGCTCAAGCAAATGCGCCATGCCGGTCTCGCCGTAATTTTCGTGGCGCGAACCGACTAGATAAGTGATATTGACCGTGGTGGTTTCTTTCGATGGATCAGGAAACAGCAATACACGCAATCCGTTTTGCAATCGGTACTCGTTGATGCCTTCCACTGACGTGACGAATTCCATGCCTTGCGGTAGCGTTGCCGCCGCTACCGGTAATGCGCTAACAACACTTAACATAGTCATGATTTGTAATCCCTTGAACAAACGCTGCCAACTAAGCATGTCGAATTCCTCGTTAATTTATTAAATATGATCAACTAGTTATATAATTTATTGTTTGCCATACTATGACTGCCGGATTTGATAAAAATTCGACACTATCAATGTATTATTTGTCTTGTGTGATGCGTTGTCGAGCCGCTTCAAACAAACACACCCCGCTAGCCACCGAGACGTTCAAACTTTCCACCGTGCCGTGCATCGGTATGCTCACCAGTGTGTCGCAGGTTTCGCGCGTGAGGCGGCGCATGCCCTCACCTTCCGCGCCCAACACAAAACCGAGCGGCCCATTGAGCTTTGCGCCGTATAACGATTGCGTCGCTTCGCCGTCCGTGCCGACCAGCCAGATATTTTGTTCTTTCAGCTCGCGCATAGTGCGCGCGAGATTGGTGACGGTGATGTAAGGAACGGTTTCCGCTGCGCCTGATGCGACTTTGGCTACCGTGGCATTCAAGCCGACCGCACGGTCTTTCGGCGCAATGACGGCATGCACGCCCGCTGCGTCAGCCACGCGTAAACATGCGCCGAGGTTATGCGGATCGGTGACGCCATCGAGCAAAAGCAAAAACGGCGGCTCGGTTAGATTCTCCAGCACATCTTCGATATGCGCCGCAAGTTGCACCGGCTCAACGGCCGCCACCACACCTTGATGCCGCGCAAAGCCGGTCATGCCATCGAGACGTTTGGTATCGACCAGCATCACCCGAATATTATGCGATTCAGCCAGCGCGATGAGATCTTGCGCGCGTCTGTCTGTGCGCGAATTTTCGACGAACAGTTCTTTCACACTCGCCGCGCTGGAACGCAAACGGCTGGTGACCGCGTGAAAGCCGTATATAAGGGGGAGTTTAGTCACGTAAATAATATATATTAATCAAATAGTTGCTTAACTATTTGAATTTTGTTTTCTTGGCGGCCTTTTTGGCTGATTTTTTCACCGCTGCTTTTAATTTAGGGACATGGTGCGGCAACATCGGCGCGCTTTCTTTGCTTGGCTTTTCTTCGACCAAGGCAAAATCCATTTTGGTGGTTTCCAGATCGACACGCGCGATTTTAATTTTCACCCGGTCGCCGATGCGGTATTGCCTGCCGGTGCGCTCGCCGAGCAGGCGATGCTTGGCCTGGTCGAAATGGAAATAATCCGTGCCAAGTTCGGAGATATGCACCAGGCCCTCGACATACACATCGTCCAGCGCGACGAAAATGCCAAAGCTGGTGACGGAACTGACGGTGCCGTTGAATTCCTCACCGAGTTTGTCCTGCATGTAATAGCACTTGAGCCAGGCCTCGACATCGCGTGTCGCGTCGTCGGCGCGGCGCTCAGTTTGCGAACAATGCACGCCAAGCTCGGCCCATTTGCCTGCGGGGTTATATTTTTCCCCGTTCAACACGGCCTTGATTGCGCGATGCACCAGCAGATCGGGATAGCGGCGTATCGGCGAAGTGAAATGCGCATAGGCTTCATAGGCCAAACCGAAATGGCCGACGTTGTCAGGGCTATAAACCGCTTGCTGCAACGAGCGCAGCATTACCGTTTGCAGCAGGCGCGCGTCGGGACGAGGCTTGATTTTCTCCAGCAGCGCTGCGTAATCTTTGGCGTGCGGCGCATCGCCGCCGCCTAGCTGCAAGCCGAATTCCTTGAGGAATTCACGCAAGGCTTCAAGTTTGATGTCGGTCGGGCCTTCGTGAACGCGATACAGCGTGTGCTGTTTGTTTTTCGCCAGGAAATCCGACGCGCTGACGTTGGCGGCGAGCATGCATTCTTCAATCAGCTTGTGCGCGTCGTTACGGATGACCGGGATGATTTTTTCGATCTTGCCCTTGTCGTCGAAAATCATTTGCGTTTCGGTGGTCTCAAAATCGATGGCGCCGCGTTTGGCGCGGGCTTTTAACAGCACTTTGAATAATTTGTATAAATTTTGTACGTGGGGTAATACGTTGGCGTATTGTTTCGCATCCGCGCCATGGGGATCCTGCAACATCGCCCACGCTTTGCTGTAAGTCAGCCGCGCTTTGGAGTGCATCACCGACGGGTAAAATTCGTATTCCTTGATGTCGCCATTTTGCGTAATGGTCATGTCGCACACCACGCACAGTCGATCGACTTCCGGATTGAGCGAACACAAACCATTCGACAATACTTCGGGCAGCATGGGTATCACTCGGCGCGGAAAATACACGGAGTTGCCGCGATTGTAGGCTTCGCGATCAAGAGCATCTTTCGATTGCACGTAATGGCTGACATCGGCGATGGCAACGACAAGACGGAAATCTTTGCCTTTCGGTTCGCGGCCTCTTTCCCCATCGTCAGATAATTTTACTTTCTTCTTATCGGCCGCCGTTCCGCTGCTCCGCTCCAGGCTGCGCCCCTCCGTGAGCAGCTCACAAAATACAGCATCATCGAAATCGCGCGCAGTTTCGCCATCTATCGTTACCAGCGGAAGATCACGCACATCTTTGCGGCCTTTGACGTCGGCTTTACCCACGGTCGGCGAAAACTTTTTACTCGCGCTTTCCACGTCAGAAGGAAACTCGTGCGGCAAATCATGTTTGCGCAGCGCGATTTCGATTTCCATGCCGGGGTCGGCGTAATTACCCAGCACCTCGACAATGCGCGCTATCGGCTCGGCGTGTTTCGAAGGTTGTTGCACTATTTCGGCGATAACCACTTGGCCAGCCTTGGCGCTAAGACTGCCACCGGCCTCGATGAGTATGTCCTGGTTGATGCGCTTATTTTCCGCCACGACAAATAACACGCCACGCTCGGAATACAAGCGGCCGACGATGCGGTTATTGACCCGCTCCAGCACTTCAACTATCGTCGCTTCGGGACGGCCGCGGCGATCGACGCCGGTTTGTTTCACCATCACCCGGTCGCCGTGCAACACACCTTGCATTTGCTTCGGTCCGAGGAACATATCCGGCTTGCCGTCATCGGGAATCAAAAAGCCGAATCCGTCGGCGTGACCCTCAACTCGGCCTTTGATCAGATCGAGCTTATCGGCCAAACACAGCGCGCCTTTGCGGTTGCGCATGATCTGGCCATCGCGCTCCATCGCGCGCAGACGACGATCAAATAGCTCCTGTTCGCCAGCGCCGATGTCGAGCATTTGCAGCAGTGATTCGGGATCGATCGGCACGCCGTGCTCGGTAAGAATGTCGAGAATGTGCTCGCGGCTGGGCAAAGCGGACTCATATTTGTCCGTTTCACGCGCCAAATGTGGATCGCGGGAACGAAGCGATGTTTTCTTACTTGGTTTTTTAGTTGACAATCTGTGGTATTCCTATAAAATTTTGCCTCTTCCGTGCCCAGATGGCGGAATTGGTAGACGCACTAGGTTCAGGTCCTAGCGGTGGCAACACTGTGGAGGTTCGAGTCCTCTTCTGGGCACCATTCGAAGTACGATAAACTTCGCTATACTTTGTCACTCTCCCACTTTTTTCTGCTTATGGACTATTTACACCGCGCAGAAAAAAGTGCGTTCGTTTCGCGTCTAGCTCGTTTCTCGTACTTCTCGCTCATAATTACTTTACTTCCATGGTTATTTATTATTGAACGTCGCTCCTGGTCTTGCTTAGGGTTTTGAAGCGGGCGCGAAATTAGCTGTTTAAATTCAAATTCACTTAAGGAAACTCTGATTAAGTCCCCGCATCCAATCGAACAAATGTAATATTTGAATGATGGGATACGAGGGAGGAACGACGATGAAACAGACCACCTTTGCCACTGCCGGATTCGACAAATACGC
>JBAVRP010000011.1:0-22852 GCA_049695115.1 Burkholderiales bacterium | reverse complement strand
GCGGATAACCCGTACCCAAAGCTGAATTCAATAACGAATTACGCATCTTTAGCCATCATTTCGACCATGACGATTTTGGTTTCAACAAAATATTTTTGCGCAGTCACTTAATCAGAGCTTCCTTAAGTGGAGTTTCGCACGGGCAGGCGTTTACTATATATGAGGTATGCGATAGCGGAGGCGAGCAGAAGCCAGCCGACCCAGCCGGTGATGCCCGCTTGCGCAGTATCAATTTGTGAATCGGCGGCGGCAAAAAGATTGACGGCGCTGGCTGATCCATTGAGTGCCCCATGAGCGATAACGGCAGGCCAGATACTGCCAGTGGCGAGGCGCGTCCAGCCGAACAATATTCCCAGCAACACGCAAAACACCAGCATGAACAACCAGCCGGTGTTCGGGTAAAGGGGATAGTTGTAGCCGAGCAAGATCACCGGCAGATGCCATAAGCCCCAGATGAATCCACTGATAATCAGCGCCGGCCACTGACCAAGTGGCAATAGTTTCTGCAGCAAATAGCCACGCCAGCCCCATTCTTCGCCGAATGCAAACACGGCATTCAGCAACGGCGCAATCAGCAGAGTGGCGAGCTGAATCGATACAAGCGATTTCACCGGCATGGTTTCCAAAGCCGCAATTCCATCTTCTTTTTGCGACAGCAATTGTTGCAGGCCGGAAAAATTTTCCAGGTCGGTCCGATATACGCCGAACAGCGCGCTCAGAGCGAGCGAGCCCAGCACCAGCGCGGGCATCCCCAGCCAGCACAACAGCCAGTAGCGCGGCCATTTCGTTTTATCGCCCATCCTAAGCCCGGTGACGGTTTTGATATCCGCCTGCGGGCTGATCCAGCTCATCACGATAAACGCGGCAATGCTCGGCGCGAACATGATCAGCGGCAAAAGCGCCGGCGCGAGTGGGTGCCTGATCCCTTCGGTGTTAAACCACATGGGCGAGGCGATAGTCCACGCCAGCAGGAATGCGATGGTGATAAACGCGATAATGCCATTCCAGTCGAGGGCCCGCCGGGCACCGCTTTCGACCTGGTTGGAGGTGATGGCTTTCACTGAATTCCTTCGCAATAAGGATGGTCGTAGCCGAGCTTTTGCATTATGCCGGTTTCCATAGCTTCCATTACCTTGGCGTCGCGGTTTTTTTCATGGTCGTAGCCCTGCATGTGCAGCACGCCGTGTACCGTGAGGTGGGCGTAATGCGCCAGAATATTTTTTTTCTGCTTTTTCGCTTCGATTTCCACTATAGGGGCGCACAGAACAATGTCGCCACTCAAAGGGCCGATATCATCATAAACAAAGGTCAGCACATTGGTAGGATAATTTTTTTTGCGGAATTGCTTGTTCAGCGCACGGCCTTCTTCCGCTTCAACCACACGCAACGTGATGTGCGCCTCCTGTTGCAATGCCGCCTTCACCCAGCGGCGGAATTGCGTGCGCGTCGGTAGTTTCTTTCCTGATTTTTTCTCTGTGGCCGCGAATTGAACTGAGAGTGAGAATGCCGGCGCTTTTTGGGGTTTTGCAGGCATTATCGTAACTAATTGATTATTATGTATTTTTTGTTTGATGTTTTTCGTAAGCATTGACGATGTGTTGCACCAACGGATGGCGCACCACATCTTCGCTCTGGAAAATGGTGAATGCGATACCGCGGATATTGTGCAACACATTGCGCGCGTCGATGAGCCCGCTTTTTTGTCCGCGCCCTAAATCAATCTGCGTTACGTCGCCGGTAATCACGGCCTTGGTGCCGAAGCCGATTCGGGTAAGGAACATTTTCATTTGCTCCGGCGTAGTATTTTGCGCTTCATCCAGAATAATGAATGCATGATTCAGCGTGCGCCCGCGCATGTACGCGAGCGGCGCGATTTCGATCGCGGCGCGCTCAAACAACTTACCGACTCTTTCGTAGCCCATCAAATCATATAACGCGTCATATAAAGGCCGCAGATAGGGATCGACTTTTTGCGCCATGTCCCCAGGCAAGAATCCCAGGCGCTCGCCCGCTTCTACTGCCGGACGCACCAGCACAATGCGTTTCACCTGATCGCGCTCCAGCGCATCGACAGCAGACGCTACGGCAAGATAAGTTTTACCCGTGCCCGCCGGGCCGACGCCGAAGGTGATGTCGTGGGCCTGGATATTTTTCAGGTATTCCACCTGCCGCGGCGTGCGGCCGCGCAGATCGGCGCGCTTGGTTAGTAAATGGGGCGCATCATCGGCCAACTCCGCCTTTTTTTGCGCACGCGTATGGTTCATCTCAACCAGGCCCAATTGGATATCCTCCACGTCAATGACACGATTGCTGCGCTGGTAAAAATACTGCAGGGCTTGCGCGGCGTGCGCCGTATCTTCGGCATGGCCTTGCAAGCGAAAATGCTCAGCGCGATGGCTGATCACCACATCCAGCGCCAATTCAATCTGGCGTAAGTTGCCGTCAAGCGGGCCGCACAGATTGGCGAGACGCTGGTTATCCACCGGCGTGAAAACCAGCTCGATAGGCTTGGTCTTTGCACGCTCTGATTCAGCCATGTTCAAACCCCCATTCTTTGCAACGGCGCTTTGAGAGCTTCATTCAACGTCTCGAGGCTTTCGCGCAAATGCGCAACGGCTTCTCTGCCCATTCCCGCCTTAGCAAGCGCGGCTTGGATATTCAGTTGTAATTGTTTTGCGTTTTCGCGCATCAGGCTGCGCACATCCGCCGGACCGCCGTTAGGCCGGATCAAACTGGTAGCCACGCGGCGCAAATGCTCGCGCTGCAGGTTACGGCGCAGACCATTTATTTCGCCGCTGCTGCGCAACTCGCTCCAGATAGCGTTTTGCAGGCTGTCATATAGCTCGGAAAGTCTCAGCGCCTGTTGCGGGTTATCCAGTTTGGTTTCGGCATCGATGAGCCGCGTGGCGACGCCGTCGCTCATCACCTGATCCAGCACACTGCGCTGCAAGTTGATGACTTGATTGTTCAACGAGTAATCGGGATTCACATGGGACTCGAAATGATTCACTGCCAGCTTGCGCATGAAATCGGGGCGGAAACGAAAACTGTCGGCAGAAAAAATTCCCGTCTCGAGTAATTTCAGCGCGCGGCGTTGCTTGTTTGCTTCCACCGGCGTGAGCGGCGCGCGCGGGCTGCCTGCGTGGTCGCGCACACTGACCACGCCGCCGATATATTTGGCCGTCAGGTTGCTGGCCAGCTTGACCTGGTCAAGCGCGACGTCGAAATTCCGTCGCAGACTTTCGTAAGATTCGCCCGGCTTGAGTTGTTTCTGTTGCAGGCGATCCCACAATTCCCGCGATAGGAACAACCGGTGCTGGTAGAACGCCAGCGGATCCGCGCCCAGATCACGCCGGTTCACTTCCGGATCGACGCCTTCCTGCGCGCCGCCGTAACCGGCTTCGCTGTCGGTGCCGTAGGCCAGCTGTGGCTCGGTGCTGCGCGCTGCGATTTTTTGCAGTTCCGCTTTTTCGCTCGCTTCATCAAACGGCTTGTAGGCGTATTCGATCGCCCAATAATCATACGGGCCGAGGGTGCTCATGACGTACTCGCCCTGCTTGCCGCCACGCGCGGCAATGTTCAATCCGTTGTAATCCATGACCGAGCCGGTGAGGCCATTTTTTTGCGTAAACGAAACATCGGCAAGCTGGTCGAGCGAGTAAATTGTCGAAGCGCGGAAATTATGGCGCAGGCCGAGGGTGTGGCCGACTTCGTGCGTGATGACGTCTTTCAATGTCGCTTGCACAAAGGCTTCCGCCTCGGCGCTATCGGGTTCGATATCGCCGCGCGCTTCGAGCAGATCGAGCGCAAATTCCAGCTCATTGGACATTTCGTTGCTGTAATCGCAATGCGCTTCCTTGCGCTGGAAAGCAATCGCGGGGCGCGGTATTTCCTCCACTGCACGGCGGCGCGGATTGCGCGTCCACACATCGGACACGCCGATGTCGGCGTCGAGAATTTCACCGGTGCGCGGATCGACCTGGCTCGGGCCGATGGCGAATCGGGCGTCGGTGCCGAGGAACCAGCGTACCGATGCATGGCGTATGTCGGCGGTATCGAATTCGCTGTCGTCGACTTGGTAGCGCACCTGTATCGTGTCTTTGAAACCAATTCGTTCGAATGCCTTGTTCCACTCGAGAATTCCTTCCTTTACGGCGTTGTGGTATTTGTAAGGAATATTGCTGTCCAGCCAGAAAATAATCGGCTGCACCGGTTCGCTGATTTCCTCGGCCGGATTCTTTTTCTCCAGCCGCCAGCGGTTGACGTAGCGCACTTGCGGGTCAGGCTTGAAGTCGTCGCTGAAATCGAAATGCCTGGTGACAAAATGGCCGATGCGGTCGTCAGCCAGACGCGCGCGCATGGGTTCGGGTAATTTTGAAAAACTGTAATACAAACCCATGAACAGGCTGCGCACATCTTGCAATGTGGCAGGTGGCGAAACGGAAGGCGGTGGCGGCGCGTTAGGCATCGGCATCGGCGGCAAAATCAGCCGCGCCAACGCGTAATGCGCGGAGACATTAAAGCCGGTGGCATCATCGCTGTTGCGCAGCGTGCCGAAGCTGGTGTTTTTGGCGTCGAAATAATACGGCTGGCGGTAAGTCGCTTCGAGCGCAGTCGCCATCATGGGAATATCGTTAAACAGCAGTAATGGATTGGCATCGACCAGCACTGATTTGCGCTCGGGGTGCACGGCGCTGACGACGTTCGAAGTTGACAGCAAACTATCGGTAAAACTCTGGCGTACCGCCAGCGCGACGGGCGTGTTGTCCTTTGCGGCAAAGTCGCTGTTGCGCGCGATCAACTGGACATGGTTGCCGATTTTTTTGAATGCGACAATGTGGCTGCGATTCATCATGTTGCCGTAGATGCCGCGTTCGCCGACGCCTTGCGTCACGCCGACGGCGAGGAAAAACGGCTGGTCAAATTGTTCCGGCTTGATTTCGATCCAGACTTTTTCGTCCTGGCGCCACAGCGAAAAAAATCCCGGCGTGAGTTTGGCTTCCTTGATGATGTCATTGAAGGGGCGTAGCGTCGAGCCCGTTGTTGCTGGAGTTGTAGCCGGTTTGACTGCCGGTAGCGTGGCGGTTGTATCGTCAGCCGCCTTGACGCTGGCGGCGACGACAGCGCAACCGGCGAGCATGGCGGCGGATAAAGCTACCAGCGCCATACTGATTTTTCTTGCTAGATCATTTTTCACCGCGCCCATGTTTCTCCTGCTAATGAATAATATAACCATATGATTATATTTAATGTTTAATTAGTTCAATATTTCGCCGCGCAGGGTGTAACGCACGGCTTCGGTAATTTTCACCGGAATAAAATGACCGATCAATTCCAGATCGCCGGCGAAATTCACCACGCGGTTGTTGTCCGTGCGTCCGTAAATTTCGTTGACGTCCCGCGCAGACACGCCCTCGACCAATACGCGCCGCACCGTGCCCACCATGCCGGCACTGACAGCGGCGTTGAGTTCATCCGCGCGCTTTTGCAAACGGGCGAGGCGCTGCATTTTGATTTCGCGCGGCGTGTCGTCGGCCAAGTTGGCGGCAGGCGTACCGGGTCGCGCGCTGTAAAGAAAACTGTAACTGCCGTCGAATCCGACGTCATTAATCAGTTTCATGGTTGCGTCGAAATCGGCATCGGTTTCGCCGGGAAAACCGACAATGAAATCCGACGTGATGTTGACATCGGGCCGCACGATTTTCAAGCGTCGGACAATCGATTTATATTCCAGTGATGTATAGCCGCGCTTCATTGCCGACAACACGCGGTCGGAACCAGACTGCACCGGCAAGTGAACGTGACTCACCAGCTTGGGCAAACGCGCGTAGGCGTCAATCAAACGTTGGGTGAATTCCTTCGGATGCGAAGTGGAATAGCGTATGCGTTCTATGCCGGGAATTTCGTGCACATGGTCCAGCAACAGCGCGAAGTCGGCAATTTCGCCATCGTGCATTTCGCCCTGATAGGCGTTGACGTTTTGCCCCAGCAGAGTGACTTCGTGCACCCCCTGCCCGGCGAGGCTGGTGATTTCCTTTATTACGTCATCGAACGGCCGGTTGATTTCCTCGCCGCGCGTGTACGGCACGACGCAAAAACTGCAATACTTGGAACAGCCTTCCATAATGGACACAAACGCGGTGACGCCCTCAACCCGCGGTGGCGGCAGCTTGTCGAATTTTTCTATTTCGGGAAACGAGACGTCGACTTGCGCACGGCCGGTTTTGCGCCGCGCGTCGATGAGCTGCGGCAGGCGATGCAAGGTTTGCGGGCCGAACACCACATCGACATACGGCGCACGTTTCACAATCGCCGCGCCCTCCTGGCTGGCGACGCAGCCGCCGACGCCTATAATAAGATCAGGATTTTTCAGTTTGAGTTCGCGCAGGCGACCCAAGTCGTGGAAGGTTTTCTCCTGGGCTTTTTCGCGCACCGAACAGGTGTTCACCAGGATGACGTCGGCGTCTTCGGGCGTATCGGTTTGCGTGAGTCCGTGTTCGGCGTGAAGCACATCGGCCATCTTGTCCGAGTCATACTCGTTCATCTGGCAGCCGAAGGTTTTGATATACAGCTTGGCCATTAAAACTTTTTGCCGGCCTTTTTCAGGGTTTGGATTTCTTCTTCGCTGAGCAGCCACAAGTTGATAACATGACCGGTCACGTCGTGCTGATATAGCACCCGTGCCTCGGCGGGCAATTGGTTATGCATCACAATCCTGTTGTCAGGACTGAAAATACGAGCCCCAGGTGCCAAGCGCAGGACGTCATTGCCGATTTTCACCAACGGGTAATCGAAGGCTTGGAAATAGCCGGTGTGCCCATCGGTCGGTAAAGGCCGTGCGGCCAACGCGCCTGTTACGGCGTACAAACTGGTAAATAATATTAGTAATAGGGATTTCATAATGGTGACAATACGCGTGCGCGGATACTGCTGCAAGCGGGTTCAGCGGGAACGGTCATTTCAACAGATGTATATAGTATAGGGTTGGTGGCGAATCCCCGATTCGAACGGGGGACCTGCGGATTATGATTCCGTCGCTCTAACCGGCTGAGCTAATTCGCCAAAATATTTCACGACCCTGTCGTGAGACAAAGGGAAACGGATTCTGGATTTTCGCTACTGGTTTGTCAAGTTCAGTCGCGGGTTAGTTATTTTGTCCATCTGGAGAATAATTATATTTAATTAAATCAAATAGTTATTGAATGATATAATTATTTCTCCAAAAAACCTTGACATAATAAATATTGGGATTAAAATCCCAATTAAGCCTATGAACAAACGCACACTAGAACAAACTCTCCAGTCAGCCGCAATGGCTATTCTACGGCCATTGGTGAGAATTTTACTCAAGCACGGCGTGGCTTATGACACTTTTGGCGACTGGGCGCGGTGGGTGTATGTGGATGTGGCCGATAAGGAGTTCAGCTTGCCTAATCGCAAGCAGTCCGCATCAAGGGTATCGATTATTACCGGCTTGTCGCGCAAAGAAGTCGCGCGTTTGCAGGAAATCGCACCGTTTGATGAACAAACGGAAGCGGAAGAATATAACCGCGCTGCCCGCGTCATCAGCGGATGGTTGCGGGATTATCCAGGCCAGGGGGACGGAGAGCCGTCCACACTGCATCTGAATCAGGGCGAAAAGAATTTTGCCACCTTGGTAAAACGTTACAGCGGGGATATGCCGGCGAGGGCAGTGATGGACGAATTAATGCGCGTGGGAGCGGTGGAAAAATTGGGCGACGACACATTGCGCCTGCTCGGCCGTACTTATATTCCACACACTTCGGACGCATCGAAAATTGCCATCATGGGCCGTGATGTCAGCGACTTGATTTACACCATAGACCATAACTTGTCGTGCAAGCCGGAGCAGACATTTTTTCATCGTACGGTTTTTTCCAATAATCTGCCCGACGAAGCGCTCGACAAAGTTCGGACTGAAACAGCACGGCATGCGCAAGAATTGCTTGAAATTGAAAACACCTTGCTGGCGAAGCATGACCGCGACGCGACGAATAGCAGCGGCGGCACAGGCAGAAACCGCGCCTCGATCGGCATTTATTATTTTCAGGATAAATACGATCCTGAAAAAAACTGAAACTGAGCCTTGTCTCCGGATCGCATAGGTAATACGTTGATAGGAACATCGGCCTGAATGGGGAACGATATGAAATATCTCATTAAATACAACGCCAAATATTTTCAAGCCCTTGTGCTCGCCATGGTACTTGGTGGGTGTGGTGGCGGTGGCACGCAGGTGGCGGATGTCGGCACCAGCGGAACCGGCATCGCTTCCTCCGGCACCATCTCGGCTTTCGGCAGCGTCTATGTCAACGGCGTGAAATTCAAAACATCCAACGCAACCAAAATTTCCGATGACGACGCCAGCATCGGCGAAGACAAGCTCAAAATCGGCCAAGTGGTGGAAATCAAGGGCACGTCGCAAGACAGCCTTAACGGTACGGCGGACAGCATCGCCGTCATGAAAGAACTCAAAGGCCCGGTCGATAAACTCCACGACACTGCCGCAAAAACACTGGGCGTGATGGGCCAGCCCGTTATCGTTGATGACAAGACCCTCATCGATAGCAACATTGGATTGCCCGCAAACCTGAAACTAAACGATATTGTAGAAGTGAACGGTTACCGCGAAGCTGCCGGCATCCGTGCCACCCGCATTGAACGTCAGGACGCGGCGGCTAGACAATTTAAAGCCAGTGGAAATATCGGCGCAATAGTCAATGCTACTTCGTTCACCATCGGTAACTTGACCGTCAACTACCCCGGCGTGGTGGTGAAAAACCTACCCGCAGGGGGCCTGGTTGCGGGCTTGCTCGTGCAAATTAGATCGGCGGCCGCACCAGTGAATAATGTCATCACAGCCACCAGCATCGAAGTGAAAAAAGGGCTCGAAGCTAATAGCGGTGATAAAGGTGAAGTAGAAGGCCAGATCGCCAACTTCGACAGCAACTGCAAATTCGATGTCAATGGCCAGGCGGTCGATGCTTGTGGCAACGTGTCATTTGAACCCAGCGGTTCTAAAGCCGACCTAGCTAACGGCAAACGGATTGAAGCGGAAGGCACCGTAAGCAACAGCGTGCTGATTGCTAGCAAAATCGAATTCAAATCGTCAGGCGGTTCCGGTGGTGGCGGTTTCACGACTGAGGTACGCGCCAATGCTGCAATACAAAGCTTGAGCCAAACCGACCGCACCATTACTCTACTCAACAAAACTTTCAAAGTGAGTGCCACTACACAGTTTGAAGACAAGCTGGGCATAGCACGTACATTCAATATTGATAACTTCGCGACAGCTGTATTACATCCAGGCGATGTAGTGGATATACGCGGCTTCGCCGACGCAAGTGGCGTTCTCAATGCTGTACAAGTCGAACGCAATAACTCCAACGACGTCATCATTCAAGGCAAGCTAGAGCAAAACATCGCCACACAACTCACTATTCAAGGCGTACAGGTGCAAGTCGGCATCAATACCCAATTCAAGAATGCAAGTGGCGCGTCCATTACTCGCTCGCAGTTTAATGCCGACGCTTCGATCGGCGCAAAGGTCAAAGCCAAGGGCATCAACACCGGCGCAAGCGACAACAGGGTCGACGCAACCAGCGGCGAAGTGGAAATAGAAACTTGATTCATTTTATTCAATACACAAATTATTTTTTTGGAACACAGACGTAATTAAGGAGAACATCATGAAAATCTTTAAACTTATAAATATATTTTCCCTGGCCCTAATGGCGCTATTCCTGGCGTCTTGCGGCGGCAGCAGCAGTAATGTCGCTGACATTGGTACTGGCGGGACCGGCGTGGCAGTTGGTACGGTCACCGGCTTTGGCAGTGTGTATGTCAATGGCGTTAAATACAAAACTGAAGGCGCATCAGGAAAAATTTCCGATGACGATGATTCCGCTATCACCGAAGACAAAATCAAAATCAGCCATGTTGTTGAAGTCAACGGCAGCGTTGAAAGCGACGGAAAAAATGGCAGCGCTTCAAGCATCAGCGTCCATACCGAAGTGAGAGGCCCGGTTGATGTATTGTTCTCAGCCGGTAAACTGGGTGTGATGGGGCAAACCGTATTGGTTAGTCCCACTACGGTGATTGATAACAACATCGGCGCTACCGCTGGTGATCTAATAATCAACGACATGGTCAAGGTTCATGGCTTCCGCGATGCAACGGGCAATATTCTCGCCAGCCGTATTGAAAAAGATTTAGGCGCGCCGACCGAGCCATTCCGCGTACGCGGCAACATTACCGGCCTCGACACCACCACTACTACTTTCAAAATTGGCGGCCTGACGATTAATTATTCAGGCGCAGCTGTCACGCCTAATACTGCTGCATTGGTAGAAGGTGCCAGAGTGGCTGTGCGGGGCACAGAAAAGCCTGTTAATGGCATCTTGAAAGCGACCAAAATCAAAGTCAAGAAAACCATTGAAGGAAAAAATGGCGACCGCGCTGAAGTTGAAGGCCTGATTACTATCGCGCCAAGTTCAACAGCACCCGACCCAACGCAATTTGAGGTGAATGGACAAAAAGTCACTACTTCTTCTACCACTGTATTTGAGCCTAGCGGCAAATCTGCAGCGGACTTGAAAGTTGGTGTAAAAGTGGAAGCCAAAGGCACCCTCGATGCCAACGGTGTAATGGTTGCCAAAAAAATTGAGTTTGAGGATGGCGAAGGCGTAGAAAACGAAGCACACATCAAGTTTTCTGCTGCGATGCAAAGCGCGACGACGACTTCAATCACGGTCTTGGGTAAATCCTTTACCGTAAACAGCTCGACTCGCTTTGAAGATGTCACACCGGCAGCGATGCGTCCATTCAACGCCGATAACTTCTCGACCAAGTTGGTCGCGGGTGATCATCTGACCATCACCGCCTTTGCCGATTCGACTGGCGCGCTGGTGGCAAAGCGCGTTGAGCGTAACAACGGTACGGACGTATTCGTGCAAGGTAAGCTTGACGCGAAAGCCGGAACAACTGTCCCTACGACGCTGACCATTCAGGGCGTGACCGTAAATATCGACACGGCGACCCAGTTCAAGCGTACATCGTTGGCCGCTTTAACGGTCGGCACAACTGTCAAAGCCAAAGGTACAGCTTCTGGTAACTCAGTGACTGCAACTGAAGTTGAATTAGAAGTAAATGATTGAAGCACCTCCTGTAGCAAGCAGTAAATTGAACGGCCCGCTATGCGGGCCGTTTTTTTGCAATGCCTATTTTCAAATCGACCCATGCATTAAATTAAGCGGGTAGGCTGGGCTGAAAAGCCCAGCAAAGCTGTCAAAAAGAAAAACGATATAACGTCTTGAACTGCTGGCCTTATCAGCCCAGCCTACGAATTAAGTTTGACTTGCCAATATCCCACATCCAACCAACGATTAAATTTGAACCCCACTTCGCTGAAATGCGCGGCTTTGTGCATGCCGAATTTTTCGTGCAGGATGATGCTGGCTTCGTTGGGCAGCGCGATGACACCGATGACGACGTGGATGGATTTTTCGCGCAAAATCGCAAACAGCGCATCGTAGAGTTTGCTGCCGATTCCTTTTCCCACATGCGTTGGGTCGAGATACACCGTGCTCTCAAGCGTGTGCCGATAAGCGGCGCGGGCTTTCCAGGCTGATGCGTAGGCATAACCGATGACTCTGCCGTTTTCTTCTGCGATAAGCCATGGATAATTTGCAGATTGAATTTGCTTAATGCGCGTCGCCATTTCTTCCACCGTCAGCGCGATTTCTTCAAACGTGATGACGGTGTTGAGAACGTAGTAATTATAAATCTTCGCGATGGCTTCTGCGTCGCGTGGCTGTGCTGGGCGAATGAGAAATGCCATTTTCCGTTATTATGTAACTATTTGATTATATTTATTTTATTAACCATTACACATTGAAGCGGAAGTGCATCACGTCGCCGTCTTTGACAATATAGTCCTTGCCTTCGAGTCTCATTTTGCCGGCTTCTTTTGATCCGTGTTCGCCTTTGAATTGGATGAAATCATTAAATGCGACGACTTCGGCGCGGATGAAGCCGCGTTCGAAATCAGTATGTATCACGCCTGCCGCTTGCGGCGCGGTGCTGCTCTTGTGGATGGTCCATGCGCGCACTTCTTTCACGCCAGCGGTGAAATAGGTTTCCAATCCGAGCAGCGCATACGTTGAGCGAATCAGGCGGTTGAGGCCCGGTTCTTCCAGGCCCATATCTTCGAGGAAAACTTTTTTGTCGGCGTCGTCGAGGTCGGCGATTTCGGCTTCCAGTGCAGCACAAATGGCGACGACGGGCGCGTCTTCTTTTTTCGCATACTCTCGCACTTTATCCAGCAGCGGGTTATTTTCAAAACCTTTGTCGTTGACGTTAGCGACATACAACGCCGGTTTGGCGGTGATTAAACATATCGGTTTAAGCATCGCTTGTTCGTCGGCATCGAGATTCATGCCGCGCACGGGTTGGCCCTGGTTCAAATGTTTTTCGACGCGGTCCAGTAACGCGGACATTTTGATCGCGTCTTTGTCGCCTGCGCGCGCGAGTTTGTTGGTGCGAACAACTGCTTTCTCGACCGTGCCGAGATCAGCCAATGCGAGTTCTGTGTGGATGACTTCGATGTCGTTGATAGGATCGATTTTTCCGGCGACGTGGACGACGTTGTCATCGACAAAGCAGCGCACCACATGCGCTATGGCGTCGGTCTCGCGGATGTTGGCGAGAAATTGATTGCCTAGGCCTTCGCCTTTCGACGCGCCGGCAACGAGACCGGCGATATCGACGAACTCGACAACGGCGGACTGCACTTTTTGCGGATTTACTATCGCCGCCAATTGCGCGAGACGCGAATCGGGCACTTCGACGATACCGATGTTCGGCTCGATGGTGCAGAACGGATAGTTTTCCGCTGCGATGCCGGCTTTGGTCAGCGCGTTAAACAGTGTGGACTTGCCGACGTTAGGCAGGCCGACGATACCGCATTGAAGACTCATGGTTTTTCCTGATCAGGTTTTGCTGCGGTTGTTTTGATTTGCGAATGCAATTCTTTCATCGCCGCGCTGTGGTCGCCCTTTACCATCAGCGGCCATAGTTGCAGCGCGCGGCGCATGGCGAGTTCGATTTCGTCCATTTCGTCGCAGCTTGGTTGGTGCAGCACGTAATCAACCACTCTGTTTTTGTCGCCGGGATGGTCGATGCCGATGCGCAAGCGCCAGAATTCCGTCGAGCCCAGGTGCGCGATGATATCTTTCAGGCCATTATGTCCGCCGTGGCCGCCGCCTTTTTTCATACGTGCGGTGCCGTTCGGTAAATCGAGCTCATCGTGCACAACCAGAATTTCTTCGGCTTCTAGGCGATAAAAGCGCGCCGCCGCGCCGACGGCCAAGCCGGATTCATTCATATAACCCAGCGGCTTCAGCAGCCATACGTCACAACCGGCTTTGTTCACGCGTGCAATTTCCGCGCCGAATTTGCTTTCACGATTAAAGCGCGTGCCGGTTTCCGCGGCGAGTTGATCGACCCACCAGAAGCCGGCATTGTGGCGCGTATCGCGGTACTCGCTACCCGGATTGCCGAGGCCGACGATGAGTTTGATTGGGTTCATGGCTGCATTATCGCGCCTATCAAAAGTCTTGGAAACCTTATTCACAAAAAATGAAGCCCGTCGTTTCGACGGGCTTCAATACATTCAGACAAGAAAAAAACCGAATTATTTTTTGCAGAAAAATAATTCTTATTTTTTTTTGTCGTCCTTCTTGTCTTCTTTTTTGTCGTCCTTTTTGGCATCCTTGCCGGCTGCTGCTGCGGGCGCAGCTTCTTTTTCTTTTTGCTTTGCAGCCGGTACATCAGCTGCGGCAGTGGCTGTTGCTTCAGCCGCTTCTTCCGACGCTACGGCACGCGGGATGATAATGGTGGCGACGGGCGGATCTTCTTTTTTGTTGATCTGGACAAACTCGACGCCTTTGGGTGGCGGAATCTGCGACAAGTGCAGCGAGTGGCCGGCTGCCAGATTGGCCAAATCGACTTCGATGAACTCGGGTAAATCGGCCGGCAGGCAGGAAATGTTCACTTCATTTATCACGTGGCTGACGATGCCGCTGGAGATTTTGACGCCGGGGCAAATCTCGGCATTCTTGAAGTGGAACGGCACTTTCATGTGGATTTTCTTCGCCGCATCGATGCGCTGGAAGTCCACATGCAATACGATTTCGCGGAATGGATGGCGCTGCACATCGCGTAATAAAACTTTTTCGTTTTTGCCGTCGAGCTCCATGGTGAGTATCGACGCATGAAATGCTTCCTGGCGCAGTTGATGATAAAGCGCGTTGTGTTCGAGTTCGATCGGGGTGGCGGCTTTTTCTGCACCGTAGAGTATGCCGGGGACTTTTTCTGCAATGCGCAGGCGGCGGCTCGCTCCGGTGCCCTGCATTTTCCGTGTGTTTGCTTTGACGATGATTTCCATTTGTTGCTCCTTAAAATTTCGTTTGCCGCGACCAGCAAACGATTGCAAAAAATTAAATTAAATCATATGCTTACTGCTATTCCATAAACAAAGAACTGACGGAATTCTCTTCGCTGATGCGCTTGATGGTTTCCGCCAACAAGCCCGCGATGCTCAAGGAGCGGATTTTTTTGCACTCCTGCGCGGCGGCGCTGAGCGGAATGGTGTCAGTCACGACTAATTCA
This sequence comes from Burkholderiales bacterium, assembly GCA_049695115.1. Classification (GTDB taxonomy): domain Bacteria; phylum Pseudomonadota; class Gammaproteobacteria; order Burkholderiales; family JBEEJL01; genus JBEEJL01. The sequence continues at coordinate 8,161 of JBAVRP010000011.1, read as the reverse complement.
TCCAGCACCGAATTAGTCACTCGCTCTATCGCCTTGCCCGACAACACCGGATGCGTACAATAGGCGAGCACTCTTAACGCGCCGCTGTTTTTCAGCGCCTGCGCCGCTTCGCACAGCGTGTTCGCTGTATCGACCATGTCATCCATGATGATGCAAGTGCGGTCTTTGACGTCGCCGATCACGTTCATCACCTGCGCCACATTGGGCTTGGGACGGCGTTTGTCGATAATGGCGAGATCCGCTTCGAGGCGTTTTGCCAATGCTCTTGCGCGCACCACGCCGCCCACGTCCGGCGAGACGATTATCAAATCCTGGTAATCATGCTTCCACACATCGCCAAGCAAAATCGGCGTGGCGTAAATATTATCAACCGGTATGTCGAAAAAACCTTGTATTTGGTCCGAGTGCAAATCCATGGTCAGCACACGGTCTATGCCGACGCCTGATAACATATTGGCAACAACTTTGGCGGTAATCGCCACGCGCGCCGAGCGCGGGCGTCTATCCTGGCGCGCGTATCCGAAATACGGAATCGCCGCAGTGATGCGTCCCGCCGACGAACGCCGCAAGGCGTCGGCCATGACCATGATTTCCATCAGGCTGTCGTTGGTCGGCGTGCAGGTCGATTGCAAAATGAATACGTCTTTGCCGCGCACATTTTCCATCAGCTCGATATTCACTTCGCCATCGGAAAAACGCCCTACCGTCGCGCGCCCAAGATGGATATTGAGATGCCGCACTACGTCTTCCGCCATTTTTGGATTGGCGGTTCCGGTAAACACCATCAAGTTGTCGTATGCCACGGTCTATCCCTAAATACACTGGGTGGAATGTTACGCCCCGGCTTATTCATTCTGGCTGGGGAGGTAGGGATCGAACCTACGAATGCCGGAATCAAAATCCGGTGCCTTACCACTTGGCGACTCCCCAATTTACCTCTTGAAGCCCCGCTTAAGTCCGATATCGTCGCGATACATCGTTACGAACAAAAAATAACTCCTTACATAGTATTTCTATGCCGCGTCGTTATTTTTTGTTCGCGCCTAGTCTCGCTTAGATATCGAACTTAATCAGGGCTTCATGTTCCCTAATTCAAAAACCATTCAACAACGGATGTTGCGCTATGCCTTGTGCTACAAAACCCTGCATACCTGCCGGCAATGCAGCGAAAACTTTTTCAGCGTCTCCGCGCTGCGCGAATTCCGCGAACACACACGCACCGGATCCGGTCATTCTCGCGCTGCTATTAAACTTTTTTGCCTGCGTATCCAACCACGCTAAATGCGCGGCGACTTCTGGATATTTTGCGCATACAACCGGCTGCAAATCGTTGTGAAATCCGCCTTCGGACGAAAAGTTTTGCGCGCCTGAAGAAAAGTCCAATATTTTGATTGTTTTCGTGTTTCGTGTCAATTCCGCTGCAGAAAAGACCAGAGGAGTAGAAACCATAACCAGCGGTTGCAAAACCACATACCACGCTGGGGGAAGCGTAATCGCTTGTAATTGCTCGCCTACTCCTTCGCCAATGGCGTTTTGTCCAAAAATGAATACCGGCACATCGGCACCTAGTTGCAAACCCAGCTTTTGCAGTTGTTCGCGACTGAGGCCGGTTTGCCAAAGTTTATTCAGCACTAGCAATACAGTAGCGGCATTGGAACTGCCGCCGCCCAAACCGCCACCTACAGGTAATTTTTTTTCCAGTTCGATATCCGCGCCCAACGTGCAAGCTGTGTGTTGCTGTAACAAGCGCGCTGCGCGGAGGCACAGATCGGATTCCACCGGCACATCGGCAAGATCTCTTGCGCGTGCGATGACGCCATCATTGCGAAGACGAAAGCGCAGCGTATCGCCACGGGAAATAAAACGAAAAACGGTTTGGAGTAAATGATAGCCGTCGGGACGACGGCCAGTGACATGCAGAAAGAGATTCAGTTTTGCCGGAGCCGGATAATCCGGCCCGGGCAAAATGGGTTTCATTTTTCTTCTAAAGCTTATTGGTTATTGCGCGCAATCCAGTTATCAACCGATACTTTGATTGACAAATCGCCGCGCACAGCGGTAATTTGACGCGGTACTTTGGACGTCACGTCGCCTTCGGGCTTGAAGTATTGGCCATAGCGGATGTTCCAACCATCCTGCGCGATGGAATCAAATTGACCCTGCGCATTCGGCTTGGACTGGAATGCGGACAGCGGCGATGCAGTACCTTGCACCCAGTAATCCAGCCCATTTAGCGGGAACTGGTAGCCCAAAGCTTTTTGCAGCAATTCTTCGCTGCTGCCGGATTGGAGAAAGTGACCTTCACTGGTCATCAACTCAAAGCCGCCATTTTTTTGCGTCAGCATCGCCAGTGTTTTACCAGTCGGCGCCATCATCAGGATGTCCTGTTCTTCGCCATAGCGCACCCACTTGATTTTGCCGTGGTACTCACCGCGCGTACCGTCGATCACGTCTATCTTGCCGGACATGGAAAAGAAACGCATCTTTTCCCCTGGGGCCTGAGCCGTGGCGGGGACTGCGATACAGAGTGAAATTACCGCTACGAAAGAAATGCCGAATTGTCGAATAAAAGAGAATATCGTCATGACACTACCTGAGATTGAATGTGAACGAGTCCGGATTGTAACGCTAAAGTGCGCAAGGCAAAAGGTTTGTTTTGAGGTTTACAATCAGTCTTACTGGGCAGAGGTGCCTACAGCCCAGCTATCCATCACTAGCTTGATAGTCAAATCAGCGCGGCGAAGCGTGATTTTCCTCGGCACCGCCACGCCTTCTGCCGCGTTAGCGGGCTGAATATATTCAGCATAAGCAATATTCCATCCCTCTTGTAACAGCGTCTCAATCCGGCCATCAGCCGATTTCTGCGCATCATATTTCGTATTGGGCGATGCACGGCCCAACACCCAATGTTCCAGTCCGCTGACGGGCAGTGCAAAACCCAGCGCGTCACGCATGAGTTGCTCGCTGTCTTGAGATTGGAACACCCGTTGGTCATCTGTGGTCAGCGTGTAGATGCCATTGTTTTTATATAGCCGCGCGATGATCTGGCCCAGTGGTGAGAGAATTTCGATTTCGTGTTTGTCACTATTGCGTTTCCACTGCAGACTACCGAAATAGCCGTTTTCGCCCTGCGCCACGCTAACGCGGCCAGCAAGTTGATATTGCGTGATGGCCTGCTGGTTAATGTTGGATGTTGCGCTGGATATCGGCGCGAGTTGCACCGATGCGCAACCAGACAAGAACAAAAATGAAAACAAAAAAGGAACAAAAAATATCTGCCGCCGCTGAACAAATATATTTTTTTCGTTCACTGCGAGTAAACGATGATCTGTAAAATAATCTAATTTAATCAATTAATTATATTACTTTTTTAATTTTTTCATAATTGCTTCAAGGGCTTCATTTTGCGGATACTCTTTCATCGATGAACTCAACAATTTCATCGCCTCGTCGCGCGCCCCCTGGGCCCACAACACTTCGCCCAGATGCGCGGCAATTTCCGCGTCAGGTTTTTTCGCATACGCGTCTTTCAGTATGGCCGCCGCTTTTTCCACATTGCCGAGCCGGAAATGCACCCATCCCAAACTGTCCTGGATAAAGGGGTCGTCGGGCGCCAGTGAATTTGCTTTTTCGATCAACTCCAGCGCTTCCGGCAGGCGCGTGTTGCGCTCAGCAAAGGTGTAACCCAGCGCGTTGTAGGCGTGGGCGTACTCCGGTGCGATCTGGATTAACAAACGCAAATCTTTTTCGAGCACGTCGTACTTTTCCAGCTTTTCCGCCACCATGGCGCGGTCGTAGAGCAAATCCTGCGATTGCGGCTGCTCTGCCAGCGCGCGGTTGAGCAAATCATAAGCATCCTGATTGCGCTTGGCGTCACGCAGCAGTGCCGTCTCCGCCAGAATAATTTGCGCGCGTTGTTCGGCTGTCTCCGCTTGAACGGTTTTGAGGTGAGCCCGCGCCGCTTCGAGTCTGTTCTGTTTGCCCAGAATCGCCGCCACTTTTAATTGCGCAGAAAAATATTGCTGGCCACGGCCTACTGCTTTATACGCTGCGATAGCTTCGTCATAGCGTTTGCCGTCTTCGTGGATTTGCGCCATATAAATCTGAATCAAATCGGGCTCTTTGTAATTGTTGGCTTTGGCCTGCCTGAAATATTTCTCCGCGCCCTCGATATCGCCGTTCTGGTACAATAATAATGCGATTGCCACCGTCAAATCCGGATTATTCGCGGCACCACTCAGTATGGTTTCAAATTCCGCCCGCGCTGCCGGGTAATTTTTTTCACTGGCGTAGAGCTGCGCCAGCGACAGTCGCGCTTCGCGCGCACCCTGGTGTGAAGTTAAAAAGTTTTTCAAAAACGCTATTGCCGCAGCCGGTTTGCCGTCTGCCTCGCGCAATGCTTCCGCCTGCAAAAGCGCGGCCTGCTCCCAGCCCGGTTTTAGTTTCAGCGCAATAACCGTTTCGCTTTTAACCAAAGCGAATTGCTTTGCACCGATTGCAGCCTGCGCGATGGCGAAATGGGACTCAGGCAGAGTTTGAAAGCCCGCCGCGACGTCGCGCACTAATTGCAATACGCCGGCCTTATCGGATTGCTTGGCCAGCAACGCATTCATTTGCATAAAAGTATTGCCCGCTTCGCTGCCTTCCGATGCCAGCAAAGCCTTCAGTGGCGCGACGGCCTCGCTGAGCTTACCCTGGCTCACCAGCAATGCCGCCAAGGTTTGCGAGGCGTTGGTTGACTCAGGTTCCAGTTCTTTCCACAATCGCGCGGCAGCTAACGCCTGCGGAAGCTGCCGCGCAGTGAGCGCGATTTGCGTGGCGCGCTCGGCGATACGCGGATCACGGGTAGATTTCGCCAGATCCAGATACGCTTCACTCGCTACGGCACCCTGCCCACGCTGATTAGCGATTTCGCCTACCAGAAAGGCATACAGTTTATCGTCGTCCAATTCCTGCGCCGGCAGGTTGCGCGGCAGCGCTTCAGCTTTAATAATCTTTGTACGCACGGGTCTCGGCGTTTCACTGCCAATCGGGGTATCAGCAGTTTTGACCGGAGTATCGACGCATGCAGCCAAAGTGGCGGCGACGCTGGCGACGAATAAAAACCTTAGTTTCATGGGGCTGATGCCTATTGAAAAATAGCAAACTATTCGGGATAAGCAGGGATTGAGTCTGTGAGAGTCGCCAAATTCAATATAGTTCTTCTGCATTTGAGCCAGTTTAGGTATATTTGCGTCACTCCACAAGCGACATATTTTCAAAACCGTCCATGACTGCCGTTGCTCCCATCGCTACATTACCGATACCCAGGCTTGACGCCCGCAGGTTGACAAGAAATTATGGCCGTCGTACGGCAGTCAACGGCGTGGATCTACAATTGCATGCCGGCGAAGTGCTCGGCCTGCTCGGCGTCAACGGCGTGGGCAAATCGACGACGTTGAATCTACTCACGGGAAATTTAATTCCCCAAACCGGCAGTGTAAACATTTGCGGCGCGGATCTGCTGCGAGACCCGGTGAAAGCGAAAAAACATCTGGGCTATTTACCCGAAGTGGTTCCGCTGTATCCCGACATGACGGTGGATGAATATTTACTTTTCGCCGCGAAACTGCATGGCGTAGCGAAAAAAGACCTAGCCGGCGCGCTGGAACTGGCAAAAGTCCGTTGCAGCCTCGCCGACAAAAGCGGTAGCTTGATCGGCAAATTATCCAAAGGTTATCAACAGCGCGTCGGTATCGCGCAGGCGATGGTGCACAGCCCCGACGTGATTGTTCTGGACGAACCCGGCATCGGCCTCGACCCGGCGCAATCCAACCAGATGCGCGATCTCATCCGCAAATTGGGGCGCGACAGCAGCGTTATTTTTTCCACCCATATTTTGTCCGACATCGAAACCACCTGCAGTCGCGTGGCGATTTTGCATCAGGGGAAAATCGTGCTGGATGAAAAACTCGACGGCTTTGCCGCGCGCCATAGCGCGACTCTGGAAAAGGTTTTTTTGCAGATCACTGATTCCCAGGGGCAGGCAGCATGATGAGCGTCATCCTGCGTAAGGAGCTCGCGCTGATGGGGCGTTCACCCGCCTTGTGGTGTGTGCTGGGCATTTTATTTGTCTTAATTGCATGGCAATTCATTGGACGGATTGATCCATGGTTGTTGCTGCAACCGGAATTGGCCAAACTCCCCGCAGCGCCCGGTGTGACGGAAAGCGTTATCGCGCCAGCATTCAACGCCACAGCCTGGGCGCTGTTATTGCTGGCGCCGCTGCTGGCCATGCGTTTACTCAGCGAAGAAAAACGTCAACGCACCTTGGCTCTTCTCATTAGCGCGCCGATTTCCTTGCGGCAAATCGTGTTGGGGAAATTTTTTTCGTTACTGGTTTTATTAGGTGTGATGGTACTTTTTTCCATGCTGCTCGCCGCGTCTTTACGCTTCGGTGGCGCGCTGGATTGGGGATTGATCGCGAGTAATCTGCTTGGCCTGATTTTATTTGCCGCGTTCATCGCAGCGTTTAGTTTATTTGTCTCTGCTTTGTCGCTGCATCCGCTGATGGCGGCGATTGCCGCATTATTGCTACTTTTCTTGTTGACGCAATTACCCGCCTTCACCGGTGACTCAAAATGGTTACCGCTGATTTCACCTTTATATCACTTCGAACCATTCAATTTGGGCGTACTTGATTTCACTGCGTGTATTTATTTTGTGCTACTGACCTTGGTATTTTTATTACTCACCGTTGCGGCGCTTGATCGCGCTAAACGATATTAAAATAATTAATACAATCAATGAATTATATAAATAAATCTGCTCTCGGTTTATGGCTGGTTTTAGCATTATTGCTGTCGCTGGTGGCGGCGGTTGTTGGCTATGCAAACCATTTACACGCGCAACGTGATATCACATTGAACGCGCGTCAAACCCTGTCGCAGGCGAGCGTCAATCTGTTGCGCGACATGCCAGGCCCGATAAACATCACCGCCTTCGTACCCAAGTCCGACGACGGCAAACTGAAAAAAATTATCGGTCATTTTTTTGCGCTATATCAACGCAGCAAAGCGAATATTAATCTGCGCTTAGTCGATCCTGCTGCCGATCCGAAAGCGGCGAATGAATCAGGTATACGTAATAACGCAGAAATTTCCATTGAATACGAAAAACGCCGCGAGAATCTCACTGCCTTGAATGAACCCGAGGTCACTAATGCGTTACAAAGGTTATTGCGCAACGCGCCACGCCAAATATTGTTTGTCAGCGGCCACGGCGAACGTTCGCTCATAGGCAAAGCAAATCACGACCTCGGCGATTTCGGCACACAACTTTCTGCGCGCGGTTTTTCCGCCACGCCGTTGAATCTCGGCGTGGCGCAAGCAGTGCCGGACAACACAGCGTTATTGGTCATTACACATCCGCAAGTCGAGTGGCTCGCCGGCGAAGCGAAAAAAGTGAATGCGTATATTGCCAACGGCGGCAATATTTTATTATTGCTCGACGCAGAACCTTCACGCGGCCTGCAACCGATTTTCGAATCTTTAGGGTTGGTATTGGCCGAAGGAAAAGTCATCGACCCCGCCGCGGCAGAAATGAACGCCGATATCAACTGGAGCCTGGCATCGGCCTACGGTCCGCATGCGGCGACGAATAATTTCAATCTGCAAACCATATTCCCATTTGCGCGGCCCGTCGCCTCGGAAGGCCACGACGACTGGAAATCGACACCGCTGATCGAAGTCGCGCCGCGCGGGTGGGTGAAAACCGGCAGCGGCGAAATAAAAACCTTTGACGACAAGCGCGACATCAAAGGCCCTGTCACTATTGGCATAGCGCTGGAACGCAGTGTGCGCAGTAAAAATCAACGCGCTGTCGTCATCGGCGGCGGTAGCTTTCTCGCCAACGCTTATGTCGGCAACGGCGGCAACATTGACCTCGGCCTGAATCTCATCAATTGGCTGGCGCAGGAAGATAACCGCATCAGCGTACAACCACGCGCCGCCATGGACAGCAAACTTTCGCTCTCGCGCAGCGCGCAAATGCTGATGGTATTCGGATTTTTAATCGCCGCGCCGTTGTTGTGTTTTGCGATGGCAGGATATGTTTGGTGGAAGCGACGGTAGAGAGGGATGAGGGATGAGGGATGAGGGATGAGGGATGAGGGATGAGGGAT
>JBAVRP010000010.1:0-60261 GCA_049695115.1 Burkholderiales bacterium | reverse complement strand
CCAAGGCAAAACACTTCATCAATCGCCTGAACTGCGCCTCGCTAATTCGAGAATGCCGATAGTATCTATTTTTACTAATCATATTAGAAAGTTAGCACATCTCAATCGATGCTTAACTTCCTAAGAGCCTAAATTAATTATCGAACACCATTTTTCAGGATTTCCATGACACAAGCAAGTCGCAAAGCCGCAGCAGACGCCGCAGAAGATTACAACTCTGACAGTATCAAAATCCTCAAAGGTCTTGAAGCTGTACGTAAACGCCCGGGCATGTATATCGGCGACACCAGCGACGGCAGCGGCTTGCATCACATGGTATTCGAAGTCGTCGACAACGCGATTGACGAATCCCTCGCCGGCCATTGCGATGACATCAGAGTCGTTATCCACACAGACAACTCGATTTCCGTGGTTGATAACGGCCGTGGCATACCGACGGGCATCAAAGACGATGACGACATGGTACCCAAGCGTTCCGCTGCGGAAATCGTCATGACCGAGCTCCACGCAGGTGGTAAGTTCGACCAGAATTCGTATAAAGTTTCCGGCGGCCTGCACGGCGTCGGTGTGTCGTGCGTCAACGCGCTGTCGAAATTATTAAAACTCACCATCCACCGCGACGGTAAAACCCATTACATGGAATTCAAGCGGGGCGCGGCGGTTACGCCGCTGAAAGTCATTGGCGAGACCACCAAGCGCGGAACGGAAGTGCATTTTCATCCAGACGAAGAGATTTTCGGCCAGGTAATGGAGTTCCATTACGAAATTCTTTCCAAGCGCCTGCGTGAACTGTCGTTTTTGAATAACGGCGTCAAAATCGAACTCGTTGATCAGCGCATCGGCAAAACAGAAAACTTCGCTTTCAGCGGCGGCGTCAAAGGCTTTGTCGAATACATCAACCGCAGTAAATCGGTTTTGCACCCGAACGTGTTTTACGCCAAAGGCGAAAAAGACGGCATCACTGTCGAAGTGGCGATGCAGTGGAACGATTCCTACAGCGAAACCGTACAGTGCTTCACCAACAATATTCCGCAGCGTGACGGCGGCACCCACCTCACGGGCCTGCGCATGGCGATGACGCGCACGCTGAACAACTATATTGAAAAAGAAGAAATTTCCAAAAAAGCCAAAGTTGAAACCACCGGTGATGATATGCGCGAAGGCCTCACCTGTGTGTTGTCAGTGAAAGTGCCGGAACCGAAATTCTCCTCGCAAACCAAAGATAAATTGGTATCGTCCGAGGTCAGCCCGGTGGTGCAAGAAGTCGTTGGCGCCAAGCTGGCAGAATTTTTATTGGAAAAACCGCTGGATGCAAAAACCATCTGCGGCAAAATCGTCGATGCCGCGCGCGCGCGTGAAGCCGCGCGCAAAGCACGTGAACTCACGCGACGCAAAGGCGTGCTCGACGGTATGAATTTGCCCGGTAAACTCGCCGACTGCCAGGAAAAAGATCCGGCCATGTGCGAAATTTATCTGGTCGAGGGCGATTCCGCCGGCGGCTCCGCCAAGCAGGGTCGCGACAGAAAATTCCAGGCCATCTTGCCGTTGAAAGGAAAAATCCTCAACGTCGAACGCGCGCGTTTCGACAAGCTCATCGGCTCGCAGGAAATCGCCACGCTGATCACCGCGCTCGGCACCGGCATCGGCAAGGACGAATACAACGCCGACAAATTACGCTATCACCGCATTATCATCATGACCGACGCCGACGTGGACGGTTCGCATATCCGTACATTGCTGCTCACCTTCTTCTATCGCCAAATGCCTGAGCTGGTCGAGCGCGGCCATATTTATATCGCGCAACCGCCGTTGTATAAAATCAAGCACGGCAAGGACGAGCGTTATCTCAAAGATGATTTCGAGCTGAAACAATATTTGCTCAAGCAAGCCTTGAATCAATCGGAAATCATTCCGGCCGAAGGCGCTGATGCGCTAGCCGGCGCGCCGCTGGAAAAAATCGCGCGCGAATATTTATTGTCCGAAGCAGTCATCGATCGCCTCGACCGCGTGATCAATCCGCAAGTGTTGCATGTGTTGCTCGACTTGCCCGCGTTATCAGTGGCAGATAAAAAAGAGGCAGAAAAAAGCGCAGCCATTCTAACCAAGGCTGTCGGTGACGAAGCGCTTACCATCATCGCTGAAGCTATCGAAGGCGAAGACGAATGGCAACTGGTCATCCGCAAAAACTTGCACGGCAATAATTACACCACACGCATCGACAATGATTTTCTCCAAAGCGGCGACTATCAGCAACTGGTGCAAACCGGCCAGGTGCTGCAAGGCTTGATTCGTGAAGGAGCAGTTGCAAAACGCGGCGAAAAAATTCAAGGCATCGAAACTTTCAAAGCGGGCCTCGATTGGCTGATCGAAGAAGTGAAACGCAACGTCGCCATCCAGCGTTATAAGGGGCTGGGCGAAATGAACCCGGAACAATTGTGGGAAACCACCATGGATCCGAAAGTGCGCATTCTGCTCAAAGTGCAAATCGATGATGCAATAACATCCGACGAAGTGTTCTCGACGTTAATGGGTGACGACGTAGAGCCGCGTCGTGCGTTTATTGAGACCAATGCAGCGCTCGGCGTGCGTAATTTGGACGTATAAAGTTTTAATATAATAAAATAGTTACAGAAAAAATTATCGATGCTTTTGTCGACAAATGTTTCAATTTGAGGAAGCGATACGATATTTTTGCCCAGCCCAATGAATGAAAACTCAATCGGATTGAAACAATCGCCCAGCATAAGAACTTTGTGCGCGCTGGTGCTGTTGTCATTCGCGCTGGTGACTTGTGGCGGCGGCGGCGGCGGTGTAGCAACGCCCATTCCCAGTTCGACATTTCCAGCCTCTTCAACACAAACTAACCAATGCGCCGTGCCGCGCATAGGCACAGACCCTTACACCAATCAACCTTATCCAGATAAACAGGGTGCGGTCGCCAACGAAAAAGATTGGGTGCGTTCCTATATTGACGAAACCTATCTTTGGTACAAAGAGGTACCCAGTCTTAACGCCGCAAGTTACACCACAGTGATAAATTATTTCGACGTACTGAAAACGCCATTGACCACGGCATCTGGCAATCCAAAAGACAGGTTTCATTTTATCTATCCCACCAGCGTGTGGGAGGCATTATCACAATCGGGGTTGGAGGTCGGTTACGGCGTGCAATGGGCTTTAATTTCCGCACGCCCCCCACGTAAATTACTAGTGGCTTATACCGACCCCGGAACGCCGGCCTCAGCAGCTTCTGTTGCGCGAGGGGCAGAAGTTTTGGCGATTGATGGCGTGGATTTAGTAAATGGTTCTGATGTTACGACTATTAACAAAGGGTTCAGGCCGGCTACAGCTGGCGAGCCACATACCTTCGCGATTCTCGATGCGAACAGCACAACACCGCGCAACGTAACATTGGTTTCGGCGAATGTAACCTCTGTTCCTGTGCAGAACGTTAAAGTCATTCCTGGTACCAGTGTCGGCTATATGCAATTTAATGATCACATTGCGACGGCTGAGGGCCAATTGATTACCGCTATTAATCAACTTAAGGGTGCGAATATCACCGATCTGGTTTTGGATGTGCGTTATAACGGCGGCGGCTACCTCGACATAGCGTCAGAGTTGGCTTATATGATTGCTGGTGCCGCAAGCACGACCGGTAAGACTTTTGAGCGATTGGCTTTTAATGATAAAAACCCATTTAACACTACTGCTGCAGATACAACAGTACCTTTTCATTCTACTTCACAAGGTTTTTCAGTTGCTAAGGGCGCTGAATTACCCCAGCTTGGCCTTGCCAGAGTTACTGTAATTACTACTGCAGGTACCTGCTCCGCCAGCGAATCCATTATCAATAGTTTGCGCGGCATTGATGTGACGGTGAATATTATTGGTACCCAGACTTGTGGCAAGCCTTATGGTTTTTTCGCGACACCTAATTGCGGGACAACTTATTTCGCCATTCAGTTTCAGGGGGTAAATGCCAAAGGCTTTGGTGATTACCCCGACGGTTTCGTGCCGACTTGTCAGGTGGGCGACGATTACAGCAAGCAACTCGGTGACTCAAGTGAGCGTATGTTAGCAGCGGCTTTAACTTACCGCGCCACAGGTGTTTGTCCAGCACCAAGCGCATATGGCTTGGGGCCGAAATTAGAAAGCTATACAAACGAACAAACAGCATTCCTGCGCTCACCAACCCGAGAGATGCGGATTTTGACTAAAAAATAACGGTGTATGAAAGCTTATATTTAGACGGTAATGCAATAGTGTTGTTGCGCAAGCGCGCACGTAATTGACTACCCAGGAAAAGTCCCATGAAAATTAATTTAAACAAATTGTTGGTCATAATCATTTGTGTGTCCTTGATGGCTTGTGAAGTCCGCATCTCCGACCCATCCAAACTCAAAGTCGGCCAATCCACCGGCTTTGATGTGCGTGATGTGTACGGTAAGCCTACCAACGAATGGAAAGAGCCGGATGGCAGCACGCTGTGGATGTTCGTCAAAGGCCCGATGGGCTATCAAACTTTCAAGGCCACCATCGGCGCGGACAATGTGCTGAAGTCCATCGAGCAAGTGTTGAGCGATCCGTATTTTGCCAAAGTGCAAAAAGGCATGTCGATGGCGGATGTCGAGCGCATTCTCGGCAAGCCCGCCGAAGACGTCACCTTCCCGCTGAAAAAAGAACGCGTGTGGACTTGGCGTTACCAAGCCAGTCCATCACTGAATCGGATGTTCGATGTGCATTTCGATACCAACGGGCAAGTGGTCGAGACTTACCGCAGAGACGATCTGTCTACTGGTTGAGGCAGTAAGAAATTAGTTAAGTATTTAATTATAAAAAGAAAAACCGCCATCCTAAAATGGCGGATTTTTATTGATTAAACAGAATCGTAGCTTATTTCTTTTTGCTTTTTGCCGCAGGTTTTTTAGCTGCCGCTTTTTTTGCTAGTTTTTTTGCGACAGGTTTTTTCTTCGTGGCGGGCTTCACTTCTACTACCACCGCTTTTTTTGCTGTGATTTTCTTGGCGGCTTTTTTCGCTCCCCGCTTTTTACTGCTCGGGCCTTTGGCCGCGCGCGTGGCGAGCAATTCAATCGCTTCTTCCAATGTCACGGAGTCAACTGTCGAACCAGCAGGCAAAGTAGCGTTGACAGCGCCGTGCTTCACATACATGCCGTAACGTCCGTCGAATACACCTATAGATTCATTATCGTCCGGATGTTTGCCGACTACGCGTAAGGCTTGCGGCGTGCGCGAAGAGGATTTCGGCTCGGCCAATAATTCGACTGCGCGCTTGAGGTTGATGTCGAAAATATTATCGCTACGCGGGATTGATTTGAATGCACCGTCGTGGTTGATGTAAGGACCGAAGCGGCCAATATTCACAATAACTTTTTTCTTTGTGTCGGGATGTGCGCCGAGATCGCGCGGTAAGGACAATAATTGCACGGCGATTTCCGGCGTGACATTATCAGGCGAAATATTTTTTGGTATCGACACGCGCTTGGGCTTTTTCTCTTCGCCTTCGACACTTTCGCCTAATTGCAAATACGGTCCGAACGGCCCGTTCAACAACAGCATGGCTTGTTTGGTCTTGGGGAATTCACCGAGGATTTTCGGGCCGTCAGCTTGCGTCGAGCCGTCAAGATTGCGCGTGTAATCGCATTCCGGATAACCGGCGCAACCGATGAATTTGCCACGGCGGCCGAGACGTATCGACAATTGCTTGCCGCACTTGGGGCAGGCTTCGTCGAGTTTTTCCTGCGTCACTTCGTCGCGCGATACACCTTCTTTTTCAGTAATCTGCTTGCTGAAATCTTTCCAGAATTTTTTCAGTACCGGGATCCATTCTTTTTTTCCGGTGGAAATAATATCCAGATCGTCTTCCAAGTTGGCGGTGAAATCGTAATCGACGTATTTCGTAAAATGTTCGGTGAGGAATTTATTTACCACTACGCCGACGTCGGTCGGCATGAAGCGTTTTTTGTCCAGCGTGACGTATTCGCGCGCTTGCAGCGTGGAAATGATGCTGGCGTACGTCGAAGGGCGGCCGATGCCGTGTTCTTCCAGCGACTTCACCAAACTGGCTTCCGAATAACGCGGCGGCGGCTGGGTAAAATGTTGTTCGCCGTAGAGTTTGTTGATCGGCAGTGTCTCGCCCATATCCAACACCGGTAATTTGCTTTCGCCTTCTTCTTCCGCGTCGTCCTGGTCTTCCAGATAGACGGCCATGAAGCCAGGGAACACCAACGTCTGGCCATTGGCACGGAACAGGTTTTTGTCGCCGCCGACGGACAAATCCGCCGCGACGGTATCGTATTGCGCATTGGTCATTTGTGATGCCAAAGTGCGTTTCCAAATCATTTCGTACAGGCGGAACAAATCGCTATGTAAATATTTCTGCAGGCTTTGCGGCGTGCGCGCGATGCCGGTCGGGCGGATCGCTTCGTGAGCTTCCTGCGCGTTTTTGGATTTATTGGCGAAAGTGTTTTCGCTTTTGGGCAAATAATCCTTGCTGAAATTTTTGCCAATATAGCCGCGTATATCAGTGAGCGCATCTTTCGACAGCGTGACCGAGTCGGTACGCATATAAGTAATCAGGCCCACCGTACCTTCGCCGACATCCACGCCTTCGTATAATTGCTGCGCCACTTTCATCGCGCGGTCGGTGGTGAAGCCGAGCTTACGCACGGCTTCTTGTTGCAAAGTCGAAGTAGTAAACGGCGCAGTAGGTGAACGCTGTTTACGCTTTTTCTCGATATTGACGACTGTGGTTTTGCCTTTGGCGTGCTGCTCCAAAAACTTGACGATCTCGGCCTGTTGCTTTTCATTGGTGACGCTGAACTGGGTGATTTTCTCGCCCTTGAGCTGTATCAACTTTGCGTCGAAAGCTTGTTTGCCTTTAAGCGCTTCCAAATGCAGCGACCAATATTCCTGCGACTGGAATTTCTGGATTTCCGCTTCGCGTTCGACGATCAGGCGCAGCGCCGGGCTTTGCACGCGGCCAGCGGACAAGCCGCGGCGTATCTTTTTCCACAACAATGGCGATAGCGTGAAACCGACCAAATAATCCAGCGCACGGCGCGCTTGCTGCGCGTTGACCAGGGGCATTTCGATGTCGCGCGGATTTGCAACGGCTTCGAGCACGGCCGATTGGGTGATTTCATAAAACACCACGCGTTTAAGCTCTTTACCTTTAAGTAATTTTTTTTCTTTCAGGATTTCCGATAAATGCCAGGCGATCGCCTCCCCTTCCCTGTCCGGATCGGTTGCCAGTAATATACGATCGGCTTTTTTCACCGCGGCGGTGATGGCATCGACGTGTCGCTTGTTGCGCTCGACCAATTCATATTTCATTTCGAAATTGTTTTCGGTATCCACTGCACCGGATTTGGGCACCAGGTCACGCACGTGACCGTAGGAGGCAAGGATTTCGTAACCCTTGCCCAAATATTTTTTCAGGGTCTTGGCTTTGGAGGGGGATTCGACAATAAGCAGGCTGCTGGACATATATATATAGTATCCGGTTCATAGGCGCCATGCGCCAGAAGGCAGTGATAATAAGAATGTTTGGCGTGCAATGCAAACATATTCGCATTCAAACGGCAGAAAAACTATTTGCGTTTAATGCGCATCATGTTGATTTGCCGGAAAATTGCGCCGGTAAAGATGGCGCCAGAAATTTTGTAGCAAAGCTTGAAATGTCGGTTAATGCTTTTTCAAACGTTGGTATAAACCACCAGGGAGGCTGCTGATTTCACCCAAGAGTTCCAGTTCCAAGAGCATTTGAGAAACTTTTTCTGCAGAAAGTTTGGCGCGGGCAGTCAGGGCATCGACAGAGACTGGGTCGTAGCCCATGCTTTGTAATAGCGGATTAACAGCTTGACCGGCATCTTCGGCGGTTGCGGCTACCGGTGCTGATGTAAACCCTAATTCTTCCAGTATATCCTGCGCGCTTTCCACCAATTTCGCGCCTTGTTTGATCAACGAATGACAGCCTTTGGAAAAGGGCGAGTGGATGGAACCGGGAATGGCGAACACATCGCGGCCCTGTTCGGCTGCAAGGCGCGCGGTGATTAGCGAGCCGCTCGACAACGCCGCTTCTACGACCAATACACCGCGCGACAGGCCGCTGATGATGCGATTGCGGCGCGGAAAATTCTCCCGGTTCGGCGGTGTGCCCAAAGGAAATTCCGACACCAGCGCGCCAGCGCGCGCAATTTGATGCGCCAAAGTTTTGTTGCGCGCGGGATAGACAGTATCGAGTCCTGTGCCGACTACTGCGATGGTGCTGGCATGGCCGCGCAAGCCGCCGCGGTGCGCCGCCGCGTCGATGCCTAGCGCAAGTCCGCTGATAACTGAGATACCTGCTTGACTCAACACTTCAGCAAAAGCTTCGGCGTTTTCTTCGCCTTGCGGCGTAGCGTTGCGGCTGCCGACTATCGCCATGCTGGTGGCGTTGAGCAATTCGATACGGCCTTTGACATATAACATCGGCGGCGCATCGGGCAGGTCGAGCAATGCTTTGGGGTAAGTTGAATCGGCGAGCGTAACAAAATGATTTTCTGGTTGCGCCAGCCATTCGTGTGTAGGCATTAGCGTTTCAAGATCCGGCCCCTCGGCAATGGCACGAGCGACATTACGGTTTACTAGGTTGGAAAGTTCGCTTACAGGTGTAGCAAAAATATTCGCTGGGAGTCCAAAAGCTTTGAGCAACCGGCGTAGTGACTCATCACCAAGGCCTGATATGGAAGCGAGAGAAACCCACAACAGCGCATCCTCATCGCGATCTGTCATGGGTTAGGCTGAGAGGGAAAATTATTTGCCGCTGCTAATAGCGCCATCACCCACATGCACGGGGCGCTTACTGTTCATGATAATGCCGTAGGATATGCGGTTGAATAATCGGAAAATAAACACTTCGCCATTTTCTTCATCTGGTAATTTGATCAGGGTGTTTTCACGGCGCAGGCTTTTAACTGTTTCGCCGCTACGTTGTAGAGTGAGCACATGGCCCAATTCAACACCGCTGGTAGCACCTTTATTGAGCGATACCACGTAATGTTTGCCGGTTTCCGCAACACCACCATGCACATGCATCAGGCGTGCGTTGACCGCATATTGCGGTGAGCGCGGCACATAAGACGGGAATGGGTTTTCTGTTACGGCGATCAAATGGTCGCCACGGTTGATTTCCTGTATCGAGCGCGTCACTTCCATCGTACTCACGGGGCCGAATTTTTTCAGCACCGCGTCGCCCAGATAAAACGCTTCGTAACCCAATAACTCACCGTTATCCGGGTCACGCAAGGGTTTGTCCTGGCGGTAAATCTGCCACTTGGCATTGGCGCGATCATCGTTCAGGTTTTCCACATAAATGATATTGCCTGTACCAATAACCACTCGGCCTTCTTCGGTGCCGAGAACCACGGGCGCATTAACCAGCGCGCCTGCCTCGACGATAAGCGGGCGGGTCAGGAAGGGCTCTATAGCGCTGGCGGGAATGCTGGGAATCGCACCAGCGCCCAGGCCTTGACCACGGATTTGCGGCGAGACTTTGATCGTTGTTCCATCACTACTATTACCATTGGCGACTGGACGACCCAAAGTCAAGCGTGGCGTGGCGCCAGACCGATCCAAATAAACTACATCGCCGGGGTAAATCCAATGCGGATCTTTGATCTGTGACTGGTTCATTTGCCAGATTTCCGGCCAGCGCTGCGGTTTTCTCAGGAATTTGCCGGCAATGCCCCACAACGTATCCCCTTTGACCACTGTGTATTGATCCGGCGGATTGTCCACCAGCATGTCGTCGGCGCGGGCACTGACGCCCAGGGCGCAGACCACCAAAACCAGAGGTATAATAAATTGGTGCAGAGTTTTACGCATTGTTGTTCCAGCCTTTTGCTATTTTGCCGAGGCGACCTGATGAAGCGGACAAGTGAAAAATACCTTTCCCAGCTTCATGTAACGCGGTAAATTCTGCCCGTAGTTCATTCAATTAGCAAGCAAAATCAATGGTTAATTTGTGAAATCCGTCACACCGACGGGGCGCAAAATCAGTGGAAAAACATGGCAATCCTGAAAATCCTGCGTTATCCCGACGAGCGGCTGCATACTATTGCCAAGCCTGTGGCGGTCGCCGATGCCCGTATTTACCGGTTGGCGGATGACATGGCCGAGACCATGTACGCTGCGCCGGGTGTGGGCCTAGCAGCTAGCCAGGTCGACGTGCATGAACAGCTTATTGTTATCGATATATCCGAAACCCGCGACCAGCTGCTGGTGCTAATCAATCCCGTGATTACCCACGCTGAAGGTTCCGCTAAGCTTGAAGAAGGCTGCCTGTCGGTGCCGGAAATTTTCGACGTGGTCGAACGGGCGGAAAAAATTACCGTGGAGGCGCTGGACCGCGACGGCAAAAAACTCTCCCTTAACGCCGAAGGATTGCTGGCCGTTTGCATCCAGCATGAAATGGATCACCTGAAGGGCAAGGTTTTTGTTGAGTATTTATCGCGGATGAAACAAAACCGCATTGTCGCGAAGCTGAAAAAACGCGAACACGAGGCTGCGTAGTAATACTGCTTAGCTCCGCTATCGTATCGGAATGGCAAACCAGGAGATTACGGATCCTATTTACCGGTCACAGGCAATTCGGTTTTTCCGAACGCCCCCGCCATGCGCCGGTAGGCGGCGGCTAAGATCGGCCAGAACAAAAGGAAAAGCGCCAGCGTGGTTATCGTGCCGACCAGGCCGTTCGACCAGAATACGCGCATATCACCCCCGGCCCCAATCATTGACAGCCGGAATGCATCCTCAGCCCGGTTGCCGAGCACCAGCGCCAGCGTAAACGGGGCAAGCGGGATGTTGATTTTCTTGAACGCATAGCCCACAACGCCGAACAAAAGCATCAGCCAGATATCGAACATGGCGTTCTGAATAGCGAACGCGCCAATCGAACACGACACCACGATCATCGGCGCAATAGCCGAGAATGGCACACGCAGCACTGCGGCAAACAACGGCACGGTGGTAAGCACGAGAATCAAACCGACCACGTTGCCCAGGTACATCGACGCGATCAGCCCCCAGACGAAGTTCTTGTGCTCGACAAATAGCAGCGGCCCGGGGTTGAGTCCCCACACCATCAATCCACCTAGCAGGATCGCAGCGGTACCCGAGCCGGGTATGCCGAGAGCGAGCATCGGTAGCAGCGCCGCTGTGCCGGAAGCGTGCGCCGCGGTCTCGGGTGCGAACACGCCTTCGATGCGGCCCGTGCCGAACGAATCTTTCTCCTTGGAGAAGCGCTTGGCGAGGTTGTAACTCATGAAGGAAGCGGCAATTGCACCGCCCGGGGTGATGCCGAGCCAACAGCCGATCGCGGAAGAGCGAAGCAGCGTTACCCAGTATCGCGGCAGCTCCTTCCACACTTTCAACACTACGCGCAGACTGATTTTGGCAGAATGACCTCGCAGCGCGAGGCGATCTTCCATGGTCAGCATGATTTCGCTGATGCCAAACAAGCCAATGACTGCGACCAGGAAGTTGACACCGCGCATCAGGTCGCTAGATCCAAAGGTCATGCGTAGCTGGCCGGAGACCGTATCCATGCCGACGCCAGCGAGGATCAGGCCGAGCGACAGGGAGATGACGGTCTTGTACTTTTCCTCGCGCCCGAGCCCGACGAAAGAGCAAAAAGTGAGCAGGTAGACCGCGAAAAATTCCGGCGGGCCGAATTTCAGCGCGAAAGAGGCGATGCCGGGGGCGAGGAAAGTGATCAGGATCACCGCGACCAGTGAACCGATGAACGAGGAAGTGAACGCCGCCGTCAACGCTTCGGCTGCCCTGCCCTGTTGCGCCATGGGATAGCCGTCGAAGGTAGTAGCAACCGACCACGCTTCGCCGGGGATATTGAACAGGATCGAGGTGATCGCACCGCCGAACAACGCGCCCCAGTATATGCAAGAGAGCATCACGATGGCCGAGGTTGGATCCATGGTGAAGGTCAGCGGCAACAAGATAGCCACGCCGTTCGGTCCGCCCAGGCCGGGCAGCACGCCGACGAAAATGCCGAGGAGCAAGCCGACCATCATCAGCAAGAGCGTCTTCCATGTCAGCAACACGCTGAAGCCGTATATGAGCAGGCCGAATGCTTCCATTGCGTTTTGCCGCTAGTAGCCGAGCAGGGCTTCGAGCGGCCCTTTCGGCATGATGACGTCGAAAGCGATCTGGAAGGTTACGAACATGATGCCGGAGAACAGAAACGCCGTGAGCAGCGACTTCCAGACGGCGATACGACCCACCCATACCATGAAGGCTGCGATTAGCAGGAAACTCGCCACATACAGCCCCAGCCATTGCATGGCGAGGCAGAACAGCAGCGTTGGAATGAATACCTGCAGCACGCGGCGCAACTGATCGCGCGTGACGAACGACCTGCTGGTTTGCCCGCGCGTCACGAATTCCTTGGCAAGACCCCAGAGGCAGGCGGTGGCGAGAATCAGCGAGAGGTAGAACGGGAAGTAGCCGGATTGCGGTCCGGTCGCATCCCACCCCATGCCTGTGCGCAGGTTGTCCCACGCCAGCAGGATGGCAAGCGCGAGCAGCAGCAGTAGGGCAATGATTTCGACGTTGCGAATGTTTGTGACTGCGGGCGAATCTTCCGACGGCGCGGTCGGGTCATCGACGATGATTTCGGTTTCAGGCTTGGACATCGGTTCCTTCAGAAATGGCGCGAAGCATTCCGGTTTCCTCTGCACCGGTCAATCAGAGGGCAAAAGGGCAATTACCGGCGATTCGCAAAACCTAATTGGCGACAAAGCCGGCTTCGGTCATCAGGTTCTTGTTGAGCGCATCATCCTCTTCCAGAAACTTCAGCATATCATTGCCGGTCAGGAAAATCGGCTTCAGGGCCTGCTTCTCAAGGTATTCCTTGTATTCGGTGGTCTCGATGACTTTCTTGAAAAGATCGACATAGAACGCAGTCTGGTCGGCCGATACCTTGCCGGGCAGGAACATGGCGCGCAGCATCAGGTATTGCACATCGATGCCCTGCTCCTTGCAGGTCGGGACGTCGTTCCACGACTGGCTTTCGGTGACCTTGGATTTGTACTGGATGCGTTCCTTGTCGAACACACATAGCGCCCGCACCTGACCGGCGCGCCAGACTTCGAGATTCTCGGACGGGTTGTTGACGTTCGACTGGGTGTGGTTGCCGACCAGTTGTGTCGCCGCCTCACCGCCCGACTTGTAAGGCAGGTAGGCGAACTTCGCGCCGGTTTTCTTCTCGAGAAAGACGGTGAGCACATGGTCCTCGCGTTTGGAGCCGGTGCCGCCCATCTTGAAGGGTGGATTGGCTGCCTTGGCCGCCTCAACGAATTCCTTCACATTTTTGTGCGGCAGCGTGGTGTTGTCCCACAGAACGAACTGATCGAGCGCGATGATTGAGACCGGGGTGAGCTCGCGCCAGTTGAACGGTATCTTGGCCGACAGCGGCAGCAAGTAAATCAGCGAATAGGCAATCAGCACTTTGTGTGGATCGCCGGCTTCACCCTTCATGTACATTAATCCCTCCGCGCCCGACGCGCCGCCCTTGAGCGAGACGATCATTGGCTGCTTCATCAGGTTGTTTTTTTGCACCGCCGCCTGCATCATCCTCGCCATCTGGTCAGAAGCTCCGCCGGCGCCGGCAGCCACTACGATTTCTACCGGCTTGGTTGGCTCCCAGGCAAGCGCTGGCGCCGTGCAAAGCGCGAGGGCAGTGAATGCAGTTGAGGCAAAGCGGGATGTTGCGGTCATGTTCAGCATCGTATTTCTCCTAATTATGTTTTTGAAGCCGCCAAATGCTGCGGCTGCGGTTTCATGCCGCCGTGCGTTGTTTCGAGGGCGTTTGTGTCTTGCATTGGATCAGGTATTCCATCGCAGTCTGCGCACCACCTTTTTTGTGTGGCACCCCGGCGAGGGCCAGACCCATCTCGACGCCGGACAGTGTGCCGGCGAGCGCGAGATCGTTGAAGTCACCGAGGTGGCCGATGCGGAATACCTTGCCGGCGAGCCTTCCCAGGCCGGTGCCGAGCGACATATCGTAGGCATCGAGTATGGTCTTGCGTAACGCGTCGGCGTCGTGGCCTGCGGGCATCATTACCGCGGTCAGCGTGCTGCTGAATTCGTCCGGGTTAGCGCAAAGTATCTCCAGGGCCCAGGCACGCACAGCTCGTCGCGTCGCCTCAGCGTGCCGGTCGTGGCGCGCAAATACGCTTTGCAGGCCCTCTTCACGCAGCATATCGAGCGCCTCGCGCAGGCCGTAGAGCAGGTTGGTTGCAGGTGTATAGGGGAAATACCCGGTCTTGTTGGCGGCGATTATTTCTTCCCATCCCCAGTACGATTTGGGTAGTTTCGATGTCTCCGCTGCCTTGCGTGCCTTGTCGCTTACCGCGTTGAAGGATAGCCCGGGCGGTAGCATCAGTCCTTTCTGCGAGCCGGCCACGGTCACGTCCACGCCCCATTCGTCATGGCGGTAGTCGATCGAAGCAAGCGAAGAAATAGTGTCGACCATGAACAGCGCCGGATGCGCTGCTGCGTCTATGGCTTTGCGTATGTGCGATAGACGGCTGGTGGCGCCGGTGGAAGTTTCGTTGTGTATCACGCACACAGCTTTTATGGCGCGGGTTTTGTCTTCCTTCAGTCTGGCCTCGATCATGGCCGGATCCGCGCCGCGGCGCCAGTCGGTAGCGATGAGTTCGGCCTGCAGGCCGAGCTTGCCGGCCATCTTGGCCCACAGGCAGGCGAACTGGCCGGTCTCGACCATCAGCACTTTTTCTCCGGGAGACAGGGTGTTCACCAGAGCCGCCTCCCACGCGCCGGTACCCGAGGCTGGATAAATCACTACGGGGCCAGAGGTTTGGAAGACATAACGCAGACCTTCGAGAATCTTCAGGCTCATCGGCCCAAACTCAGGACCGCGGTGATCCATGGTCGGAAAATCGATGGCGCGCATTACGCGATCGGGAACGTTGGTCGGGCCGGGAATTTGCAGGAAATGGCGGCCACTCTTGAATGCCACGATAGGATCCTTGCCGGCCTGAACGCCGGCTCTGACAACAATTGCGGGGTAGGACAAATTAGAATTTTGTCGCCAATTTAATCATGCGTAATTCCTAGAGTCAAGAAATGCGGATATATCGTAATGCATTGTTTTTCTTGGTTCGGTTTTCCATCCTGAGCAGGTAAGCGTATTATGCATAAAACGATTGGATGCATTAGAACATTTCAACCAAGCCCAGTACGATGCCGCACCCCCCTACGAAAAAAATGTTAAAACACCCCGATTAATTCGCTTCTCTGCAAATGCACAAACAGAGCCAAAAGAATTTTCCTTGTGGTCAATTTACCCCCCCCCCGCGTCTTGACACTACTCCGGCTTTGACCGACATATGAATCAAGCGCAAGAGCACATCGTGACGCTGCATCCGCGAGTTGGTGACAGCGCACTGGCCGCGCGCCTGCGGCGCGAAGTCGAGGGCGAGGTGCTATTCGATGCAGCTAGCCGGGGGCGCTATTCCACCGATGCATCCATTTACCAGATCGAACCGGTGGGCGTCGTGGTGCCGAGGACAGAGGCGGCGGCACGCATCGCCATCCAGATCGCGGCGGAGCAGGGCGTGCCCATTCTGCCGCGCGGCGGCGGCACGTCTCAATGCGGTCAGACCGTGGGGGCGGCGCTGGTCATCGACAATTCACGCTATCTCAACCAGGTCATCGCATTCGATAAAGATGCACGCACGGCCACCGTGCAACCGGGCATAGTCCTTGATCACCTGAACGCCCAACTGAAATCGCATGGGCTGTGGTTTCCGGTGGATGTATCCACCAGCGCGCAGGCCACACTAGGCGGCATGGCTGGCAACAATTCCTGCGGTTCGCGCTCGATACGTTACGGCAACATGGTGCACAACGTGCGTGGCATCGATGCGCTGCTTGCCGACGGTTCGGAATACCATTTCGGTGCCAGTGATGCGCTCGGTATCGGCGCTACTGCTTATCGCGAACTGATCGGTAAAATTCACGCCATAGTCGGTCGCGAGAAAGACGAGATTGCAGCGCGCTGGCCGACAGTATTGCGCCGCGTGCAGGGCTACAATATCGATATGGTGCAACCGCATCTTGCGCACAACCTTGCGCATTTGTTGGTTGGCTCCGAAGGCACGCTCGCCTATTCGAAGCGCATCCACCTCAACCTCGCGCCGCTGCCGAAACACAAGACAATGGGCGTATGCCACTTCCCCAGTTTCTACCGCTCAATGGAGGCGCCGCAGCACATAGTCAAGCTCGGCCCTACTGCGGTGGAGCTTGTGGACAGGACGATGATAGCCCTCGCCCGGGACAACGCCGCGTTCCGGGCGATCGTCGAGAAATTCATTCGCGGCGACCCAGAGGCCATCCTGCTGGTGGAATTCGCTGGCGACGACAGGGACGAGCATGTCGCAAAACTCGGGCAACTGGTGGAATTGATGGGCGACCTGGGTATGCCGGGCGGCGTGGTCGAAATCACCGACGCGGCATTGCAAAAAGAAGTATGGGAAGTACGCAAGGCCGGGCTCAACATCATGATGTCAATGAAGGGTGACGGCAAGCCGGTGTCTTTCATCGAGGATTGCGCCGTACCCCTTGAGCATCTGGCCGAATACACCGACAAACTCACCCAGGTATTCGCGAGACACGGTACGCGCGGTACCTGGTACGCGCATGCCTCGGTGGGCACGCTGCACGTGCGACCGGTGCTTGACATGCGCGCGGGAGGTGCGGCGCAAATGCGCGCCATCGCCGAGGAAGCCTGCGCGCTGGTACGCAGCTACAAAGGCGCGGCCTACTCGGGCGAGCATGGTGACGGGCTGGTGCGCTCCGAATGGATAGAGCCGATCATCGGCCCGCGCCTGACGCGTACGCTGGAGGAAATCAAGGCGCTGTTCGATCCGCGCAACCTGATGAATCCGGGCAAGATCGTGCGACCATCAAAGCAGGATGACCGGTCGCTGTTTCGGTTCAAACCCGGCTATGCCGCGCAACAAATCGATACAGCGCTTGACTGGAGCGAATGGAACGCGCCGGGCGCTACGAGCACGGGTTTTGCCGCCGCCGTGGAGATGTGCAATAACAACGGCCACTGCCGCAAATTCGACGCCGGCACCATGTGCCCGTCCTACCGTGCCACCGGCAACGAAAAAGACCTGACGCGCGGCCGCGCCAATACCTTGCGCCTCGCCCTTTCGGGCCAACTGGGAGAGGCCGCGTTTACCTCGGACGCAATGTACCAAACCATGGATTTGTGTGTGGGATGCAAAGGCTGCAAGCGCGAGTGCCCGACGGGCGTGGACATGGCGAAAATGAAAATCGAATTCCTGCATCATTACAGGAAACGCCACGGGATAAAGCTGAAAGTCCGCGCGGTCGCCTATCTGCCGCGTTACGCGCCGCTTGCGAGCCGGTTCGCACCGCTGGTAAACCAGTTGCAGAATATGGGCAAGGGCTTTCTCGGTTTCGCCTCGCAACGTTCGCTGCCTCCGTGGCGTAGCGACGCATTCACGGGCACACCCCTTACTCCGGGGGAGCTTGGCTCGCACACGGGCAAGGCAGTCGTTCTTCTGGTCGATACCTTTAACCGCTACTTCGAGCCAGAAAATGCGCGAGCGGCGTGCGCAGTTCTCGAGGCCGCAGGCTACCGCGTACATACTGCCCGTGCCGATGACGGAAACAGGCCATTATGCTGTGGCCGCACCTTCCTCGCAGGCGGCCTGGTTGACCAAGCGCGCGCCGAAGCGCTGCGCACCCTGCATGCGCTGGAGCCTTACGTGGAGGCCGGCATTCCGATTGTCGGACTCGAGCCTGCCTGCTTGCTCACGCTTCGCGACGAATTCAAGTCGCTGCTGCCAGGCGCGAGCGCCGATGCGCTCGCTGCCAACGCATTCCTGTTCGAAGAATTCCTTGCCGCCGAACACAAATCGGGCACGCTGGCTTTGAAGTTGAAACCGTTGCCGCAGAAAAAAGCCCTGCTGCACGGCCATTGTCACCAGAAGGCGTTCGGCGCTATGTCCTCGCTGCAGCAGGTACTCGGCTTGGTGCCGGAATTGCAGGTGCAGACGATTGAGTCAAGCTGCTGCGGTATGGCCGGAGCCTTTGGCTACGAGGCAGACCACTTCGAAGTATCGATGAAAATGGCCGAGGCTTCGCTGCTGCCGGCCATGCGCAAGGCCGACGCCGACGTGCTGCTGGTCGCTGATGGAACCAGCTGTCGGCACCAGATTCGCGACGGCCTGAAAATCGGCGCGGATGTTTCCGCGCCTTCGGAGCGACGGGCGGTGCACGTCGCCATTGCGCTGCAGCGAGCGCTGGCGTGATTACGACGGGCATAGCGGACACCAGCCGCAACATTAACGCATTTTATATCTGATAGTATTTGCCGCTGATCGGCCTGATCGCCGAGTACTTTCCAAATACGCGCTATGTGGAGTTCCGCAAATGACCATTTCAATTATCGAGCGGCTGGCGCAGGCGCGTCGCTCGCGAAATCGCATCGGCCCGGAAGGTGCACCGACGCAGCTTGCCGAGGCTTATTCGACCTCGGCTAAGGTGATGACGGCGCTCGGAGAAAGCATCGGCGGGTGGAAGGTTACTCACGCACCGCAGACAAATAGTCCCGCCGCTGCGCCGATGTACGCATCCGGTTTCATGGCAAGCGGCGCCCGCTTTCCCCTGCAGCACGGTCAGCCGGTGATTCCGGAGGTCGAGATTGCCGTGCGGCTCGGCCGCGACCTGCCGAAGCGACCGGGTGTGCCCTATACGCGTGAAGAAATTCTCGACGCCACGTCTGAAATGGTGCTGGGCATAGAACTTATCGAAGGACGCATTCCGCCGAAAGACGCTTCCTTCGCGCTCAATCTTGCTGACGATCTCGGCAATGTCGGCTATGTGCTTGGTCCCGTCGCCAAGGATTTTCGCGGGTTCGATCTCGCCAATTTGCATTGCCGGTTCTGGATGGACGGTGAACTGACTAACGATCGCCGTGGCGGCCACAGCAAAGTCGATCCGTTGGTTCCGCTGGTTGACTGGGCCAACGGCCAGCACGATCAGTTGGCTGGCATGAAGGCCGGCCAGATCGTTACTCTCGGCAGTCTCACGCCGATGATAGCAGTGGAAAGGCCGATGATGCTCGTCGCGGAATTGGAAAGCTTCGGCCGTATCAGCGTAGAGATTGTGTGACAGTGAAGCTTCAGCAAGATCGCAAGCACACCGAATTGATAAGGAATTATTATCCCATTTTCCAAAGTTAATTCCATGAGACTGATTTTCGCCGGCACGCCGGAATTCGCCGCCGCCGCGCTTGACGCGCTCATCCGCGCCGGGCATGAGATTGCGCTGGTGCTCACGCAACTGGATCGTCCTGCCGGTCGCGGCATGAAATTGCAACCCGGCCCGGTGAAACAGTTGGCACTGGAAAAAAATCTACCGGTGTTTCAACCCCTATCGCTTAAAAATACTGAGGCGCAAAAGGTGATTACCGACGTACACGCCGATGCGATGATAGTCGCGGCTTACGGGTTGATCCTGCCGCAGGCAGTGCTCGATATGCCGAAACACGGCTGCCTGAATATTCACGCGTCGCTGTTGCCGCGCTGGCGCGGCGCGGCGCCGATTCATCGCGCCATCGAGGCGGGGGATGCGGAAAGCGGTATCACTATTATGCAAATGGACGCCGGCCTCGACACTGGCGCCATATTGTTCACGCGAAAAATAAAACTCGACGCCGACGAAACCACGGGATCGCTGCACGACAAACTCGCCAAGTTAGGTGCGGAATGTATAGTCGATGCTTTGGCGCAGCTTGGGCAACTCACGCCAATTATCCAGCCGATTGAAGGCGTCACCCGCGCGCACAAAATCAGCAAACAAGAAGCGCGTATCGACTGGAAGCTATCGGCGCAAACCATAGCGCGCAAAATCCGTGCATTCAATCCGTATCCGGTGGCGTATGGTGTATTGAACGGCGAGAGTTTGCGCATCTGGCGCGCGCGTGGCGCACCTGCGGGCGCCAATAAACCCGCGCCAGGGTTAATAAATAAATATAATAATCAAATACTTACAGTAGATTGCGCTGACGGTGTTTTGCATTTGGAAGAAGTGCAAATAGCCGGCGGCAAACGTCTTGGCATCGAGCAATTTCTTGCTGGTCATAGGCTGATAAGCGGCGAAAAATTTGAGTCGTAATAAGCCCCGCGTCTTGAATTTTTGCGCAACGGTATAATCTAACCCCTGCGCCACTGTTGATGCGCAATTACGAAAGGATTATTCATGTTCGGTAACTGGCTCAAGACTACCATCCTCATGGCAGGCATAGTCGCGCTGTTCGGTATGATCGGCCTACAGTTGGGAGGCGGAACCGGAATGATGATTTCGCTGTTGATCGCCGCGGGAATGAATTTTTACGCTTACTGGTTTTCCGACAAGGCTGTGTTGAAAATGTATAACGCGCAGCAAGTCGATGAAACCAGCGCGCCGCAGTATTACAATATCGTCAAAGATCTGACCCAGCGCGCCGGCCTGCCGATGCCCAAGGTTTACCTGATCAACGAAGACCAGCCGAATGCATTTGCCACGGGGCGCAACCCGGAACATGCCGCTGTCGCCGCAACGTCGGGCATTATGAAAATCCTCACCGAGCGCGAGTTGCGCGGGGTGATGGCACATGAATTGACGCATGTTAAAAACCGCGACATTCTTACTTCCACGGTGAGCGCCACGGTGGCAGGTGCGATTTCCTCCATTGCGCAGTTCGCCGGATTTTTTGGCGCGCGTGACAGCGAAGGGCGTTCTAATCCGATTGTCGGCATACTAATTATGTTTCTTGCGCCGGTCGCCGCGATGATTATCCAGATGGCGATTTCGCGTACGCGTGAATTCCTCGCCGATAAGGGCGGCGCGGAAATATCCGGCGATCCGGAAGCGTTGGCTTCGGCGCTGGAAAAAATCCATCGCTATGCCCAAGGCTTGCCGCTCAACGCGGCGGAAATGCATCCGGAAACCGCGCAAATGATGATCATGAACCCCCTATCCGGTGGCGGCATCAAAGGTTTGTTCAGTACCCATCCGGACACAGGCGAGCGCGTGGCGCGCCTCAGAGCCATGGCCCGCGCTTAGTGCTCGACATTCAAAAACACGCCA
Source organism: Burkholderiales bacterium (assembly GCA_049695115.1). Classification (GTDB taxonomy): domain Bacteria; phylum Pseudomonadota; class Gammaproteobacteria; order Burkholderiales; family JBEEJL01; genus JBEEJL01. Next base: position 39,048 of record JBAVRP010000010.1, on the reverse strand, counting down.
GCGTTGCCGCAGGTGCAGCGCTGGCGGGCCGCAACCTTCAAACCGTTCTTGCCGACATCTGGCGTCGATATCCCAAGCTTGATTCCCACCAACGCGGCGCAATTCAGGACATTGCCTATGGTGTCGCACGACACGGCGGCTTGCTGCATGCCTTGCTCAATGGGCTGGCAAGCAAACCGATTAAAGAAGATGCGCTAAGCAACCTGATGCTGGTGGCGTTATATCAACTGCAATTCACCCGCGCCGCGCCGCACGCGGTCGTCGATTTCGCGGTACAAAGCGTCGAGCGCGCCAGGCTTATTCACGCCAAAGGTTTTGTGAATGCCGCGCTAAGAAATTTTTTGCGCGAACGCGATGCTCGCGTGCAGCAAGCGCAAAACAGCAGCGACGAAGCGCGATTCAGCTATCCCCAATGGTGGATAGACAAAATAAATATTCAATATAATCGATTAGTTACAAATATACTTGAAACCGGCAACCAACACCCACCGATGACCTTGCGGGTGAATCGCCGGAAAATTTCTGTCGCCGGATATCTGGACAAACTGCAGATTGAAAATATTCCCGCCACGCAAACTGGGCCTGATGCAATCACGCTCACACAAGCTTTGTCGCTGGAAAAACTACCGGGCTTTCATGGCGGCCAGGTATCGCTACAGGACGCGTCGGCGCAATTCGCCGCGCCGTTATTGGATCTTCATGGCGGCCAGCGCGTGCTTGACGCTAGTGCCGCCCCCGGCGGAAAAGCGGCGCACATTCTCGAATTGGCCGACGTACAACTCCTGGCGCTCGACGAAGATGAGGCACGACTGAAACAAGTGAGCGAGAATTTCGCCCGGCTCGAATTGCAGGGCGAAGCTAAATGCGCCGACGCGGGCGATGTAAAAACATGGTGGGACGGCAAACCCTTCGACCGCGTTCTCATCGACGCACCCTGCTCCGGCTCCGGCGTGGTCAAGCGCCATCCGGACATCAAATGGGCACGACGCGCGTCTGATTTGCCCGGTTTTGCCCGACAACAGGCACGCCTGCTGGACGCCCTGTGGCAATGCCTCGCGCAAGGTGGTAAATTGTTATATGTGACTTGCTCGGTTTTTCGCGAGGAAAATCAGGATCAAGCACAACAATTCTTAACGCGACACCCCGACGCGGCCAGCCTGCCGCTCAACCTGCCACTGACAATAAACGGGCAAATTCTCCCTGATGACAATCACGACGGCTTTTATTACTCGCTGCTGCAAAAAAGCTGAGCCTGGCGCCGCAGCAAATAGTTATCGTCCGGGGAATCTGCTGGCGAACGGCCTGTTGGTATTGTTCCTGTGTTTCGCGCCGCTGCAGACGGTTTTCGCGGAGGGCATCACAGTCACATCTGCTAGCCTCGAGCAAGTTGAGGAAGGCTTTCGTCTCGATGCGGAGTTGGACGTAGGTCTCACGCCCACGCTGGAAGACGCCATCAACAAAGGCGTGCCACTGTATTTCTCTCTAGATTACGCAGTAGTGCGGCCGCGCAAATATTGGTTCGACGCCACTGAGGTGGAAGGCGCAAAGCAATGGAAAATTTCCTACAACGCATTGACGCAGCAATATCGCCTGGCCATCGGCTCGTTTTACCAGAACTTCCAGACCCTGGAAGAGGCGCGTCGTTTGCTCGCGCGCCAGCGCGTGCTCATCGTCGGCAACGGCGACAAAAACCTGCTGAAAAAAAACACAGCGTATAAAGTGTCACTGCGCATGCGCCTGGATGTGACACAGCTACCCAAACCGTTCCAGGTAAATGCACTGGGATCCCGTGACTGGAACCTCTCTTCCGACTGGTTTACCTTCAGCGCAACGCCATGAGCAATTCAACCGACAAAGCACGCCACAACAACGACATGCCGATGCGCGTGTTACGCAGCCGTCGAAGGGGCACGCCGCCGGGTTTGCGCACCTTGGTGATTGCCTGCGCTTTATTCGGCGCCGGCTTGTTGGCACTGATATCGCAAGCCTCTGCCAACACGTCTCTGCTGGCGCAACATTATCCCTTGCTGCTCGGAGTAGGCGGGGCATTGGCATTGGGCCTGATGGTTCTTATCGGCTATCAAATTTGGCTGTTGCGGCGCAAACTCAAAGCCGGCGTGTTCGGTTCAAAACTCAGCTTGCGCCTGATGCTGATTTTTGCCCTCATGGCGCTGGTACCAGGCGGGCTGGTGTATGCGGTGAGCGTGCAGTTCATTGGCAAGACTATCGAGTCCTGGTTTGACGTACGAGTCGATAAGGCCCTTGAAGGAGGCCTCAAGCTGGGGCGCAATGTGCTCGATAACCTGTTGCGCGACCATGACGACAAAGCGCGCATTATGGCCAATGCCCTGGCTGATGCCAAGCCGGGGGAAGACGCCAAAATGCTCAATCGCTTGCGCGAGCAAATGCGGGTGGAAGAAGCCACGTTGATTAGCGCGCGCGGCAAAGTACTTGCATTTTCAGGCAATGAAAAAGCCGGTTTGTTGCCCGGCCTGCCCACCGCCAAAGTGATGCGGCAAGTGCGCACACAACAAGGGTTTCGCAATATCGAGGACATTCCCCAGCGGGGTTTATATCTGCGATCGCTGGTGCCTGTGAACGCGATGACGCTGGCCGAAGATATTCGCGTATTGCAGGTGTTGCAGCCTGTGCCTGCAGCCATTTCCAAGGACGCAGAAACCGTCGAGGAAGGCCGGCGCGACTATCAGGAATTGTCTATCGCCCGGTTGGGACTCAAGCGAATTTTCGGCCTGGCTTTGACTTTGGCGATGCTGATCACGCTGCTGATTGCCATCGCCCTTGCCTTGCTCATGTCGGAAAAATTCAGCCGCCAGTTAGGCTTGCTTGCTGAAAGCGCGCGGGCGGTAGGCGAATGGGATTTCAGCCGGATGAATCCGGTGCGCAGCCATGATGAACTGGGCGTGCTGACACAATCATTTAATACCATGACTCGCCGGCTGGCGGAGTCATCGGCGGCGATGGAACAAAACAAAAAGGAATTACAGAACTCAAAAACCTATCTCGAGAGTATTCTCGGTAACCTGTCGGCCGGCGTGCTGGCTTTCGACGATCAAATGCATTTGCGCACGGCGAATGCCGCGGCGGAAAATATTCTGGGCGTGCAGTTTTCCGATACGGGCGGCAACACACTGTCCGACTGGCACCAGATTTATCCGGAGTTGCTGCCACTGGCCGAAGAAGTGTCGCGCCGCATAGACGAAGCCCCGGGCAAACTGTGGGAGAATCAGGTGGAAGTAACGGGAGCCACAGGTACGCGGACCTTGTTGGTTCGCGGCACGCGAATTGCGGAGAACGCAGGAGGCGGCTACGTTGTGGTGTTCGATGACATTACACGATTGCTGCATGCCCAGCGCGATGCTGCCTGGGGTGAAGTGGCGCGGCGCCTGGCGCATGAAATAAAGAACCCGCTGACGCCGATACAGCTATCGGCTGAGCGGCTGGAACACAAATTGCAAGGGAAATTGCCGGAAGCAGAGACCGAAATGGTTAAGCGGTCCACCGCGATTATTGTCAATCAGGTGGCGGCATTGAAGAGTATGGTAGATGATTTCAGCGAATATGCCCGCACAGCGAGGTTACGCGCCGAGCCGATATCACTCAACAGCCTGGTGAGAGATGTGTTGGGTTTGTATGAATCCATGGGCGCGCGCATAGAGACCGAATTGGAACCCATGTTGCCGAAAATTAACGGGGACGAGACCCTGCTGCGGCAAGTGTTGCATAATCTGATGCAGAATGCATTGGATGCCCTTGCAGGGGCGGATAATCCGCAAATCCTGGTTAAAACCGAGCGCACGCCCGCGGGCGTGCGCTTATCTATAAGCGACAACGGTAGCGGGTTTGATGATAGTTTATTATCCCGGGTGTTCGAGCCATATGTGACCAATAAGACCAGAGGCACCGGCCTTGGGCTGGCGATAGTGAAAAAAATTATCGAAGAACACCAGGGACAGGTGCGAGCAAGCAATGTACCTCCCCACGGCGCAAGCGTAAGTATTGTACTGCCGCTGGCGGCATAAGTGAGGCAAATATGAACCAACGAATTTTGCAAATTTTACAGCGAGGTGCGCGTTGAATCAGGTCATGGTAGTGGACGACGAAGTCGGCATACGCGAATTGTTGTCGGAAATATTGCGCGACGAAGGGTACGAAGTGCAGCTGGCGGAAAATGCTGGTCGGGCGCGGGAGCTACGCCGCGCCGCGCGGCCAGACCTGGTCTTGCTCGATATCTGGATGCCCGATACCGACGGCATCACCTTGCTCAAGGAATGGGCAGGCAGCGGTCAACTCAACATGCCGGTGGTGATGATGTCCGGCCACGGTACGATTGATACCGCTGTAGAAGCCACGCGGATTGGCGCCGTGGATTTTCTAGAAAAACCCATCAGCCTGCCCAAGCTCTTGGCCACGGTTGGCAGCGCCATGCAAAGCGGCAAAGCACTGCTGCGCAATGAATTGACCCTCACCAATCTTGGCCGCGGCCCAGCGATGGCACAGTTCCGTCAGCGACTACTGCAAGTGGGCCCACTGAAAAACAGCGTGTTGCTATCGGGCGAACACGGTTCAGGTTTTGATCTGGTCGCCCGGTTTTTGCATCCAGCGAATACGCCATTCATCTCTCCTGCAGACTTCGCCTGGTTAGTTGATAATCCCTTCGAGCCCTTGAACCAGGCCCGAGATGGCGTGCTGTTTTTGGAGGATGTTTCGCAATTGGGCCGGGCTGAGCAAAAAGGCCTGATGCAGGTGATGCAGAAGCTGGAAAAATTCAATGTGCGCCTGATTTGCGGAACCACACGGACGCTTTCTTCAATGGTGGAAGCGGGAGAATTCGACGCAGCACTTCACGGAGCGCTCGGCCAGCTTACGCTCACCATCCCCGCTATGCGCGAACATGCTGAAGATATTCCAGACATCGCCAATACTTTATTGGCGCAAATGGTTGAAGCCAAGGAAGTGCCGCTGAAGTCCTTCAGTACCGCCGCGTTAAACAGTTTGCGTAACTTGCCTTGGCCGGGCAACGTGGCTGCGCTTACCAATGCAGTGAAGACCCTTGCACTGACTTCGCTTTCAAGTGAAATTGGTGTAGATGACGTGGCGCAGGTCGCGGCGGAATTCAACCCCGATGTAGTGCCGGCGAATGCGCACGGTCTGCCGCTGGAATTACCTTTGCGCGAAGCGCGCGATATTTTTGAACAAGTATATTTCACTCATCACTTACGCGCTGAATCCGGCAATATGTCGCGCGTTGCCGACAAGGTGGGGCTGGAGCGCACGCATCTTTATCGCAAGCTTAAACAACTGGGTATTAAGCCAGGCAAACCATAAAATCATTATAATAATCAATTAATTATAAATTAACGATAATTTCGTTGCGAGTGGTTTTATTGCGCCGCAATAAAGAGTAAACTGCTTTCCCCTGCGCGAAAAAAGCATATAAGATCGAGCTTCAGCGTGTCTAGCCAGATTATCGAGAACTTTGAAAAAATGCTTAGTGCCGGGCGCGACGGCGCGCTGTTGCGCTTCGGTTTGGGTAATGAGTATTTCAAAGGGGCGGAGTTTGCTAAAGCCATTACGCATTTTTCCAAAGCAGTCGAACAGGATGCGGATTATTCCGCCGCCTGGAAAATGCTCGGCAAGTCTCTGGTGGAAGCAGGCCGCAAAGATGAAGCCTTGATTGCCTATCAAAAAGGCATTGCCGCCGCAGAAAAAAAGGGCGACAAGCAAGCCGCAAAGGAAATGGCTGTATTTCTGAAACGCTTAGGCTCCCACACGGCCTGACATTACGCAGAAAACTTCATGTCCTCGTCACTTCCCCTGATGCAGAAAAACCCCTTTTATCAACGCCTGCATAACCTGATGCTGGGTCCGCCGCGTGATCCGCTGAACCCGGAAACCCGCCACACCATGGTGCTGATCGCGTTTTTTGCCTGGGTTGGCCTGGGTGCGGACGGTTTGTCGTCCTCGGCTTATGGCCCTGAAGTTTCTTATCTTGCTCTTGGCGCGCACAAGCATCTGGGCTTATACCTGGCGGCGATGACCATGGTCACCGTGTTTATTATTTCATTTGCCTACAACCAGGTGATCGATTTGTTTCCCAGCGGTGGCGGTGGGTATAAAGTCGCCACGCAACTCATCGGACCCAGGGCAGGCTTGGTTTCGGGCGCAGCGCTGATTGTCGATTACGTGCTCACCATCGCGATTTCCGTGGCGTCGGGCGTGGACAATTTTTTCAGTCTGGAATTTTTTTCCGGCGGCGCGCGTGCATGGAGTCTGCCAGTGGAAATGGTCATCGTAGGTTTGCTCGTGTTGCTCAATCTGCGCGGCATGAAAGAAGCCATCAAAGTGCTATTGCCGATTTTTGTCGGCTTTGTATTCTTTTATGCAGTGCTGATTGTGTACGGCATCGCGGCCCACGCAGACCGGATTCCGGCGTTGATCCCCGCCACGTTACAGGAGACTAGAAGCTTCGCTTCAGAAAAAGGCTGGATCGTGGTTGTTGCGTCGTTGATGCTGGCGTATGCGCAAGGCGGCGGGACGTACACCGGGCTTGAAGCAGTATCGAATAACGTCAACACGCTGAAAGAGCCGCGAAAACGCACAGGCAAGTGGACCATGTTTTATATGGCTTGCTCGTTGGCATTCGCTGCGGGTGGGCTGATGCTGTTATATGTGTTGTGGGACATCAAGCCGGTCGAAGGCCGGACGCTGAATGCTGTTTTGTTCCGTGATTTGACGGCCAGTTGGACTATCGGCGGATATAATATCCAAGGCTTATTGTTGCCGATCGTATTAGCATTTACCGCGGGGCTGCTGTTTGTGGCGGCGAATACCGGCTTTCTCGGCGGACCGTCCGTGTTGTCGAACATGGCCATGGATCAATGGGTACCGAACCAGTTTGCTTCGCTTTCCTCGCGCCTGGTGACCAAACACGGCGTGATGCTGATGGGTCTCGGTGCCCTCGGAATTTTACTCTGGACCCAGGGTAAGGTGGCGCTGCTGGCGGTGATTTACAGCATTAACGTGTTTACCACGTTCACCATTTCCCTATTCGGATTATGCGTTTACTGGTGGCGGCATCGGCGTGATGAAGCCAAGTGGCTGCCGCGTATGCTGCTCTCCGCTACAGGTTTGGCGGTGTGTTCGAGCATTTTGGTGGTGTTGCTGTTCGAGGAATTTGCCCGCGGAGGATGGATAGCGATATTGATCACCGGCGCGGTGATTGCGCTATGTGTCATGATCAAGCACCACTACCAAGCGACGCGTTTGCAGTTACGCAAAATCGATGAGCTATTCGCTGCCGTACCGAGCGAACCATGCGATGCGCCGCCGCTTGATCCGGATGCGCCGACGGCGGTGTTTATGGTCAGTCGTTCCCGCGGCGCAGGAATGCACACTATGCTGTGGGTGCAGCGCCTGTTCCCCGGCAACTTCAAGAATTTCGTTTTTCTCAGCGTGGGCGCGGTGGATACCGCAGCTTACGGGGGCGAGGGGACGCTGGAAAAACTGCAAAAAGAAACCCATGGCGCGCTGGAGTATTACGTGAATTTTTGCCACCAGCATGGCATCGCGGCGAAATCCTACGAAGCCTATGGCACGGACCGAGTGCAGGAGCTTACCGAGCTGGTATTAAAAGCAAAAGACGAATTTCCCAATTGCGTATTTTTTTCCAGCAAACTGATTTTCGTGAATGACAATTGGTTTACGCGGATTTTGCATAACCAGACCCCGCTGGCGATGCAGCGGATTCTGCACCTGATGGGGCTGCAAATGGTGATACTACCCATGAAGGTGGAGTAGTACACTGTATGTGTTTTTCACTCATTGCTGAATATTCTCAGAATTTTGCGAGTACGCCATGAACGCTCCGCTCTCACATAACTCCGCAACCGCTGTAGCTCAAACCCACTCCAGGCGATTTGCCATCATTCTGGCTGGCGGGTCGGGTACGCGCCTGTGGCCGCTATCGCGCGCCACTATGCCCAAGCAATTGCTACCGCTCAATGGCAGCGAAAGCCTGTTGCAACAGACGTTTCGTCGTGTGCTGCCCAGAGTAGGCGCAGACCATGTATTGACTGTCACCCATGCCGATCATCGGTTCGAAGTCGCGGGCCAGAGCCATGCCGTGAATAAGCAGTTGGCAGCGGGCGTTATGGCCGAGCCGATGGGCCGCAACACGTTGCCGGCAATCGCTTGGGCAGTAGCGAAAATTGCCAAAAATACGCCCGATGCCTTGGTGGGCGTTTTTTCTTCCGACCATGCCGTTGCCAATGACGCGGCTTTTCTTGCGGCGTGGGACACCGCAGAAAAATCCGCTGAGGCGGAATACATTACTTTATTCGGCATGCAGCCATCTGAGCCCGCTACCGGATTTGGTTACATCCAGTCGGGAGAGGCGTTATTGGTGCCAGGCGCGGCGAATAGTGCAGTAAAGCGCGTGTCGCGCTTTGTCGAAAAACCCAATCTCGAAACCGCAAAAGCTTACCTTCAACAGGGCGGTTATTACTGGAACGGCGGCATGTTTGTCTTCCGCGCCGATGTATTTTTGAAATGGGTGGAAAAGCTGCAACCGAAAATATTTGAGGCTTTGCCCGCTTTGCTCAAGGATGAAACAGGGATCGCACCCAAGGATATTTACACAGGGCTACCCGATCTGTCGATTGATTACGGCGTACTGGAACACTGCGACAAAGTTGCCGTAGTGCCGGTTGATATGGGATGGAGCGATCTAGGTAGTTGGGAGGCCCTATATCAACAGCGCGATAAAGACGAAGCCGGAAACGTAATGCAAGGCAATGTGTTGGCGCACAAAAGTGAAAAAAATTTACTCTGGAGTGAGCACGGTATGCTCGCAACGATGGGCCTAAAAAATGTCGCAGTGGTGCAAACCCGCGACGCCACCCTAGTATGTTCACGCGACCAAGTGGATGAACTGAAACAACTGGTGGCGAAGGTAAAAGAAAAATTTCCCGCGCTCACCGAAACGCATATGACCGTGGCGCGCCCCTGGGGCTCGTATACCGTCCTGGAAGAGGGTCCTTTTTATAAAGTAAAACGTATCCAGGTTAAGCCGGGCCACAAACTATCTATGCAAATGCACCATCACCGCGCTGAACACTGGGTGGTCATTGCAGGCACAGCGCGTATTGTTAATGGCGAGCAGGAAATTTACCTGGAGGAAAACCAGTCGACCTATATTCCCAAGACACACAAGCACCGCCTAGAAAACCCGGGAAAAATACCATTACAAATCATAGAGATACAAACCGGCACCTATCTGGAAGAAGACGACATAGTGCGCTTTAACGATGTCTACGGCAGAACCTGAGGATACGCAATTTCGAAATCCGCGAACCATTTCACGGATTTCGTGCTGCCAGGAGGCTTGGACTGAAAAATCAGGACTCCTACCTATTGGATATACAGTCTTTCCCCCAGTGTGATTTTCTCCAAGGTCGCTATGCTGATCGTATCGATCACTGTGGTTAGACCACCAGTTTACAAGTAAGTGGCCAGATAAAATTATTCAAGAAAATCAATAAATTACTTGTTGCTGGTTGAATCAAACATCTTGCATGGCTGTATCACAGAGAAGAGGTAAGGGTTTGGGCTAGAATGCAATTGCACGCATTAAACCGCTTGAAAATAATATACTTTAAATGGCAGTTAACCTGGAGGCGCCCCCAGGGTTTATACAACAAAATAAATTGATTTATAAGGGTTTTTTCATGAAAAAATTAATATGGAATTTACTCTTCACGGCTGCGTTGGTTTTGTCTGTGTTTGTGGCAGCGCACGCGCAGAGCGCTACCGCGCCACCAAAGGAAGCTGTGCCTACCTCCGACTACCGCATTGGCCCCGAGGATGTGCTCGACATTTCCGTGTGGAAGGAAGATTCGTTGAAAAAAGAAGTGTTAGTGCGGCCTGACGGCGGCATTTCATTTCCGTTAGTGGGGGAAATTCAAGCGCTGGATAAAACACCTACGCAAATCCAGCAGGAAATTACCCAGAAGCTGACACGTTATATCCCTAATCCTGTAGTTTCCGTTTCCGTGCTGAAAATAGTCAGCAACAAAATTTACGTGGTCGGCAAGGTACACAAACCTGGGGAATACTCGACAGGCCGCTATCTGGACGTATTGCAAGCTCTCAGCATGGCGGGCGGATTGACCCCATATGCCGCAGAAAATAAAATCAAAATCCTTCGCCGTGAAGGCGGCCAGGAAATTTCGATTCCGTTTGAGTACGCCAAGGTTCAAAACGGTAACGATTTGTCGCAGAACATCCAGCTTAAGCGCGGCGATGTGGTGATGGTTCCCTAAATCTGGCGCTAGACATCCACAGGATATATTTATGGTTATTCGGAAATTACTCGTATGTTCATTTTCGCGCAAATTCTTCTTTTGCGCACTGGCGGTTGCGTACTTGCCTGCCGGCGCTGCGGAGTGGTCCATAGAGCCATCTGTCACTGCCTCAACAAACTACAGCGACAATATTCGTTTTTTATCATCGACGAATGGACAACTTATTCAGCCAAACTACGTGGTATCGGTATCGCCTGGCCTGTTGTTTGGGCACGAAACGGAGGTGAGAAAAGTAACGGGCAAATTGCGAGTCGCCGCAAACCGTTTCAATAATGACACCAACCTGAATTCCAACGACGCATTTTTCGATATCAATTGGAGTGAAAAAGGCGAGCGCAGCGAGTTCAGCATGGCGTCGAATAACGCGCTTGATTCGACATTGGCCAGCCTGCTACAGGATACCGGCAATCGGACGGATGACCGAAAACAAAGACTGAAAATCAGCGTTAACCCCACATATGCATACAACATCGAAAACCGCATAACGCTCGCATTGGGCTACAGATATGAAGACGTCGGCTTCAGGGATGCCCGGAACACTAGCCTGGTTGATTATCGCTCGAATGAACTTCTGCCCGCATTACGTTATAAGCTGGACGAAAGAAACGAGCTACAGGTAAACACCAGGCTGTGGCAACTAATAACGGTTCCCGCAGATTTGAACCAATCACGCAGCACATTTAAAAGCGGATTATTTAATGTTCTGTATAACCAGACGATCGATGAATCACAAGACTGGAGTGCTGGAGTAGGGTTTTATACAATAAATGAAAACACTACAGGTAATAACAACGACCCCCTTGCGCGCACTGCCCGCTTTAGCGGCGCCACTGCAATTATTAAGTATCTGTGGAGAAATGAGTACGGCAATGCATCCTTTACTGCTGCGCGCGAAATCAATCCCAGTGGTGAAAACACCCTATTGCGCACAAACCGCGTTGGGGCAGATATTTCACGGGGTTTTAGTACCTATTTGACTGGGGGGATTTCTGCCTGGTATTACAAAAACGATGTGATAAGCGAAGGCATCGAAAAAAATAGCAATTACCTCAGGGTGTCACCGAACCTCAGTTGGAAGCCTGCCAGGGAATGGCAGCTTGACGGCGGCGTCGTGTATCAGCGCTCAAAAATTACAAATGTAGCGACTGAAACAAAGGCGAATGCCAAGTCCGCATACCTGAATTTCACATATTTTTGGGATAAAGCCGCTATATCGCGTTAACCATCACCCCCTGCGATACAAGACATAGAGCCGCTTAAGGAGTAACAGACATGGACACGAAACCGAAAGAACTTGGCGACTATATTGAAATATGGAGCCGTCGTAAACGGCAAATATTGATTCCCGCCGCGATATTGGCTGCACTATCTGTCTATGTAGTAATGTCAATGCCTTCGGTTTACAAATCTACGGCAACTATTCTGATTGAAGAGCAGGAAATTCCGGCTGAGCTCGTCAAGTCCACCGTTACTAGCTACGCAGATCAACGCATCCAGATTATTAGCCAGCAAGTCATGACGCGAGCCAACCTGTGGCAAATAATCAAAGATTTTAATCTGTTTGAGAAAAAAAGCAAACAGGATGCAAGCGATGCGCTGATCGAGCAACTACGCAAAAACATCAAGCTCGATATGATCAGCGCCGATATTATTGACCGTCGAAGCGGGTTGAAAACACCTTCAACCATTGCCTTCAGCTTGTCGTATTTTGGCGAGACGCCTGAGCAGGCCCAACGCGTTGCAAATCAGCTGACTACGCTGTTCCTAAATGAAAACATGAAAAACCGCTCCCAGAAAGCGTCTGACACATCTACTTTTCTGGAAGAAGAGGCCAGAAAACTGAATGACCAAATTGCGGACTTGGAGAGCCGCTTGGCCACCTTCAAGCAGCGCAACGTGGGTCGCTTGCCGGAGTTATCACAACTCAATCTGCAATTAAGGGACCGGGCTGAAAACGACTTTACCGAAGTCGATCGCCAACTGGCAGCGGTGAACGAGCGCAAATTTTATTTGGAAGGACAGCTTGCGCAAATCAAGCCCAACTCGCCCATGATTACTGCTTCAGGTGAACGAATATTGGATACGGACGAAAGGCTCAAGAGCCTAAGAGCCCAATATGTGACCGCGGCGTCTTCTTACTCGCCAGAACACCCCGATGTCATCAAAATGCGCAATGAAATCGATGCACTTGAACACTCCGGCGCGTCGGGGGATAAGGTGGAAGAGTCAAAGCGGTTGACTAAGTTACGTGCAGACCTTGCGGCTGCACAAGAAAGATATACTCAGGACCATCCGGATGTAATCAGGTTAAAAAGTATGATCGCCCAGACTGAGGCATCGCTTGCGCGTGCCCCTTCAATCGACATTCAACCCGTGAGAAAACCGGAAAATCCCGCCTACATCACCATGCAGGCTCAGCTCGAGGCGACCAACAGTGAATTACGTTCATTGAAAGTCAAGCAAGCGCAGGTAAAAGCGCGCATGGCCGATTATGAATCCCGCCTACAACAAGCGCCACAGGTTGAGCGCGAATACCTTGACCTATCACGCGATCGCGAGAACGCAGTCCGGCGCTATCAGGAAATAAAAACCAAACTTGCTGAAGCTCAAGTCGGGCAGGAGTTGGAAAAAGACCGTAAAGGGGAGAGATTCTCTTTGATCGATCCGCCCCAAGCACCAGAGCGCGCAGATCGCCCGAACAGGCCATTGCTGCTATTGATTGGTTTTTTGTTTTCTCTGGGGTCAGGGGTTGCCTACGGCGGGGTTGCAGAAGCAATTGACAAGGCCATCCGCGGCAGTAACGCCTTGAGTGTATTACTGCAAGTGCCGGTATTGGCAAGCGTGCCCTATATTCCGAATAAGTCAGATGAAGGCAATGCGCATCTATCGCAGATGATGAACGCGTTATTGGTGTTGGTGGGTATTTCAACCATATTGCTAGTCTTGCATATGCTGTGGATGCCGCTCGACGTTGCCTGGTTTGTATTGCTACGCAAAATCGGGCTGTAAAATTTAGCGGGGAAATGAAAAATGGAACGGATAAAGGAAGCCCTGGATAGAGCCCGCCGGGAACGTGGCGGAGAGTCCATGTGGGTAGGCAGTGGCGACTATTTGAATTCAGAAATTAAGCTGCCTGTTGCGGTACTGGAAGAAATAATTTATACCCAAACGCGTGTAACCAAGCTATCGCCGAAGGTACTTGGTCAAAATAGAGTCATCAATGGCCAGGCGCAAAACCGCTTTACCGATGTTTATAAGGTGTTGCGAACGCAGATACTGCGTAAATTAGGTGAGAAAGGGGCAAATACACTTGCCATAACCAGCCCTGGTCCTGGTGAAGGCAAATCACTCACAACGCTCAATCTCGCAATAAGCCTGGCAATGGAGATGGATAAAACCGTGCTGCTGGTCGATGCGGATTTGCGCAATTCCAGCTTGCATCGCCTGTTGGGTCTGGGGAAAGTACCGGGCTTATCAGATTATTTAACCACAGGCACACCTCTCAACGAGCTGCTTATTCATCCAAGTATCCCCAGGCTGGTGATTTTACCGGCGGGGAAGGCTATCGCCAATTCGACTGAAATGATGAGTTCGCAGCGTATGGTCAAATTGGTCCAGGAAATGAAGACCCGCTACCCGTCACGTTATGTGCTTTTCGACCTGCCACCGCTGCTAAACGTTGCCGATGCGTCTGCTTTCATTCCGCTTGTGGAAGCCGCAGTCTTGGTGGTTGAGGAAGGGGCTACTCAGACTGAAGCCGTTAAACGTGGGGCCGCTCTCCTTGCACAAGGCAAACTCATAGGCACAGTGCTGAATAAGGTTCGCCAGATGGAATCAACATACGGATATTACGGCCAAGCACCTACCAGCGGGTTCTTGGGGCGCTGGCTAAAAACCAGGAGCGTTTGATGTACGAAGCATTTTTCGGATTCAAGGAAAAACCATTTTCCATTATCCCTGACCCCAGCTTCCTCTATCCCAGTAGCAAACACCGGGCAGCTCTGGATTTGCTCGAGTATGGGATGATGAACCAAGCGGGCTTTAATGTCATTACTGGCGAGATAGGCACGGGGAAAACCACCCTGATCCGGCATATTCTAAACCGGATGAACCGGAACGTGACGGTGGGTCTGATTTCCAACACGCACCGCTCGTTTGGCGAATTGCTGCAGTGGATATTGTATGCATATGGGCTGGAATATAAAGGCATGGAAAAAGTAGAAATGTTCCAGGCTTTTATGGAATTTCTGATCAATGAATATGCAAACAACCGCCGTACTGTGCTGATCGTGGATGAAGCACAAAACATGTCCCCCGAGACATTGGAAGAGCTTCGCATGTTGTCGAATGTAAATGCCGACAAAAGTCAGGTGTTGCAAGTAGTTCTTGTGGGGCAGCCACAATTGCGCGAAACGCTTACGAGCCCGGAGCTTGAACAGTTCGCGCAGAGAATTTCCGTCGATTACCATCTTTGGCCCTTGAGCAAGGAGGAAACGCACGGCTATATTCGTCACAGAATATTGCATGCAGGGTGTATTAACCCCGAATTGTTTAACGACGCAGCTTGCGATGTAGTGTATGCGCAAACCAATGGCACGCCGCGATTGATTAACTTGTTATGCGACACGATTTTGGTTTATGCCTACGCCGTGCAAAGACCCACGGTGGATTCCAAGCTGGCGGAGGAAGCCGCCCGCGATAAGCAAAAGGGCGGATTGTTTCAGCGCCCGCAAAAATCGATCAAGGCAGTCTGAATACTATTTAGCGCTTCCCATGGGCTGCGGGAACGAAACAATAACCTTTTTGATAACTGCAATACGTTACCCAGCCGCGCAACCATGATGTTCATTGGCACATGAATCACAATTTTAAATTCCGCGCTTAAAACGGGGTAATCTGGTTCGGCAGCACTTTTCCATCGCGACAACGGCTCCCTAGCTAGCAGCACCCATTAATTTCCATAAATTACCAGGAATGGCAGCAGATTCATGATTAACAGGTTTACATTTCCGGCTTATATTGCATTGTTGTTTTCTTTGTCAGCAAATATCGCTTTGGCACAAAATGCCCCGCTTGCGATTAGTGCAGGCCTCTATCGAAACGAGAATATTGCTGGGAGCCTAAAGTCTGTCGAAAAAATTTTTAAAAAGGCAAAGTTGGTCAAGGAAGGCAAAAATGGTTTAACGCGGAAACTGGGTAGAGACGTAACTATGGAGTTGATCGACGCTTTGGTAATCAGCGTAAAAGCGAGCACCGCATCGTTCTGGATAAGGCCATAACATGGACCATGCTAGTTTCACTTTTAGATATGGTTGATGCGAGACCAGTTGCGCGCGGCCTATCGTTTGTCGTTGACCATATTGATTTTTCCAGGCAAAAATTCCCCGAAACTGACATAGCGTTCTACCGTATGCCACGGCTTTCTGATCAACAATTACAGGCATTGAAAGCGGGCCGGTTTAATCGGCCCGCACTTGCTCTCAAGCACACTGCTAACGGTGCAAAACAAGGCGCCGTTCAATGAGCATTACAGTCGGCATGGCAACTGCATTTCCTCGTATGCGCACGAGCGTTGTTATAAGTGTATTGGATCAGGCCTGGCTTAGTGGAGCTAATCTACTGCTCGGCGTATTTTTGATCAAGCATTCCACCAAGGAAGCATATGGCAGTTACGTGCTGGGGTATGCCATTATTTTATTCTTGGTTAGTGTGCAAAATGCTTTGGTTACTACCCAGATGTCCGTGCTTGCGCCAGGACGAAGCGTGAGTGAGCAGGGTCGTTTTTGCAGTGCGCTTGCAGTGGGACAATTTGCGATTTTCATCCCAGTGATTCTGCTTATCGCGATGGTTGGTGTGGTACTCAACCTAAGGGGCGCTGAAAATGGAGCTGGCTTGGCGTTCGCCATTGCAGTCAGCACGCTAGGGGTGATTCTGCGTGAATTTTTCCGCAGCTATTTTTTTCTCAGGTTGCGCCCCGCAGTCGTGATGGGGCTTGATGTGGTCTTTGTTCTTTTGTTGTTTAGCGGCCTGTGGGTGGCAGTCTGGATGAAATTATCTTCTATCACTCTTGCCGCCCTAGTGATTATGGGTGTTGTATCGCTGCTGGTAGGTTTTCTCTCCGTATTTATTGCGCGAAACGAATTGTCAGTAAAAATTGCCGATATCCTGCCAGCTTTACGTGAGTCGTGGCGGTACGGTCGCTGGGCGCTGGCTGGAGTAACTGTTACTTGGCTGCAGGACCAGAGCTATATATATCTGCTGTCAGCAATGGTCAGTACCGCCGAAACGGCAGAGGCAAGCGCGGCCCGGCTTTTTCTTGCTCCCCTAACGCTACTAAATGTCGGCTTTTACCGTGTGCTCCTACCGCGTTGGGCTTACATGTCCCATGAAAACAAACATAAGGAAATTGCTGGCATGGCTAGGCGCATTAAATGGCTCTTGGTCTGGATGGTGGTGGCTTACGTAGCGGCATTGTTATTGCTAAAGGACTGGCTAATTCCACTGTTATTAACGGGTGACTATACACAAACCGGTGCCTTGATTGTGTTGTGGGGCGCAATGTTCGCACTTCAGGCTGTGCGTACAAATTATTCCTTGCTATTACAAGTATACAAGCGATTCCGCGATATTACCCTCGCCAATACCGCCACGGCTATAGGAGTATTGATATTGGGCGCGGCATTGATCAGGGCTTACGGCGTTATAGGCAGTATGGTGACCCTGATTATCGGCGAGGCGAGTTTGACAATACTTTTAGTTTATGGATTCAGAAATGTCAGAAAAAATACCGCACATTGATATTTGTATCGCGTCGTATAAGCGTCCTCAACTGCTGGCGAAATTGCTAGAAAGTCTTGCTGCGCAAAAACTACCTATGGGGGTCACAATTGGCGTCATCGTGGTTGACAACGATCTTGCCGGCACTGCGCGCGACACCGTTGAAAACGCAATGGTGACCGGATTGCCCGTCAGGTATTTTCAGCAGCCGAAGAAAAACATTTCCCTTACTCGCAACATGGGCGTAGCGAATTCCACGGGTGAATACATCGCATTTATCGATGATGATGAATATGCTGAATCGGAGTGGCTGAAGAATCTTTACGAAACCTTGCAAACATTCCAGGCCGATGTGGTTTTTGGGCCAGTGATTTGCGAAGTCCCCCCTGATGCGCCTGATTGGTTGCTTACAGGCCATTTTTTTGAATGGCCGCGTTATAAAACCGGAGCAGTCATCTCCGGGCGCGGCACAGGGAATGTATTGATTCGTGCGCATGCCTTGCCCGATCGAGGTGCACCTTTCAATCCAAAATTCGGCCTAACTGGATCGGAAGATGCTGATCTCTTCCGTCGTATGCAGCTAAGCGGTGCCAAGTTGGTATGGTGCGATGAAGCGGTGGCGAGAGAGACCCTTGTTCCAGAGAGGTTCGGGGCAGAATTTCTTATTCGCAGAGCCTTTCGCGACGGCCAGATGTTCGCTGAGATTTTTGTCAAGCCGCAGGGAATATTTAGAAAAATACTTTGGTTTATTTACCGGGCCGCGCTGGTTTTGATAGCGTTAGTAGGAGCGCTATTCGCCTGGCCCGCTCGAAAGTCGTGGGGCGTGAAATGTTTTATGAAAGTGGCCAGCAACGTCGGTCAGTTATCTTCCCTGTTCCCATACCGTTTTGAGTTATACAAGGATAATAAAGCGTGATGGCAGTTGCGCAAAAAGGCCAGACTATAAGCTGCTGGATGTCGACCAAGCACGGATTTTCCACGTTTTGCTGGACGAAATTGCGTTGACTGGCACACTGTTAGGCGGGCTGGTAAAGCATAAGGGCGATACGCAGTTTTCATAAGTTTTTGAGAAATATCGGACAGCTATCCACTCTTTTTCAATATCGTTATGAAGTGTACGAGGAGAAATGAACGTGCTCGCTACAATTACGAAAGACCAGAGAGTCAGCTTTTGGAAATCAGTCCAGCACGGATTTCCGTTATTGTGTCTGATTATGGGCGACTACATTACGCTGTCTAAACCGTCGGAAGACGGCGCAGGTACGTTTATGGATATAGAAACCTTTCGGCTGATTGTCTTCGGTGGTGCGTATGTATTGTCTGTATGGACGATTTATCTACGGCGCGTGGATTTTCTATCGCTGATGCAAGGGCATTGGTCCTTAATCCTATTTTTAATCTACGCTTTTTCTTCATTCTTCTGGTCTGCCTTCCCTGATAAAGTGCTAACTGCTTGCAGCCACCTTCTGGGAGCTTACTTGGTTGCAGCAGCGGGATTACTGATGTTCCGAGGCAATGAGGTCTCTTTAATTCGGGTTTATTGTATGTTTTCCTACGTGTTTATTCCGGCTTGTCTTGTTACCGGTTTTTATTTCCCCGATCGAAATATTCACGTCCAGAGTGGCCGCTGGATGGCATTGACCTTGAATCCGAATACTCTGGGCGCCGCAACGATGATTTGCGTGTGGGCTAACATGAGTTACTTGCTATATGCCCGAAATGTCTTGATGCGACTGTGGGTTGTCTTAACTATCATTGGCGCGTTCGGGCTGCTTGTCGGAGCGGGAAGCGTCACATCCATGGGACTATCGATATTAGCGGTTTTAGGCATCCCGCTTTTTTACTGGTTTGCGAAGAGTGGAAACGCTGTAATTGCCACGTTCAGAATAAGCTATACGAGCCTGATTATTTTTGCTGTCCTGGGATATTTTTATGCCACTCAACCGGAACTTTTCGACATGAACCGATCGCTGGATTCAGTTGGCCGCCAATCAAATCTTACGGGTCGTACCACGCTTTGGGCGATTGCCAATGCGGCAATTGACGCCAGGCCTTTTATAGGATGGAGTTTCGACTCTCTCAGCTCGCTGCCCTCGAAATATAGTATTAATACTAATCAATTTCACAACGGGTATCTGGATCTGATGGTGCGTGGTGGAATGATTGGTTTAGGATTTATTATTTTTTTCGCGGCCACAACGGTGCTACGCATCATCAGGCTAGCCCCCGGAAAAAAAGCGATGTCGGCAAGTTTTGGCACGTTACTAGTATTAATCTTGTTGCATAATATCAGTGAGACTTCACTTGCTTCTGCGCCGAATCCACTATGGCTGCTGTTTACTTTTATATATATTGCCATTGTGCCGCGAATTTTCAAATGGCATGAAACAGGCGTGCTTGACGAAGCAAGTAAATGGAAATGGGGCCAATCACCTAAAGAATCCAACGCCCCGGCTGAAGCGCCTATACTAAAGTCTTATGCCTCGCCCACCGCCAAGTGGCGGGCTCCAGTTCGCGGATAAATGTTCAACGTGTGCATGACAAACCATTGGCAACACACGGCCTACGAACCGTATCCCGGGATATCTCCCGGCGGTATTGGTTTTATCGTATTTATGCATGTTGCGATCATTATCACCGCATTTACTACATACCGTATTGCACTTTACCAAGAGCTCTGCCGGACTGGTAACGCCGTAACGGTATTGAGCATGATGCATGAATCGAAAGAACTGCGAGGTGGGGATTTAAGCCACTATTACTTCAATTCGTGGACAAAATCCAGCCCGGCTTTGTCGTTCCCAGAAGAGCCTGGGTATGCAACTTTGCATAAATCTTGGGGTAATTCCCGCGTTTAGGCGATTAAATGCTGACGTAATCGTAAGCCGCGGTTGTTTTACTTACAAATGCGGTGGGATTCATTTATTGCAAGTTGTGGGGCAGGCGATTTATTAATTGGTGTGAATTTATGCTTGAAGATGGTTGATGCAGATCAATTGGAAAACGACTGGTTCGGCGAGTGTTGCCGCAGTATGCCGACGACACTATAGGCTCTTCCTGCGACAGCAAAGACGCTTCTATCAATTTTGCAGCAGACTATTTTCAGATAAATGCCAACGGAGCTGAATACATATGGAAGTACTTTCTGATTTGAACACTGTGCCTCATTTACCTGGGCCGGTACGGAAAAAAGTGGCGATAGTCAACGTCCAACTCAGCCCGTTTCGCATTCCGCTTTTCAGCCGATTACGCGATGAGCTAAAGTTACGCAACATAGATCTGGATTTTTTTCATGGCGAAATCTGGCCCCACCAGAGAGATCGCAATTATGAGTGCGAATTGGAGTGGGCTAACAAAATCTCCAACCATTTTTTCAATATAGGGGGTGGGAGGCACGTATGTTGGCAGAAATTGCCGTATAAATTACTTGCTCAATCAGATTTGGTTGTTATTACGCAGGAGAACATGATTATCTCGAACTACCCCTTTATTTTTAGACAACGGTTATCAGGAAAGCCCCTTGCATTCTGGGGGCATGGCATCAGCCCGCGCACTTATTCATCAACCAGCCTGGGGGAGCGTTGGCGCAGTATATGGACCAATAAGGCTGACTGGTGGTTTGCTTACACGCAAAAATCCGTCGACGCCTTAAAACTCGTAGGCTTTCCCGAAGACCGCATCACTAACACAAACAACACAATTGATAACACCGCGTTCTTGCACGATGCCGAAAGTGTCACTGATGAAATGCTTGCGGATATTCGCCGCCAATGCAACCTCGACCACAAATCTGTGGTGGGCTTATATTGCGGCTCCCTCTATGCGGACAAACGCCTTGATTTACTGATAGAAGCGGCGGACCTGATTCATCAAGACAATCCAGAGTTTCGCCTAGTGGTAATTGGTACGGGTGCAGAATTGGCACTTATCGAAGAGGCATTTCGCACACGGCCATGGGCTTCAACCGTAGGATCCAAAAGCGGGGTAGAAAAAGCCGCATATTTTAAACTTGCCAACATCATATTAAACCCAGGACTCATTGGACTTATCGCGCTGGACGCTCTTTGCATGGGCCTACCGATTGTGACAACTGGTGGCGATACGCACCATTCACCTGAGGTGGCGATGCTGGAGGATAACCTCACGGGCTTTTTCCCGCAGCCTACCCCACAAGCCTATGCGCAAACGGTGATCGATTTGCTGGCTGATAAAGAACGATATGCCAGATCTCGCGAAGCTGCTTTTAAGGCCAGCAGGAAATACACACTAGATAATATGGTACAGCGTTTTGCCGACGGGATCGAAGCATGCCTTAATCGCCCTATTTATAGATAATTATTTGATTATAATGAATATTTTATTATCTCATTGTTTCTATCGCTCAAGTGCACCAAGTGGTGAAGACGCGGTTTACCGTAATGAGCGTGCTTTGCTGGAGCTGCATGGCCATACAATCATGCCGCTTGAGCGGTTTAACGATGACATCGACGATTCAACGTTGGCGGCAAAAATTTCTCTGGCACGGGGAACCGTCTGGTCGAAATCGAGTTACGACGCAGTCACGGAATTGATTCAGGCCAAACGACCGGACATCGCCCATTTTCACAACACATTTCCCCAGTTGTCGCCCAGCGTTTACGCCGCATGCCAGGACAACGACGTGCCCGTGGTGCAGTCCCTGCACAACTTTCGGCTGGTGTGCGCTAACGGCTTACTATTGCGCAACGGCAAGCCGTGCGAAGATTGCCTGGCTGGCGGGGTCATCAACGCAATCAGGCATCGTTGTTATCGCGATTCATTGCCAGCCACATCAACATTGGTGTGGATGCAAGTTAGCAATCGCCGCCGTGGTCTTTATACAGAAAAGGTTAACCGCTATATTGTTCCGTCTAAATTTGCCATACCCAGATTGATTAAGGGTGGGTTGCCTGAAAATCGTCTGGCCACGAAACCGAATTTTCTACCCAATCCACCAGTTTTCAGTGGAGAGCGCGAAGGCTTTGCAGTATTTGTTGGCCGCCTGACCGCTGAGAAGGGGGCGCACACTCTTATCGAGGCGTGGAAAAAATTGCCGGGCTTGTCACTTAAAATTCTCGGTGACGGAAAAATGCGACCCATGTTGGAACAAACTGTTCGTGAATATAGTCTCGATGTGGAATTTCTCGGGTATCGTCCGCGTGTTGAAGTGATGCACGTGGTGGCGAGGGCGGCGTTACAAATTCTGCCCTCGGAATGTTACGAGGGCTTTCCTATGGCCTTGCTTGAGGCCTTCGCTAGTGGTACGCCTGTGCTGGTTTCGCGTCTAGGTAGCCTGGATGAGCTTGTGGTTGAAGGAGAAACCGGATACAAATTCGATGTCGGCAATGCAGATTCCCTGGCACAAATGACGCGACAATTGATGGGTCAACCAGCACAACTATCACGCCTTGGTCATCGAGCGCGCGAAGTATTTGAGGAAAACTACACGCCTGATCGCAATTACGAGCAGCTCATGGCGATTTACCGCGATGCGATTGATGATTTCGCGCTAGATCGCTCAAGGGAAAAGCGCGCATGAGAGACGCGGGGGAATTACTCGGCATTTTCATTGACCGAAAAAAATTACAACAGGCGGTCACCGACGCAAAAAATTCAATCGAGAGTCGCGAGGGGAAAATAGTATTCGCCTGCGCCAATCCTCATTCAATCGTAGTCGCGCAACATGACTCGGCATTCAAGGATGCGTTAAACCAAGCCAGCTTGACTGTAGCCGATGGAGTCGGCGTAACGATTATGGCGAAATTCGCAGGCATCGATATCGGGCCGCGGATTACCGGCAGCGATTATTTTTTTGCCATTATGAATATGCTAGCCAAGCAAAGTAACGGCCGAGTATTTTTTTTTGGTTCGTCGCGGAAGGTGCTGGATATGGTTTCGGCGAGACTTGCGCGGGAATATCCGTCTATCACCTTATGCGGAGTGATATCACCACCATTTGGTGCTTGGAGCGAGCTAAAAAATAATAAATATATTCAACAAGTTAATCTAGCAAAACCTGACGTGCTTTGGGTGGGTATGACAGCGCCGAAACAGGAAAAATGGGCGCGCGATTATGCGGCGCAATTGCAAGTGCCAGTGATCGGCTCCATCGGCGCCGTGTTTGATTTTTTTGCCGGCACTTATCCGCGCGCGCCACGGTGGATGATTGCTTGCGGAATAGAGTGGCTTTACCGTTTTCTCAAGGAGCCCAGGCGGATGTGGAGACGCGCATTCGTGTCGAACCCGCAATTTGTGTGGCTGGTGCTGTGGCGTCATGTCCTGCAACGGGGTAATGCCCGCGAAACCGCATGAACGAATCGGCTAATTCGTTCATGAAAAATGAAAGGCTGACGTGACAGGATTTTTCAGCTTTACCGTCGCGCTATTCGTGACTATGATTCTCATACCGCCCCTGATTCAATTCGCAGCGCGGCTGGGCTTTGTGGATATGCCGGATGCGCGCAAAGTGCACAGCGGCGCTATCCCCCGTATTGGGGGCGTCGCAATGATTGCTGGCACTTTGCTTGCGACTTTGCTCTGGCTTGAGCTATCCAGACAAACACTGGCAATTCTTGCGGGCATAGGCATCATCGCCGCCTTCGGCATTTGGGACGACCGGACGAATCTTAACTATCGCCTCAAGTTGTTAGGCCAATTAATTGCTGCATGTGTTGTGGTATTTTATGGCGACGTGCTAATAGAGCGCACGCCCTTCAATCAGAGCCCGTTGCCGCTCTATTTGTCGGCACCACTAACTATATTCGTGCTTCTCGGCATTACCAATGCCATCAATTTGTCCGACGGGCTAGACGGTTTGGCCGGCGGTGTTTCGCTACTTTCATTTATGGCTATTGCCATACTTGGTTACCGCGCCGGTAGCGATGGGCTGGTCATCATTTGTTTGGCAGTGATTGGCGGGATTATGGGCTTTTTGCGCTTTAATACCCATCCCGCCAGCATTTTTATGGGTGACACGGGCAGTCAGTATCTGGGTTTTTCCGTCGGCGTGTTGGCCATCGTATTGACCCAGACGGTGAATCCGAATCTCAGCTCCGTCCTGCCGTTGTTGTTATTGGGCCTGCCAGTTCTGGATACGGTAATGGTGATGGGCCTTCGAATTCACCAGAAACGATCGCCGTTTTCCCCCGATAAAAACCATATCCATCATCGCCTGATGGCAATAGGGTTCGACCAATACGAATCGGTATTGATAATTTATTTATTGCAATCGACCCTGGTATTGCTCGGCTATGCCTTGCGCTATCGCTCCGACTGGCAGGTGCTTGGTGTGTATCTGGCAATTTGCGCGGGGGTGCTGTTTTTTTTCCGTTGGGCGTGGACAAGCAACTGGCGTTTCAAGGGGCGCAACGAAGGCGAGAGCGGAAAGTTCCTGGAGAACCGGATCAAATGGATTCAGGCAACGGGCGGGATGGAACGCTTGTCCATGCGCACGGTACTTATCAGCGTAAGTGTATACATGGGCTTTTCATTGCTAAGAACTCCCCGCGTGACAACAGACATAATGTTACTTTGCCTGGTTCTGCTTGCCATCCACATCACTTTTTTGATTACTCGCCGCAATTTGCCTTTCATGCCAGCAGAGCGTGGTGGGTTATATGTCATGAGCGTACTGGCCATTTACCTGATGCAGCCCCTGGTCCACTCGCCTTCCCTTAACAGAACGCTGGATAATTCGTTTTTTATTTTGCTCGCAGGAATGATATTCCTAGGCATTCACTATGGTCAAAAAAACAGATTTGAGATTACCACCTTGGATTTCCTGGTAATTTTCATGGCCATCGCTCTGCCCGCGCTTTCCGGCCTTCTTGCGCAAAACAGTGGCTACGCCGTGGTCATGCTCAAAGTCATTGTCCTGTTTTATGCCGTCGAATTGGTACTTAACCGTTTGACGCAGGGCTGGATGCAATTGCGAATTGGGCTGTCGTTCATGCTCGCCTTGCTGGCAGTGCGTACCATATTGTAGGTGGCCGGATATGAAGTCCTTGATAAATTTTTATAAAACTGTTTTCACAAAACATGTGCCGGATCAACTGCAAATCATTTTATTTATCTTTATTGTATTCGGGTTATCAGCCTGCGGAAATAAAGTAGAGCGGGAGGCGCATTATATGGGTTTAGCCAAAACCCATATGGAAAAAAATCAATATGCCCAAGCATTTTCAGAACTGAAAAATGTTCTGCAAATAAACGGTACGAATTACGAAGCCTATTATTATCTTGGCCTGATTTACGAATCGCGCCAGCAATATCGTAGTGCGATAGAGAATTACACCCGGGCATTGGAGCAGAATCCTGATTTTGTTCCTGCAAAAACCCATTTGGCGCGCATGCATTTAATGCCCGGCCAGGGCCCGAAGGCCGTCGACAAAGCCACCGCCATACTCAAATCAAGCCCTACAGACTTGTCAGTTAAAACAATAATGGCTGAAGTGACGGCCCGTACAGGCAATTTGGGCAAGGCAATAGGAGATCTCGAGAGCGCAAGAAAAAAAGGTCCTGAATCTTTGGACTTATCCCAGGAACTTGCGAGCCTGTATTTACGGCAAGGTAATCTGCCTCAACTAGAACGTCTACTCGTTGAAAGCATTAAGCGTTATCCGCGAAGCACCGCGTTACATGCTTATTTGGCCCAGGCATATATGCTCGGCGATAACCCCGTGAGGGCAGAAGGGCCGCTGCAAGCCGTTATCGCGCTGGAGCCTGATGATTTCAGCCACCAGGCAAAGCTGGTATCGTATTACGTGTTGCTTGGGCAGTTGCAAAAAGCGGAAACCATATTGCGCGATAGCGTGGTACAGGCGACAAATGATGTCAGGCGTGTTTTGGCATTAAAGGAATTTTTGCTGAGATACAGTTCCCCTGAATCTGCGGAAGCTGAACTGCTGGGGTTTATCCAGGCATCACCAAAATTGAGCGATTTGCGCTTTGCACTTGCCGGATTTTACGAAGAAACGGGTCGGAAGGAAAAAGCCGAAGGCGTTTATCAGGACATCATCACACAGAATTTCAGCGCGGCTGAAAATGAAAAAGCGCATAACCGCTTGGCCAGGATATATATCGGCATGGGCAAGGCAAGTGCGGCGAAGAACCATGCCGCTGAAGCACTGATAATCAGCAGGGACAACACGGATGCTCTGGTGTCGCGCGGAAAGATTGCTTTGGAAGCGGGAGATCTGGAGCGCGCGATAGCTGATTTCCGCTCTGCCCTGAAACATCAGCCTGGCTCACTCGAATACATTGGGTTGCTCTCGCGCGCGCACATGCAAAATAAACAGCCGGGACTAGCCAGGGAGCTGTTATTTCAAGCGGCAAAAAACGATCAGGATAACTTGCCAATTCGTACGATGTTGGTGGAATCACTGGTTCAGATGCGAGAGTACAAAACCGCAATGGAAGAAGTAAATGATCAGATAAAGGCCTTTCCGTTTGATTCCGCGCCGCGCCGTTTGCGCGATGATATTTTAGTGGCACAAAAAACCTTGCCGGGTTCCGACGCAGGTCGGATAAATGTTGAAAGCGCCATGCCCCCGGCAGCAGTTTCAATCTACCGTCAGGCCAATCAATACTTCGTTCAAAAGAAATACGATGAGGCGATCGGCGAATTTCAAAAAGCACTTCGTCTCGCACCCGCGGCCATAGAACCGTTAAATGGCTTGGTAGAGGCATATTTAGCTCAGGGTAGGCCCGACATGGCGTTGTCCAGGGTCAAGGCACAATTGCGAATCAACTCCCCCACCCTGCACCAGACTTATTATCTGCTGGGGCAACTTCATGCCGGACAAAACCATCATGCCGACGCTGTGAATGCTTACAGTCGGGCGCTGGATATTAACGCCTCATGGGAAGCCCCTTATCTCGCTCTGGCGCATTTTTATCACGGACATGGCGATAATAAAAAAGCGCTGTCAATTCTGGAACGTGCAGCAAGCAATCTCCCGCGAAGTCAGATCGTGGCCTTGCACCTTGCCAGCATGCTGGAAGCGAATCAATCTTATGGCCGCGCCATTACGACTTATGAAAATCTCCTGCAAGTCCGCCCGGATCTCGACGTGGCGGCGAACAATGTGGCAGTGCTGCTTCTCGATAAACGGGGCGATAAGGCAAGTATCGAGCGCGCACTGAATATCGCGCGGCGTTTTCAGCATTCTAAACGGCCAGCTTATCTGGATACGCTGGGATGGGCACTATTAAAAAATGGGCAAGGCAGCAATGGGCTTCCTTATCTGGAAAAAGCACTGGCAGCAGATGAAGAGACGCCTATTTTTCACTTCCATGCAGGGATGGCATATGAAGCTGTCGGTAACAAGGAGAAAGCGAAAACCCATTTACTCAAGGCGCTTGCCCAAGGTGTAGCCTTTGCCGGCCGAGATCAGGCAAAGGCTGTAGTCGCAACGTTTTGAAACGGGAAAATATTCCCATTGCACATGGCTTTTTCTGCTGACTTAGGGTAACCCTCAGCTAAAAATAAAGGGTACACCCTATGCTCATTCCGCGGTTCGCCAACTAGACTGATACAACAATAACTCACGACGAATTCGAAAATACTCTTGAGTATTCGGTTCGATGTGTCCAGGTGCAAATCGGGATTTCCATGTTCAAGACTCTTATCGTAGAAGACAACTCGGCCTTCAGGCAATCCCTCAGCGCTATGCTCAATTCCCGCTTTCCGGACATGCTGCTGGTAGAGGTGGATAGCGGGGAAGAGGCGCTTAAGCAAATGAACAAACTTCATCCGGATCTGGTCTTCATGGATGTGAAATTGCCTAATGCCAATGGCCTGGATTTGACTAAAATCATTAAAGACGAACATGTAAACACTATAGTAGTGGTCATGACCGGCTCAGACTTGCCCGAGTATCGGCAGGCCGCCTTTCTTTGCGGAGCCAGTTATTTTGTTTCCAAAAGCGCAACCACCGAGGAGCAGATTTTTTCCGTAGTAGATTCGGTTCGTCATCAAGTCGAATATCAATCCGCGGTGAGCCAGCCGATCTGACCGAATATAGTTAAGTAAGCAATTGATTTATTTATTTTTTCTAAACCTCCCGCGGGAGGTTTTTTCTTTTGCTTGTTGTGACTAGAATCACAGCGCGAAAATCGACCTAAGGAGTAGTCTATTGAATCAGCCCGACTGGATTTAAAGTGCCTTCGTCTTCGGCCTGGCGGGAGGTTGATGGCCTCGACAAACTCGGCCCGAAGGAGTGGATATATTAAGCACGCTGGATCAATGGCTACCCGACAGCGAATCTGCACCCTCGGTTTCGAGTCGGTTGTGACCTCACTATATTCAATGAGTACTATACTGCATAGAGTTTCCCCCTGTCTGGTAAAACACAGCGTCAATAGATTTCAGGAAAGCACACATGGCTAATATGCTGGATGCCGCGGCGAAAAATATACCCCCAACGAAGCTTGGCGCAAAAGTTGCGGGCGGTATAAATACGGTCGATTCTGGGGGGCACGAAAAAACAGCTCTCAAGCGCGCGGAAGTTGAACAATTAATCGCTCAGGCCAAGATCGAATGGGAGTCCACCGCCGATTCGCTGCCGCAAATGGTTTTTCTGCTGGACGAACAAGGCCGGGTCGTCCGCGCCAACCGTACCGTGGAACGCTGGGGCGTAGGCCGTGTGGCTGACATCAAGGGCCGCGGCTTGCATGATTTGATGCACCCTTCCTGCAACCACGGCAATTGCTATTTGCACAGTTTTCTCGAATGCGCGTCACGCGAACTCACCTTTAAACAGTTCGCCGAATGCGAGTCCGAAGACAGCGTACTTAAGCGGCATTTGCAAATCCAGTTACGCACCAGCCTTTCTGGCACGGGCCGCCAGGCAGGAACCAGGGGGCCCACAGTTGCGGTGATACACGACATCACCGACATCAAGCACACAGAAGAAGTGCTGAAAAAATTCAATGAAGAACTCGAACAGCGGGTTGAATCGCGCACCTCGGAACTGGTGCGCGCCAACACCATGCTCAAGTGGGAAATGGAAGAGCGCAAACGTGCCGAGGGCGTATTGCGAGATTCGGGGATAAAACTGCGCGTATTGTCATCGGAACTGCTGGCGACGGAAGAAAAAGAACGCAAACGCATTGCATCGGAATTGCACGACGGCATTGGCCAGACCCTCAGCGCAGTCAAATTCAACGTGGAAAACGCCGTGCGTTTGCTGGCAGAAAAAAATACCAACGGTTTGCAGTCACTGGAATTAGTGGTCAAGCACATCCAGGGTGCCATCGAGGAAGTGCGCAATATTTCAATGAACCTGCGGCCTACCACGCTTGATGATTTGGGCATTCTGCCGACTATAGCCTGGTTCATGCGCGAATACAGCACCACTTATCAGCACATCAAAATAGAAAAAAACATCACCGTTGATGAAGAAGACGTACCTAACGAACTCAAGACGGTAATGTTCCGTATTATGCAAGAGGCCATGAACAACATCGCCAAGCACTCCGATGCGAGCTTGGTTCTCGTCGGGCTAACCAAATTAAACGACGTAATGGAGCTCACTATCCACGACAACGGCAAGGGATTTAAACCGGACGATGTCCGTACTCGTACCGGGTCTCATGGCGGTTTCGGTCTGACGATTATGAAAGAGCGTGCGGAAATGTCTGGTGGATCTTACGTGCTGCAATCGGCAGAAAACATGGGAACGCGTATTCGCGCAGCGTGGGCTTATTGCGGGCCCGATCCTTCGGCGCGGAAAAGCTTGGCAAAACGGCCAATGTGAATTGATAACGCTTCAAAAAAAACAACGGGCGCTTCGACGCCCGTTGTTTTATATTTCAGAGGGGATCTTTACGCTACGTGTTTTTATTCAAGCATAAACTCTCATAATATTAAAAATAATCAATAAGTTAAATATCAGTGTTGCACAAGTCCTTTTTCAATCGCGAAAGTTGTGAGGGACGATACGTTATGCAAATTGAGTTTGCGCATAAGGTTGGAACGGTGCTTTTCAACCGTCTTCACCGACAAACACAAATATTCCGCGATGAGTTTATTGGTATGGCCTTCCGCGATGAGTTTTAACACTTCGCGTTCGCGGTGAGTGAGCGAGTCCCAAGAGGTGCCGCCTTTACCGCCTTTAGTGGGATCGAGAAAGCCATTGACGATTTTTTCCGATATCGCCGGGCTCAAATATTTTTTGCCGTTAAGCACGCTCTTCACCGCCATCATCAATTCAGCATAAGTCGCGTCCTTGAGCACATAGCCGTCTGCGCCGGCAGCGAGGGTTTCGCGGATATATTCCTCCGTCTTATGCACTGTCAGCGCGAGTATGCGCACTTCCGGATTGCGTTTTTTGATTTCGACCATCGCCTCAATCCCGTTAGTGCCCGGCATGGAAATGTCCATCATCATCAGGTCCGGCACAAGAGTTGCGGCGAGTTTGATCGCGTCGCGGCCATTGGCGGCTTCCGCGACCACTTCAATGTCCGGATCTGCGGAAACCAGTGCGCGCAAGCCCTCGCGTAAAATCGTATGGTCTTCGGCTATCACTATGCGTTGTTTCATCATGAACCCCCTTTAGCCTGGTTTAGGTTCGCTAAACTTTGGCACCCAGTAATTGGCTGGAATATGTCCGCTTCGTGCGGTAAATCAATTAAATCGAAAACGTGGATAGGATGGAGCTAGTGTATTCGCTTTAGCAAAAATAGCTGTACGCTGAACCCTGTATCTATTAATGGGGTAAACACAGTATTTTTGGAGCATATCAGCATTTGCGCTTATGAAAAAACAATTTATATTTCAATATGTTAGTTTGTTCAAAATTAAGTAGGCTAATCCTGGAGCGCATTTTAGGAGGTAGTGGCTAGTGATGGACATCGTTGCGCAAATTCTTTACTCGATCGGGTTTCTGGCGTACCCGATTGACATATCATCCCAGTGACTTTTAGATTCAGGAATCAATGTACTTTCAAAATGTGGTCAGGTGTCTGGTTTTGAGGTGTGATGCTATGAAACTAATATGCGCAGTGATTTTGCGCCTACCGTCGAGTCCGCATACGAATACCGCCCCGGGGATGTGGTGTGGGAGAGAAGAATTGAAGGTATAATACACCGTTTATTTTATAGCAAATTCACCCTCTTTCCACCAAACGGCTAACGACGATGCTGGCAGGGTCGGCGGCGCACAAACGCATATCAAGCAATGATTTTGATGCGAACGCAGTACTAAATGGAAGTTAATATCAAGAACTTTGTTCTGCGATTGCAGCTGGAAGGCGACGTTTTTCAAGTGCCAGTGATTTCATATAATTCTCGGAGGATGCTTTTTGTTTGTTGATTCCAAGCGTGTCGTCGATGGTGAAGTGTTTCGAGCGGATATTTGCATAGTAGGGATGGGGGCGGCTGGGTTGCCGATCGCCGTTTCACTTGCCCGAAAGAACCGTTCGGTTATTTGTATCGAGAGCGGCGATTTTGAGTTCCGCGAAGATATTCACGAACTAAACCGCGTAGAAATGACGGGTTTGGCGCATCCGAGCAGCACTTCGGGCCGTTTTCGCGTTTTCGGCGGAACGACGACCAAATGGGGCGGCCAAATGCTCCCTCTGGACAGGTTCGATTTTGAAGGCAGACCATGGCAAGAGCGGTCGGGTTGGCCGATAACGTACGATGAACTTGTCCCATATTATGAGCAAGCGCTGCAATTGACCGGCTTGGAAAATGTTGTGCGCAGTGACGAGGAGGTCTGGAACACTCTAGGATTTCCGCGGCCCATGCTTGCGCCGCACGTAGAAGTCTTTCTGTCGCGCTGGCTCCCTGAGCCGAAATTCAATGCCTTGTTTGGCGATGAAGTGCGAAACTTCCCAAACCTCTCGCTGCTGAGTACTTTCAACGCAATAGCGTTCGACGGCGATATCGGTCAGGTCAGGACGCTACGTTGCGCATCTCTGGACGGACGGCGCATCACCGTGGAGGCCAAAGAGTTTGTGTTGTGTATGGGAGGCATAGAAACAGCGCGATTTCTTCAATATGACTACGCGGATGGCTCGAGCACGCCGTGGGCAGCGAATCGCATGATCGGAAAATGCTTTGCTGATCATCCTGCTATTCGTGTCGGCCGCTTTATTCCGAATAACCCGAAGCGTTTTCATGAGATTTTCGACAATATTTATTTGAGAGGCCTCAAGTATGAACCACGGATGCGACTCAATCCCTCCTTGCTAAGGTCGCAGCAATCGGCGAACGTCGGGGGTATGTTCATCTTTAAATCAAATCACACCGAGTCGATTAAAGAAGTCGTATCGTTTCTAAAGAGTGTGGTCTCCGGCCGTCCTAGCTGGGCTGGTTTACGCGCGACTCTACACGCCTGGTCAGCCCTGCCGGTGATCCTGCGCAAGGCATGGAATTACAAGGTTCTCAATCGAACCTATCATCCACAGGATACGGCTATCCACTTGGCAGTATCGGTCGAACAATTACCCAGCGAGAACAATACGATAACCCTGTCAGACAGACGAGATGCGCTTCAACAAAAAGCCGCAGCTATCAACTGGCGCATTGGCGAAGCTGAGGTCGCGGCAGTCCTTCTCTTTGTATCGGAGTTTTCGGCCGCTGTGGAAGGCTCTAAGCTGGGCAGGCTTCAATTGGAGCCATGTATCGAGCAGCGTGACAGTGAAGAAATGATTCGTAGAGCTTACGATCAGAATCATCATATTGGTTCTACCCGTATGGCATCTGATATGAGCGAGGGCGTGGTGAATCCGGATCTCAGGGTGTTTGGAGTGGATAATGTATACGTGTGCAGCAGTTCGGTATTCCCTACCGGCGGGTTTTCCAATCCAGCCCACACTATCATCGCTTTGGCCTTGCGGCTGGCCGATCATCTCTGCGAAAAAGTAAATTAAAGTTTGCCGAGCCCGCTGATCATTGCATTTAATGCATTGATTTCTTCCAGCCGATTAGCTTCGGAAATCCAAACATCGACATTTGTCTTGATGTTGGCTTTATTTGTCGAAGAGAATAAAACTATGCCATGAGGGTTTCGGCGGCGAGCGTTCAGTAACATCAGTTCAGCCAAACCCCTCTTACCGGATTTCAGCGCGTCTTGAAGGGCAAGGATAGGAGATTGATCCTGTGCCTGGGTTGGCATATTGCCGGACAATTTTTTATGGATGTCAGGGAGCTCTCTGAAGACGCTATGGCCGATGAATAATCGCTGCTGCGATGAACTGCCCTGGGTAATATATTTCTCTAATGGAGAGCTCTCGGTTTGAATAACGGAATGTTTTTCACTGATTTCCGCGCTATTGGCTGGAAGATTGATGAACGCAGTTGCCAATCCGTAATATTTTATTTTGCCCGACTGCACTGCTTTTTCCAAAAATTCGATAAGCTCAGGATCGTTGGCTGCGAGAAGGCTACATTCGTGCAGCAGAAATAAGTCGATGTAATCAGTATTCATTTCTTTCAGGCTGGCATCCAAACTTCTCGCAGCTTCGGCGACGGAAAAACGTCTGGATTCTTGTGGGCTATTATTTACCGCAGATCGTACTTCAGCTTTCAACTTGGGCAGGGTTTTCACCGCCCGTCTTACAACATTGATGATGTGGTGACTAACAGGCGGCTGCCGCATGGTATTTCCGAACTTCGTCGCAACGGTTACCTTTTCCCTGCGGCCCCTTAGAAATTTTCCGAGAATATATTCGCATCGCCCATAGCCATAGCTCCGGGCCACATCAAAATGAGTGATACCCTGATCCAACGCAGTTTCCAATACGTCTTTCGCCTGACTTAGCCTGAGGTCCGAAGCAAGGTTTGCGCACCCGAACCCCAACGACGATGTTTTTAGATTTTTATAGATTATTTGTTTCATATTGGAATCGTATTTTGAGGTAAATTTTAGTGGATGAGCCCTGCGGCTTTTCAGAATTGCAGTTTCACACGCAAGGGTATTAAACTACCTTGTCACAAAATCACTAAGAATTTCCGGCACGCAGTAGGCCTGCCAAAATTGCAAATAGACTGGCGCGCCCGACAGGAATCGAACCTGTGACCTTTGGCTTCGGAAACCAACGCTCTATCCAACTGAGCTACGGGCGCGGAGGCAATAAACTCTATCGATTGATTCTGCGCTAGCATAGCGAAATTTCACTGGCCAGTCCAACTCCCCGCTTCTATCCATTCCCGACCGAGTTTTTCAGTTCATGCGTTTATGGCTATAATACAAACCCCATGGCGCCTAGTGCAATTCCGCACTTAGTCAGCCGGTCTTTCAATCACATGCGCAGAAGCAAGGAAACATCATGTCCGTAGCGAAGCCCCACACACCCAATCCTTCACAGGACGACAAAGCCGCCAAAGCCGAAGGCGTGATTAAAAAAGCCATTGGCATTGCACTCGGCTCCGTCGCTGGAATATTTGCGATTGTGCTGATCGCGCAATATTCCATTAGCGCGTATCAAACCCGCGAACGTAACGCAAAAATTGATCCGGCCATGGCAGCCGCAGCGGTGGCCGAACGCATCAAACCCGTCGGGCAACTCAGGGTAGTCGATGCCAGCGCGCCCAAAGTATCCAAGTCCGGTCAGCAAGTTTACGAAGCCGTATGCGCTGCGTGCCACGCAACGGGTTTGCTCAGCGCGCCCAAGTTCGGCGACAAAGCCGGATGGGGCGATAGACTCAAGCAAGGTTACGACACGCTTGTCACCAATGCGATAAAGGGTATACGGCAGATGCCCGCTAAAGGCGGCGCGGCGGATCTTGACGACGTCGAAGTCGCCCGCGCCGTCGCATACATAGGCAAATCAGCCGGGGCGGATTACAGAGAGCCGGATGCGCCAGTGCCCGTTGCGACGGCCCCCGTAGCGGGCAAAAAATAAGCGTGTACAAAATTCTCCGACAAGGGGCGATCATGTATCGCCCTTTTTCATTTGCTGAGAAATTATGGCCACTTACGCGATAGGCGACTTGCAAGGCTGTTACGAACCCCTGCAAAAATTATTGCGCCAGTTCAGTTTTGATTCGGCGCGCGACGTGCTGTGGTTCGTCGGTGATCTGGTCAATCGCGGCGAAGATTCTTTGGCATGTTTGCGCTTTGTCAAAAGCCTGGGCGACCGCGCCGTCACCGTGCTGGGCAACCATGATTTGCATTTGCTCTGCGTGGCCGAGGGTGTGGCTGACGGCTATCGCGGCGATACGCTGCAGGAAATTCTTGAGGCACCGGACCGCGGAGAGTTTTTGGATTGGTTACGCCATCGCCCGCTATTGCATTATGAGCACGGCTACGCGCTGGTGCATGCAGGATTGCTGCCACAATGGAATTTATCCCAGGCACAACAACTTGCGCGCGAAGCGGAGCAGGCATTGCGCGGCAAAAACCACAAAACGTTTTTCGCCGAGATGTATGGAAACAAACCTGATAAGTGGAATGAAAAATTAACAGGCCACGATCGCCTGCGCGTAATCATCAACGCCATGACGCGCTTGCGTTTTTGCAGCGCCGATGGCCATATGGATTTCGACCACAAGGGCAGTTTGGAAAATGCGCCACCCGGCTTTTATCCGTGGTTTGAAGTGCCGGGGCGCGCGACCGAAAACGAAACCATCATCTGCGGCCATTGGTCCGCGCTGGGATTGCGTGTGGAAAAAAATCTGGTAGCGCTGGATTCCGGCTGCCTCTGGCGTTCCGCTCTCAGTGCGTTTCGGCTGGAGGATCGGGCAGTGTTTTCAGTGTCCTGTGCGGAGGCGCCAATCCTAAAAGCCTAGCCACTGCTTGTTCAGCTTCATAGGCGAGATCGCGCCGTGATTTCCCTCCAGGATTGACGGATGGTCCGATCCGAAGCTCTGCAATTATTTTTTTCTCGCGCAAAATGTTTTTCAACGAAGTCAAAAAATTCATCTCGCCCACATAATCGGCTGCGTGGGTTTGCTCGCCTTCCTGTGCGACATAGCGCAAACCAATCGGCACCAGCGGCGCATTACTGCCAATGCAGGCTTGTAACAGCGAGCTGTGAAATGGACGCACATGATCGCCGGTTCCCGTTGTGCCTTCCGGAAACAAGGCCACGCTGTCGCCGCTGTCCAGCGCCGCCATCATGTCCTGGTTGATTTTTAGCGTGTGATGGCGCCGCGCCCGCTCGATGAATAATGCGCCGGTGTGCGCCACCAGCCAACCCATCACCGGCCAATCGCGGATTTCCGATTTAGCGACAAAATGCGCAGGACACAAAGCTTGCACCACAAAATTGTCCAGCCAGGAAATATGATTGGAAACAAGCAACTTTTTCCCGGGGGGCAATTCGCCGTGAACGCGCATTTCAACATTCAGCACATTCAACAACTGCCCTCCCCAGCGTTGCACTGTCGCGCGTTGCCATTCGCTATTCTTGCGCGGGTAAATCAGCGCCACGATGAGCAGGCCTTTGGCGAAATGCAGCAGCAGGCGGCAAAAACGAAACCAACGTTGCACAAGCGAAGCCGGTTTAACGGACTGCACTACTTAATCAATCCAGCGCCATGCCGAACTGCAGCGCGAATTGCGCGGAAATATCATCGCGTGTCGGCGCGTGGTTTTGCCCGCCGCGGCTGGCGATTTTGATTGAGCCCATCAGGCTGGCGAGTCTGCCGGTTTTATTCCAATCCCAGCCTTTGCTGATGCCGTAGAGCAAACCGGCACGATAGGCGTCACCGCAACCCGTCGGGTCGACCACAGCTGAGGCGCGCACGGGGGGAATCTTGTGTTCCGCGCCATCGGCGAGTATGGTCGAGCCGTCGCCACTGCGTGTAACGACAATGGCTTTTACTTGCTTCGCGAGTTGGTCAATAGTTTTGCCCGTGCGCTCTTCCAGCATTTTCGCTTCGTAATCGTTTAGCGTCACGTAAGCAGCCAGGTCGATGAATTCCATTAACTCCTTGCCATCGAACATTGGCAAACCTTGGCCAGGGTCGAACACAAACGGAATATCGGCTGCGTGAAATTCACGTGCGTGTTGCACCATGCCGTCGCGCCCGTCAGGCGACACGATACCAAATTCAACACCTTTTGCATCATCGATATGATTCAAGTGCGAATGGCTCATCGCGCCGGGATGAAACGCGGTGATCTGATTGTCATCAAGGTCGGTAGTGATGAATGCTTGCGCGGTAAAAGTTTCCGGCACAATGCGGACGTGCTCTTGCGATAGCTTTAATTTGTCTAAGCGAACTGAATAGGGTGAGAAGTCGTCACCCGCCGTCGCCATCATCAGGGGATTACCGCCCAGCAATTTCAAATTGTAAGCAATGTTGCCCGAGCAGCCGCCGAATTCGCGCCGCATCTCCGGCACGAAAAACGAAACGTTCAAAATGTGGAGCTGGTCGGGAAGAATATGGTTTTTGAATTTATCCGGAAACACCATAATGGTGTCAAAGGCGAGAGAACCGCAAATCAAAGTGTTCATGTAAGTATTATTATCAAAAAGAATTAGCCAGCGAATATAATACACAAGTTATTGATTATAATCAATTTTTTTATTCGGCGAAAGACGCAATTATGACATCCATCAATATTAACATCGCCTTTAGCGACGCGGCGACTCAAAGAGTCATCGAGCGTGGCCTACAGTCCATGACCTTTCAGGCGCCGTCGAACGCGCCGATACCCATCGTCGGCGATCAAATCAAATTACATCAAGGCGAAATCGACATGGTGTTCAGCGTCATCCGCCGCGAGTTTGATATGTCAGCCGCGAATATTACGGTGCTGTTGGTGTTGGGTTGAGCTATACAATCAATCAACCGTCGCCATCCGAATCAAACGCGCTCTTTCCTCCGCGCGCACATCATCAATCTCACGCATCACGTTGACTAAATCGACTGGCGCGGTTTTTTGCTCGAAATGCCCCGTGAGTTTAACTTCAGGATTCAACTCACCACGCTGATACAAATCCCAAATCTCCAAACCATAATGCGTCGGCAGCAGCTCAGGCGCAAAGCGCCCAAAGAAACCGCGCAGATTATCCACATCGCGTAACAACATGCGCATCGCGTGGTTATTGCCCGCCGCATCGATCGCTTGAGGTAAATCGATAATCACCGGGCCATCCGCGCTGAGCAAAATATTAAACTCGGACAAATCGCCATGCACAATGCCCGCGCACAACATGCGCACCACTTCGATCATCAGCGTCGCGTGATGCGCGCGCGCCTGCTCGGCCGTAAAGGTCACATCGTTCAAGCGCGGTGCCGCGTCGCCATGTTCGTCGGCGACTAATTCCATCAACAACACACCATCAAGAAAGTTATACG
This sequence comes from Burkholderiales bacterium, assembly GCA_049695115.1. Lineage (GTDB taxonomy): Bacteria > Pseudomonadota > Gammaproteobacteria > Burkholderiales > JBEEJL01 > JBEEJL01. The sequence continues at coordinate 612 of JBAVRP010000010.1, read as the reverse complement.
GCTTAGGCACGCGCACACCAGCGGTAGCCAGGCGATACAGCGCATCTACCTCGGCGCGCTGCCAAGCGGCTTCTTGCGATTCACGGCCAAAGCGCGTGCCCTTAGCCATCGCGCGCGCCTGACGCGAGTTTTTGGTTTTGCGATTCTCCGTGTAGTCCACCGCCTGGCGAAAACTGCGCTGAGTCGCTTCTTTATAAATCTTCGCGCAACGCGTCTCCTCACCACAGCGAACCACATACACGTTCGCCTCTTTGCCGCTCATCAACTGACGAACAACGGAATCGATCAAGCCTTCCTCAAGCAATGATTGCAATCTCTTGGGTGTTTTCATGGCGACTATTCTACGCTAGGCTTGTACATTGCTGCGTCGCTCGAGGTAAGAGCCGTATTTGATCGAAGAAATTCGTAGGATGTGCTGAGGTACGAAGCGCATCGTTCGCGATTGATGCGCTTCGTGCCTCAACGCATCCAATAAGTCTGAGGTTTACTTAAGGAAACTCTGATTAAGTCCCCGCATCCAATCGAACAAATGTAATATTTGAATGATGGGATACGAGGGAGGAACGACGATGAAACAGACCACCTTTGCCACTGCCGGATTCGACAAATACG
>JBAVRP010000009.1:0-29994 GCA_049695115.1 Burkholderiales bacterium | reverse complement strand
AAGCTGTTACATGCCCTGCACGGTATGCTGACGCAGGACAAACCGTTTGATAATACGCGCTTCTATGCGCTGCCCAATTGATGCAACAATTAATGAAAATGGTTGACGACGAACAGAGTATCTACATTTTTTTCGGCCGCGCGAGAATAATGGCGGTAGGGCAGGTCCCACCCGCCCTACCGCCATAAAAAATAAGTTGTTCACTTCGTGGTTTTTTTTGGCGGGTGGGACCCGCCCTACGGCTTGGAGGTGCGCGCGTTACGTGGCTGCTGGCGAGAGGGCTAAGGTCAAAAGCGAACAGCAGATCCTTCGCTTCGCTCTGGATGACAAAATGGGTGAGTACATCATTTTGTGCGCAGTGCGCACGCTACATTTCTAATTTCCAAACGAGCGCGTTACTTTTTGTAGCCGACGTAATAAATGCCGATGACATTTCCCGACGCGTCTCTGATCGGCTCATAACCCGTGATATAAGGCGTTTCCAGAATAGTCACTTCGCCGTAAAAGGCTTCGCCTTTGTTGATAGCGGCAATTGCTTTGCCTTTCGGGTCCAGAATGGTGCCGGTTGCGCGCCCGCTGCCATCGGGCTTCGGCACATTGGTGGCAACGCGGACATATTCGTCGCCCGTCTTGGCGAACAACGTGGCGGTGCCGCCGTTTTCTTTTACGACAGCATCCACAACATCAAAATAGTTGTTCATTCTGGTTGCGCCGAAATACAACGCAGCGGCATTCTTCCCATTTACCGCCTCGATTCCATCGACTTTCGGCGTTCCTAATTTAGCGGTTGCGGCCTTCAGCGCCGCCATTGACGTCTGCACTTTTGGATCGGCCTGTGCAGTTGCAACAATGGGAACCAGCACTGAAGTTGCAATAAGGCATGCGGCCGCGAGCGTGCTGCTGATAAAGCTCCTTCGATTGATATAAGTGTTCATGTGAGTAGTCTCCTTCAGTCAGGATTGGCACCGCACCGGTTTTTTTGCATCGCATAACTCCAGTGTCATGGCCACGCAGCCAACGTGCGTAGAAGGGTCCTTCTCACTAACTTACAAGCGTGTTTGTATATAGGGCGCATACGCGCCGACCACTATTCTTTATAGGACAGGCGGAGGTTTTGCGCTACTCGCAGGCTAAACATAACATATTGAATTAATTATCTTTTTTATATTCTTTCGGGATTAATTTCCACCGCCTTGGGCGGGTGCACAGCGTATTATTGTCCGCGATTGATAACGGCAAGCGGCGGACGGTTCTTGCGGTAGGAATTTTTGAGCGCAATCTTGCCGTTACGGAATGTAAACAGGTCGCATCCATTGACCTCCACGCGGGTTCCATCCGCGCGGGTGCCCGTAAAAGTCCATTCCGAAACGCCGCGGTCCCCAAAGACGAAATGTCGCGCGTTTCCCCAGCGTGCGTCTGGATAGGTGGCCCAGACTTCCATATAGCCCGCGCGCACGGCCTCCCGGCCTTTGAACTGTGTTCCGCTCGCATCCGGTCCCGCCGACGCTTCAAAAACGCAATCATCGGACATGAACGACATCAGCGCGTCGATATCGTGGCGATTCCACGCGTCGGCAAACGCTTGCAACAATTCTGCGGAAACTTCAGTGACGACGTTCGGCAAGGTCGGGCTCCCTGGGGAAGCACAGCGCATGAACAAAAGAAGAATTTCATCGATCAGGGCCAATTCATATTAACGCCCGTCGAACAGATAAAAACTCTCTTCAATTACACGATGCGATAAATTTCCCAGCGGCTGGTCCCCGAAACCACGTTGGGTTCGAGATCTTTGCTCCATTGCTTATGGGCAGCGATCCCTGCCAGCTTGTCCCATATGGTGTTAAGTTCGCCGAGGTCTTTAACTAAATGTTCCGTCTGGATGGTTGCTTCCAGCGCTCCGATTGAGCCAGTCAGTAAGCGTGCATTGTCGGCACTCCATCCGACCTGCGGCCCAATCTCGCGCAGCCAACGCTGCATTTGGTCAATGACATTTTGTCTATAGCCGAATTTCGCATCGATACTCCAACGGGCGACCATCATGATAGTTCTCCTTGGGTTTTTGTATTCTGGCTCCCTGGGTTGGTTTGTGCGGCGCAGTAATGGTGCCACGCAGAATCCGCCAAGCGACGGAATAGCGACTACGCGTTCAGGGGGTGGCCATTCGCATACGGATCCGTCCACGCGGGCTTGGTTCCTCCAGTATAGGACAAGGTGGCGTGTTCAGCAGGTGCCGACGTGAGCAGCGGCCAGCCCGACCGGTGCGCAGTGAACCTGCGTAAGAAAAATCATCCACTTTGCAGGCTGCTTTTTGGCCGGAAAATAATTAATATTAATTAGCCTGCCCGACATAGACAAACCGGCATTGCTTACCTATATTGGTTTTGTGTTACTTCATGTGGCACGGAATTTACTCAGCCTAATTAAACCAAGGAGAAAAAAATGATTGCCATTTCACGTACCGCATCGATTGCACCCGGCAAAACCGGCGAGGCCATCGAGATGGCGCATAAAGTCGCCAAATACATCAAGGATAAGCACGGTACGACACTGGAAGTATTCATGCCGCTGGGCGGAAACCCGGCGCGGATTTCCTGGCACGCCCGCTACGATAGCCTGGCGGAATGGGAGACGTTGTCGGCAAAACTTCTGGGAGATAAAAAGTACATGGACCTGTTGTCGAAAAACAAGGAAACGTTTCTTCCCGGATCGGTGCGCGACGAAATATGGCGCAGCATCTGAATCTGGCGCGTCGGATAAGGTAGAACAGGTAAAACCCATCGTTCAAAGCAAATGAACGATGGGTTTCACCCAAGCTTGGGCTAGACTTTATAGCGGTGATATAAATGTAGCGACCAGGCGCCTACGCCGATAAGTAGCGTTACGAAAACCGCCAAGCTTCCCGCCACGGGAATCAACCGGATCAACCAAAGCGCCAGCAATGCCAATGCTGCGAAACCGATGCGGATCCAGATTGCATTGGTCGTATCCTTTTTCAGCGCCGTCGCCGTCCGGTCGCCGATGTACAACGCAGTGGTGAGATAGCCGACCAGCAACAGCACTGGGTAAAGCGCCAGCAACGCGAAGGCCAGCGGGATGCCGATAATGCTTATCATCAGCAAAATGGCAATGGGCGGCAATGTGAACAACAGCGCTGCGCCCAATCCCAAACTTTTCCATGGCGATGCGCCGACTTCCTGTTGGGCGCCTCTTGTCGCATTGGGAAACAGCAGGATGAATACCGCGGCGGCGGCGATCAATCCCAGCAATAAAAACGGGCGGAACGACGTGCCGTGGCGATTTCCCCAATTGCGCTCTCTCATTTGCTCACCTTCCTGCCAACCCCGTCCGTCCTTGGGCGCGGCCGAGCGGGTGACGGCACCCGTCACTTGCGCCGGATCAAATTTCAATTCTTCACGGCTGGTGTAGGTGAGGGCGCCGTTGATTTTTGCGCCGGGCAGGATTTCGATACTCTCTGCCGTCAAACGCGTATCGCCATTCACCTCGCCTGCCACTGTGATATTTCTCCCATAAGCTTTGATACCCTTGGCATATTTTCCGGCTAGCGTAATATTGCCGCCGGCAGCCCACAGCTTTCCTTGGACATCTGCATTGTTACCAACATTGATTTTGCCGCCGGCGAGCATGGCTTCGCCGCCGATTTTTCCGTTGACCGTCACCTGACCGCCTGCCGCGCGCAAATCGTCGCCGATGGCGCTGTTCACGCTTATATGGCCGCCGGCGAGCGCGGCATCACCTTTAACGGGGTGCTCCACATTGACGCTGCATCCCGCTGCGAACAGATCGCCCTCAACCGGGCCGGGCGAGCGTACTGGGCATCCGGCTTGATAGGTGTTGCCGGATTCGCTGATGACAGCGCGGGTTTCCGCTTCAGCCAGCGCATGCTGGGTGCCGGCCCAGAGCAATGAACAAGTACACAGGGCGGCAGAAATCAGTAAGCGATGGGAAATGGAACGGCTTTTGTTTGAGCTCGTCAAATTGGGTTTCATGTCAGGTCCTTTTGGGGAATTTATTAAACAAAATTATGAAAGTTCCACTTATCGACATCTTGATATGGATCAATGGGGTGAACAAGAAAAGGATTTGATCCATATCAATAATTCTAAATCCAGGCAAACTAAAATATCACTGGCATCGACGCTTTTATCAACCACCGGAAATATCAGGAGAAAATCATGAATGTTGCCGAAATTAAAGAAACTACCCAGGAAAAACTGGCTACGGACTTGAAAGCCGTGGTTACCAGCGCGGAAGAATTGCTCAAAGTGACGGCGGACCAAGCGGGCGAAGGCTACGCCAATGCACGTAAAAAAGTAGAGCGTACTTTGCGCGCAGCCAAAGATGAATTGGCTGACATTGAATATAACGCCGTGAAACAAGCTAAGCATGCGGCCAGGGTCACCGACGAATATGTGCATGACAAGCCGTGGCAGGCCATCGGCATCGGCGCTACAGTGGGTGTGATCGTCGGCATGCTTATACGGCGGCATTGATGTCCCCCACCGGAGACAACCGACCGCTTCGAATGGGCGGCGGTTCGGCTACAGGCCTGCTTGATTCCTTGCGGCGTCTTGCATCAACCCTGATCGAGACGCTGCAGTCCCGCATAGAACTGGCCTCGGCGGAAATAGAAGAAGAGGGGGCGCGGATGGCGGGCTTGCTGCTGCTTGCGGCGGCTGGGTTTTATTGTTTTACCATCGGCCTGGTATTTGCCGGCATGTTCATCATTGTCGCATTGTGGGACAGTTACCGGCTGTGGGCAGTCGGCGGCCTGACCATATTTTTCGTCGTAAGCGCGCTGGCGTTATGGCTGGTGTTTCGAAGCCGCTACAAATCGAGGCCGCGTTTTCTCTCTGCCACAGTGGCCGAGCTGGGTAAGGACTGCGATTTATTAAGGCCGACGTTATGATACGTTCAATCCAACATTACGCGGAACGTCGCGAGCGTTTAGTGCGGCTGGCCGCGCTGCAACGGGATGATTTGATTGCTGCTGCCGGCCCATGGTCGAGGGCGGCACGCAGCATTGACAGTGGGATCGCCAGGTTGCGCGCGTCGCCTTATCCGCCCAGTGCCATGTTTGCAATGGCTGCAGCGTTGATGATAGTGAAACCCAAACTAGTGTCGCGCTGGGCGCGGTGGATATGGTTCGGCGTCAAGATGTATCAATCCGTTCGTACGCAAAAGCGCATGAGTTGATTTGCAATCATGGTCAAATAATATTTTTACGCAGAATAGCCGCCGTCAATCATCATATGCCATTTCTTCATAACTATATGATTATATTCAGTTATTTATAGTTACTCAAATTGATGATCGTATAGTCCTAAAAGCTCCTTGCGGCATCAGCAATGAAATAGGAGTGAACAAGCATGGCAATTTACGGCCGCATTAAAGCCCGTTATATTTTGTGGCCGTTAATTTTGCTGTTGTTGGCCGGCGGCTATTATTATTGGACGCAGCGGAGTTCCGTTGACGCGCAGGGAAAATATAAAACCGAAAACGTCGATCGCGGCGACGTAGTGCAGGTGCTCACCGCCAACGGCACACTGAACCCGGTCGTGTTGGTGAACGTCGGCACGCAGGTTTCCGGCACCGTCCTCAAATTGCATGCCGATTTCAATTCGCGCGTCACGGCAGGTCAAGTTCTCGCGGAACTTGATCCCGCGCTATTCGATGCGCAACTCAAGCAATCCGAAGCCAATCTGAACAGCGCGCGCGCGTCGCTGAAACTCGCGCAGACCAAGGAGGCGCGCACGCGCGATTTAGTCGGCAAGAATTTTATCGCCCAGGCGGAGCTTGACGCGGCGGTGCAAGCCCTCGATGCCGCGCGCGCGCAAGTGAATGTGGCGCGCGCGCAAACCGACAAGGACAAAACCAATCTGCGCTACACGGTGATCCGCTCGCCCATTTCCGGTGTGGTTATCGCGCGCAATGTGGATGTCGGCACCACTGTCGCTGCCAGTTTCCAGACGCCGACCATATTCCAGATTGCGCAGGACCTGAAAGACATGCAAATCGACACCAGCCTGGCGGAGGCCGACATCGGCGCGGTGAAGGTCGGCTTGCCGGTGCGCTTCAGCGTCGATGCGTTTGCCGAGCGCAGCTTTACCGGCACGGTGAAACAAGTGCGGCTGAATCCGACTATCCAGCAAAATGTCGTCAGCTATAACGTCGTCGTTGCGGCTAACAATCCCGAGGGCCTGCTGATGCCCGGCATGACGGCCCGGGTGTCGGTCACCGCTAACCGGCGCGAGAATGTGCTGCGCGCGCCCAACGCCGCTTTGCGCTTCAAACCCAAAGACATCAATGCCGAAGTTAAACCGCAAGGCCGGCGCGAAGCGGGCGCTAAAGTCTATAAGCTGGTAAACGAGCAACTTCAGCCAGTGACGGTCAAAACCGGCATCAGCGATAACACTTATACCGAAATTACCGACGGCGAACTCAAACAAGGCGACAAGCTGGTGATACACGAAATCGCTCCCAAAGACGACAAAACGAGTAGTTTTCGCCTGCGCGCCATGTAATGGACGCCCCACTCATTCGCGTCGAAGGGCTGACCAAGCAGTATGAGTCGGCCGCGCCCGACACGCCGCCAGCTTTGCGCGATGTGACGCTGGAAATCCGCCGCGGCGAATTCGTCGCCATCATGGGCCCGTCGGGCTCGGGTAAATCCACATTCATGAACATCCTCGGTTGCCTCGATACACCGACAGCAGGCAATTATTTTCTCAATGGCCGCAACGTGGCGCGCTTGAGTAACGACGAACTGGCGCACATCCGCAATAAATTATTTGGCTTTGTATTCCAGGGGTTTAATTTGCTCAAGCGCATCAGCGCCGCTGATAACGTCGCACTGCCGTTGCTGTATGCCGGCATATCCCGCGCAGAAAGAAAAAAACGTGCGGCCGAAGCGCTGAAAAAAACCGGGCTGGAAAAATATGTCAACTCGCTGCCAAACCGATTGTCCGGCGGACAGCAGCAGCGCGTCGCAATAGCCCGGGCACTTGTCAACAACCCTGAACTGATTTTGGCCGACGAACCCACCGGCAATCTCGACACGCAAACCAGTGCCGACATCATGAACCTGTTTAAAAAACTGAACGGCGACGCCGGCATGACCATCGTTGTGGTTACGCACGAACCGGACATCGCCGCCTACTCCAAACGCATGATCCGCTTCAGGGACGGCCGCGTGGTGCACGACGGCGGCGTCGGCATGGATGAGGAAAGCCTAAGCGCATGAATTTTTTCGCTACCTTCGCTGAAGCGGTGCGTGCATTGGGTATTAACCGCCTGCGCACCGCGCTCACCATGCTCGGCATGATCATCGGTGTACTCGCTGTTGTGCTTATGCTCGCGGTCGGCCAGGGCGCGCAATCAAGTGTGAACCGTTCCGTCGCCTCGATGGGAAGCAATATGCTCATCGTACTTTCGGGCAGCACCTCGGCCGGTGGCTTGCGTATGGGGGGCGGCTCTGCGCCGACACTGACGCTGGCCGATGGTGAAGCAATGACCAAATTATCCTCGGTAAAACTGGTCGCGCCGAGCTTTCCCGGCAATGCGCAAGCTGCCTACGGCGTGAATAACTGGGGTACGCAGGTGTTGGGTGTCACGCCGGAATATTTCGCCGTGCGCGAATGGGATATCGACGGGGGTGAAATATTTAATGATGCTGACGTGCGCAGCCAAGGCCGCGTGGCGGTGCTGGGAAGTACGGTCGTCGCGAATTTATTCGGCGACGAATCACCCGTCGGTAAAACCATCCGCGTCAAGGGCAGTCCGTTCACCGTAGTCGGCGTGTTGACGAAAAAAGGGCAGAGCCTGGACGGCCGCGATCAGGACGACACGATATTGGTTCCGATCACGACGGCGCAGAATAAATTATTCGGCAACCGTTTCCCCGGCACTGTGCGCTTCATATCCGTGCAGGCGCAGTCTGCAGCGGTCATGAATGAAGCAGAAGCGGAAATTAACCGATTGCTGCGCCAGCGCCACCGCATCCAGCCCGGCGCGGAAGACGACTTCAGCGTGCGTAATCTCACTGCGGTCGCCGAAGCCGCCAGCGGCACGGCACGCGCATTGTCGCTGATGCTGGGTGCCATCGGTTCCATTTCGCTTATCGTCGGCGGCATCGGCATTATGAACATCATGCTGGTCTCCGTCACCGAACGCACGCGCGAAATCGGCATCCGCCTGGCCATCGGCGCGCGTAAGCGCGACATCCTGCTGCAATTCCTGATCGAAGCGCTATTGATTTGCGTGATCGGCGGCCTGCTCGGGGTCGCGCTCGGTGTTTTGGGTGCGTACATAGTATCGAACGCGCTAGGCATGGAAGTCGAACTCAGCGCGTCAGCGATGTTGCTGGCGTTCGGCGTGGCAGCCGGCACCGGCATATTTTTCGGCTTCTATCCGGCGCTGCGCGGGGCAAGCCTGCGACCTGTGGAGGCATTAAGGCATGAATAATGGTGCGCTCATTTATGCCGCAAATTACAGAGCGCATGCACTAAACGAATAAAAATAGGAGCAATTCGTGGCCATTCTGTTTACTCGACGTGTTCGCAAAAACGATCCTCCCGCTATGGGTGCATCCTGTCAAGAGGGTTGGTGGCTAACTCCGCTCGCCGATTTATTTCCTGCGCTGCGAAGCGGGGCTGATGGGTTACAAAGTGCGGACGCAAGCATTCGATTTAAACAATGGGGCCCGAATATTTTTCGCGACGAGCCGAAACGAGTGTTGTTATTCGAATTCCTGCGACGCTTCCGTAACCCGCTTGTGTTGATCTTGCTTGCTGCAAGTTTTATTTCGGCGTTGACCGGCGAGACGGCGAGTTTTGTGATCATTACGCTCATGATCATCTTGTCGGTAACCATTGATTTTATTCAGGAAACTAGAGCGGCGCGGGCGGCCGACAAACTTCGCCTGTCGGTCGCCTTGCGCGTCAGCGTATTGCGCGACGGAGCACGTTGCGAGGTGCCGGTCGCCAATATAGTGCCGGGCGATGTGGCCTTGATTTCCGCCGGAGATCTGATTCCTGCTGATGGTCGCCTGATAGAAGCGCGCGACCTGTTTGTGAAACAGGCCTTGCTTACCGGTGAACCCTATCCAGTGGAAAAACATGCGGGCGATAGGGGAGAAGAATCAACCGACATGCTTGCTGCAGAAAATGCCGTCTTCATGGGCACATCGGTGGTGAGCGGAACGGCAAGTATCCTGGTTTGTCGCACCGGCGCGCAAACCGCCATTGGCGAAATCGCCGAAACCCTGGAAACTGCGCCACCACCGACTTCGTTCGAAATCGGCACGCGTCAATTCGGCCTGCTGATCATGCGTCTCACGTTGTTCCTGGTTTTGTTTGTGCTGATGGTGAACACTTTGTCGCACAAGCCCTTGCTGGAATCGTTTTTGTTTGCCATCGCGCTGGCGGTGGGGCTGACGCCCGAACTGTTGCCGATGGTGATATCGGTGACATTATCGCGTGGTGCCATGCGTATGTCGCACAGGCATGTGATCGTCAAGCGCCTAGCCGCCATAGAAAATCTCGGCGGCATGGACGTGCTGTGCACCGACAAGACCGGTACGCTAACCGAGGCGAAAATCCGCCTTGAGCGCCATATCGATGCTCTGGGGCGAGACAGCCAGCGGGTATTGCAGCTTGCTTATATCAACAGCTTTTTCGAGACCGGATTGAAAAGTCCGCTTGATGATGCCATCCTGGCCCATGAGGAAATCAATGTTTCCCCATGGAAAAAAATTGACGAAGTGCCGTTCGATTTTGAGCGCCGACGTGTTTCGGTACTGGTTGAAAACGGCGCGTCGCGGCTGCTGGTGGTAAAGGGCGCGCCGGAAGATATTTTGCGCCTGTCGGAGCAATACGAAACCGACGCTGAAAACCAGGCCAGTGTTGTCGATGCAGAAATGCGATCGCGCTTGCAGGCGCAATGCGACGCGCTGGGTCGTGAAGGTTTCCGCGTACTCGGCATCGCATGGAAACGGGTTGCGCTGGATCATCCCCACGCGGTGGTCGATGACGAAACTGAATTGGTGTTCGCCGGATTTGCCGCGTTTCTAGATCCGCCCAAGGCCAGCGCCGGTGATGCGATGGCGGCGCTGACTGCTAGCGGTGTGGCGGTGAAAATAGTCACCGGCGATAACGAATTGGTGACTCAGCATATTTGCGCGCAACTAGGCATAAGCATCATTGGTGTGCTGCGCGGCGATGAACTGGAGCAAATGGGCGACACTGCGTTGCGCGCACGCGTCGGGCAGACCAATTTGTTTTGTCGGGTCAACCCGGCGCAAAAAAATCGCATTATCCTCGCGTTAAAGCAGCGTGGCCATACGGTTGGCTATCTGGGTGACGGCATCAACGACGCGCCGGCGCTACATTCCGCCGACGTGGGCTTGTCGGTTGAAGGTGCGGTTGATGTGGCAAAAGAAGCTGCCGATATGATATTGCTCCGACGCGATCTTAAAGTGCTACATGACGGCGTGATCATCGGCCGCGAAACTTTCGGCAATATCCGTAAATATATTTTGATGGGCACCAGCTCCAATTTCGGCAACATGTTCAGTATGGCGGGTGCGTCATTGATCTTGCCATTTTTGCCCATGTTGCCGACGCAGATCCTGCTCAATAATATGCTGTACGATTTGTCCGAAGCGGCGATTCCACTTGACCGGGTTGATGCCGGCGAAGTGAAGCAGCCGCAAGTGTGGGACATGGCGTTTATCCGCAACTTTATGTGGACCATCGGCCCGGTCAGTTCGCTGTTCGATTTTTTGACCTTTTATATCCTGCTGGTGGTGCTTGAAGCGAACGAGGCGCTGTTTCAGACCGGCTGGTTTATCGAATCGCTGGCGACACAGACCCTGGTCATATTCATCATCCGTACCCGTGGCAATCCTCTGGCTAATCGGCCCAGTCCGGTGTTGGTGACGACCTCATGCGCAGTTGTCGCGCTGGCCGCGTGGCTACCGTTTTCGCCGCTGGCCGCCTATTTCGGTTTTGTCGCGCCGCCGCTGAAATTTTTTCTGATACTCGTCGGCATGGTGGTGGTTTACCTGACCCTGGTTGAGGTGGTTAAACACGGCTTTTATAAACTTTACGCTACGCGCATAAATGGATAACAAGACCATCCTGCCGGAACTAAACGATGCCGCCACGGACCCTGCGAAAGGACTCAGCGCTGCGCAAGCTTCTGCACACTTCCTGCGCGACGGACCGAACGAGTTGCCGTCGTCCAAGCCGCGCAATGCGTTTCGCATTGCGCTGGAAGTGGTGCGCGAGCCGATGTTCCTGCTGCTGATCGCTGCTGCAACGATCTATTTTTTGCTCGGGGATGTGCGTGAGGCTTTGGTGCTGTTGGTATCGGTGCTGGTCATGTTGGGCATCACGTTTTTTCAGGAGCGCAAAACCGAACGCGCGCTTGAGGCGTTGCGCGATTTGTCGAGTCCGCGCGCGCTGGTGATCCGCGACGGGGAGGCACAACGCATCGCCGGGCGCGAAGTAGTGCATGGAGACATCATGCTGCTGAAAGAAGGCGACCGAGTGCCTGCTGACGCAGTGCTGTTGTCGTGCAATGATTTCAAAACCGATGAATCCTTACTCACTGGCGAATCGGTACCGGTAGCAAAAATCGCAGGTAATCCTTCACTGTCGCCGCAACGGCCCGGCGGCGATGAATTACCGTTTGTCTATTCCGGCTCGCTCGCGGTGCAAGGACATGCGACGGCGCAGGTCATCGCTACTGGCCTGAACACTGAGATGGGAAAAATCGGTAAAGCGCTGCAAACGCTGGTGCGCGAAGCGAGCCCGATGCAGCAGGAAACGCGCCGTGCTGTGCTGATATTTGCCATTATCGGCCTGACGCTGTGCGCAGTGGTAGTGGTGGCATATGGCATTACGCGGCAGGACTGGATCGGCGGCCTGCTCGCCGGTATCACGCTGGCGATGGCGAATCTGCCGGAAGAATTTCCGGTTGTGCTGACGGTGTTCCTGGCGCTCGGTGCCTGGCGGATTTCCAAACAACAGGTACTGACGCGACGGATCCCGGCCATCGAGACACTGGGTTCTACCACCGTTTTATGTGTCGATAAAACCGGCACAATTACGCAAAACCGAATGGCCGTACGCGAATTATTTGCTAACGATGAAAATCATGTCGTTGAACCAATGGCACAACCAATCCTGCCGGGAAAATTTCATGAGCTGGTGGAGTACAGCATTCTCGCCAGCGAGGACGACCCGTTTGATCCGATGGAAAAAGCCTTTCATGCATTAGGCAATTTGCATTTGCATGATTACACGCTGAAGCGTGAGCAGCGGGAGTTGGTGCACGAATATCCATTGAGCACACAACTTCTCGCGCGTACTCAAGTATGGCGTAAAAAAGATAATAAAAAAAATGAGTTATATATAGTTGCCTGCAAGGGCGCACCGGAAGCGATAGCGGATTTGTGCCACTTCGATTCCAGACAAGTGACGCAGATGGAAGCAGAAGTGAAGCGAATGGCGAGTGATGGCCTGCGCGTACTGGCGGTTGCAAAGGCTTCGTTGCCTGTCAATGTGGAAGGGCATAGTTGGACGAAGACCCCGCACGATTTCGATTTCACTTTTCTCGGCCTGATTGGTTTGGCCGACCCTATCCGACCCAGCGTGCCTCCGGCATTGAAGCAATGCTACCAAGCGGGCATCCGTACGGTGATGATCACCGGCGATTATCCGACGACTGCACAGGCCATCGCGCGCCAGATCGGCTTGCAACCAAACGACCAAACTCTCACTGGTGCCGAGTTGCAACAAATGAGCGACGCCGAATTGCAGGCCCGCATCGGCAGCGTGAATATTTTCGCGCGCATTATGCCGGAACAGAAATTGAGATTGGTGCAGGCATTCAAAACCGCGGGGGAAATCGTCGCCATGACCGGCGATGGCGTAAACGACGCCCCCGCGCTCAAAGCGGCGCATATCGGTGTGGCTATGGGCGAACGCGGTACCGACGTGGCGCGCGAAGCCGCGTCACTAGTACTGCTGCACGACGACTTTGCTTCGATAGTTCATGCCGTGAAACTTGGCCGGCGCATTTTCGACAACATCCAGAAAGCCATGTGCTACATCATCGCCGTGCATGTTCCCACGGCGGGCATGGCCTTGGTGCCGTTGTTGTTCGGTTGGCCACTGGTGTTTTATCCGGTGCATATTGTTTTTCTGGAATTCATCATTGATCCGGCTTGCTCAATCGTATTTGAAGCGGAGCCCGCGGGAAAAAACGTCATGCAGCGTCCGCCGCGTAAGCCTGAAGATCATTTGCTCAACGCCAGCGTCGTGTTGACTAGCTTGTTGCAGGGAGCAGGCGTACTGGCTGCGGTCTGGCTACTGTATTGGGGGGTGTTGCAAACGGGCGTTTCCGATGAGTTGGCGAGAACCTATGCATTCGCAACGATTGTGTTTAGCAACATCGGCATGATACTCACCAATCTCGCGCGCCACGAGCGCTTTCTGATCGTCTTGCGCGAGCCTAACCCGGCGCTCTGGTGGATCATGGCCGGCACATTAGCTGCACTGGCCGTAGTAATCTATGCGCCGCCAGTGCGGGAGTTATTTCGCTTTGCGTCCTTACCGGCATTGGGTGTAGCGCTTTGCTTTGCCAGTGCAGTAGCCGGCTTGCTGTGGCTGGAACTGGCGCGGCGGTTTAATCCTTTCACAAAAGAGGCGGTTAAGCGCAAGTCAGGCTGATGTTGTGAAAAGACTTTGATCTACGTCAATAGCGGCTTTTGATTCGTGTAGTAATTTGAATTTGCGTGATTACTGGCTGAAGGAAGGAAATCATCATGAATATCCGCACCATTTTATGGACAGTCGCATCGGTCATATTGTTGTTTGCGTGGGGTTACTCGTGGGCGAAGAACGCGCCGGACACTTTTCACGCCCGGTTGGAACAACTGGTTCCGCCACCAGGCGATGCGAACATTTACGGCTGGCAGTTGATGACCGGCGCTGAGCGGGATTTCTTGCATGAAAAGCTAAACCGGGTGCAATCGGAAGAGGAGCGTCAGCAAATCCAAGCCGACCATCACCGGCAAATGCAGGAGCGGGCGAAACAGCAAGGCTATACCTTGCCGGAAGGGCCGCGCATGCACCATTAATCGATGAAGAATTCTCGCCGGGGTAGGTCGGGGTAAGTAAGTCCCGATTGAGTTCGCGACCCTAAGTGGTTGCAGACGTTGGTGAGAAATGTTTTATCCCGGGGAAACATGAAAACAATAGCGGTCGCGACGTCGCTTTTTCTATCGATGCCGGGCGTACGGCGCCACCTAAAGCCAGTAGCTGGTGAGGGCCGGACGCAGCAGCCATGTCAGCCCGCAAACGCCGATGCAATACAAACGGCTATGCAAGAACATATGAAATAGTCAATTCAGATAACCGACATGAACCCGCCCGGCGAACAACACGTTTTTTCCCGCGAATCACGGGTGATGATTCCTGCAGGCGGCGTGCAATTGCCCGGGACGCTTACCCTACCGGTCGGCGCAAGGTCGGTAGTGTTGTTCGCGCATGGAAGCGGCAGCTCGCGCCATAGCCCGCGCAATATTTTTGTCGCCGGTGTGTTGCATGGTTCGCTCATAGGCAGCCTGCTGATGGATTTGCTGACGCCGGCCGAAGACGCAAATTACTCAACGCGTTTCGACATCGCTTTGCTTACATCCAGGCTTATCGGCGCGAGCTACTGGCTTGAAACGACGAAGCATACAGCCGGAATGAAGATTGGTTATTTCGGCGCCAGTACCGGCGCGGCGGCGGCGTTGCGCGCGGCAGCGCAGTTCGGCGGGGAAATCGGCGCCGTCGTGTCGCGCGGCGGACGGCCCGACTTGGCCGGCGAAGACGCATTACATAAGGTTCGCGCACCCACTCTGCTGATTGTGGGCGGGCACGATGCTGAAGTAATCGAACTCAACCAGGCGGCGTACCGATTTCTGGGCTGTAAGAAGCAACTTTCAATCATTCCGGGCGCTACACATTTGTTCGAAGAGCCGGGTACGCTCGAAGCAGCAGCGGGGCAGGCAACAGAGTGGTTTAAGAATAATTTGCACTGATTTATGGCAAGGATTCATTTGGCGGCTCCCTGCAGAATTTCAATTACCTCTTCGTCTTCAACCTGCGGAAAATCGCGGTAAAACTGGCCGACTGCGTAAAAATCATAGGGGCTGTGCAGGCAAACGATTTTATCGGCATACGGCGCTACTTTCTGCAACGTGTCATGATGCGCAACCGGAACGGCGCAGATCAGCAACTTAGGTTTGCGCGCGCGTAATGCATGCAGGGCGGCGATCATGGTGGCTCCGGTGGCGAGGCCGTCATCAACTACGATGACTATGCGGCCTTCCGGGTCGGCCGGTTTGCGCACAGGCGTGTATTGTTGGCGGCGGCGTCTCATTGTATCCAGCTGGGTTTGTTTTTCCTGTTCGATATATGTTGGCGTGGCCCCAGCTGCGGCTGCGTATTCGGAAATATATGTCCAGCCGAATTCATCAACCGAGCCAATCGCATATTCGGGATTACCCGGCGCGCGCAGCTTGCGCGTGAGTACCAGGTCGAGTTCGCCGCCCAGTGCGTCAGCAATGATTTTTCCCATCGGCACTGCGCCGCGCGGAATTGCAAGCACCAATGGCTGCTTGTCGCGATACTCGTGCAGGCGTTCCGCGAGTAACCTGGCCGCGTGAGAACGGTTATCAAAAAACATAATTAAAACAAATAATTAGTAATATTGAATGTATGAACTGTGCTTCAAAATATCACGGCCGCACGAAAACCATTTTCAGTTTGTACCATGCAAAAGCCGGCAGTTTGATACATGTCAATATTCTCACCGGTTAGGTCTGCATGCTCAATATATTGGCTGGCCCGGCCCATGGTTCATATTATGAATCGCCCTCCGTTTTTTTGTCGGACGTGCCCGCACAAATGCGGGAGAGTAAATACCGCTTCGAGGAACTGATGCCACGGCGGCTGATTTCTGGCGTCGGGTAGCAGGTGCATCCGCGTCAGTGGAATCGAAGAATCGGACGCATGCGGTTCGTGGAAGCGTAGTGAAATAGGAGGGGCGACTGGCTGCTGGGGATGATAAGAAAGCTTGCTGCGAAGCCACTACCCATTGAGGAACCCACAATGATCAGTTTGATTGACATAGATCAATACCAAGCCAATGGAAGGTCGTATAGTTAAGGCAAGGGCGGCTTTGGAGGTGTGGGGTCTATGCGAGACTAGGAGCAATTGAATAATTCCGATGTGACATTTTGATATGTAACAAAGGCTTTTTCTATAGCACCGATGTTTTAGCACTGATTCCAGGCTTAATCAGGGTCTCCCTGCTATTTTGTGGAGCCGGACATGCCCATACGCAAGCACATTGAACACTCTGCGACGACCAGCGCGAAGCGCGTCAAAGCTGGCGCCCACGCCAAGGCACAACTGGCCGAAAAGCAAACTGCGCTTCGGCGCAGCGGGATCAAAGCTGCTGTAAAACAGCCGCAAGCGGCCAACGAAGAAGTTTTTACCGCGCCTATTGACCCTGCGGAAAGGCGGACACCGGAGAAGCCGCACTCACAGGCCAAGCGGCAAAGTATGCAGACAGTCAATGAAGCCGAGGATAGGAAAGAAGATGCAGACGAACTAGATAACTTGTTGCAAGAGGGCGGCAAGATACTTCCCGACGACGATTTTTAACCGTTAATAACGTAGTTTTTCAACCGACACAAATGAAGGAGACTGCAATGACCAACCTGACAGTATTTGATCCGTTCGAAGACAGATTCGACGACCTATTCAAGGGGTTTTTTCTCAAGCCCATCAGCTTCGAAGGCACACAACCGATGCAGATGCGCATGAAACTGGATGTAGCGGAAAATGACAGCTCTTACACCATACACGCGGAAATTCCCGGCGTGAAAAAAGAGGACATCAAAGTTTCCGTCGATGGCAGCCAGGTTTCCATCAGCGCAGAAGTAAAGCGCGAAAAGGACGTTAAAAAAGATAACAAAATCGTGCACAGCGAACGTTACTACGGCAGCGTGGCGCGTTCATTCACGTTAAACCACGATGTCGATGACAAATCGGCCAACGCCAAATACACTGATGGTGTACTTGAGTTGACGCTGCCTAAGAGTATGGCAGCGCGTACCAAGCAGATTACAGTGCAATAGGCATCATGCCCATCGGCAGCCTATGTAACCGTAATGTAGTGTTCGCATCACGCGACACTACTATTGCCGACGCGTCGAGCCTGATGCGTCATCAGCATGTGGGGGATGTGGTAGTCATCGACAAGGTTGATGGCCACCATCTCCCGGTCGGCATAGTGACGGACCGCGACATTGTAGTTGAAGTGGTCGCCATGGGGTTGGACGCCAAAGTGTTGACGCTTGGCGATATTTTAGTCGGCAATCTGGTGACGGTGGATGAGTTGGATGAACGCGACGATACACTTCGGCTCATGTGCCTTAAAGGAATCCGTCGCATGCCGGTGGTGAACGCCGCCGGTGGCTTGGTCGGCATCGTGACAGTGGATGACCTGATCGGCGAAGTTGCGCTTGAACTCACTGAAATTTCAAAATTAACGCTTAAAGAGCAGCGACGGGAAATGCAGTTCCGAAAGTAGGCCATCATGCCCGAATTATTCGGATTCGATGCCTACTCACCTGCACAAATAGCTGAACGAGTCGAAACTGTAGGCGTAGCCAAAGCGCGCTCGCCCATGGTTTCGCTCGTATTGCTTGGCATGCTCGCAGGAGCCTTCATCGGTTTCGGCGCGCTATTCTCAGTGTTGGCTGCGAGCGACACGTCGCTTGGCTTCGCTCCTCAGCGACTGCTGATGGGGCTGACGTTTTCACTCGGACTGGTGCTGGTAGTGGTAGCCGGGGCGGAATTATTCACGGGAAATAATTTGCTGGTAATGGCATGGGCTGACCGGCGAATTTCCACCTCAGAATTGCTACGCAACTGGCTGGTGGTTTATATATCGAATGCAGTCGGAGCGATGGGCTTGGCGCTATTCGTGTACTTGTCCCATCACGCTGATTTATCCGGCGGCGGCATAGGCGCACAGTACGTAAAAATCGCCGCCGCCAAAACCGTCATGCCATTTGCCGAGGCCTTTTTCAAAGGTGTGCTGTGCAACGCTTTGGTTTGCCTTGCTGTGTGGCTGACGCTCGCGGGCCACACGGTGGCGGACAAAATTCTTGCAGTTGTGTTTCCAATTTCCGCCTTTGTCGCCGCAGGCTTCGAGCATAGCGTCGCCAATATGTATTTCATTCCGCTCGGCATTTTGCTGCATGGCGCAGGGTATGGCGCGTCAGACGCGAGCGTCACCTGGCTTGGCTTTTTGCAGAACTTGTTGCCGGTCACAATAGGAAATATTTTTGGCGGCAGCGTCATGGTGGCGCTGGTGTATTACCTGATTTACCGGCGAAACAATTAAGGAAATAGGGAGACAATCAATGTCACGGATTGCGTTGGTAACAGAGGAATTGGCGGGATAGGAACGGCCACCTGCCTTGCCTTGGCATCGGCAGGACGGCGTGTTGTGAGTTACCGGCCCGGTACGGAAGAGAGGGCGATGGCATGGCAACGGACGCAATCAACAACGCCGGCATCACCCGCGAAAGCGCGCTCAGGAAGATGGCGCTAGACGATTGGTTAGCGATAATCAATGCCGACCTCAACAGTGTGTTCAACATGACCAAACAGGTTTTTAATGGCATGCTGGAGCGCGGTTGGGGACGCATCGTCAACATATCTTCCATCAATGCGCAAAAGGGCCAATTTGGCCGGGCCAATTACAGCGCAGCAAAAGCGGGCATGCATGGTTTCACCAAAGCCGTCGCGAGGGAAGGAGCCACAAAAGGCGTGACAGTAAATACGATTTCACCCGGCTACATAGATACGGCGATGGTGGCTAAGGTGAGTAACGAAATTCGGCAGCAAATAATTGCCCAGGTTCCAATCGGGCGGCTAGGCACACCGACTGATGTTGCCCGAACCGTTGTGTTTCTTACAGATGAGGAAGCGGGGTACATCACCGGGGCTGATCTCTCAATCGATGGCGGGCTTCACAAGC
This sequence comes from Burkholderiales bacterium, assembly GCA_049695115.1. Lineage (GTDB taxonomy): Bacteria > Pseudomonadota > Gammaproteobacteria > Burkholderiales > JBEEJL01 > JBEEJL01. The sequence continues at coordinate 10,863 of JBAVRP010000009.1, read as the reverse complement.
ATTAGTCTCAGGCGAATAGCGGCAGATCACTCTATACCAGAGCAAGTAATTTGAAGCGAGATGGCGATAATGAAATCTATTTTCCTGATTGCATTACTTATTGCGGGATGTGCAGTGGCAGTGGCGTGGTTCGGCGCCTCGCGTTGGCAAAAAACAATCCAATGATTACCGCTCTGACCTTTATTGTCTCACTGGCCACCATGAACACCCCGCGCCCACGATGATGTAGCGTACGCGGATTCTTGCAGGTCGGGTCGATCCAGGCCTTAAGCACCTCGATCACGAAGAAGTTGTAGCGGTTGACCAGTCGCGTATCGGCGACCCGGCATTCCAGGTTGGCGTAGCAATCGGCGATGAGCGGAGCTTCAACTAATGCGGCCGGCAGCGGCGTCAAGCCGAAAGTCTTGAATTTGTCCACGCGTCGGCCGGAGGTATTGCCGCAGCCCGCCACCATTGCTGCATGCTCCGCAGTCGGGATGTTGATCACGCACTGCCGCGTTAGCCTCAGCGCATCGAAGCTAAAGTCGCGGCCGCTGACTATACATCCTACAAGCGGCAGCTCAAATTCCTTCATCGTGTGCTATGACATGGTCATCACGTTGGCCTTGCCTTTGTGTGCCGTAGTGAGCAGCGCCACTGGCCCAGGTTCGAGCAGGCCATAAATCCCGGATAAGGGGAAAGAGCGTTTGGCCATTGTGTACCTCCGTTTGCCAACTCAATCGGTTTGCATCTAAACCAGTATGGTTTTGCTAATCGCCATAAGCTCACAGTAGTCAGGCAATTGCGTTAGACCTTGACGCAAATCAAATGCCCGTTCGTTGGTGTTATTAAACTAATTATAGAGGGGAGTTACTGACGATAGAGATAGCTAATCAACCACGAATAGTCCTAACAGAAAGTGGGCAAACATAATGCATAAAATTACGTTAAGCATATTCCATTTGATTTTCCTGCTGTTGTTAGCAACACCTATCTTGGCTGCGGATCGTCATGATCGCGCGCCACCCAGTCACAATCGCCCGCCGCCCAGTCACAATCGCCCGCAGCAATGGCATGGCGATATCCGGAATTTCCATAAGCACGACTTGGGGCGCTGGAGCGGAGGGCACTGGTATAGCGGACGACATAGCGGTCGGTCTGGTTGGTGGTGGATAGTCGGCCCTACATGGTACTTTTACTCAGCCCCGGTCTATCCTTACCCTGATCCGTATTTGCCGCAGGTGGTAATCGTCGCGCCTCCTGTACAGCCTGAGGTACCGCCGCAATACTGGTATTACTGCGCCGACCCGGCGGGATATTATCCCTACGTGCCGCGTTGCCGCGTGAATTGGCAAACGGTGCTACCAACTCCGCCGTAAGTTCAGCGGCTGTCGCGTTCGATCGCATTTTCTGCGCTATCACTCAAGATATTCGCTGCGATGTAGCACATCAGCAATCGCTCCGCCAGTGATCGTCTAGTGGGCTCTTCAATTAAGGGCCAAGCCTCTGGAGGAAGCAATACCACTTGATGGCTGCCTTCGGGTATACGCTTAGCCTTTTCCACAAGCTGCGGCGACGGTTCTCCATAAACGGTAACCGCATGATTATCGGCGAATTCGCTGAAGAGTTTATCCAGAGCGTCGCCAACGTGCATGCGATGTTCAATCAGTCTTGCCAAAAGCGACGATCAGACCCCGACTGATTTCCTTAGATCGTTTCACACCAGCGATAAAATCGCGGCATAATGCAGAGGACTTGCCCCTTAGCTAAAGTGAAGCTAGCTCAGTTAAAGGTGGTAATAAAATTTGTAGGCCCTAAGAGAATCGACATTACTATGAACGAGAAAATACAAACTTTGCTAAGCCAGATTGCTGCACTGGAGGAACAATTGAAACAGACAATACACGAACAAGAAAGCCGTATTGTTTTTCAAATTAAAGGCAAACGGGTTGAGTTTGATAAAGACGTTCGTAATGAGCATGCTAAATTAAAGCGAAAATTTTTACATTGGCTTATTACTGATAGGCCGCAAAACCTTCTCACCGGTCCAATCATTTATTTTATGGTGATTCCAATGCTGTTATTAGACGTCACCGTAACGGCCTACCAAGCGTTTAGCTTTCCTATTTATCGAATCGCTAAAGTACAGCGCAAAGACTACATCATTTTTGATAGGCACCAGCTTGGTTACCTCAACTTTTATGAGCGCCTGCATTGTGAGTACTGCGCCTACGCGAACGGATTGCTCGCCTACGCATCCGAAGTGGTAGCCAGAACAGAGCAATATTTCTGCCCTATCAAACACGCCAGAAAGATTTTAGGTACGCACGCGCGTTACACACAATTTCTTGCTTATGGTCAGGCACAGGATTATCACCAAAATTTGGAAAAGTTTAGGGTCGCGCTGGGCAAAGAAATGATGGGCCGGCCGCATGTTGGATAGCGACCTGCATATTCATTTGGCAAACTCATAGGCAAATGAAATGGCCTCGCCGCGTCAGTAGGTTTTTTTGCCCTCTGGCAACACCCGTGAAACCTCGCCTTCCTGATGCGCACGCGTCGTCGCACCGCGTGCACAGCCTGAGATACCGCCGCAATACTGGTATTACTGCGCCGACCCGGCGGGATACTACCCCTATGTGCCGCGTTGCCGCGTGAATTGGCAAGCGGGGCTACCAACTCCGCCGTAAGTGTTGCGCGCCTAAGAACCGTCCAGCAACAAAGGACGTCTTAATACAATAGGCCTCGGCGTGTACGCTCAGCCGCTGTCAGGAGCTTACACGGCTTGATGTATTTGTTTTTAGCATCTCTCCTGATTTTGTTATGTTTCCCGACTGTAAGCCTTGTAAGTCAAAAAAACACCCATCACAAAAAGACCCACGAACACAAAATACATGTTGGTAATATCACCGCACTGCTTAGCTTCCGGAAAAAACATTCGCCACAGCCCCATGAGGGACACAAACCAGCCCATGAGCGTTACCATCACTGGCCAACCGCGCACCCAATGATTATGCGCGCGAATAATTGCAATGCCGGCAAGAAACCATAAGCTGCCGTTCAGGTATGTGACCGGCGCAATATTGACCGCCCAAATTTGATAATTGATCGCCTCAGATAGCGACAACGCCATTAGTGTAGGGCCAGCCAAGCCTGCAATAAGTTTTGAATTTTCCACAATAAAATGCTCCTCTAAATAATACGATCAGCATTTATCAGGTTGGTTTTAGCAATTCGATTTTGAATTCATCTTCGTAAGGCGGCACGTTGCATTCGATGATGTCGCCAGGTGCCACGTCGAGGCGTACGCCGATTACGTCGGTGCGCACGGGAAGTTTTGCCACGCCGCGATCCACCAGTACCACGGTGCGGATTTCCGCCGGTTGTTTTAGTGCGAGATATTGCACTGCGCGCAGCATCGAATGGCCGCGGTACATCACGTCATCCACCACCAACACGGTATGGCCGGTCAAATCGAGTTGCGCTTGTCCGGGCGCTTCGGTGAGTTTGGTTTCGGGGTGGAGCAGGGTGAGGTCGTCGGCATAACGCTTGATGGAGAGGTCGAGTCGGGCAAGATTGGCGACACCATAGTCTTGTTTCATCTTGATGCAAAGTCGATCTGCCAGCGGCGCGCCGCGACGCAAAATGCCGATGACGGTGATGTGCGTGCGCGCGGTGAGCAAGCCCGCCGCTTGTCGCGCCATGTAGCTGATCACGTCGTCGAGTTGCGCGGTGGAATAAAGGCAGGTGCGATTGCCGATTGTTTTTTCATTTTTCATGACGATCCTCTATATGTAAAAAATATAATTTAATCAAATAGTTACGTCGTCATGCTTTAGCGCGGACTTTCACCTTTGCGTTATCTTTAATCGCGTCCCCCGGATAGATGATGATTTTTTCTCCGGCTTCCAAACCCTTCTCTACGATTGCGGCCCGCCCGCTGCGCGGCCCCAATTGCACTACGCGTTTCACCGCGCGCCCTTGCGTCAATGCAAACACCGCCCACCGTTCACCGTCGCGGAACAGCGCGCTCACCGGCACCAGGGTCGCGTCGGCGCGCTCGTCTATGACTATGCGCGCTTCAACGCGATAGCCATCACCGACGGCCTGCCATTTATCCGGCAGCGACACGATGTCGATAATGACATTTACTCTTTGCTCTTCTACGCCGAGGGCGGATATTTTAGTCAAGGCCGATGGTTCCACCAGCCGCACGCGGCCTTCCAGATTTTCAGCGCCGCCCCAGCGCTCGAACAACACTTTCGCGCCGGGTTTAATGCGTATCGCGTCGCTGGTCAGCACATCGACCACGGCTTCGAGTTCGCGCGCATTGCCGAGTTCGAGCAACGGCGTGCCGACGTTGACCACGCTTTCGTTTTGTTGAATGACTTTGAGCACCCGGCCCGACACCGGAGAACGTACTGGCCACAGCTTGCCATTTGCGCTGGTCGTTGGGTTACGTACTTGGATCAGCGCCGCGCGCGCGACTTCGAGATCATGTTCGGCCACATGCACTTCCTGTTTAGCCGAATCCAGTTCTTTTTCGTTCAACGTGACGTTCAACTTATCGGCTTCGAGTTTGGTCGGCGACACGAACGATTCCGATGCGAGCTTGCGCGTTCGTTCGAAATCCGCCTTCGCCTGCAACAAGGCCACTTGCACTCGCTCCACGCGCACGGCGGCGCGCAGCTTGCCGGCTTCCGCCGCGCCGACGCGGGCTTTTAATTCCTGCTCGGTGCGCACATCCAGTAAGGTGGGGACGGAAGGAGAGATATTGGCCAGCACAGCGTTTTTTTCCACGCCGTCTCCTTCGAGCAGCGCGATGCGTTCCAGCCGGCCTGCCAGCGGCGCGGATACAACGTAACGGTTGTGCACCCGCGTGCGACCATCTTCGTCTATGGTTTGCACAAACGGGCCCTTGGTGACTTCTGCTGTTTCCACTTCAAGAGGCTGCGGCATGAACAACCAGACCAGCAGGGCGACCAGCGCCAGAGCCAACGTTGCCGAGATAATTCTTTTTGTCCATTTCATGGCAAACCTCTATGAAAGTTTTTACGCTATATTTATTCGCGCGTCTTTAGTACGCCTACCATATCGAGCGAATCGATGCGATTGCGTACGACCAAAGCGCTAACTAGACCCGCGATCAGGATGGCGACGGCCGCATAAGCATAAGTGGCTGGATAAATGATGATAGGAAACGACATGGTGTCATTCGGCATTAGCCGTATGAGGCCCCAGGCAAGGAAATAGCCGAACGGCAACCCCAGCGGTATGCCGATAGCGATTTCGATAGCCAATTCGCCCAGCAAGAATATCGACACTTCTTGGCGGGTGAAGCCGAGCACACGCAGGCTGGCCAGCTCCCACGCCCGCTCCGCCAGCGTGACACGCGCGGCGTTATACACCACGCCGAATGCGATCACCGCGGCAAAGCCGGTGAACACCGTAGTGAAAAAAATAATATTTTTTGCCGAGTTTTCCTGAAAACTCTTCAGCATCGCGGTTTTGCTGGCAACGGTGGCGATGCGCGGGCGATTTTTGGTGGCGGAAAAAAATTCCGCCTCGCGCGTGCGGTCGAGGGCCACCGCCACACTCGACACCGAAGGCGCCTCGCCCATCAAGTGATTAAGCGCATCGATGTCCATGTAAACCGACATACCGATCAACTCGCCCACGGTACCCGTGACGGTCAATTCGCGTTGGCGCCGTTTGCCTTGAAGCGTTTCCACCCATAGTTTGTCGCCAACACGCACTTCAAGTCGTTGCGCCAGTCGATCCGCCAGTAATAATCCTTCTGCCGGCAGCGCTACTTCAAGCAAATTTTTATCCAGCAGCCGCTTCAGGCGCGCCCGCTGTGGCAGGCCTTGAATGACGGCTCGATAACTGCGATGTCCCGCCACCAGGTTTACCGGCACGTAGCGCGCGCCCTCGGTTTGCGCAACGCCGGGCAGTCGGCTGATGTCTTGTTGCACATTGCTGGCGGTAGGCTCGATCAGCGCCACATCGGCGTCGGCTACCTGGGTGATACGGAATTGCGTATCAATCAGATAATTCACGGCGTCGTTCCAAAACGTTCCGGATATCAGTACGCCGACCGAGCAGGCAATGCCAGCGACGGTGATCAGGGCACGTAGGGGCCTTCGCTCGAGATTGCGTGCCACCATGCGCGTCGCGGGTGACAACCAGTGAGCAAGCCCCAAGCGTTCGAGCAATAATTTTTTATAGCGGGGCGGGTAGGGCGGGCGCATCGCTTCGGCCGGCGCGAGCTTCACCACCTGACTCACGGTGCCAAGCGCGCCGCCTACCGCGGCAATCAGACAAATGGCCGCCGCAGTAATGGCGATCCATGCTTGCAAATGATAAGTAAGGTAGGGGAAGTGGAAAAAATTCGCGTACATGCCGGTCATATAGCTGCCGAACCATGCGCCGAAACCGACGCCGATGACCATGCCGACGACAACGATCATCAACACAAATTTTAGGTAGTGGATAGCAATGTCGGCGTTGTAATAACCCAGCGCCTTGAGCGCAGCAATTTGTTCGCGCTGGGTGGAGACTATGCGCGCCAGCACTACGTTGAGCAAAAATGCTGCCACGCCGAAAAACGGAATCGGCAGCGTGGTGCCCATGACTTTTTGCTGGTTAATTTCCTGGCTGATAATTTTGTTCGATATCTGATCGACGCGGCCATAAGCATGCAGGCCGCCATAGGGTTCGAGCAAATGGTCGAGAGCATCAATGACGGCGCGCTCCGACGCGCCGGGCGACAGGCGGATGGCGACACGGTTAAACGCCCCTTCCATGTTATAGGTTGAAGCAAGTTGTGCGCGGTCGAGCCACAATACACCGAAGCCGCTGTCGTCGGGAAAGGCGCCACCCGCCGTGCCGAAAATATATTCTGGCGACAGGCCGATGCCGACAATGTTGAAAGTTTGACGCCGACCGTTGAGCACGGCGGCGAGGCTCGCGCCGGGTGCCAATTTGTGCGCTTTGGCGAAGGCTTCCGAAATCACCACTTCACCCACTCGGCCTGATTCCATCAAGCGGCCGCGACGGATGAAAAGTTGGTTGAGCCGCGGCTGCGCGGCGTTGGCCGCACCGATCAGCCGGCCAATCACTGGTTGATTTACATCCGGAATATCGAGCGTGACATCGAATGTCACGGTGGTTTCGGCGTCGGCCACACCGGGTATGCGTGCTATCTGCTGTTCCATCGACCGTGGCGCGCGTTTTAATTCAGCGAACACCTGGGCGAAGTGCGCCTCGGCATAATAACTATCAACCAAAGATTGCAGCGAATCGTAAGTGGAAATCGAGCCGATGAATCCGGCCATGCCAGCGGCGACAACTAAAGCAATGGTCACCACCTGGCTTTTCATTTGCCACAGATCACGCAACAACTTGCGGTTGATGGCTTTCATGGCGGACGTGATAGTAAGGGCTGTGCGGCCGCCCGCTGCAATCAGCTAGTTTGTTTCATCCGAATGGCGCTTCAATGGGCGCGGGGTGCAAGACCAGACAAACCAACTGATGAACACATGACCGAGGTATAGCTCCATGAATTTTGTCAGTAATCTCATTTTCTTGCCCCTCTCATAACTATTAATTTTTATTGAATATTTTACCATGCCAATTGTGACGGGGTGAGCTTGTGCGCATTGATTTCCACCGAGCTGATGCGTCCGTCATTCAACCGCATGACGCGGTCGGCCATACCGGCAATCGATGCATTGTGAGTGATGACCACCGCTGTCGTGCCCAACTCCTGATTAATTTTCGCGATCACTTCCAACACCACTTTGCCTGTGACGTAATCCAGCGCGCCGGTCGGTTCGTCGCACAACAACACATCGGGATTTTTGGCGATGGCGCGCGCGATGGCGACGCGTTGTTGCTCGCCGCCAGAAAGCTGAGACGGGAAATGATCGGCGCGCTGCATCAGTCCAACAAGATCAATGGCCTGGTCCACATCCATCGGCTTGGGGGAAATGTCCGTCACCAGCGCGACGTTTTCGCGCACGGTGAGGCTCGGAATCAGGTTGTAAAACTGAAACACAAAACCCACATGTTCGCGCCGGTAACGCGTCAGCTCCGCTTCGTCGGCAGTGGCGAGATCGTGGTCGCGCCAGATAGTCTTGCCGCTGGTCGGCGTGTCGAGACCGCCGAGAATATTCAGCAAGGTCGATTTGCCGCTACCAGACGGTCCCAGCAACACGATGAATTCCCCTTCAAAAATATCCAGATCAACTTCGCGCAAGGCTTGCACTTCCACTTCGCCCATGCGGTACGTTTTGGTCAATCCACGCGCGATGAAGACGGGTTGGCGTTCGCGTTGCATGAGGTGTCTCCTTCGCATACCAAGATCGAGACGGGAAAATGAAAAAAAAGCTGGTTGAGATAAGCAGTTACGTCGTCGATATCAGCTTCTTTCCATTTAAGCTTAAGCTCCCTTTGCCAGTGGCTTACTGCCGCGCGCAGGCTTTTCCAATCCTTGGAAATGCGTCGTTCGCTTTGGTACATCCAGATGTCATGGCAGCGTATGCAATGGTTATCATGCAATTTTTTTCCGCGCTCTGTGTCGCCAGCCCATGCCGATGCCGATAATAATATGCATGCAACAGTGGCAGGAATGCAGTTCCGCAAGCAGGCCTTCAAAACCCAATTATTCACCGTCGCTGCATGCACCCGCCCAACATAGCGAAGGGGAGTAAAGTGATGGTTGAGATTCATGCATTGGACAAAAGACCATGCCATAAATTTAGATGAATAAATATCGACGCGATGATTGCGAATGTATTGCGAGCGCCGCCGCACATCCGAACAGGAGTTTTGACAACAAACTAACCGGATAAGGCACCAGCTGTGTAAAGGCGGGACTGAGCACCGGCAATACGACAAAGAAATTCACCGCCCACACCAGCGCCAGCAAAGTGATCAGGCAAAACAATTCAAGCGCCAGATTATCCAGCTTCATGAATAACGGCTTGGTCAATATGACCAGTAATATACCCAGCGCTGCTGAGAGAGACAGGTGAATAATGATTCCCAGCGTCGCCGGACCCATAAGCGGAGTTGATTCAACGCCCAACGCCTGTGTTACGCCACGTGCTACCAGGGACGCGTCACTTCCAATAAACGTCGAGTAAAGCGAAATCCACAATATTTCAATCAGGCCGCCTGATATGCCGGCGATCAGCCCTAAACGGATGTTTTTCGGCATCGATGAACTAACTGTATTCGTCATAATTTTCTCCTGAAATCAAAGGACACTTCCATAACGGTTCCCATCAAGTAACTCCGTTTGAAACCGCGCCGCTAAACAATTATTTTGGGACGCAATCCCAATAGCCGATCACCTGTCAATGGCAGTTGCCGATGACCTGTCTGAGCTTGTCAGCATCTAGAATCTGTATATGTTTTTGCTGCGCGCTAACCAAACCGTCGTTTTGGAATTTGGAAAACATGCGGCTGACGGTTTCCAGCTTAAGTCCCAGATAGCTGCCGATTTCCTCCCGTGTCATGCGCAAAATGAATTCTTTCGGGGAGTAGCCGCGGGAGGTAAAGCGCTCCGACAGGTCGAGCAAAAAGGTAGCCAGGCGTTCCTCGGCACGCATGGTCCCCAGCAGCATCATCATGCTGTAATCACGCACGATTTCGCGGCTCATCATTTTGTATAAATGTTGCCGCATGGAAACGATTTTGCCGCTCAGGCGCTCATACTGCTGGAACGATATCACGCACACTTCGGCGTCTTCCAGCACCACCGCATCACAGGTATGTACCCCACTGCCGATACCATCAATACCCAGAACATCCCCCGCCATATGAAACGCTGTAACCTGGTCGCGGCCATCTTCGATTAGCACGCTGGTTTTAAAAAAACCGCTACGAATTGCGTAAAGGTAATCGAACTTTTCTCCATCGCGATAAAGAGATTCACCCCGCGCAATACGCTTATGCGTGGTGATCAGGCCTTCTAATTGTTGCCATTCGACTACGGACAAGCCTTTTGGCACGCAAGTCTGATGCATCAGGCAATCAGTGCACTTGCTCTTAGTGCCGGCATGAACGGGTAACGGCACGATTTCCCCCGTGCCGTGTACTTTATGTATGGGGATAGGCGAATTAACACGCGCCGATTGGGTAGTTGCTGCAGTTGTAAACATAGCTTTCTCCTGACATATAAAAATAATAGAATCAATTAGTTAATTTTGATAAAGCTATTTGTTCCAATGCACTTCCCATCTCTTCAAATTCATGGGATTTATCAAAAAAATATTTCGCGCCGGCATTCAGGCATGCCTGCCTAAATTCGGGGCTGACATAATTGGTTAAGACAATGACGGGCAGCTCGGGCTCCAGTTCGTGAACCTGGTGTAGCACCGACATGCCGCTGCCACCAACCAGCCCGATATCGAGCACCACGGCATCGGGCTTGACGCTGGCAATGCCCGCGACGGCACGGAAGGGCGTGGCCGCTTCGCCGACGATGTGCATACCGCCGATTTGATTAACGAAGGTTGAAATTCTTTGGCGCACCATCTCCGAATCCTCCACCAGAAAAATATTCATGTTTTCCCCCTACCAAATAATCTCGCAAGACCGGTCTGCTTGATTTCAGTATGGGCGGACGATCGGGGGAAATCATTCAGCGGATGCTGAAAAATTGATTAGGAAAAGTAGGTAGTGGCATAGGAAAATTCCTATCCAGCAGCCGGAAGCCCGAGCGGCCGCGCTGGCGATCGGGGCGAAGCTAAGGAAGCTCTGATTAAGTGACTGCGCAAAAATATTTTGTTGAAACCAAAATCGTCATGGTCGAAATGATGGCTAAAGATGCGTAATTCGTTATTGAATTCAGCTTTGGGTACGGGTTATCCGCAG
>JBAVRP010000008.1:0-42553 GCA_049695115.1 Burkholderiales bacterium | reverse complement strand
CGGGGAGCCTATCTACATTCAAGCTCAGACGTAAACGCCTGTCTTCAGGGTGGGACGGCTTCCCCAGTGAACGGTTTAGTTTAATGCCAGTAATCATCGCCGTCAGGCTAAAATCAAACATACAAGGGTGGGATGCTATTTGTTTTTTCGCTCGACTCCTCCCTATTGGTATCAGCATAACTTTTGCTGTGCAAATGTTAGCTTCTTCCGCAAGAAGCTGTTGCGCAGCGTCTTGTTCTCCTCTGCTGTATAGACCGGGGACATAGGTAACAGATATGCGGAGACATGGGTAATCAAAGGCCCAGGCTCAAATTCTTTTTACTCTTTCAAAATCAAGACGAGCTATTTCACTTGGCTTAACCTAACTCCCGCTGGCTGCGCACGGCTAATACGTACACGGTATCCAGTTCAGGCACGAATCGATAAAGCGCCACGTAACCGCTCGCACCTGTCGCAATGACTAATTCGCGTTTACCATTTTCTACGGGTCGGCCAATCAGCGGGCTGGATTCAAGCACGTCTAACGCGGTGATGATGGTTTCAATTCTTACGGCTGCGGTCTCGGGCGCGTAGGTGAGAAGGAAATCTACAATCCGATCGAAATCTTCTTGCAGTCTCGGTGAGAGAATTATTTGCGCCATAGTCGTGCTTTGGGCGCTGCTGCTTTTTTGCCTTTGCTGCGTGTCTTGAGATAGTCGCGCATGTCGTGCCAAGGGATACCAACACCGGTGTCGATGATTTCTGTGAAACGGGCATCCGCGTCGGCGTGGAAGGATGCGCGCAGTTCTTCTTCTTCCACTTTTTGCGCGATGGCGTCAAGGATCATGCTGTGCGTTGTTTTGCCAGAGCGTTTGGCTATTTTGGCTATGCGTTGTTTCAGTTCGTCTGGCAAGCGTAGTGTAGTGGTGGACATGGTAAGGTTCCTTAGTAGCACATTTGTGTTACATGATACACAATCTGTTTATGGCAGCCAACTCTGTGAAATTTTGTAGGATGGATAAGAGCCAACGTTATTATTTTTGACTGTGCGATGGGCTAGTAAGCCCAGCTGTTATGATTTCTTAAATCTTACCAGCCTGGCCCGCTTCGCAGTGTATAATATAACTTATTGATTATATTAAATTTATTATAAATTGTGATGACGCTTGTAATATTACGGCCACCCCGTTAGTATAACGTTTGTTATAACTTCGGAGCACTCCCATGCATAAACTCAAACTCACACAAATCGGTAATTCCGTCGGCCTGATTTTGCCCAAAGAAGTCCTCGCGCGTCTGAAGGTTGAAAAAGGCGAAACCGTTTATTTGACCGATGCCCCGGATGGGGTGCGAATAACACCGCACGACCCAGCCTTCGAAACGCAAATGGAAGCAGCACGCAAGATAATGAAAAAACGCCGCGCAGTATTGCGTGAGCTGGCGAAATGACAGAGTGGGTCTGGATTGATGCTGCTGTTTTGTATGCTGTGCATGAAGAACAACTTGCCGAACATGGCGGCGGCGCTGGTGTACGTGATGCCGGATTATTTGAATCGGCATTGGCGCGTCCGCAAAATTTAGCCCTGTATGAAAAACCGGACTTCGCCGACCTGGCTACTGCTTATGGATTTGGCATAGCGCGCAACCATCCCTTTATTGATGGCAATAAGCGCACGGCATTTGTCGCAGTAGAATTATTTTTGGATTTGAACGGCGTTGAACTGAACGCCGACGACGCGAGTTGCGTGATGACCATGCTCGCAGTCGCTGCCGGCGAAATGGATGAAGCTACGTTCGCGGAATGGATTCGTCGCCAGAGCGCAAAACGCTAGTGCCTAAGATTTGAGCAGCCCGTCGCATGCGTGAGATAAGCTGACAACAATGGGCTGCACCGGTCCTGCATTTTTTCTTGTGGATTTGATTTGTCGTCTTCCGTTCAAACGGGCCGCGACACCTTTCGCTTTCCGCTTCTTTGTCCTATAGTTTTACAACAACCTATAGAAAGTAATGACAGGAGGGTGTGATGGCTATCCGACAACGAAAAGTTCTGACAAGTGAAGTTAAAGCCTGGCGGGATGATCTGGAGACGCACGGCTTTCGTATTGTGTCGGTTAAGGAAGTGAAAGGCGAGAAGGAATATTCCATACTAAAATTCGCTGAACAATTGCCGACTAGCGAGCAGCGCAAGATAAGCAAAATTAAAGGTATTAGTGGCGTAACAGGTATGGCGGAGATCAGCCGCAGCCGCGACGTACCACGACGTTTGTATGACCTGACTACACCTAAGAGCAATTTACCACCGCGACAAATCGCGACTCGTTTTCTGGAAAGGGCCACGACCCTGCTCGGCATTCCGCCTAAATTGGAAGGGCTGAAGTTTGACCAAGTAAAATCGACGCTGTTTGGTTCACATGCTTTGTTTCAACAATATATCGGTAAGCTGCCGATTTCGGGCGCTTGGATACGCGTCGATATCGATAAGTCTGGGCGCGTGTATAACGTGCAAAATGATTTAGTGCCAATACCTGCTTTGGAAAAAGGCGCTGTAAAGGCCAAGCAGATAACGACCAAGCCCATGAGCAAGAATACCGCCTTCGTTTTCGCTATTGGTGACCTGCCGCCAAAAGTGCGCGCTTCGGCAACTATGCTTCAATCAGAACTGGTTCATCGCAAGTTTGATGATGAGACACGTGAAGCATGGAAGATAGTCGCGCGTACTACGCAACCGATAGGCGAATGGAAATTTTACGTCGATGCCTATTCGGGCGAAATTTTATGGAAACGCAATGTGATCAAGACGGCGAATATGGGGCGAGTGTTTGACCCCAATCCAGTCGTTGCGCTGAATGACACGGCGCTTTCCACCACCGCGAAAATTCCCGCTGCCGCCTATCGCAATGTACAATTACTAGGCCTATCCAAGACTGGCTTTCTCGACGGACAATATGTCAGCACCAAGATCACACCTGCCCGAGTGCGGCGCACTTCAGGCGTATTCGCTTTTGAACAACGCGATAAGGGCTTTAAGGAAGTGATGGTGTATTTCCATATTGACCGCTTGCAACGTCATCTGCAAAGCCTGGGCTTTGACAATATTCTTAGCAAGACACCGATACAGGTGAATGTGATCGGACAGAAAGACGATAATTCGTTTTACAGCCCGGATAAAAAACTGCTGTCTTTCGGCACTGGCGGGGTGGACGATGCGGAGGACGCGGAAGTAATTTTGCATGAATACGGCCATGCAATTCAGGATAACCAAATACCCAACTGGGGAGAATCGGAAGAAGCTGGCGCGATGGGCGAGGGATTCGGTGATTTTTTGGCGGGCAGTTTTTTCGCCGAAAGCAAACCGCTGCGTTTGCGCTCCTTGATCGCGAGTTGGGATGCGCGTTCCTACGACACTAGCGATCTGCCCAATTTGCGCCGTCTCGATAGCGCTAAACATTACCCGGAAGATTTACGCCACGAGCCGCATGACGATGGCGAAATTTGGTCGGCTTGCCTGTGGCAATTGCGCTCGCGTCTTGGGCGGCAAGTCATTGAACGCTTGGTAATTGCCCACCATTTTTTGTTGAACCGCTGGGCGTCGTTTGAGGATGCAGCCAATGCCCTGCTGACCACAGACCAGCAACTTTACGCAGGCAAGCATGCAAAAGACATCCGCAAAATATTCAAGGATCGCGGCATACTCAGTAGATGAATATCCTTATTTTTGCTTATAATATCGTTACCTGATGCGAACCTTGACGAAGGATCACTAAAATGAAATTAAGCCCGGCGCAACTCGAACAATTTGAACGCGAGGGTTATCTTTTCTTTCCCGGTCTATTCAGCTCTGAAGAAATAAAAACGCTGACTGACGCCGTGCCGGAACTTTATAGTCGCCGCGAAGATTACAACGTGCGCGAAAAAGGCAAGGAATCGGTGCGGACTAATTTCGCCGCGCATATGTATAGCGAGCCGTTCGCGCGGCTGGCACGCCACCCACGCATGGTGAAGCCGGTGGAAGATTTGCTCGGCGAAAAACTTTACATGCACCAGTTCAAGATCAACGGCAAGATGGCGTTTGAAGGCGATGTGTGGCAATGGCATCAGGACTACGGCACCTGGCTCAACGACGACATGATGCCGACCGAGCGCGCGATGAACGTGGCGATTTTCCTTGACGATGTGAGCGAATTCAACGGTCCGCTGATGTTCATACCCGGTAGCCACAAGAAAGGCGTGATCGAGGCGCAACATGACCTGACCACCACCAGCTATCCATTATGGACGGTGAATAATGATTTGATCCGCCAGCTGGTCGCGCGCGCAGGCGGCAAGCAAGGCGGCATTGTCAGCCCAAAAGGCCCGGCGGGCTCGATGATTCTGTTTCACAGTTGTCTGGTACACGCGTCCGGCGCGAACCTGAGTCCGTTCAACCGCGTCGCGGTTTACTTAAGTTTATGTGCCGTGAGCAATCATATCCGCCGCCACAAGCGCCCGGAATATATCGCGCACCGCGATTTCACGCCGATAGAATGTTTGCCCGATGATTGCTTGATCAAAAACTATCCGGTGGATTTGCCCTGGAAGCATGGTGTGCCGGCGAGTGCGCTGCAAACTTCTTTAGAACCGATTGAGAAGCAGGATGAGGCGGCTTGACGGTTAAATAACGAATTGCACCATGAAAATTTGCTTGGTTATTGTTTGAAAAAGGCCGAAATATAGATTTCATTCAGAAAAAGGTCTATAAATTAATGGCAAGAAAAAATCACTGACATTCAAATTATTTTCAATGGTGAATTTGGCGTCTTTCACCCTCCGTACCACAAGTTCGGCAGTTTCATACGACGTCATCCTTAATAATGAAGGGGAATCTCATGGCTAAGAAATCATTCAAAAGTTTGCGCAAGGCAGTCGTAATTGGTTTGGTAGTTGCAGTCGTTCCTGCTGTGGCTTTTGCCACTCACTCATGGGGCGGCTATCATTGGGCGCGCACGACCGCTCAGTTCACGCTAAAACTTGGCGACAACCTGACATCAACCAATTGGAAAGGGCACCTGACGCAAACATCCGGCGACTGGAATGCGGGTAACAGCGCCGTCTTAACGCGCATAGTTGCCGGCACTTCCAACAAGCGATGTTCAATGGTCGTCGGCACCACCCAAGTCTGTAATAACACTTACGGCAATAACGGCTGGCTCGGCCTGGCGTCGATCAACCTCACCGGCGGAAACCATATCACCCAAGGTTCGGCCAAGATGAACGACACCTACTTCAACACGGCCACTTATAACAACCAGAATGAGAGAGAGCATGTGATGTGCCAGGAAGTCGCGCATACATTTGGCCTCGACCATCAATCTACCAATGGGACTTCGCAAAACAGTTGTATGGATTATTTCTCCAACACCGGCGCGAATGCCACCAGCACGCTGAGCACCAAGCCGAATGCGCACGATTTCGATGAGTTGAATACGATTTATGCGCATCTCGACAGCACCACAACGGTCGCGTCGGTTATCGCCCAAGCCGCCACACATGGCGTAGGGTCTGCCGCCGATGTGACAGAAGAAGCGCATACATGGGGACACTTGATCAGCCAGTCCGCCAATGGCCGCAGCTCGACATATGAAGTGCACCATGCCAACGGCACCAAAACGGTCACACACGTTTACTGGACGCTCGAAGCAGCAGCTGACTGCCCGGCTTGCGATCACCGGTATCAACGCTGATTGTAAGTTTTTGCTTGAGATAATGGGCAGCAAAAGGCGAGGCTTGATGCCTCGCCTTTTTTTCTTGCTTGAACTATAAATGTAAAATATGCGCGCAGCCCAATATCTTTTATTAATCGCCGTTGCATGCCTGCTCCAAGCCTGCGGCACGCCCTACGCCACCATGAAAAACAAACTCGGCGAGGATGTGATGCTGCTCGGCCATGATCCGGTTGCTTATTTCACTGAAAAAAAACCCATGCGCGGCGACGCTGCCATCAAAACGACTTTGCCCGGACGCACTTACTATTTCATGACTGAGGAAAACAAAAAGCAATTTCTCGCCCAGCCGGAAAACTACGAACCGCAGTTCGGTGGATTTTGTTCCAGCGGCGCGGCCTTCGCTATCAAGCTCGGCTTCGACCCGACTGAATGGGAAATCGTCAACGGCAAGTTGTATATTTTCGGTGACATACTTGGCCACGAAGCGTGGAAGCTCGACCGCGAGTTTAATATTCGCCACGGCGAGGAAACCTGGTCCGATGCGCGCGACGTCGGCTGGCGTTGGCAGACTTTGAAACGCGTCACCTTCCGTGTGCCGTGGTACAAAAACGGCGCCGACATTCGGCGCGAATTCGCCGCCAAATATCCCGGACGCGAATGGCCCAAATATGATGTCGGTGGCAGGTTCACCAACTACTTCAGCAAAGACCCGGGCTGGCGCGCACGCGAAGGCCACGGCCCACAGCCGGTAACAGGTTTCGCCGGCGAAGATACCTGTCCGCCCGCATGCGCGCGTACAGCATCGCAAGCGTATTCGGCGAATTAGCGTTAAATATTTTTTCCGTCCGCGCCAGTATTTTCTGCAGGGGTGGAGTTCCAGAGATCGGTTAACACTTTAGAACACGCTTCGCACCCATCCAACGCGGACAAAAAATTTGCGGCGTGAGGGTTTTGTAAATCCTGTTTGAAGGAATTACCGCTTAGCATTGCATCATTGCGGACGATGTTCGACAGGCGTAAGCGAAGCAGGATAGGACGAGCGTTTTCCGATAGTTTGGAAATGGTTGTCCAGCCATAGTTCCGCTTGCGTTCTTCCCTGTTCATGCAACATGTTAAAGAATGAGTGTCGGGTATTCAGTTTGCTATGGGTGTGCAAACGGCTCATCAATTCCTGGGCTTCGATGAGATGCAGGTTCAGGTCGCGGAATCGCCGATCAAGGCGGCCATCCGCTCCTTTTTGTTGTACATCCTGCTTTGCCAGGGTAATCCGGTTTATCTCAGTGAAAAACGTCGCGCCCATGCTGATTTCGGCGAACCTGTTACGGATCTCGTTGGCCTCTGTCGGCACTTCCGGCCTGTGCGTGGGGGAAAGCAGCACTACCAAAATATCATGCGCAGAACAGCCATATATGAGCGGAAAGATGGGGGGATTCGCGGTGAGCCCCCCGTCCCAATAGGCTTCGCCGTCGATTTCGACTGCCTGGTTAAAAAACGGCAGGCACGCCGACGCGAGCACGGTCTTGAGCGCAAGTTCTTTGTTTTCGAAAATTTTGGGCGTGCCGCTACGAACTTGCGTGGCGGCTATGAACAGTTTGATATCGCAATCGGTGTTAAGCCGTTCAAAATCGACTTGGCTCTCCAGCAAATCGTGCAGCGGATTCAGGTTAAAGGGATTAAGCTGGCTCGGCGAAAAATGCCGCAGCAGATTGAGGTGCATTTTGAATGCGAAAGGCACACCGCTCAGCCCCTCGCCGATGGTGGCATAGGACAGGGCGTCGGGCATGACGGACGCGGCATCGGCGATCGATTCCCACATTGTCTTTAAAGCTTCACGCGCGCCGTCACGGCCACCGACGGTGTATCCATGTGCCAGCACGACCGCATTGACCGCACCGGCGCTGGCGCCGCTAATGCCTTCGATGGCGATACGCCCATCCTCAAGCAGACGGTCGAGTACGCCCCAGGTAAAAGCGCCATGCGAGCCGCCGCCTTGCAATGCCAGAGTAAGGATTTTCTTTTTCATCGCCATTTCCTTTCGCCCGCGCCAAGCATCGGCTTCTTGCGCTTATTGAATGAACGGGATGAATTGCTTGATAGTGCGAAATCGTTGGACAGATTACTTATACTGCTCCGCCCAACGATGATATGAGTCTGATGAATGTCTGCTGGCTTTTAATCGTTCTTTAGGCTGCGCACAAACTTCCAGCCTTCCGACGTGTGTACAAACACAAAGCCAGTGGGGCCATCAACAAAAGTAGTGACGGGCGTAGCGGCCACATTTCTGGTTACGGCATCTTTCGGCAAGGGATTTTCACGCGCTACGTTGGTGAATGTTTTTACCAGATCATTGGTTTTCGCGGCGTAAGCGGTGTTATCGGCTAGTGCGGCAGAAGCGGCGGACACCAATACCGCTACAAGCAAGCATGGGGTCGAGCGCAGAGATGAGTGGTAAGTCGGTGTGAATAATTTGGCAATCATAATGATCTCCTTAAAAAATTAAACAACAAAATTGCTTTTACCCAGACGGATTACCGTTGCGAAAATCCGCCCCACGGATTGACGGCCCCTTTTTGCTCTAACTCGCGCATGCGATATTCGAGTTCATAGATGTTGGTCGCTTTGGCCAAATAGGCTTCCTCGTATTGCTGTTTTTGGCGCTCATCAATGCGGGCCAGGTAGCTAAAAAATTTCTGCATCAGGTTCATGGTGTTCTCCTTGCGAATTGAAGGTCTCGTAACAATTGCTGCATTGCACTATTCACAAGATAGCTATACTCTTTAGGAAGTGCTAATCGTATCTTTTGATGATGGTGATATATTTAATTAATGACCAATATAACTATATGTTTATATTGAATATTTAACGAAACACCGTATCGTATTTGAAGGAAAAAGACATAGAAATTTACCAATTACGTAGCTTCGTCACCGTCGCCGGACTGGGTCAATTGACCCGCGCGGCGGAGGCTTTGCATGTCAGCCAACCGGCCATCACGTCACAAATAAAGGCGTTGGAAGATGAATTGCAAGTTGCGTTATTTGAACGCACTTCCAGCGGCATGCTGCTCACGCGCGCCGGCGAACGCTTGTTGGAACAGGCAGAAAAAATATTGGCCGCAACGCAAGCACTCAAAAACCAGGCCAAAGCGATGTCGGGCGAAGTGGCGGGTAAGTTCAGCCTCGGCACAGTGAGCGACCCCGAATTCATCCGTTTGGGTGAGCTGTTGAATACTATGCTGGAACGCTTTCCGCTGGTCGAGCTGGAATTGCACCAACGCGTTTCAGGCACAGCGTTTGAAGACGTGCGCAACGGCACATTGAACGCGAGTTTTTATTTTGGTGAACTGAATAGTCCGAACATTACGGGCCTGCGCTTATGCGACATTGTTTATTGTGTGGCGGCACCGGCGGAATGGAAAGATAAAGTCGAAGCTGCTGATTGGGCGGAAATCGCCGCCCTGCCGTGGATTTTCGCTCCCGCCGTCAGCACGCATAATCAACTGGTGCACCAAATATTCCGCAACCACGGTGCCGAACCCACCAAAGTGGTTGAAGCTGATCAGGAGTCGGTGATGAACAGCTTGATAGAATCAGGCGTTGGCATCAGTCTAATGCGCGAGGATTACGCACGCACCGGTAAAGCACAAGGAAAAGTTTGTATTTGGGAAAAAGAACAATCCACCACTGCGCTTTGGTTCATTTACGCCAACGAACACGCGCACGATCCGTCCATGATCGCCATAGTCGATGCCGTGCGCGATATCTGGTCATTGAAACCTCCGGCGAAAAACCCGCAAAAAACCGAACGCGGGAATATCTCTGCCAGCGCGCAAAAAGCTGAGTAGTTCGTCAGCTCCGCGCAACTCACATTTGCCGCATCAATTTATCTGTATTGGCCAAGACATTCTCCAGCGAGTCCGGTTGATCAACAGCAGCCATTTCTGTTTTGAATGATCCACAAGCGGCAAATTGAGGCAACAGCGGATCAACTACCCGCTGCCGCGCCAATTCCTCCAGGTTCAATTCCCCGTTTGGAACAGGACAAGATTTTACCAACAGTAAATTGGTTGCGCTGATTTTTTCTGCCAGCCATGCCGCAAGACTATCTGAGGTCATATTCCAACTGGCTGGAATATCCGCGCAATCCATCGCCATTTCGCTCGGTAGCCAAATGGGGATTTGCTTTGCATTCAACAAAGCATCGATTTCATTTCTATTTTTCGCCGGAATCAATTGTTGGTTTAATCCTGCGAGCATGACGGCGGATTGATCCATGGCCAGCAGCGCCAAGCGATGGGCTGTGACATCATCAAAGCCGGTTTTTTTTTGTGCAAGCCTTACGGCGTCGGCGAATAGTCCACCGCCGGGCACAACTACCGCCCTGCCCTTTCCGTGTTCGCCGATAGCCGACAACCAATCATTCAACAATGGATTGCCGAAAAGGCTGCCGCCGAGTTTAATGACCCAGCGTTCACGCATGGCGCATTTTATGTTGATATATTTCCATATACGCCAACGCGGCAACGGAATACGCAGGTGCGCAGGTATTGACCCCTTTGATTGCCCCTAAATTTCCCACTACAAAACTGCTGAAGTCGAAATAATTCCGCCGTAATTTTTGCGCGAGTTTGCGCGCCAGAAAACTGCCGCAGCCGGCGCCGATCAGCGGCGCGTCGTCGCCGATCACGCCGCGTGCGAGTTGTCGCTCGCAGGCTTTAAATAATATCTGCGTTTGTATGTCCGCAAAACTTTGCGCAAGCTTGCGCCATTCCGCTTGTGAAGCAGTTTCTACATCGCGGCCGATCATGCGCGCCATGCGGCGCGCGCTGTCAGAGATTGTTTTGTCACCGTTGTCGGCGGCAGGATGTTGGTCTGCCTGTTCGGGCAATTCACCCAGCACACGATATACATCAGCAGTAGTGGCGAAATATTCGGCCATCAAGCCAATTTTCGTATTTTGAAATGATACCTTTTGCGCAAGTGCCATCAACGGTGTTCTTACCAAGCCCGTGTAAACCAGCTCTTCCGACGCCATGCGCGTAAAATCATTTTTCCCCTGCGCATGCACATGCCCATCGCTGAGCAACATGATATCGGTCGTAGTGCTGCCGAAATCGACCAGTAAGGCTTGCTTAACCTGGCTGGCAACGAGCGCTCCCGTCGCATACCAATTCATGGAAGCAATATTTTCGGTTTGGTTCATACAATCTTCAGTGGAAACAAACCCTTTTTCGCCGGCAAAAATCATGACCGCTTTTTCTTTAAGTTTTTTCTGTGCCAAATCGGAAATCGCAATGACGCCTTCGCTTCGGTTGGCAAACAAATCAACCAATTCGCCGGTCATGGTGACGGCATGATGAGTCGCCGAACTGCCGGAAATTATTCTTTCGATGCCCTGTTCAAGATGACGCAGTCCCTGCCACAACGGGCATGGCGATTGAACGCAACGCACGACGCCGCCGTCGCCATCGAGAGTAACTGCTTTGAGGTGCGCGCCGCCGATGTCCCAACCCATTACGACTTCAGCATCAGTGGGCACTGAACGGCTCCACGTCCACATCGACGGTAGTATGCGCAAGATCAGGGGTGCGCGCGGGGAACGGGAGAGTGAGCAAGTCCAACACCAATGCGGCGGGGTTATAGTTGATCGACGCGTGCAAGCCAGCGTAAGAAGTAGTAAGACGCGGATTAACTTCGAGCACCACGGGACCTTCGCTGGTCAGGATGATATCTATGCCGACGTAGCCCCACAGCCCGGGGATGACCGCGGCGACTTGCTGCGCCAGATTGGCCAATTGGCCGTGCTGGTCCGGAATCGAGTTGACCACGCTGCCGAGGTAATAAAACTGGTTGTCGCGCACCACGATGCGCTGGCGGTTGCAACTCAGCAAGCGAGATGTTCCGTCGCGGCACAATAACGATAGGCTGCATGCTTCGCCCGCGATATAGGGCTGCAAGACATAGCGCGTGGGGAGGGTTTGCGCCGCTATCCATGCCTGCGCCTGATCGCGGTCGTGGAAAATACGGGTGTCGGTACAACCTGCGCCGTCGTCCGGCTTGACCACCCAGGCTTGCGATCCTTCGGGCAATTTTTCATCGGGATAATAGGTTTTCGCCGCCGACACGCCGTTGAGCAGCAGCATACGCGATGTTTGCAATTTGCTGCCGGCAATACGAATCGCTTCGGGCCTGCTGCCAAGCAGGATCCGATGGCCGGCGACGACTTTGCGGCTGAGAGTTTCCAACACGCCTCCGCTTTCCGGCGCGACCAGCCACACGGCGTCGCAATGTCCCACGCAATCAGCGAACAACTCGTCGAAGTCGTGACTGCTGCTGACGGCGAGAGTGGTGATGGGTAAATCGAGAGGCTGCAAACGCTGATCGCGCATGGTAACCAACTCAACATCGGGCAGCGAAAACAAATCGCCCAACAGCGCGCGCGCCATCATTTCGCCCTCGTAGGCAATTGATGAAGTCAGCGCCTGTTCTGCCATGCCGCCGCCAGTGATATGCTCGTATGCAAATACTTTCATGGATACACGATGTTCATCATTCCGGTTATCGATTTAATGCGCGGCCAAGTGGTGCATGCGCGTCGCGGCGAACGCAAGAACTACCGGCCGATTCAATCAGCGCTTTGCGCCGGCAGCGATGCGGTGGATATAGTTTCGGCGCTGCTCGCAATGCACTCGTTTTTCATACTATATATAGCGGACCTGGATTCGATTCAGAAAAATAATAAAAATATAAATATAATCAATAAGTTATGTAAATCGTTCCCGCGCCTGCTCATCTGGCTGGACGCCGGCATCAGCGACGCTACGAGTTACCAGAAACTTGCCGCGCAAAACCTCGGCCGCCTGGTCGTCGGCAGCGAAACCTTGCAAGATATTTCCTTGCTGCAAACCAGCTCTGAACATCTTGGTGCAAAAACCGCGCCCATTCTTTCGCTTGATTACCACGGAAATGAATTCCGCGGACCGCAAGCATTGCAACACAGCCCTGCTCTCTGGCCTGATGACGTCATCGCCATGACGCTTGCCCGCGTAGGCGCCGACAGGGGGCCGGACTTCGGGCGGCTATCACAACTCATCACACTCGCGCGGCTAACCTCGCCGCGCAAAAATATTTATGCTGCCGGTGGCGTACGCCATGTCGCAGATCTAACCAGGCTGCGCGAGATGGGCGTTGTCGGTGCACTCGTAGCGAGCGCGCTGCACAACGGCCGCATTACCAGCGACGACCTGAAAAACTTCGCCGCGTGAATTATCCGTTCAATCGCAATAAAAGTCCGCCCTGCCAGGCAGGGCGGATGTTTACTGTTATTACTTGTGCGCTGCGAACGGATGACCCATGCTGGATTTTTTCGCTACCACTTCGGATGCTTTCGGCTCGCGTTTGATTGCGCGCTTAAGGGCTTCCTTGGTTGCCTGGTAGTTGTAATCCTGGATCTTGGTGTCGTCCGCCGCTTCCCAGTGTATGAACACACCGACGCAGACAAACACGTCGTCTGCCTCGTTGGCGGGAATGGTGCCGTCTTCGACGCAATCAGCCACGGCCATTGCCACGGCGCGCTGCGCCGGCCCAAACATTTGCACAGCCTGCTTGGCACCCTTGATGGTCACTTTATTGAACATCACGGTGTTGGGTTTGGCGAGCAAGTTAGGCGCGACCACAGCAAGCAGGGAGGTGAAGCCATCCTTGTTGTTGCACAATGCGTTGCAGAATGCTGTTTCCGCCGCGCTGCCGCGTGGGCCGACGATAAGGTCAATGTGCGCAACTTCGTTGCCATCGCCGACCAATGATTCACCTACTAATACGCGATCTATGACTGCCATGATTTATCTCCTTTTTAGTTAGTCCATCCACATGTGGGCAAGCCCACGTTCTTCGACTGCTGCTACTTACTGCTATGCAAGGGAAACGTTGCCCTCACACCGAGTAACCTGTTGACTCTGAAGCCAGTGTTGCAATCTGTATGCCAGCACACTCGCCACCGTCAGGTCAGCGGATGTACCGGGATTAATCCCGCGCTGTTTTAATTTCTGATCCCACTCAATCAAAGCCGTGGTGACTTTCTCCGGTCTGGATGCATGTACAAACCGATAGCGGTATTCCAGCGCCTCCTCGCATAACTGGCGTGCCGCATCCATGCCATGTTTGCGCGCTACATGGGTGTCCGGTACATGGGATAACCATTCGAGATAACATGCCGTTGTCGCCCACTCCTCGCTCATCCCATGGGAAGCCGCCGAAGTAAACGAGGTGACGCCGATGGCAAACACCCGCGCGTAGTCATTGCAATATTCCATCGCAAGGGCATCGCGGCCGGCTGCTTCGCGCATGGCCTGCAACAAAGTAATCGTCGGTGCGTCGCGCACATCATGGCTCGTGACGTTGCCGAGGCCGCCCGGATTGGCGATCCGGATGGCCTGATAAACCATAGCCGCATCCTGTTGGTCGGAGCCCTGCAACACTTCATGCAAAGTCGCGCGCAGCGGGATTTTTACCGGCAACGCCAGACTGCGCCAGGTCGCCTGCACCAGCGGGGCGGCCAACAGCACGATACCCAGATTGGTGTTGCAATCGACCGCTTCGCGCGTCGCATTCACAGCATGCAGAACGCGCTCGCCCAATTTTTTGTCAGGCAGGGCAATCGGCTCGGCCATCGCATGCGCGCTTTTGACAAAATGTTCCGCCGTCATGTCATGCCCATCACCGTGCAGACCGACATTGCCTGGCTTGAGCGAACGGATTTCCAGCAGACAAGTATCGCGCACAGATTTGGCTATCATCCGCGCCTGCTCAGCAACGATGACAGACATCGGTTTCAAGTCTGGTTGAGCAGAAGCGTTCATCCCACTGCCTCCAGGCTCTGCGGCATTTTCCTGGCAATAAAATCATCGGCAAGCATTTGCGCAATACTTTCTGTAGTCACGCTTTGCAGGCCGCGCCAGGCGGGTATGCTGTTGACTTCTATCACGTAGGCCTTGCCGCTCACGTCGCGCATGATGTCGACACCGGCGTAATCCATCCCTACCGCGCGCACGGCTTTGCGCGCCAGCTGAATAATTTCTTCGTCTGGCGTGGCGCTTGTACAGCGTGCGCCTTGCGCGACGTTATTAATCCACGTTGCGCCATGGCGCAACATCGCCGCTTGTACTTGATCGCCAACAATCAACACGCGCCAGTCGTGCCACTGGCGTTCGCCACTGTCGATGTAGCGCTGAAAATAATACAGGCCGTTGTATTCGGGCGTATCCGGCACATCCATGCCCGCGCTCACGCGAATCAGGCCGGAGCCTTGCGAGCCGAATAAGGGCTTCATCACCAGTTCATACCCGCGTGCGGATTCGCGCATGAGCAGTGCGCGCGCCGCCGTAATATCTTCGGTCACCCACGTAGGCGGTGTGGGCACGCCGGCCCGCTTCAAGCGCAAACTGGTGCGCGCCTTATCGACACTGCGCTCGATGGCGCCGGCGTCGTTGTAAACCGGCACACCTATCTCATGCAAGGTGTGCAAAATGTCCAGCCGGAACGTCACCTGCTCGAAACTGCCGCCAGATATGCCTCGCACGAACACGCCATCGGGCAGACTCTGGCCGAAGCCGTGAATCGCAAGGCCGTGAAGCGGATGATCAAAATCGACGCGGCATTTTTTAAGCGACACATACGATGTATCGAAACCACGCGCCTTGAACGCACGGCGCAATTGCGTGCCGTGCCAGCCCGCTTCGTCAGTAACGATGGCGATGCGTTTAGCCACCGGGACCTCCAAAAGAAACGTCAAGCAATTGGTGGTTGATTTCGCCGGCGGTAAAACTATTACCCGTGGTCACATTACTCACAACGACTTTTGCCGGCGCAAACAGCATGGGATCGATTTTGTAAAAGTCGTAGTTAGTTTCCTTGAAAATTTTGGCAAACGGGCGGCCGTAATCGCGCGAGGCATTGCATGGCAATTTTTTCGCCAGATCCGCCGCTTCGTCATCGCTGCTGTTGACGAACAATTGCACAAGCCCGCCGAACAGAATTGCATCGTTGGTACGGCCCATGCTGGTGAGGAAATCTTTAGCCGGTGTCGGCAATGGCGCGCTGCCCATGCCATCGACAATTTTATGCAGTGGAAAACCCAGTGCATGCACTTTATGCAGCGCCACTTCGAGCACGCGCGCGACGATTTGCACCACGCCGGCGAGACTTTGCGTCGGCGTGAGTATCAAGGTAATGCGATCTTCCGCCACGCCGCAATCGCGCATGATTTTATTGATGATTTCCTGCGGCGGGGCTTTGCCGGTTTCCAGCACCAGACAAACGGAATCGGATGTATCTTTGTAGCCCAACTCAGCGAACAGGCTTTCCTTCACCGACACCGCACGGCCGGGCCCCGACGCCATCGCGTGATATGCGCCCTTGCCTTCGCCATGCGACAGGCTCCAACCGGCGTATTGGCTGGCAAGACAGGCGAGCACGGGATTCGAACTATGTACGGCAATTTGTATCGGCCACTTGCTGGCTGCGCTATGCTGCAAACTCACGACGCCTTGTCCACCCATGCAAATTTCGGCGATACGCCGTCCCGCTTCGAGGCCGCCGCTGACGTTAATACCTGCGTCGATAATCGTGGATTTTTCCTGCGTCACGCCGAGTCGCAATGCATCCGCATCGCGCAACAACAAGCCGACTAGCGGAACGGCCCACGCGCTCACACTGGGCCAGCGGCTGCTTTGTAGATGCAGGTTTTCGTCTTTCTGCACGGGTGCGGCGACGCTCATGCGGCTTGCTCCAATAATTGTGATTGAATTTCTGCGCTACGCTTTTCCAATTGCGCCAGAACCGCAGCGTGACTTGGGCCGTTCACCAGCACACTGCAAAGCGGCGCGTCCTTGGCGATAAAACTACCTGGCTGCGGAATATCCGCGCACCAAGCAGGGAATTTGAATGTCGCCGGCAGTTTGGTATTTTGTTGCGCCCAGACAATTTTATGTCCACGAATATTTTTCTCTGCCGGCATTGATTCCGGCAACTCGCCTTCACAGGCCCGCATATGCGCATGAAGCAAACCACGAGGGAAGTCTTGGTCGTAGAGTTCCACCGTTGCGCTTAAACGCGGATTAATTTCGAGAACAAAATATTTGTCGTCGCGCAGAATAAAATCGACACTGTTCAGCCCAACCAATCCGGTCGTTTCGACTAAGGCAGCGAGCTTGCGCGCAATTTGGTTTTTCATTTCATCCGGCAATTCAGCATGGTTGATCGCGCCGGAGTAACAATAGCGCGCATCGCCTACAGCTTGAGTCAGTTGTTCATTGAAGCCAACCAACTGCGCTTTTTTTCCATTGGCGAGAAACAGCATGGATAAATTTCGTCCCTCTTCAAAACGCTGAAAATAAATGTCGTCGCTTGCCGCAACGGCTTGCGCCGCTTGCACATGCGCGCCACCGGTTGCAGCTATGGTTTTCGCCAGCCAGCCATCGGCATCAAGCGGTACATTGACGCGAACCCGCGCAAACGGTATGTCAAGGTGATCGAGCAAACCGAAAAATGTTGCCGGCTGTTTTAAGCTTTCGATTAATTCTGGCGAATTGCCGAATAAATTATTCTGCGTGTTCAATACATCGAGTAACGCAGTGTCTTGCTCAAAGCCCGCGCCGAATACGATTGCATGAAAATCAATCGCCGCAAATGAATCTATCGCTTGCTGTAATTTTATTTTGTCAAAGCGCAAAGTGTTTTTCGCACAGGCATTTTTGGTCGCGGCACTCATCGCGACAGTATCAAAATCTTCAAATAAATCAATAATATATGAAATATAACCTGCACGCCGCGCAGACGCGGCTAACGCGCGCCCTGACGACGCGGCAATCAAAATATTTTTTGCGTCACGCTGCATGTTTACGCGCCAAGGCGAATGCATCACGGAAGTCTAGGTAGACGGCTTTATTCGCTTGCAACATGGTTTCAAATAACCCGCGCTCGACTTGGTATTTCACATTGCCAACCGCGAGCGCGCCGATGCCAACCGTTTTGGCAGCTTGCGTTTTGATCAGCACACCATCGTCCATAGCGCCGATACCAGCGATGCCTGCTGGCGGCACGGCATTCACGTCCGCAGCGACCAATAATTTTTTCGCGCTGGCAACTTGCGCTTCGTTCAACACTTGCGCACCGGCCTTGGCGGCACACATAATTATTTCTGCCTGACTCAGCAACTCCGCCAGTGAATCAGGTTTACTGGCATCCGCTGCAACCGTCTTCGCGCCGTAACGCGCGTTGGCCATTTCGCTGGCGATGCGCGCGCGGTCCGGGCTGGAGTGGCTGCCGATGCGCACGTTCGCGCCTGCGTCTGCAGCGAGCACAGCTGCAGCCATGCCGACCGGCCCCGTGCCGCCGAGCACCAATACGTCGCGGCCTTTTAAATCAGTCTGGTGGGTTTTGCGTAATTGCCGCTCGACGCAGGCGACCATCGCCGCTGCCGTGGTAAATGCGCCGCTGGGGTCCGCAAACACGGACACTTCGAACGGCGGCACCATGGCGCGCTTGGCCACATCGAGCATGTCAGCCGCCAACCCGATATCGCGTCCGCCGATAAAAATACCGGTGCGCTTCACACCCTTGGGCCCGCGCGAGAAAACCGCATCCTGTACCAGACCGGTGATCTGATCCAAAGTCACATCGGTGTAGGGAATCACTGCGTTGTAGCCGGCGTCGTAGGCCATGTTGATGTCGAACGGGCTCATCTGCCGCACGGGAGTAAACATGTGAAGGATAAAAGGCTTTTCCATATTTATTTCTAGTCGTATTCTTAATTTTAGGAAGCGGATTTGAACGCGAATATATTTCGCGAGGCAGAATTTACTTCGCCGCCGCGATTGCGCGCCGAGCAAAGTTTGAATTCCAGCGACGGGCTTTGCGCAAATGTACGCAACCCATCCAGTAAAGTCTGGGCTTGGGCCTCGGATTCAACAATGGCAAACCCGGTCGGCCCCCACGAGCTCTGGCCGATGCCCGCGACGCCTTGATGCGACAACCATTGCAATGCCTGAGTCACCAGCGGGCTGGTATAGCGTCCGCCCTGGACCGGGGCGAAATAATCGCCGACGCAATTTTGTAATTCGCTGATGGCCCTGCCGAATTCCTGCAGCCGGGCTTCCGCCAACGCCGGCAACGCATTCATCACCACCAGCCGGCTGAGATGCGCTGCTGTTTGATTTGAAAATGGCGGCAGATCGCGGAAGACATTTTTTTCTGCGCCGCCATGCAGTCCTTGCAGGTCATGGTGCATGATCAGCAGCACGCGCCAATGGGCCGGAAAATCCAGGCGACTGATCAGCGGCGGCAAACTGTCACCAGCGCCGCGTCCGCCGTCGACGAGGAAACCGCCTTGCTCAAACGCGCCCACGCCGATTCCGGAGCGGTTACCGCGGTCCAGCATGGATGCTAATTCGCGCGGGGTGAAATCCAGGCCGTACAGGCGCGTCACCGCCACCCCAAGCGCAATCGCAAGCTGTGTACCTGAACCGAGGCCGGCATGCTCGGGGATGGCCTGCTCGATTTGTACATGCACGCCGCCAGGCAAATTGATTTGCGTATGCAGTTGCCGCAAATAAGTTTCGGCGCGCGCTGATTGCGGACCTTCGCATGCCATATCAGATGCGGCGCCGGCATTCAGGCGCACGCAAATTTCTTCCAGCGCCAAGCCGAGACTGCCGAAGCGTCGTCCGAGGGATCCGTTAAGATCCATAAAACCCATGTGCAACCGGGCTGGTGCTTCAACAGTGATGTACGCAGGGGATGTCATGACCAACGGAAAAATTCTACTCTGTATAATCTTTATATTAATCAGCAACTACCGTGCCATGGACAGGATGCCTTTGTTAATACGGTCTTAATTCTTTCGGGAGAAATCCCTGCGACATGCATGAAACAAATTGTTCCACCCTCTGTGCAAATAAAGGTAAGTATTATTGCTTCATGCGGTTGATATTCCCTCGTGGGACAAGCAAAATCCGAGGAGAAATTGTCTCTCCATCCTGTCATTAGTAACATCAGCTACGTTACAATGATTTTTATATAGGTTTTCGATGGTATGTAATATGCACTGATTTTGTTTAAAAACATTTTGCATCCGCTGTATAAATTGCTCGCCGGGAATTTTGTTAGTCTTCAATACTCAGTCAAATTCCACTCACAACAATGACCGACAGACGAACCATCACCCACATCACCTGCCCTTTTTGCGGCCTCGCCTGCGACGACATCGCAGTTGCCGTCGAAGGCGGAAAAATCCGCGTCACGCAAAATGCTTGTCAGCGCAGTGCCGATGCCTATTCGGGTCTGGACCCGAAACCCGGCGCCAAGCCGCAAGTCAACGGCGTAACCGCCACTCTGCAAATCGCCGTAAATGTCGCCGCGGACATTCTGCGCAAGTCTGTTCAACCAGTGTTCGGCGGACTGGCGACCGACATGTCGGGCATGCGCGCATTGATGCAATTAGGCGACGCGTGCGGCGCGACGTTCGACCACATGAACTCCGAGGGCAAACTGCGCAATCTGCTGGTCCTGCAGGACTCCGGATTCGTAATTACAACATTTGCGGAAGTAAAAAATCGTGCTGATCTGATTATATTTTTCGGCACCGATGCGGCGAGCCGCTTTCCGCGTTTTTTCGAGCGCCTGGTGTGGAACAAGGATGCGCTCAGCGGATTGGAAACAGCGTCGAGGGAAATTATTTATCTCGGTGATGTAACAAACACCCAGCCGGGCATTTCACCGCACGGCCGCAAGCCGGCTGTATTCAAATGTGCCAATACAAACCTAGGCCAAGTGGCTACGGCCATGCGCGCCTTGCTGGCAGGAAAAACTTTGCAAGTCGAACAAGTCGGCGAAATCAAAATCTCCGCGCTGGAAAAATTGCTGGGCAAAATCCGCGCCGCTAAATACAGCGTTTTTTGCTGGGCACCGCCGGACCTCGACTTTCCCCACGCGGAACTGACCATTCAAAGCCTGGCTGAATTGATCAAGTCAGTCAATCTCGAAACGCGCTGCGCCGGATTGCCTCTCGGCGGCACGGACGCAGACATTACCGCCAACGCCGTGCATACTTGGCAAAGCGGTTTTCCAATCCGCACCAGCTTCGCCAGCGGAAAACCGGTTTTTGATCCGCTGCATTACTCCACGAAAAATATGATAGCCAGTGGCGAAGCCGATGCGATGCTATGGGTCAGCAGCCTGGACGAAAAGCGCGTCGCGCCTAAAACCAACATACCCACGATTGTCTTGGGACGCGCTGGCATCAAACCGGCGAAGGGTGTACACGTGTTTATCCCGGTTGCCACGCCTGGCGCTGATCACGCGGGGCATTTTTACCGCAGCGATAAAGTCGTGGCTTTGCCCTTGCGCAAATTGCGTGAGAGCCTGTTGCCGAGCGTGGAGCAAGTGGCGGCAGCCATAGAAAAAGCCTGGCGAGGCAAACATGCTGATTAAGCTCAGCGGCGGCCGCGTCGTTGATCCTGCCAATAATACTGATGGCATGGTCAAAGATTTGTATTTGCGCGACGGGAAAATCATCGCCGCGCCCGGCAACGAAAAAATCAACAGGGAATACGACCTGCGCGGCAAAGTAGTCATGGCCGGCGCGATCGACATGCACACCCACATCGGCGGCGGCAAGGTCAACATCGCCCGCGCCATGTTGCCGGAGGACCATCGCGCCGATCTGGTTGAGCGGACAGAACTGACGCGCAGCGGCTGCGGCCATGCCGCGCCGTCGACGCTGACTACCGGTTATCGCTACGCCGAAATGGGTTACACCGCTTGCTTCGAGCCTGCCATGTTGCCGACTAATGCGCGTCAGGCGCATATGGAAATGGGCGATACGCCGATGGTCGATAAGGGCGCGTATGTCATGCTCGGTAGCGATGATTTTTATTTGCGCATGTTGGCGGGCAAGCAGGATCAACAAGCGATTAACGATTATGTCGGCTGGACAATCAATGGCGCACAAGCGCTCGGCGTCAAAGTGGTCAATCCCGGCGGTATCAGCGCATTCAAATTCAACCAGCGCAAACTCGATATCGACGAGGAGCATGTACATTACCGGGTGACACCGCGCGCGATTTTGAAATCGCTCACGCGCGCCGTATATGAGCTCGGTATTCCGCATCCGTTGCACGTCCACGCCAGCAATCTTGGCGTGCCGGGTAATGTTGAAACGACGCTGGAAACCATTAAAGCCGCCGATGGTTTGCCGATGCATATCACGCACATTCAGTTCCACAGCTACGGCACCGAAGGCGACAAGAAATTTTCTTCCGGTGCGACGCGCATTGCCGAGGCTATCAACAAAAACATAAATATCAGTGCCGACGTCGGGCAAATTATGTTTGGTCAAACCGTCACCGCGTCGGGCGACAGCATGATTCAATTCAAGAATGCCAAATACGGCAGCCCGAAAAAATATGTGGTGATGGATATCGAATGCGACGCCGGCTGCGGTGTGGTGCCATTCCGCTACCGCGACCAGAATTTCGTCAACGCCTTGCAATGGGCGATAGGCCTGGAAATATTTTTATTGGTCGACGATCCGTGGCGGATATTTCTCACCACCGATCATCCTAACGGCGCGCCATTCACCAGTTATCCACGGCTGATCAAATTGCTCATGGACAAGACATTCCGAAGGGAACAACTGGCGCAAATCAACCCTGAAGCTGCAGCCATGAGCACGCTGGGCAGTATTGAACGCGAATACTCCTTGTACGACATCGCCACCATGACCCGCGCCGCGCCGGCGAAAATCCTTGGTCTGACCGATCGCGGCCACTTGGGCGTTGGCGCTGCCGCCGACATTACCGTTTATCGCGAAGATGTGGATCGGGAAAAAATGTTTACTGCACCGGACTATGTGTTCAAAGACGGCGAGCTGGTCGCGCGCAATGGCAAGATCGTCAAAGTGGTGTGGGGTAATACGCACAAGGTGAAGCCGGAATTCGATCGCGGTATCGAGAAACAACTCAAGCCGTATTTCGATCAATACCAGACGATACAATTGGGAAATTTCGCTATCAGCGACGACGAAATGTGCGAATGTGGACACGGCAGCAGGACGCTATTGCACGCTTGCAGGCAACGTTAAAATACTGAATATAATCAAATAGTTATGATATTACTTTTTTCCCTGTAAACAAGCCATGAAAATTAATGGCGTAGAAATCGAAGACACATTCGCTGAAGCATTCGGCATGCGTGCCACGCGCGTGATCATCACTGCCGTTAATTTGAAATGGGCAATGCACGCGGCGGATGCTGCGACAGGTTTCGCCACATCGGTGATCGCCTGCGGTTGCGAAGCGGGCATAGAACGCAATCTGAAAATAACCGAAACGCCGGACGGGCGGCCCGGCGTGTCGATTTTGTTGTTCAGTGTCTCGAGCAAAGAACTGGCAAAACAACTGGAACGGCGCATCGGCCAATGCGTGCTCACCTCGCCCACCAGCGCAGCCTTTGCCGGCATGGACGAAGGCGACCCCTTGCCGCTGGGAAAAAACCTGCGCTACTTCGGCGATGGTTTCCAATCATCCAAACTCATCAACGGCAAACGCTATTGGCGCATTCCGGTGATGGACGGCGAATTTTTATGCCAGGAAACCACAGGGCTTGCGCGCGCCATTGGCGGCGGTAATTTTCTGGTGCTGGCAAAAACCCAAAGCGCTGCCCTCGCTGCTTGCGAAGCGGCGATAGTCGCCATGCGCAATTTACCCAATGTCATCATGCCTTTCCCCGGCGGCATTGTGCGCTCGGGCTCGAAAGTCGGCTCGAAATATCCAACGCTGATGGCATCGAGCAACGACGCGTATTGCCCGACGATACGCGGCATTACCAAAAGCGAACTCGCGGCGGACACGGGCAGCGTACTGGAAATCGTCATTGATGGTTTGTCCGAAGCCGACATCCGCGACGCAATGCGCGCTGGCATGCAGGCCGTATGCAAGCTCGGCGCGAAGCGCGGCGTGCAAAAAATCACCGCCGGCAATTACGGCGGCAAGTTGGGGCAGTTTCACTTCAAATTGCGCGAGATCATGAAATGAGCGCACTGACATTTACGTTAAAGGAAATTCCGCGACAGCGCATAGACCTATCGCCGATGACAGCAGACAAACTCGCAGGCAAATCGCGAAAAGAAATCGAGCAAATTCTCCTGCAAAGCGGCACGCGCAAAATCACCGTAGCGGAAATTTTTCGGGTCAAGGGTGACGATGCCGCGAATATTATTTTCGCCGATGCCTGCGA
This sequence comes from Burkholderiales bacterium, assembly GCA_049695115.1. GTDB lineage: Bacteria > Pseudomonadota > Gammaproteobacteria > Burkholderiales > JBEEJL01 > JBEEJL01. Next base: position 18,582 of record JBAVRP010000008.1, on the reverse strand, counting down.
CAAGCTCGATCACATCGGCGCGGAAATGGGCGGCGGGCGCATTCGCATCGACGGCGACGCGGGCGCGTATCTGGGGCTCCAGATTCGCGGCGGTGAAATAATCCTCAACGGCAGCGCGGGCGCATTTGCGGCGAGCGGAATGAAAAAAGGCTTGCTGGAAATCAAAGGCAACGCCGGCGATTTTCTCGCCGCCGCCCTGCCCGGTGACCAGCGCGGCATGTCGGGCGGCACGGTCGTCGTGCGCGGTAATGTCGGTGATCGTGTCGGCGACCACATGCGACGCGGCGCGATTTTGATTGAGGGCAATGTTGGCGATTATTGCGCAGCGCGCATGACAGCGGGAACCATTGCGGCATTGGGCAAGACCGGCATCCTGCCCGGCTTCGCCATGAAGCGCGGAACCGTGCTGCTGCAAAAAATGCCGGAGAAATTACCGATAACTTTTAACGATTGCGGTGTACACGTTTTCGGCTATTTACCCATGCTGACAAAATCATGGCAAGTTTATGGCGGAAAGTTCGCGCGTTTTACAAAAGCCGGCAAACCGATGCAACGTTATATGGGCGACCTGGCGAATGATGGTAAAGGCGAAATACTGGTAGGGATTTGATCTGGCGACGAGTCGACCTGCTCCCTTGAAATAGTGGCAAGGATGTAGAGTCTGCATTGCAGGAGGCAGGCGTGAAGAAGCGCTTTACCGAAACTCGGATTATCGGCGTCTTGAAACAAGGCGTAGCGGGCATGATAGTTTCATGAGTCAAGCCCCTTGAGCCGATCTACCCGAGGATTAGCCTGATAATCTGCTGGGGTAGGGCGAAGCTTTAGAACAGGCCAACGACTTTACCGTTTTCGTCGATGTCTATTTTCTCTGCCGACGGCACTTTCGGCAAGCCCGGCATGGTCATGACATCACCGCAGACCATCACGATAAACTCGGCGCCAGCCGCCAGACGCACTTCGCGAATATTGATCTCGTGGTTTGAAGGTGCGCCGCGTAGGGCCGGGTCGGTCGAAAAAGAATATTGCGTTTTGGCAATGCAGACCGGGTAGTGGCCGTAGCCGTCGTCCTGCAGTTTTTTTATCTGGGCGCGGATTTTCGTATCGGCAGCAATCCCGCTCGCACCATAGAGTTTGGTGGCCACCGCCGTCACCTTGTCCCACAGGGTATCTGCATCCTGATAGACGAACTGAAAGCTGGCCGGCGTGGTTTCGATCAGCTTTACCACGCTGCGGGCCACGTCTTCGGCTCCCTTTCCGCCTTCCGCCCAGTGCTTGGCCAGCACCACCGGTGCATCGTGACGAGCCATCTTTTTCTTTAATAGATCGATTTCCGCCTCGGTGTCGAAGGTGAAGTGGTTGATGGATACCACACACGGCAATCCATAGTGGTTGCGAATATTATTGACATGCCGCTCCAGGTTGGCGAGCCCTTTTTCGAGGGCGGGCAGGTTTTCCGTGTTGAGCGCTTTCAGATCGACGCCGCCGTGGAATTTTAATGCGCGGACGGTTGCCACGATGACGACCGCGTCCGGGCGCAAGCCAGATTTGCGGCACTTGATGTCGATGAATTTTTCCGCGCCTAGGTCGGCGCCGAAGCCGGCTTCGGTCACCACGTAATCGGCCAGCTTGAGCGCGGTCTGCGTCGCCAATACGGAATTGCAGCCGTGGGCGATGTTGGCAAACGGTCCGCCATGAATGAACGCCGGATTGTTTTCCAAGGTCTGCACCAGGTTCGGCTTCAGCGCATCCTTCAGCAGGACGGCCATGGCGCCATCGGTTTTGAGGTCGCGCGCCGTGATCGGTTTCTGTTCGCGCGTGTAGCCCACGACAATATTGCCCAAACGCTTTTTTAAATCTTTCAGTGAGGTGGCGAGACAAAAAATCGCCATCACTTCCGATGCAACGACAATATCGAAACCGTCCTGGCGCGGGAAACCGTTGGCCGGGCCGCCCAGGGAGACCGTTATGTCGCGCAGCGCCCGGTCATTCATGTCGACTACCCGTTTCCAGGTAATGCGGCGCACGTCGAAACCCAGTTCATTGCCGTGATGGATGTGGTTGTCTATCATCGCCGCCAGCAGATTGTTGGCCAACGCGATGGCGCTGAAGTCGCCGGTGAAATGCAGGTTGATGTCTTCCATCGGCACCACCTGCGCATAACCGCCGCCCGCCGCGCCGCCTTTCATGCCAAACACCGGGCCCAGCGATGGCTCGCGCAGGCAGATAATGGCTTTTTTACCGATCCTGTTCAGCGCGTCCCCTAGGCCCACGGTTGTCGTCGTCTTGCCTTCGCCCGCCGGTGTGGGGCTGATGGCAGTGACTAAGATTAATTTGCCGTCGGGTTTGTCTTTCAGGCTGTCGATATATTCCATCGACAGCTTCGCCTTGTAGTGGCCATGGGGTTCCAGATATTCGTCAGCAATGCCGAGTTTCTCCTGGGCGACCAAGTTGATCCGCCGCAGAGTAGCCTTTTGCGCAATCTCAATGTCAGACAATGCCATGATGCGTTAACTCCTCAATAATATTGGAATGAATCAATAAATAATGTCGCGCACACAATACAGGCATCATGTCATGCCGGCACCGGCACTCAACCGCCTCGTTGTAAAGTGTGGGCCGCGCTCAAATTTTGGCTGATAGTACCTGCCCTCCGCCAAAGCTCGAGGCCAGCGTCAGGTAGCCGCCAAGCGAAACCTTGACCGCACAATACATGAATTCCGGTATTTTGGCGAAAGGATCGAGGGCCGAATTGGTAAGCAAGCTGGCCGTCGCCTCATATACGAAACTGAATATCGGATCCGGCTTGAATTAAAATATATTTTATTTAGGGAGATATTTCTTGTGGCAACGACGGGCTGCGACGATATCGAACCCCCGCGTTTACTTAAGTTTTGTCCGCGCCTTTGGTTTGCTTGTCCAGAGTCAGGGTTTCTTCGATGATGGACAATGAGGACGGATTCCCTTTGCCGCCCTCTATTTTTTCCGCTGCCGGCACACTGGTACGAATCTGAAAAACGCCGCCCAGCACTTGCTCGGACAACACGAACTGGTAATTTTTATTTATGTATTGCACCATGCGCAGTTTGTTTGGATCGTCGACAAAAGGGCGGATGGTGATTTCGTGACCTTTGATTTCTTTGCCTTCATAAGTAAATGTTGCGGGCTTGATTTCGGCCTTATCAACCAGGGCCAGGCGGATACGTTTGCGAAAATAGGCAGTAGCGCCACCTGTCAAGCGTTTCATTTCAGAAATATCCCGTTCGAGAAAACCCAGCAAGACCGGGTTGCCGGAAACATCGTTTACTGGCAACAAGTTTGTCGCTTTGCGTTCGCCGGTTAAAAAATGCACCACGGCCGTTTTGGCGCCGCCGGTTTTTTTCAGCTCAACTTTTACCTGGTCTTCGAATCCGGCTTCCAGTTGTCCGTCGTGTTTGAAGTTGTATTGGATAACAGCGGGCCCGCTGACATTTTTAAGATGATCGGTCATGAACAGGATTTTTTCCGCTTCGGAGATTTCGTCACCTACGGCTGCATGCGCGGAAGGGTTCAGCAAAAATAAACTCAGCGTGACAAACAAGATTGTTGATCTTAGTTTTGTCATAAAATTCAATTTAATCAACATGTTACATCATCTCCATTTTCAAAGCAGTTCTGCGTTTTTTCGTGAACCAATTTATCCGCCAGTTTTTCGTCGAGCGATTTTAACACTCGCAATACGGATTCGCTTTCATTTGCGTTGTGCACACGCATATATGTTAGCCCTAGCCCGTACCACGCGCCACAGTGATCAAGATCATTGGCAATCGCTTTGCGATACGCTTGAATCGCGTCGTCCGACTGGCCTAGCTCCTGATGCGCCGTTCCCAACATGAACCAGGCATCGGCGTTGTTGCTGTCTTCATTTACCCACGATTGCGAAACACTGCGCAACGATTCACTTTGTCCGTCGGCACGCAATGTCGCCGCACGCAAAAACAATGGCTGGTTTGCCGCCGACTTTTGCCAGAACGGCGCTTCTCCTTCCAGCGGCGCGACGGGTTTTGCCGACAAGTTTTGCATCGCCTGATAAATCCAGTCAGCTGGCACGGAAAAATGTTGTGGCGCTTCTTTGCCATGACGCAGGAAAGTGACCAAGCCAAGCAGGTTACCTTGCCGGTCAAACAAACCGCCGCCGCTGGCGCCGGAGGTAAACACTGCTGTGCTTTCAATCACGCGGCTGCCGCGATGCTCATACAATGAAGTTATTTTGCCGGCGCTGATGCGCGGGCCAAGACCGGCGACATAACCGAGCGCCACGACTTCCTGTCCAAGTCGCGTCTTGGCTTTGGCCACGTTTACAACCGGCGCCGTCATGCCCTGTACTTTTAATATGCAAATGTCGTTTTCTACATCGCTGATTTGCTCATCGGCCTTGATATGCAAACCGCCTTTGATGACTTCGATTGATTTTGCATAGCGGGTCACATGACAATTTGTCGCCACCACACCTTCGGCAATCACCACACCGGAACCGAAGGATGCACGTCCGTTGGTATTGTGCGCCTCGATCTTGACCACGCTTCTAGCCACGCGGTTGTAGAATTCCATCTCTACTTCCGGCAAGGCAGATGCGGAGAAAGAAAATAACATCAAGGAAATGAGTACGAAATACCGCATGCTCGCTCCTTTTATTCCCGCTTTATCGCAAACTACTGGCTTCCTCGCCCTGTTGGCTGGCTACGGAACATTTCGTGCTGAAACTAAAAATTATTTTTGTGATGCTTTTTGTTCGGCAGGTGCCGCTTCTGCCTTGACTATCGGTATGTCCACCAGTGGGACGCCGTAGTCGGACATGATGGCCGTGATTTTCGCCTGGTTTTTTTCCAGGAATTGATTGACCCGATCGCGCCACGGTTTTTCGCCGTAACGCACGCCCATCGCGATGCTGAATTGCAATGGTGACTCTTTGGCGGAATCTTCCTTGAACGGTAACACGGCCATCGGCACGGTGGATTTTTTGCCGAAGTATCCACCTATCGGCCCCCACACTAATGCGGCGTCGATATTGCCTGCAGCCAATTCTTTTTCAATCAACTCGCCGGCATATTTTTCCGGATCGCCGCTTTGCAGTTGAATCGCGACCATTTGCTCGACTAAATTATTTTTCAGCAGCCAATCGACAACTGGCGTGCGCGCGGTCACCCCGATGCGTAATTTTTTGCGCTTTTCCGGGTCGAGCTTCATCAGATCCTCCGGCGTTTTTACTTCGTCGAGCCCACGGCCTTTTACATACACCATGGTGTAAGTGGAACTGTAATAAGGTTTGGTGGCGAGCCCCAAATCAAAATCCGGCGACACGCTGGTGACCAGATCACATTTGAATTTTCCGGAATTCGGCTCTTTGCCTTTTAAAGTATTGCGGATGAATCCCATGCGTTGCGGATACCATGTGGTCTCAAGTTTCCAGCCGAGATCCTGCGCGAACAACTCGGCAATTTTATTTTCAAAACCGGTTTGTTCTTTGTGTGAGAACGGCAAATTGTTGGGGTCCTGGCAGACGCGGAGGATTTTTTCTTCGGTCTGCTCATCCGCTGCGCTCGCAGCGGATGAGAAACTGATCAATCCAACGGCAACTGATGCGGCAAAGCTTTTCCGGTATCGATTCACTGATGACTCCTGATGTTGCAATGACATTAGCGAAACCGGACTTGGGAAAATTCGATTACTGAATTTCCGTCACTTTGCCCGGTTGAATCGCGCCGTCTGAACGGCCTTTCAAATAAGCATACAGGCCGTCTATATTATCTACGACCTGTTTGGCACCGTCAAAGTTCGGCATACCTTTTTCGGGACGGCCACTCATCACGGTTTTTTTGAATTCGTCTTTGGTCAGTATCTTGAGGCTGTTAATCAACGAGGGACCGACCATGCCTTCCTGATTCGGGCCGTGGCAACGTTCACATGCCAGTGCGCGCCAGGCACGCCAACCGTTCAGGGTGGCGGTATCGACTTTGTTCCCATCGACTACTTTATACGGAGTTGCGCCACCTGCAGAGGGAGCGGCAACGGCTGCTTTGGCCGGTTCTGCAGCAGCGACTTGTATCGGCGCAGGTTTAGGTGCTTCAGCAGCGGGCACGGCCGGCGCTACGGCTGCGGATTTCGGTGCGGGCGCTTCGGATTTTTCACCGGCGCAGGCAGTGGTGCTGATTAGTGCGAAAACCACAGCTGAAAGTAATTTTGTATTCATCGCGACCCCCCAAAAAATTCAATAAAATCAATAAGTTATAAAAATAAAGACATCCCGGGGAACCCGGGATGTCTGTTTAAAGACCTGCAAATAATAACGTATTTTTAATTAATTGGTTTACTTGCCATCAGGCAAAGCAAACACGGTCAACACGCCTCCAAGTTCGGTGTACTTGTTGAGCTCTTTGTAGCCGCCCACTGCACCCAAACCGTCGGTGTCTTTCTCAAGGCCTGCTGCCATGCCGATACCGGCCCAGCCGCCAATACCCGACAGAACGCCGATGTATTGCTTGCCTTTATATTCCCATGTGTTGACGTTGCCGATGATGCCGGACGGTGTTTTGAACTTCCACAGTTCTTTACCGTTAGCAGCATCAACTGCCTTGATGTAGCCTTCCAGCGTGCCGTAGAAAACCACGTCGGTTGCTGTAGCAAGCGCGCCGCTCCAGACAGAGAATTTCTCTGGCTTGGACCACAGAATTTTACCTGCTGCCGGATCCCAGGCGATGAAGTTACCCATGCCGCCGTGGCTGCCGGGGGCGGGGTACATCGACAGGGTTGCGCCTACATAAGGTTGGCCAGCGGTGTACTCAACTTTGAACGGCTCGTAGTCCATGCACACATGGTTCGTGGGCACGTAGAACGTGTGGTTCTTCGGTGAGTAAGCGACCGGCTGCTGGTCTTTCGTACCCAAAGCTGCCGGGCAGATACCTTTGCTGTTGACGTCAGGACCATTTTTGGCGGTGCTGTACTTAGCCACAACTTGTGGACGGCCTGTCTTCATGTCAACGTGGGTAGCCCAGTTAACTTTCGGATCATACTTCTCGGCTACCAACAGTTCGCCGGTTGCACGGTCAAGGGTGTAGCCAAAACCGTTACGGTCGAAGTGCGACAACATCTTGCGCTCTTTGCCGTTCTTGTCTTTGCCTTCCCACAATGGCATTTCATTGATACCGTCGAAATCCCACTCGTCGAACGGTGTCATCTGGTATGCCCACTTGGCAACACCGGTATCAACATCGCGCGAGAAAATGGTCATCGACCATTTGTTGTCGCCGGGACGCTGACTTGGGTTCCAGGTGCTGGGGTTACCTGAACCATAGAACACTTGGTTCATTTCCGGGTCGAAGCTGTACCAACCCCAGGTTGTGCCGCCGCCGATTTTCCACTGATCGCCTTTCCAGGTTTTCACGGAAGAATCTTTGCCGACCGGCGCCATTTTGCCGTCTGTCCAGGTCATGGTCTTGGCAGGATCAAATTTAATCTGATCGTCAGGACCGACACTGTAGGCTTTCCATACCAGCTTACCGGTGTTGATGTCATAGGCCGCCAGGAAGCCCTGCACGCCGAATTCACCGCCGGAAATACCAGTGATCACTTTGTCCTTGAAGACGTGAGGAGCATTGGTATTGGTTTCGCCGATTTTTGGATTTCCGTTCTTGACGCTCCAGACCACTTTACCGGTTTTGGCATCAAGGGCTACCAGTGTCGTGTCAGCCTGCTGCAGGAATATTTTGCCTTCTGCATAAGCCAGACCGCGGTTCACTGTGTCGCAGCACATCACAGGAATAACGGTTGGGTCTTGCTTCGGCTCGTATTTCCAATTGATTTTTTGATCTTCCAAGTTGATGGAAAAGACCTTGTTGGGGAATGGGCTATGCACAAACATCGTGTCGCCGACTACCAACGGGCCGCCTTCATGGCCGCGTAGAACGCCGGTGGAGAAGGTCCATGCCACGGACAGGTTTTTTACGTTGTCCTTGGTGATTTGCTTCAACTCGGTGTAACGGTGATTACTAAAATCGCCAGCTTGCATGGCCCAGTTTTTTGGGTCCTTGGTAAGCTTGGCCACGTCGGCGTTAGCGAATGCCAAGCCTGGTACAACCAACATACCGAGCAAAGCACACCAATGCCGTAAATTTGACTTGCGTGACATATGAACCTCCTCAAAGATTGATATTAACTACCGGAACACTTAATTTCTGGACTTCAACAAGCCAAAACTACCAGCCTGCTTTACACCCGACCACCATTTGAAATAAAAAGTTTCCTAGTATTTCTTGTTTGCCGGATAACTTATTTGTCGCACGTTCAGAGTAGTAAACTACCCGGTGCACTATTAAAGCATATTGTGTGCCTTAGGTCACCAATTGGCATTTGCATTTGCAGCAAAAAAAATCTCGTGATTTTTCTTGTACATAGACTACGTAACGCCATAGTGCCGGAACAGATTATGTTACATGTCGTATCAATTGTCATAATAGTTGAGCAGAGGCATAAAATCCTGTGTCAAACTTGCGCCAAAGAAGTTTTTCCAATTTGTTGATTTTCATGGGATTTTTTTCAATTTATTTTTTTGGAGGAACAACATGGAACAAGCGAAAACTGAACGCGTTTACAGCCTGGCCGAAATCGAGGCCAAACTGAAAGCCGAATTGCCGTTTTGGTATTACGAGGACGGCTGGATACGGCGCAAATATAAAACCAGCGGCTGGAAAGCCACGCTAATGGTGGTCAACACCGTCGGGCATTTGGCGGAAGCGGCGTGGCATCATCCCGACCTGACCGTTTCATACGCATTCGTGATTGTGAAACTGGTAAACCACGCCGCCAAAGGCGTCACCGACAAAGATTTCGAACTGGCGAAAAAAATTGAATCGGTGATTCAGTGGCAACCGAAACAAGAAGGTAGTGCCTTGGAAGGCACACCAAACGACGATCCGCGTTTTAAATATATCAAATACGATAACTGACTTCAGCCGCAGATTTTATTTCGCGCCGCGCAGGATTTTTTATGCGCCGAATCTTCGCGCGACAAAACTGAATCATTTTTTCGATCAACGGCCATGCATATAAAAAAGTAAGTGCCGTCAGCGCACCAATAGCAAGAAAATGCGCCACATCGGTTTCGCTTTTATTAGGGGCAGCCAGGTGCGGCGATTTCATCGCGGCATAAAAACGATCGATACTTTCCATGCGGTGATAACCAACGCCGGTTTCGCCCGCCAGCGTCTGCAGATACGCTTCACGCAACGACGACAAATGTTCGGTACCTTCGACTTTTTTCTTGCCCGGTTCGTTTTGCCCGGCAACTTCGCCCAATGCTTTGGCGCCGCCGCCGTCGCTATAGCGATCGGTTTGCATCACATCATCCGCGCCCCAAAATCCGAGCAAATTCCCTGACGGATCGTATTTCGGAATCGCCGCCGGCGTTAGCCCGCCCGCGCCCACCAACATGCCGCGCACCTCGCCTGGCTTCACGTCTATTGCCGGCCGATGGTCAGGGTGAATCGGCGGCGCCTCTTGTCCGTCGGAAATAAAAATCAGCCCGGGTTTATCGGGTAATTTATTAGTGATTTTGAAACCGAAGTTAATCCCCTTGGCGATTTCGCTGCCACCGATCCACGCCATTTGGCCGTTGATGTTTTCCAGCAAACTCGCCAGCTCGGAAAAATTGGCGCAGGTTTCCACTGGAGCCAATAACAAGTAGCTGCGGTATTCGGTAAAAATTCCCAAACCTGCACGCGAGCCGCACGGCAGATTTTTCAGCGTGTGGCGTATCGATTGTTTGGCGAATTCAAGGCGCGATGCGGGTTTGCCGTCGATGCGATAGTCCTGCACATTCATACTCTGGCTGATGTCGATGACAAAAATATTATGGAATACGCCGCGCGACAAATTTAATTTTGGATGCAGCAGCGCAAACGCCAAGCTAAGCGCAGCCAACAATAATAATAAAGGCTGCCAATGACGGCGTAGCCCAGCGATGGCGGAATAAAATTTTTGCGCGAACATATTCAAGGCAGTCCCAGCGTCACACCGCGCATGGTCGTCACCGCGCGTTCACTGTTCAGCGGCGCGACGAATTCGCCCGATGTACCTTCGTCTGCATCCGGCTGCGCGTGCAACGCGCGTTCGAGGTTGTAGCGCGCATCCCAATATTGCGGATCAGCGCGCAAAACTTCGCGGTAACTTTGCTTCGCCAACTCGACCAACGACACCGCTTGCGCCGCCAGGGGCGTGTCTTTCAACGCCTGTGCCTTGCGCATATATAAGTTGCCACTGTTGAAGCGCGCGTCATTGCGCAACGCCAGGTCGCTTTCGCTTTCCAGACTTTTATATAAAGCCAGCGCTGCAGCTTGGTCATTTTTTTGATCCAGCTCGCGCGCGCGCGCAAATTTTATTTGCGCAGGCGATGAGGTTTGCATGTCAGTAATTTCATTTTTACTGATTTGTTGATTCCAGTTTTTGATGCGCGCAACGCTCCATAACTCGTAAGCGAGAAACGTTACGAGCAATAATAATGCTATTACAATTCTCTTTATAATCAATTGCTTATTTAGCATCGCCATACCCGTAATTCAAGTAACTTTGCGACAGCCAAAAGTAAAGCTAACAATAGAGCTACACCGAAAAAAATATCCGCCAGATTTTTTCGCGGCTGCACATCGCGATACACCAGCGGCAAATTTTCCAAACGTCCGACATCATCAATCGCGTTTTTTAGCGCCTTTGGATTTTCCGCTTCGTACGCGCGATATGGCGTGCCGAGTTCGGTAAAAAATTTATGCAGCCCATGTTCCGGCGACGCGAGATCGTTATTGCCCGCCGCTAAAGAGGCCGATTGCAAATCCGGGCTGTTATACGAGCGCAAATAAATCCAGTAAATACCGATGCGATGCTGCTTCACCATGCGTGCAATGGCCTCGCGCGCATCCGAATCCAGCCGCGCGCCGCCGTCTGACACCAGCATCACAATGCGCGAACCGGCATAGGGCCGGTTGTCGAAAAATTCGGCGCTGGCAAGCAACGCGCGGCCCATGTCGGTGTCGCCCAAACCTTTGCCGATATCAATCGCGCGAATCGCCGCCTGGATCACTTCTTGTTTTTGCGTAAACTCCATCACGCGCATCGGCGCCGAACTGAACAACATCAAGCCGAATATATCTTCTTTGCGCCCTGCCGCGAATTCCGCCAGCATAGCGCGCGCGACCGCGCTTTTTGTGACCAAGGTACTATCGCTCCAATTGCGGCCTTTTTCCGGATTGAACGGCTCGTCCATACTGCGGCTTTTATCCATTAAAACCGCAATCTCCGCGCCCTTGCCTACGCGTTCAATCGAATATTCGCCGCGATACGGTTGGCTGAGGCCAACGATGATCAGTGCCATCGCCGCAGCGGCACACAGGCGGCGCAACCAATCGAGCGTAGTCGATAAAACATCGCGCGGAATGTGCGCCAGCCACGGATACGCCAACGTATTGCTGCTGCTGAATAAAAATGGCAGCAGCGCCAGCGGCAGCAAGATAAAAAACCACGGCGACGCGAACAGCATATTCATAACATGCCCCGCTCACGGTCACGACAGCGCGCGCAAAAATCCAGCAGCCATTTTTTGTTAATCGAGCTATCGCTTGCAGCAGCCTTGGAAAAAAACGCTTGTCGCGAATTGGAGAAAAACTTTCGCGTATCGGTTTGTAAATCACTGAATGCAGGATGACGCGTGAAAAATTCTGTCAGATGTTGCGGAAAAATACTCACGCCAGCAGTTTCGTCGAAGGCTCGATGCAAACGACGCAATGCTGCTGGTGAATCAGTTTCACTCAACTTATTAATGTCGCGCCGCGCGCGTGCAAACGGTCCATTATGTTTGCGCAAAAAAGGCATGCCCCACTTTATATAGATCAGCGACAACAGCGCAGCCGCAACCGCGAGTGTAGCAAAACCGAGCCGCCAATAATGCGCCGACGCATCAATCAATTGCGCGGATTTATCTGCGCGCATTTCTTCCAGGCCATCACGCGCGAGCACAAAGGCGGGTGTAATGGGCGAGACAGTGAATGGCGATTCTGCAATTTCAACTGATTTAAGTGCATCATTATTATTAAATATAATCAATAACTTAGATAATGAATGGGTTTTCACTTTTTCAGGCGAATTCATAATTTGATAACGCAAATCCAGCGTGTGTCGCGTGTTGGTACCGATTGATTTTTCGGCCGTGTTGATAGCGCGCAACTCCAGCCAAGCATCGACACGGCCAGGGCGCGGCAGAAAATCATTTTGTAATTTGGAAGCTGAAGGCGTATCGATTTCAACGCGACGCGATAACTCATCGCCGATGACATAACCGAATGGGCGCGGCTCTTCCGTACGAACAGTAAAGTCAGCGACGCTAGCATTCGCCGCTTTTGGCTCTGTCGCTTTTTCCTGCGCCAATGTGAAAATCGGCAACAAAAAAATATAAATTAAAATAATTTTACGCATGACTGAAAAAATATTGCGTCAGCATATCAGGCGCGAAATCGCCTTGAAGAAACAACGCGGGGGATTCGCGTTGTAAAAATATTTGCTCCATAGTCGCACGATGTTGGGTGAAATGGGTTTGAATCCGCACGCGTAATTTCGGCCGCATCCATACGCTTCGTTGTTTGCCGCTTTCGCTGTCGCGCAGAGTGGCAAAGCCATAATTAGGCAAGTTTTTATATTCCGCTTCGTCCCACAACACCATCGGGATAACTTGATGCTGCGACAAAGTTTGCATGATGTCGTCGAGCAAGCTGATCGGGAAATGAAAATCCGACACCAGAAAAATCAGCGCACGTTGGCGTGCCAGATATTTGTGCGCATCAAGCAAGCCGTTGGCATTTTTGCCTTCGGGATTGAGACTGCGCAAACTTTTTTCCACAGCCGCACCCGCGCCACGCGAATGGCTCGGCGGTTGAAATAAATCCTCGCGCACTTGCGTATCGCATGCAACAAAACCGAAACGGTCGCCGGTGCGATGCGTCGAATACGCCGCTGAGGCGAGAATGTCGGCGAGCACATCGAGCTTACGCCCGCCTTGGCTGGCAAAACGCATTGACGCGGAAATATCGCCGATGACATACACAGGCACGCTGCTGCGTTGTTGAAAATCGCGCACTATCCAGCCGCCGAACGGGTCGCGCAAACTAACGTTGATATCGAGACGGCGAGGATCGGGCCGCGCTAATAACGGCACATGGCCGCGAAACTCAAACGCGCCGCCGGGCTGCACGCTACGATGATGGCCGGGGAAATGGCCGCCTGCTCGCGCGTTGATTCTGTAATTAAATTCGCCAAACATAAATTATTTAAGGTGCCGCAACATTATTCATAATCCCCGCGATCAATTCCCGCGACACTTCGGCGCGGCGCAATTCGTACACGGGATTAAAAAATATCCGATGAGAAATCACTTGCGGGAAGATGGATTGAATATCTTCCGGCACGACATATTGGCGCCCATCGAGCCAAGCCGCCACTCGCGCGGCGCGCAGCAACATGCTCATACCGCGCGGGCTGGCACCAGCGAGCACGAGTTGATTCATGTCCGCGCCGGCAAACTTGACGCCGAATTCTGCTGGCTTGCGCGTGGCGCGCCATAAATTTAGCGCGTAATCGCACAGCGTTTGGCTGGCCTCGATGCCGAGCTGAATCGCCGCGCCTATGTGCTCCAACTTGTCGAATTCGAGCAAACTCGGTGTCACGCGATTCACCAGCGCATCGGTGTCGTGATAAATCGGATCGAACATCAAAGCCTGCTGTATCGCCGGGTCAGCCGGTGTCTCAATAAAAATTTCCATCATGAAACGATCACGCGCGGCGGAAGAAATCTCGAACGTCTCTTCTTTCTCGACGCGATTTCTATCGGCAAACACCAATAGATGCGGAAAATGATATTCACGGTTAAACGCCGTCACGCTACGCTCGGCCATCACGCGTAATAAGAGCGAATGCACTTGCGGGCGCGCACGGTTAATCTCGTTGAAAAAAAATGTGCTGAGCTTTTCGCCGTGCATCAGCAGCGGGCCGGGATCGACGCGCGGCTTGCCATCTTCGCTGATGTAGGTGTAATAAACCAAATCGTTAGGCATTAAATCAATCGTGCCTTCGATGCGCGAGTACGCACCGCCGATAGCGCGCGAATAAGCGCGCAACAATGTCGTCTTGCCGACACCGACATCGCCTTCGAGCAACACATGACCGCGCGCGTACAAAGCGGTGTTCATCAAACGTACGACACGTTCCTGACCGATGACGATTTTGTTGACTTGGCTTTCGAGGTTCAAGGCGCGAGTGCGCCAGTCTTGCAGCATTGCGTCGCTATGGTCGGTCACTTTTTCGCTCCGTGAAGTGTTTGTCGTGTTATCGCAATGTCTGTGCCAATCACATTGCACCATGTATTTATCTGCACGCGCAAGCTTGCTTTAAAATTCTCGACTAAATGCGATCAAACAAAAAGTATTACGATGCAAACTATCGCATATGAATCGGTGCAAAACTCCCCATCAGCGGCATTTATATAACTATATGATTAAATTGAAGTATTTTGCATTCGCTTTTTGGCTCTCGGCATGCACACAATTTCCGCAAAAAAATGTCCAACCAAGCGTATGGTCGCTGAATGAAGTCGCGCCCGGCGTATATGTGCACCAAGGCGCGATGGCAGAAAGTTCCGCCGCGAATCAAGGCGACATCGCCAACATCGGCTTCATCGTCGGTAAAAAATGTGTGGCGGTGATCGATAGCGGCGGCAGCTTCGCCGTCGGCAAACAATTGCGCGCGGCGATTGCACGCGTGACGCCACTGCCGGTCTGTTATGTCGTCAATACCCATGTGCATCCCGACCATATTTTCGGCAACGCCGCGTTCAATGCGGACAACCCGACCTTTATCGGCCACGCGAAATTGCCGCTCGCCATGGCGACGCGTAGTCAGAATTACCTCAATGCCATCAAACGTGATCTGGGCGCAGCGGCGGAAGGCAGCGTCATCGTGCCGCCGACGCAGACGTTAACTGACTCGTTGGAGTTGGATCTGGGGGAGCGCAAGATCACTTTACGCGCCTGGCGCACGGCGCATACCGATAACGACATCACTATTTTCGATGAAACTAGCGGCACGCTTTGGCTGTCTGACTTGCTGTTCATCAGCCATACGCCGGTCGTCGATGGCAATTTGAAAGGCTGGTTGGCGGCGATGGGCGAGTTACGCAACATCAAGGCGACGACGGTGATACCCGGCCACGGCGCGGTGTCGAAAGATTGGCCTGCCGCGA
The DNA here is from genome assembly GCA_049695115.1 of Burkholderiales bacterium. Lineage (GTDB taxonomy): Bacteria > Pseudomonadota > Gammaproteobacteria > Burkholderiales > JBEEJL01 > JBEEJL01. The sequence continues at coordinate 3,275 of JBAVRP010000008.1, read as the reverse complement.
TGAATAACCAACAGCGTTATCTTGAAAGTTTGTTGCATGAAACGCGACAAATGCTATTGAGCAGAAAAACCATACAGCAAGCCATTGAAAACGTAGGCGTTAGTGAGCGGGGCCAGTGGCAATTATTCGATTTGTTTCACCGCCGTAACGTGACTACAGCATTTGCGCAACTGGAGTGGGAAGATTAAAATTGAAAGTGAGATGCCAAATTTTTAGGATATATCCATGACTGCTATCAAATTACTTAAGCGAGTTGTCTTGATTGCTACGCTGTTATTCGGCGCGACGACCCTGTACGCGGCCGATGCTGACCCCGATACCAACACGGAAATGTGGAGCAAGGTGCGCAAGAGCCTATTCGACAATCGCCCGATCAGCGAGAAGGCGGACAATGTCATTCAACTCGACGCACCGGTGCGCGCTGAAGACGCGGCGACGGTGCCGATCTCGATCAAAACCCAGTTACAGCAAAATCCGAACGAGTACGTGAAAAAAATCTATCTCATCGTCGATAAAAACCCCTCGCCGATAGCCGCTATATTCACCATGACGCCGGACAGCGGCCGCGCCGACCTGGAAACGCGCATCCGGGTGGAGGAATATTCCTACATCCGCGTCGTCGCCGAAATGAACGACGGCAAGTTGTATGGCGTCTCGCGTTACATCAAAGCCTCAGGCGGCTGCTCTGCGCCAGCGGGCAAAGACCAGGCCGAAGCGATGTCGAAACTCGGCAAAATCAAAATGCGTTTGGAAAACGACGTGAAATATAACCAGCCGAACTTGGTGCAACTGATGGTGAACCATCCTAACTATTCCGGCCTCGCGATGGACCAAGTCACGCGCTTATTCGTGCCCGCGCATTACGTGCGCCGTGTGAATGTGACCTATGCCGACAAACCGATACTCACTGCTGATGTGGATTTTTCCATTAGCGAAAATCCGAATTTCCGCTTCTACTTTGTGCCCAAAGAAAAAGGCGTGTTGAAAGCGGAAGTGGAAGATACGACTGATAAGAAGTTCAATAGCACTTTGGAAGTGAAGCAAGGCGCAAGCTAAAATATTCAATATAATTAAATAGTTACGTAACAATCCATTTCGGCGGATTTGATGAGTGAAAATAAAAAATCCTTACCCGCCGCATCTGATGTAGAACCCATTGCAGGAAATGGGTTATTACATCGTCGCTTATTTTTTAAGCAAGTAGCAGCAACCGGCGCGACATTCGCACTTCCCGCAATAGCTGCTGAAAATCTCACTACACCGCCGTGGATGCTAAAACCCGGCCTGCCGTTTTCCAATTACGGCCAGCCTTCCAAACAAGTTAAGACCATCCGCCACATTACCGCCAATCGCGTCGTCGCGGGCAATGGTTCCTCATGGACGCCGCTGGACGAACTCGAAGGCATGATCACGCCGAATGGTTTGCACTTCGAGCGCCATCACAACGGCGTGCCGGAAATCGACGTCGTGCAACACAAGTTGCTGATCCACGGTTTAGTCAAACAACCGCTGACGTTCAGCGTAGAAAATTTGTTGCGCTACCCGATGACGTCGAAAATAATTTTTCTCGAATGCGGCGGCAATAGTTTTTCCGGCTGGCACCAAGAGCCGCTGCAAACATCGGCAGGCAATTTGCACGGCCTCACTTCTTGCAGCGAATGGACCGGCGTGCCGGTTTCGGTATTGCTGAACGAAGCGGGCATCGACACAAAAGCCTCATGGGTGATCGCCGAAGGCGCAGACGCCATCGCGCACAACATGAGTCTGCCGCTGGAAAAACTCATGGACGATGCCATCATAGCGCTCTACCAAAACGGTGAACGCCTACGGCCAGAAAATGGTTTTCCGCTGCGCTTGATCGTGCCCGGCTGGGAAGGCGTGCTGAATGTGAAATGGTTGCGCCGCCTGGAAGTGACCAACCAACCCGTCATGTCGCGCAACGAAACGTCACAATACACTGAGCTGTTGCCGTCCGGCAAAGCGCGACAATTCACGTTTGTGATGGAAGCGAAATCATTGATCACCTCACCATCGCATGGCTACAAATTACGCGCGCCGGGATTTTACGAAATCAGCGGACTCGCGTGGTCGGGCCGAGGCAAAATTGCCAAAGTCGAAGTCTCCGCCGATGGTGGAAAGACTTGGGGCGAAGCCGCACTGCAAGGACCGGTGCTATCGCAATGCTTCACCCGCTTCCGCATGGGCTGGAACTGGAACGGCAAACCCGCGATACTAAAAAGCCGCGCCACCGACGAAACCGGTTACGCGCAACCCGAACGCAACGTACTCATCAAAGAGCGCGGGCGTCACGGCTATTTTCATTACAACGCCATCGTCGGATGGGAAGTCGATGACGATGGATTGGTTGCGCATGTGTATGCGTAATATAAAAATATTTTTTCTACTACTGGCTATTGCGCTGCCTGTCAGCGCAGAAAAAAATAGTGGCAGCCCTAAGCTTGGCCAACCCGCCACTGAAGCAGAAATAAAAAACATGAACCTCAGCATCTACCCCGACGGACACGGCCTACCTACAGGACACGGCAACGCGCAACAAGGCAAACCCCTATTCGAAAAATACTGCGTAAGCTGCCACGGCGAAAAAGGAATAGGAGCCAGCGCCACCGAACTAGCCAACGGCACCCACGCCCTCAACAGCGCCACACCTGACAAAACCATCGGCACCTACTGGCCCTACGCGACCACCCTGTTCGATTTCATCCGCCGCGCCATGCCCATGACCTCACCCGGCTCGCTCACTAATGACGAAACCTACGCCCTCACCGCATACTTATTGCAAATAAATAATGTTATCAACGAAAAACAGGAAATGAACGCGCAGACATTACCCAAAGTCGTGATGCTGAATGCGAAAGGATTTGTCTGGGTTGATACCAAGTCACAAGACAAAAAATAAATATGTAGCGTGCGCACTCCGCACGAACGCGCGTCTAGACAACTGAAAGGGTAAATATACTTTCCACCCCTTGATAAATTATAAAAGTTTTTATATAATTAATAACATGATCTCTGCCGATTGACGTATAAACAGGGAAAAGCTTATCGGCGTTTTTCACACCAAATACGTGAGCCACTTTCTTCTGTTCAATTGAACCTGAGCTTCTTTTGTAATTGATTGCGATGGAACCTAGGGAAGCTCTGATTAAGTGACTGCGCAAAAATATTTTGTTGAAACCAAAATCGTCATGGTCGAAATGATGGCTAAAGATGCGTAATTCGTTATTGAATTCAGCTTTGGGTACGGGTTATCCGCA
>JBAVRP010000007.1:0-113679 GCA_049695115.1 Burkholderiales bacterium | reverse complement strand
GGTGAAGGCTGCACGGCGTAGGAAATATTCAGCCCCCACAACGAGCCATCGCCGAGCAATTGTTCGAAGCGCGGCGTGTCTTGCGGTGTTGAAATAAGCAGAATGTCGCGTATGCCGGCCAGCATCAGCGTGGTCAGCGGATAGTAAATCATCGGCTTGTCGTAAATCGGCAAGAGTTGTTTCGAGATTACCTGCGTGACGGGGTACAAGCGCGTGCCGGATCCACCCGCCAGGATTATGCCTTTTCTCATGATGTTGCCCTGGTTACATAATTTTTGTCCACCCAGCTTTTGTACGCTCCAGATGTAACGTTATGAATCCACTGAGTATTTTTTACATACCATAGAACGGTTTTTCGCATGCCGGTGTCGAAAGTTTGTTGCGGTTTCCAGCCTAATTCTTTTTCGATTTTGCGCGCGTCGATAGCGTAGCGGCGGTCATGCCCCGGCCTATCTTTCACATAAGTGATCAATGATGCGTAAGGCTTGCCGTTTTGTGCCGGTCGGATTTCATCCAGCATCGCGCAAATCGTGTGCACGACTTCGAGGTTGGTTTTCTCGTTCCAACCGCCCACGTTATACGTTTCGCCCACGCGGCCTCGCGCCAGCACTTCACGGATCGCCGTGCAATGGTCGCCTACGTATAGCCAGTCGCGCACATTTTTACCATCGCCATATATCGGCAAGGGTTTGCCGTTGAGGGCATTCAAAATAATCAGTGGGATGAGTTTTTCCGGGAATTGGTACGGGCCATAGTTATTTGAGCAATTGATCGTAAGTACCGGTAAGCCGTAAGTGTAGTGATACGCGCGGACCAAATGATCAGACGCAGCTTTGCTGGCGGAATAGGGGCTGTTTGGCTCATATGCTTTGGTCTCGCTGAATGCCGGGTCGCTTACGCTCAATGATCCATAAACTTCGTCGGTGGAGACGTGTAAAAAGCGGAAATGATTTTTGTCTTCGGGATTTAACTCTTCCCAATATTCGCGAGTCTGCTGCAACAAATGAAACGTGCCGACCACGTTGGTCTGGATAAAGTCTTCCGGTCCGTGGATAGAACGGTCGACATGGCTTTCAGCGGCAAAATTGATAATGGCACTCGGCTGATGTTCCTTCAGCAATTTGGCTATAAGTGCAGCATCGCCGATATCGCCTTTGACGAATACATGCCGACGATCGTCCAATCCGGCCAGGTTTTCCAGATTGCCTGCGTACGTGAGCTTATCCAGGCTGATGACATCATCGCTTTTGCGTGCAAGCCAATCGCGTACAAAATTGGCGCCGATAAAACCGGCGGAACCGGTGACCAGAATTTTTGCGTTTAACAAGCTATATTCCTCGTGCGTGTGTAATGATACAAATCACGCAAGTCGTTTCTTGTATTCAGTTTTGAATTTTTCTTTGGATTCAAGAAAAAACGCCAGCACTATCGCGATAAACAGAGTGGCGAAGAATGTAGCAATAGCGATAATTGCATGTTTGGGTTTGCTTTTGCGATCCGGCTCTATGGCTTTATCTACCACCTGGATCAGCGCGGAGTCCTTGGCTTCATCCACCTTGGCCAGCTCAAACTGCCTCGCCATGATTTCCATAATTGCCTCATGATATTTCACTTCGCGGATCTTGCGCAGATTTTCCAGGCCTACTTGCGGCGCTTTGCTGGTAGAAATCAAAGTGCCATCTTTCGCGTCTGATTCCTGCTCGCGACTTTTTAATTGGGCGCGCAGACCGGATAGCTCTTGTTGTGCGCGCTGGTATTCCGGATTTTGCGCAGTGGCAAAAGTGCGCATGGAACCTAATTGGACTTCCTTGGCGGCTATTTGCGCGCGCAACTGCGCCACGCCCTCTATCATCGCCTTGGCTTGGCCTTCCAATTGGATGACGCCGGTTTTTTCCTGGGTTTTTTGCAGATCGAATTCGGCCTTGGCTAATTCATCCCGGGCTTGCAATAATTGTTTTTCAAAAAACAGGCGGCGCTGCGAGGCTTCACCAACTGCAAGCGTGCGAGTCAGCCGTTCCAGCTCTTCATAATAAGCATTGGCAATTGAAGCTGCGCGCTTGGGATCCTCGTCTTCGACTTCAATATTGATCAGCCCGTCCTTACCGGCCATGATGGCGGTTTTTTTGGCAAGTTCCTTGCGCGCGTCGGATAATAATTTTTCGTCATACACTTTTTTCAGGTCAAAGCGCTCTATCAGCCTGTCGGCAACTGTACGGCTTTTTAACAATCCCACATACATTTCAGCGGGGCTTTTTACCCCGATCGCGCCGCCCGCCACGCCAGCAAGCGCGCCAAGCTGGCCCAGCATGGCGGCAGCACCAGACTGGCTTTGTTGCGGCGACATTAATACTGCTTTGGCGGAGTAAATCTTGGGCATGATAAAACTGACACCCAAACCGATCAGCCCCGCCAGCAATGGCAGGAACATCAGCAACAACTTGTGCTTTACCAACACGGCTAGCATGTCTATCAGGCTGATCGAATCTTCGTCTTCGTCAACGCTTGGTTGCGCCGGATTGATTTCAGCCATTACAGACCCCGCAGCACTTTCAAACCCGCGACGCCGAGGCCGAATTGGTAAAAGATCTGCGTCCAGTCTTTGAAAATTTTGGTATAGCTGGTCTTGTCGAATTCTTCCGGCACAACGATGGCATCGCCAGGCGACAGTGCAAGGGAACCAAACCCGCCGAACCAACCCGTTTGCCCCTTGCTTAACACGGACCCATCCGCGCGAATGATGTAAATACTTTTATCGTCACCATCTTTGGTCACGCCGCCCGCTTGCTGCAGATAATCCATAACCTGTTTTTCCTGCTTGTGGATAAACGTATTTTCGTTATACACCGCGCCAAACACGCTCACAGTGGATGGTCGGGAGGGGATGAACAAGCGGTCGCCGTCTTCCAGCGCCAGGTCGGGCAAATCTTCCGCGCTTGCGGCATTGGGCGTGATTTCCAGCACGATGCGGCCCAATGCTTTCGCCTGCTTGAGTTTGTTCACCAGCACACGTTGGGTCTCCTGTTGTTGTTTAACCCCGGCGATGTCTTCCGCGCTGAGCGAGGCGCGCGATTGGGTGGCAGCGTTGCGCTCGATTTCCTTTTCCAGTCGCTCAATGGCTTCTTCCATGCGTTTTTGTTGCAGCAAGCGAGTGGATTCACGCGAGAATTCGGCGCCGAATAAGTACTGGTTTTGCGAAAAACCGCCGACCCTGGCAATCAATTTTCGCAGCGTCTCGCCATTTTCCACTTTGTAAACGCCGGCCTGCTGGAATTCGCCCTCGAGGCGCACGTATTTCGATTGGCGCTCCTGCGGCACGCGGATATCGTCCTTGGAAAATATGGTAATCACATCCCCAACTTTTAATACCAGATCGTCTTCTGCTTTGCCGCCGAGAATCGCATTGCCGAGATTGAACGGCAGCAAAGTCGAGGATAGATCCGCCTCGTTAAAACGCTCTACCACTGCATAGTCCCAATTGATTTCATTGGCATTGCGCTTAACCGCATCCAGCAACTTGGTATCGCTGGTTTTGGGTTCGCTATTTTTTTTGTCGGAATTTTTGTCTGGAATATTTTTGTCCAGGTTCATGGACTCGGTCGATTTTGGATCTTTCACCAATTGCGGGCGGATAGTCTGGTTTTTCGCTTGCCAGTAATCCGGGCGGATCAGCGCTTCCTTTTCCGGCACCAGATCGCGCACGCGCAACCCTTCGCGCCAGGCGAAGCGCATCGGTTGGCTGACATTGCCGCGCAAGGTCACGGCATTTTCAATTCGGGGAGAAAGCGGGAATATGTTCACCAGGTCGCCGTCTTTCAACAAGCGCGCATAGCCTTGCTGGTCCAGGGTGAACTCATCCACCTTGCGCACACGGCGGTCTTCTATGCGCTCAATGGTGGTTTTTTTTCCGCTGGCCGTGGTTGCAAGGCCGCCTGCATATTCAATCACTTCACCCAGGCTCGCCTGGTTTTTCAGCTCGAAAATTGCTGGCACGTTGACACTACCGCCTACGGCGACCAAAGGGCCGACGGGCGGAATGTAAATCACGTCGCCCTGTTTCAGCGGTGCATCCCGGGATTTGTCGCCTTTGATTAGCAGGTCATACAGGTCGAACTCGGTTACGATTTGATTGCCGCGCTTAAGTTGGATGCGCCTCATCGAGCCCTTGCCCGTCGGTCCGCCGGACGCGAACAGAGCGTTGACCAGAGTGGAGAGTGAACTGACAGTGTAATTGCCCGGGCGTCTGGCCTGGCCGACGACGAAAACCTGCACCGAGCGCAGGCGACCGAGGTTGACGCTGAGATCGAAGCCGCGATAGGTACGGCCGACGACAGTCTTGAGGTATTCGGGCAATTCTTGATATTTCAATCCGCCCACTTTGATATTGCCGATTTTCGGGATGTAAACAAAGCCGGTGCGATCCACCGTGGCACGATAATCAACATCGATTTGTCCCCAGGCGCGCACTTCCAGTTCGTCGCCGGGGCCGACGATGTAATCGGGGGTAACCGGAATATCTTCAACCGGCGCGAACGTGCTCGGCGCGCCGCGAAATAAATCATATCCGTATAGTGGCAATTCCTTGCCCAAAGATTCTTTGACGAATTGCTGGAATTCGTTTTGTTCCGGCAAGTTGAAATCAAATTCGCCGTCACGGGGAAATCTTTCACCAAATTTCTTATCTTTGGTGTCTACGCCATCCACCCCCGGCATGGTCTTGCTGCGGATGGTGGGCGTAGTCGGAGCGGTTGTGCGAAATTGTGAATCGGTTTGTCCTGACGGGCCAGTGGTCGGCCCGCGTTCGGAAGGCGGCTGGTTTTGGGTTGCGCCAGGTACCGTGAGTATCCCCGGTTGTTGCGCCAGGACCGAATGCGAATAAGCCAGCAAAACCGCCGCTCCGATCGCACTCATTACCCATCTATTTGCTTTTGCCAGAATCATTGCCGTTTCCCCGCGGGTTTTGCTTGTGCACACCCTATTATGAACTTGCGAATTGTAGCATAATCCGCGCCCTGAAAGCCCTCAGAAATATGACAAAATTCAATAAGTTGGCGCTAGTTTGATATGCCTAACTTAAAGCTTGCCCCAGCCATTCACCCCGCCTAGAATGCGCCATGCGCAATATCCTGCTGATTAAAACGTCTTCACTGGGCGACGTGATTCACAACCTGCCTGTGGCGACAGACTTAGCAGCGCATTTCCCCGGCGTGAATATTGACTGGGTGGTCGAAGAAAATTTCGCCGACATACCCGCTTTGCATCCGGGAGTCAGACGGGTGATTCCCATCGCGATGCGGCGCTGGCGGAAAAATTTGTTGCAAAAAAATACCTGGCGCGAAATCGAGCAATTCAAAAAAAATTTGCGCCAGGAAAATTATGACGCAGTGCTCGATACACAAGGCTTGATTAAAAGCGCACTGATTACCCGCTGGGCGCGAGGCGCAAAATACGGCTTTGACTTTTTTTCTGTGCGCGAACCACTCGCGTCGCTGGTTTACGATAAAAAATATACCGTCAACAAACAGCTTCATGCAGTCGAGCGCAATCGCAGGCTTGCTGAACAAGCAATTGATTATAATCAGTTTTTTTCTATAAATTACGGCATCGCTGCGCTGCCTTTGAATGCAAGTTGGCTGGCGCAAGGAAAATACGCAGTGCTGTTGCACGCCACCAGCCGCGCTGATAAAGAATGGCCCGAAGCGCGTTGGATTGAATTAGGAAAAAAATTGCATGGACGCAGAATTTTTTCTGTTTTGCCTTGGGGTAGCGAAGCGGAAAAAGTCCGTGCAGAAAGTTTAGCCGCCGCGATTCCTGATGCAATTGCACCGCCGCAATTATCCATCAAAGACGCAGCGAGCTTGATTGCGGGCGCGGAAATTATCATCGGAGTTGACACCGGCCTCACCCATTTGGCGGCGGCGTTAAACAAACCCGTTGTCGCGGTTTTTTGCGCGACTTCGCCGGGCTTGACCGGCGTGTATGGCAATACGAACGCCATCAATCTCGGTGAAGCAGGCCGCGCGCCTTCGGTGGATCAAGTCTGGTCCGCGATTTATTCGGCTATTGCATGAAAATTTCGCGCCTCATATATTGCACCTTGTTGTGGCTGGCCCGGCCGCTTTTGCGCCTGCGGCTGTATCGCCGTGCGCGCAAGCAACCGGAATACGCTCAACATATCGAAGAGCGCTTTGGCGAATATGCTTTGGTTGTCGATAAGCCTGTCATCTGGATACATGCCGTGTCACTCGGTGAAACCCGCGCGGCCGAGCCGCTTGTCAAACAACTGCTTCAACAATACCCGCAGCATCAAATTCTGCTCACGCACATGACCCCGACCGGCCGCGCTGCAGGCGCGGAATTATTCGGTGACAAAGTGCAGCGGTGTTATTTACCTTACGATTATCCACAAGCCGTGAAAAAATTCCTGGCGCATTTCAGGCCACGCATCGGCATCATCATGGAAACGGAAATCTGGCCGAATCTTTTCGCTGCGAGCCGCGAAAAAAATATTCCGCTATTGCTGGTGAATGCGCGGCTGTCGCAAAAATCGGCGTCGCGCTATCGCTGGATTGCGCCGCTGGTGCGTGACGCTCTGTCATCGTTGCATCACGTCGCCGTGCAAACTGACAACGACGCAAAAAGATTCCGCGAACTCGGCTCGAAAGATATTTCCGTCAGCGGCAATATGAAATTTGATGTTGTTGTGCCGGAAGAAATGATAGCGCGCGGGCAGCAGCTGCGAGAGCAATTCGGCATACAGCGCCCAGTTTTTCTGGTGGCCAGCTCGCGCGAAGGCGAAGAAATACAACTTATTGATTACATTGAATTATTTAGCATTCCTGATTTGCTGATCGTGATCGTGCCGCGCCATCCGCAACGCTTCGATGAGGTCGCCACACTGATCCAAAAACGCGGATTGAAGATGCAACGGCGCAGCGCCAATCAAGCTATCGACGCAGACACCAAAGTTGTGTTGGGCGACAGCATGGGCGAAATGTTTGCGTATTATGTTGCGTGCGATGTCGCCTTTGTCGGCGGCAGTTTGCTGCCGCTGGGCGGGCAAAATATTATCGAAGCCTGCGCGGTTGGCAAGCCGGTGATCGTCGGCCCGCATACTTTCAATTTTGCCGAAGCGGTGGAAAATGCATTGATCTGCGGCGCAGCGATGCAGGTTGCCGATGTGAAGGCGCTCGCCGAAAAAGTGAATGAGTTATTTAAACAGCCGATGCGCAGAGTGCAAATGTCACAGGCCGGACTGGCGTTTTGCGCGCAGCATCAGGGTGCAACGGCGCGCGTCATGCGAATAATCGGCGACGCAGAAAAGCGATATTATAGAGCTAGTTAAGTGAATCGCGCGGACGCGTGATGCTCGATGTCATGCTTGTTGATTTGACGGAAAAGCCTCAAGCCTGCGCTCAGCGTACCCTACTTTTCAACGAGATTGGTATTCACTTCACCCAGGTCGCGTTCCGATAACACGCCGCTGGCTTGTTTGAGGCGCAATTGATTCAGAATCACGCTGTAGCGTGCAGAGAATAAATCGCGCCGGGTTTGGAATACTTGTTGTTGCGCGTTGAGCACATCGACGCCCGTGCGGACGCCCACTTCCTGGCCGAGGCGAGTAGACTTTAGCGCCAGTTCACTTGATGACAGCGATTGTTCCAATGCCTTCACTTGCGCCACGCCGCTAGTCACGCCGAGGAACGATTGCTGCGCCTGCTGCGCGACCGTGCGGCGGGTGTTTTCCACGTCGAAACGGGATTTTTCTTCAATGGCCAAGGCTTCGCGCACGCGCGATTGGTTGAGTCCGCCGGTCCATAGAGGAATCGCCAATTGCACACCGAGTGCCGTATTTTTGTTATTGCCACCGCCGAGTCGGGTGTCGAGGCTGTTGTTGCTGTCACCGAAGCTGCCGACTAAATCCACGGTTGGTTTGTAGGTGCTGCGGGCCAGCTCTATACCACGTTTGGCGATTTCCGCATTGGCGCGCTGAATGGCGATTTGCAGGTTTTGTTTTTCCGATGTGTCCACCCACTCCTGCATATTGTTCGGTTGCGGCAGCGGCAGCACGATTTGTTCTTTCAGAGTGGCGACGCTGTCGGGCAGCTTGCCGATGATTTGCGCCAGGATGCGGCGGCGGTTTTCAAGGTCATTCAGGTCGGCGATTTCTTTCGCGACGGCCAAATCGTAGCGGGCTTGCGCTTCCTGCGAATCAACGATGGTCGCGGTGCCGACTTCAAAATTGCGTTTCGCCTGCGCCAGTTGTTCCGAGATGGCTTTTTTCTGCGCGCCGGAGAGGGCGACATTGTCCTGCGCCAACAACACATCGAAATACGCCTGCGCGACACGCTGGATTAAATCGATTTCCGCCAGCTTGAGTTGCGCTTCGGCCTGGTTGACACCGAGCTTGGCTTGCTCGACTTGCAGCGAAACTTGCGGCCGAAATAAAGGTTTGGACAGATTGAGTGAATAGCCGTAGGAATTGTAATTCACTGTGCCGCCGAGATCCCGGTTGCCCAGATTGCGGTTAGCGCTGGCGCCCAGGCTGGCTTGTACGTTGTTGCCGGCTTCGGCCTGCGGAATTTTTTCCTGCCCGGCTTGGTAAGCATATTTCGCCGAGCTATAGGCTGCGTCCTGCAACTGCGCTTCGCGGTAATAATCGAGCAGGTCGGCGCCGTGCAACTGAGCGGAGAGGGTGAGTAGAGTCAAACAGGCAATCAGTTTAGGGCGCATATTTTTTCCATTGTTAAGCGTTTGCTGATACTAAGGTCTGCGGTATGGCAACGCGGCGATTGCCAAAGTTCCCGCTTAAAATTTGAAGCGTTCCGGTTGCGGCGCGTTGGTCAGAGGCTTGATGCTGGTTTCGAATAATTCCATTTTGCTGTGTGCGTTAGCAATGGCGGTGTATAGCATGCCTTTCATCACCGGCGCATCACCCACCACGGCAAATAACCGTCCGTCAGTCTTGAGTTGCTGTAAAAATTCCGGCGCGAGGATCGGTGTAGAGCCGGTAAGCACAATCACGTCATAAGGCGAATGGGTTTTCCAGCCAAGCGCGGCGTCGCCGATTTCCAGCTGCACGTTGGAAATATTGTTTGTTGAAAGATTATGTTTCGCCATCGCGTGCAATTCAGGAATCATTTCCACCGAATGCACAAACGCGCCGCAGGTCGCGAGCAACGCAGTCATGTAACCGCTACCGCTGCCGACTTCGAGAATCTTGTCGGTTTTTTTTATGGCGAGTTCCTGCACCATGCGCGCTTCGAGTTTGGGTTGCAGCATCGCTTCGCCGTGGCCAAGTGGTATTTCCATGTCAGTAAACGCCATGTCGCGCCACGCCGTCGGCACATATTTTTCGCGGGGAACTGCAAATAGCAGATCCAATACTTTCTGGTCCAGCACTTCCCAAGTGCGGATCTGTTGTTCCACCATGTTGAAACGTGCCTGTTCGATATCCATTGCGCCCACTTTTGTTCCTGACTTTTTGGGTAGAAATATACTGAATGCTGATTATAGCAAATGGCAGACGCGACCATCCTGCGCTTCGCACATGGAATTCAGCATTTCGTCGTATGTATTTCATTTCCGCCAATAATTTAATAAAAACAGATACTTATAAGGCATTTACATGGTCATAATTTCCGTTAAAGAATTTACTTTCCTTGCTGCCTGCACGCAATTCACGTATCTTCCTGATTGAAAGCTAGGGGTCCTCGCGAATACTTTGCGGGGTGAGATAAACCCTTTGAACCTGATACGGATAATGCCGGCGCAGGGAAGCGAAGCAGTATCTCCTCGCTCCCTCGCCATTTGAGGAGCCACGCATGAACGCCAAACCCGAATTTATCGCCAATGCCGCCCAAGTTGATGAGGGCGCGGTTAAGCCGTTCCCCAAATCGCGCAAAGTGTATATCCAAGGCTCACGCGCCGACATCCGTGTGCCGATGCGCGAAATTTCGCAATCGGATACGCCGCTGCACAACCAGCCCGGAGTAGAAAAAAATCCGGCGATAGTCGTGTATGACACCAGCGGGCCTTATACCGATCCGGCAGTCAAAATCGACATCCGTTCCGGCTTGGCCGGATTGCGCACGCCGTGGATCGCTGCGCGCAAAGACACGGAAAAACTACCCGGTCTCACCTCAGCTTACGGACGCGAACGCGCCAGCGACCCCAAGCTGGCTGGGATGCGTTTCAATTTGCAGCGAGCACCGCTACGCGCCAAAATCGGCATGAACGTGTCGCAAATGCATTACGCGCGTAAAGGCATCATCACGCCGGAAATGGAATTCATCGCCCTGCGCGAAAACCAGAAGCGCGAAGGCCTGAGCGAATTGATTACGCAGCAACATGTCGGCCATGATTTCGGCGCCAGTTTGCCGAAATTCATCACACCGGAATTCGTGCGCGACGAAGTCGCGCGCGGCCGGGCGATTATTCCCGCCAACATCAATCACCCCGAATTGGAGCCGATGATTATTGGTCGTAATTTCCTGGTGAAAATCAACGCCAACATCGGCAACTCCGCCGTGAGCTCAGGCATCGCCGAAGAAGTGGAAAAAATGGTGTGGGGCATACGCTGGGGAGGCGACACGGTGATGGATCTCTCCACCGGCAAAAACATACACGAAACGCGTGAATGGATTATCCGCAATTCGCCGGTGCCGATAGGTACGGTGCCGATTTACCAAGCGCTGGAAAAAGTCGATGGCAAAGCCGAAGAACTCACCTGGGAAATGTTCCGCGATACGCTGATCGAGCAAGCCGAGCAGGGCGTCGATTATTTCACCATTCATGCGGGCGTGCGCTTGCAATATATTCCGATGACCGCGAAACGCATGACCGGCATCGTCTCGCGCGGCGGCTCGATACTCGCCAAGTGGTGTCTCGCGCATCACAAAGAAAATTTCCTCTATACGCATTTTGAAGACATCTGCGACATCATGAAAGCCTACGATGTCAGCTTCTCGCTCGGCGACGGCTTGCGTCCCGGCTCGATCTACGACGCCAATGACGAAGCGCAAATCGGCGAACTGAAAACGCTGGGAGAACTCACCGACATCGCGTGGAAGCACGACATACAAACCATGATCGAAGGCCCCGGCCATGTGCCGATGCATTTGATAAAAGAAAATATGGATTTGCAATTAAAGTATTGCAAAGAAGCGCCGTTCTACACGCTAGGCCCACTCACCACCGACATCGCGCCGGGCTACGATCACATTACTTCGGCGATAGGCGCGGCGATGATAGGTTGGTACGGCACCGCCATGCTGTGCTACGTCACGCCGAAAGAACATTTGGGTTTGCCGGATAAAGAAGACGTGCGCGAAGGTATTATCGCCTACAAAATCGCCGCGCATGCTGCTGACTTGGCCAAAGGTCACCCGGGTGCGCAAATCCGCGACAACGCGCTGTCCAAAGCACGCTTCGAATTCCGCTGGGAAGATCAATTCAACTTGGGACTGGATCCGGAAAAAGCCAAAGAATTCCACGACGAAACCCTGCCGCAAGAAGGCGCAAAGTTAGCGCACTTCTGCTCCATGTGTGGGCCACACTTTTGCTCAATGAAAATCACCCAGGACGTACGCGATTACGCCGCCGCGCAAAACATCGACGCACAATCCGCGCTGAAACAAGGCATGGAACAAAAATCGATAGAATTCGTGAAAATGGGCGCGGAGATTTATCGTAAGAGTTGATTTTAATTTTTTGCTGGAATCAAAAACGCCCTCGAAAGAGGGCGTTTTGTTTTTAAAATCCAAATTCAAATCCCCCCTAACCCCCCTTTTACAAAGGGGGGAATTTAAAGCAAAAGCGCAATCGAAACATCCTTATTTGCTAGGACGTGATAGAACCGAAAGGGCTAAGGCGCGCGCGACCTACAAATATGGAGAAAGAATATCTCCCCCTTTAAAAAAGGGGGACTAAGGGGGATTTAAATTTAAGAGGGCGGCTTTAGTGCCGTCGGCGAGAATCTGTTTGCTACGCGGTGATTTAGATTAGATTTTGTCATACACAAGTTTGATTATTAAACCGAGAATTGTAAGTAATACGGCGTAGATTGTAAGTCTGTATTTTGCAATTTCTCTAGAACATTCGACGCGATCTGGCTGTAATTTCTCGGCGGCTCCCATAATCATTCCCGATTGGAACTCCAAAAAATAGCACAGTCCATTTCGCTTTTGTTTCGTTACACATGAGTTTTTGTCACTTGCGCCAAACCCTAAGTCTCCTCCCAGATGCCTTTGAAGCAGCGAAGTGATTCGGAAGTTCTCTGCCATGAAAGATCACCTTTCATAGCAGCACTGCGCTGCAAACTCGTTACTTCGATTGAGTATTGAGTGCCGGCGTTACCGTAATGTTCCTTACAGAAAAACTGGCAATTGACGCAGAGATGTTTCGTCATAGAAATGAAATTAGCCGGGATAAATTTTTTGTGAGAACGTATTTTACCAAAACATCCCACGTTATTTTAAATATAACTATTTGATTATATTAAATATATTTAAAATATCCGCCGCGCCTCAGTATTCGTCCCCGCCGCAGGCCTTTGTAACGTCGTAGCGACAACAGAATCCGCGGCAATAAACGCCACCTGTTCAAAATCTGCGCCGCGTAATACTAGACTCTCCAACCGCACGATATAAAGATTATCGGCAAACACTTCCATGCGTTTGCCTACCGGATGTACGCCCGCTGGCAATAATAATGACGGCTTGGCTTCATGCGTCGCGGCGATCATTAGCACCGCCGGCGTGTACGACAAATGTCCCGCGCCCGCTTCGCGCACCGCGACCGGCAAGGGCTTGCCGGGCAGCAATTGCACTACGACAGTGACGCCGGTTTCGTCGTTCGACAGGGAATTGATTTGTCCAATGATAATGCGGCTATGCGGGCCGAAACGGAGGCCGACCAACTGTCCGTGCGTCAAGCCCTGATGGCATTCAAGAGGCCGGAGCAATTGCACCCGGTCCATGGTCTCGCCGCGCACATGCCAGGTTTCGCCGTTGAACGCCATGTCGCCGACCATCGCCGTCTGGGTTTCTTTGCGCACATGGCCGAACACTTTAATGTCTTCAATTTCCATGCGCGATAAATCGCTGGGCTTGTCAGGCTGGCGAAACGGCTTGCCCGTCATGTGGTAATGCAGGCCGGGAATACTGAAGCACATCTGCGCCGTCGCGCTGTTGGGCGATTTATAGATGGTGAACGGCAACCGTGTGGTGTCGCACCAATGTGCAAAGAGTTGTTTGATCAGCGTAACGTATTCAGCCGCATTCGCATACTCAGGCAGGCCGAGACTGGCGGCGCTTTCGCCTCTTTGCAGACCCTTGGCGGTTTTTTTCATCACGCTCGCCAATGATTCGCGGTCAATATAACGCAGCGTTGGCACATCCTGTTTGTAAGGTGGCGGCAGCAATGCGCTGTCGAGCGCTAGATCGCACCCCAGCGCGGGCAGGCCGGTGGATAAGGGCTGGGTGGACTTCACCAACGTGCGCGGCGCCCATAATTGCAGCAACTGGTCGGTGATTAGAAGATGTTTGGCCGAGAGCTCCGCGGGCGCAGCGGCGTCGAGCAACAACGCGCGCACAAAAGTCACCGCACAGGTGGAAACTTTTTCGCCGCCATCCAGGCTGTCTTTCACTTTTGCGGTGGCGAATTCATTTTGTTCGGAAAAACGGTACAAGTAATGCAATCGCGACCATAAGCCGGCGGGCATCCTGGTATAGCCAAGATCGTGCGCCAGCATTTGCAAGGATATATAACGCAAGCATCGTTGGGTGATCAGCGGCAGATAGGCAGATGTCTCGTTATTGTTCTGGCTCTCAACAAAACAACGCAAATAATTCGCTTCCACCAAGCGCCACAATTCCACCAGATCTGCCCAGGCGGAAAACTCGACCGGCTTAAGCGGAATAGGTCTGCCAGCGAACCGCTTGACCAGTTCGTCTTGCAGAAACGAAGCGGCTTCCCGCGCGACCTCAAGAATTTTCAGCCGTTCCAGGCAAGGGATGGGCACACGATTCAGGTGTTCCAATACATCATGCAATTGGCGATGCGCCTCCAGCGTGTTTGACAATGGCAGGGCGGCAATCCACGTTTTGCAACCCAATGCGGTATCGAACAGCGGGAAAGTGTTCGAATTGAGTTGAGGGAGGTCGAATTGCAGCATTGATGTTTCGCCTGTCATTGCACGGCCCGTTGAAGCGCCAGTTTCATTTTCTTGTCGAACTCGGCTGGGTTGAAATTCCTGTCGGCTGCTGGCCGTTGCGGCGCCGCCCAAACCGGCTGCGGGAAATGCCGGTCATCGCTGAAGCGCGGAATCACATGCCAGTGCAAATGAGGTGTCATGTTGCCGAGGCTCGCCAGGTTGATTTTGTCAGGGGTGAATATCTCACGGAGGGCTTTTTCCACTGCGAAAACCGTTTGCATCAAATGCATTTGATCCGGTGAATTCAGGTCGGTCATTTCTTTTACGTGGCGATTCCAGATCACGCGGCAAAACGCCGGATAATCGACATCCCTGACGCGAATAACGCGCATGGTTTGATTGCGCCACAAAACCTCCCCGCCATCGGAATTGCAAAAATCACAGGTCATGCTTGAATCATATGGATTTTTACCGATGCGGGCAAGCAAGGCGGCACAGATGTTTACGCTTGCGCTTCACGCAGCACGACACACGCATAGCACAAATTCAAGAAGCGCCGCGGTGCATCGCGCTGGCTAAAAATAAAGGCATAGCGCAATTATGTCATAAGTATTTGATTATTATGTAATTATTATAAGACGTTTTTAACGCATGGGGTATCTGCCGACATGAGTAACACGTTCACGATGTGTGCGGCCATGAACGCATTGCACCTAAACAATGTTCTTAAAGCACGCCTGCCTGAATCGGATAAGCGATGAGCAGATAGCGAATGAATTTTCCTGCTGCCATAAACAACATCACCCCAATCCAATTCAACCGCAGCCAACCGGCCGCCACGCACAGGGCATCTCCAATGATCGGCGCCCAGGCGAACAGCAGCGATGCGCTGCCGTATTTTTGTACGTATTGCAGTCCGCGATGGGGTGCAGTCGGTTTGGGGAAGAAGCGGCCGATCAAATACGACGACATTCCTCCTAGCGTATTACCGGCCGTACCAATGGCCAGCGCGGGCCAGTAAAGTTGCGGGTGCATTTTCAACACCCCAACCAGCACCAGTTCCGATCCGCCCGGCAACAAAGTGGCGGCGAGAAAGCTCGAGACAAACAAAGACCACAAACTGGCATTGGGCATAAGTAATGCGTCGATGCGCTTAGTCCTGTCTCACAGCGGCAAACTAAGCGGCAAGTGATGCAGCATACCGTAATCAGGTTGCGGCAAATACGGCACTATGCCAAGCAATGGCGCGCGAAGGCGCTGTTGGAGCGCGGCGACATTTTCGTCAAATACCGGCATCGCAGGATCAAGCGTATTCGCCACCCAAGCTGCCATTGTGAGGCCGCGCGCGCGAATGGCGTCTTGCGTGAGCAGGGCGTGATTCAGACAACCGAGGCGCATGCCGACTACTAAAATGACCGGCAGATTAAGCGCGGCGGCGAGGTCGGACATATCGAAATTGTCGCTCAACGGTACCTTGAATCCGCCGGCGCCTTCGACAAAAACCCAGTCTGCCCGCGCGCGGATATTTTTCAGCGAAACGACTATTTTATTCGCATCTATCGTGGCATTTTCATCGGCTGCCGCGATGTGCGGCGCAATTGGCGCGCGGAATAAATACGGGTTCAAATCTGCATTGGCTATTTTAAAGCTCAGGTTCTGCCGCAGTAGCGCGACATCTTCGTTCATCCAGCCATTCCTTGTTTGGCTCGCGCCAGCGGCGATGGGTTTCATCGCGCCGACTTTGTCGCCGCGCTGGCGCGCCAACCGCATCAATGTGCACGTCACCAGGGTTTTGCCGACGCCGGTGTCGGTGCCGGTGATGAAATAAGCTTTGCAAGATGGGTTCGGCATCTATTTTTCCATTACCGTCGTCAATGTTTTGATCGCACCGTTTACTAGAAACTCCGCTTCCTGTTCATCAATCACATATGGTGGCATAAAATAAACCGTATTGCCGATGGGCCGCAACAGCAATTCGTTTTTCAGCGCCTGTGCGTAAAATTCTCGCGCGAAGTCTTTATTATCGGTTTTCACGTCAAACGCCCAGATCATGCCAGTATTTCTAACATGTTGAATATATTTAATATTATTAAGTTTCTCGCAGAGAGTATTGACGTGTTTTTGTTTGATGCGATTGCTTGCCATAACATTTTCATTGTCGAAAATTTCCAGCGTCGCCAGCGCGGCGCGGCACGCCAGCGCGTTGCCGGTGTAGGAGTGCGAATGCAAAAAGCCACGGGTCACGTCATCGGCATAAAATGCTGAGTAAATTTTATCGGAGGTTAGCACCACCGACAGCGGCAGATAACCGCCACTGATACCTTTGGATAAACACAAAAAATCTGGAACGATATTCGCCTGCTCGTACGCAAAAAAAGTTCCGGTGCGGCCGAAGCCAACGGCGATTTCGTCGGCGATCAAATGAATTTGATATTGGTCGCATAGCTCGCGTACGCGGGTGAGATACGCCGCGTCATACATCGCCATACCCGCCGCGCCTTGCACCAGCGGCTCGACGATGAACGCGGCGATGCTTTCATGATATTGCGCAAAATGCTGTTCCAGCGCAGCGGCGCAGCGCAACGGATGGCCGCGCGCCGATTCGCCTGGCGCAGCGAGGCGCGAATCGGGACTGGGCACCACGGCACTGCAACGCATCAGTGGTGCATAAGCGTCTTTGAATATTGCCATGTCGGTGACGGATAGTGCGCCCAGGGTTTCACCGTGATAGCCATTTTGCAAGCTGACAAAAGAATTTTTCTGCGACATGCCGCTATTGCGCCAGAAATGAAAACTCATTTTCAACGCGATTTCCGTGGCCGATGCGCCATCCGAGGCGAAAAAACTATGCCCCAACTTATTCGCTGTGAGCGCGCTTAATCTTTCCGCCAGCAATACTGCCGGTTCGTGAGTGAAGCCCGCCAGCATGACATGCTCTATTTTTCCCAGCTGATCGGCGATGGCGGCTTTGATATGCGGGTTGCCGTGGCCGAACAGATTCACCCACCAGGAGCTGATGCCATCTAGATAGCGCTTGCCGTCGTAGTCGACCAGCCACACACCCTGGCCGTGTTTAATCGGGACCAGCGGCATGGTTTCCAGAAATTTCATTTGCGTGCAGGGATGCCACAGCGCGTTTCTACTGCGGGAGCCGAGCTGATGATTATTCATATCGATACACCCAGATTTTGCGGTGATTGAGTTTAGCAAACAATCGCAGCCAATTCCCGGCGTGCTCGTGTAAAATTACGTCTTGGTTTAACCAGACGAAAGAATGTGATGAGCGAGATAAAAAAAGTCGTGCTGGCCTACTCGGGCGGACTCGACACCTCGGTGATTCTAAAATGGCTGCAAGACGTTTATAAATGCGAAGTAGTGACTTTCACTGCCGACATCGGCCAGGGTGAAGAACTGGAGCCGGCGCGCGAGAAAGCGAAAAAAGCCGGCGTAAAAGAAATTTTCATCGACGACCTGCGCGAAGAATTCGTGCGCGATTTCGTTTTTCCCATGTTTCGCGCCAACGCAATTTACGAGGGCGAATATTTGCTCGGCACCTCGATAGCGCGACCGCTGATCGCCAAGCGCCAGATTGAAATCGCGCGTTTGACCAAGGCTGATGCGGTGTCGCACGGCGCGACCGGCAAGGGCAACGACCAGGTGCGTTTTGAATTGGGCTATTACGCGCTGGAACCGAATATCAAAATTATCGCCCCGTGGCGCGAGTGGGATCTGAATTCACGCGAAAGCCTGCTCGCTTACGCCGAGAAACACGGCATCAATGTCGAAATGAAACATAAGAAGGGCGGCTCGCCTTACTCGATGGACGCGAATTTGCTGCACATTTCGTTTGAAGGTCGCGCGCTGGAAGACCCGAGCCAGGAGGCCGAAGAAAACATGTGGCGCTGGACCGTGTCGCCGGAAGCCGCCCCCGACAAAGCGGAATACATAGAGCTGGAATACGCTGGCGGCGATATTGTCGCGATCAACGGCAATAAAATGACACCGGCTCCAGTGCTTACCGAGCTCAATCGCATCGGCGGCAAACATGGCATTGGCCGCCTCGACCTGGTGGAGAACCGCTATGTCGGCATGAAATCGCGTGGTTGTTACGAGACCCCGGGCGGGACTATCATGATGAAAGGCCATCGCGCTATCGAGTCGATTACGCTGGACCGCGAAGTGGCGCATTTGAAAGACGAGTTGATGCCGCGTTATGCCGAAATGATTTACAACGGCTATTGGTGGAGCCCCGAGCGCAGAATGTTGCAGACCATGATCGACGCCTCGCAGGCGAATGTGAACGGTTGGGTGCGCTTGAAGCTATATAAAGGTAACGTGATGGTTGCCGGGCGCGACTCGAAAACCGATTCTTTGTTTGACAGCAACGTCGCGACGTTCGAAGATGACAAAGGTGCGTATGACCAGAAGGATGCTGCCGGATTTATCAAGCTGAACGCGCTGAGAATGCGTATCGCGGCCAACGCCAAGGCGAAACGCAAGTAATATGTTTTTGAAGTGGAGGTAAAGCATGAAATGTTTTGCAACTAAAGCAGTTTTGTTTTTTGCGCTGATGCCCGGCGCTGTGTTGGCGCAACAAGATGCAATGCCGCCGGCAGAGCCGGCTGCGCAGCCAACGCCCGTTGCAGAGCCGGCAAAAACCGAACTGCCTGCGGAAGCTGTCAAACAAGAAGCGGCGAAACAGGAAAAAGCGAAGCCGGAGCCAAAACCCGCAGTGAGTGTAGCGCTTACCGTAGAAAGCGTTGCGCCAGCGCCGGTCGTTCCAGCCGCTGATCTCTATGTTCCTGTCGTCGATAGCGGCGTGATTGTCTATGCCGAGCCGAGAAATAGCTCGGCAATGGTCGGCCTGATTGAGTCCGGTGCAGGTGTGAGTTTTACCGGTGAAGAACAAAACGGTTATATGCGCATTCAAGGCGGCAGCATTAGCGGCTGGGCCGATAAACAATTGCTGAGAAAATCAACCGCCGAACAAATAATGGGCGAAGCAAAAAAATTCACTGACCGAGTGACGCGCCCGCGAGTCGCGATTACCAGAATGACCAAGGCGGAAATCAGCGCGCCTATCGCGACCGATGGACGCGTAGTGTTGTATAGCGCGTCATGGTGTCCGTATTGCGACAAAGCGCGCGCGTATTTCCAGAATAATGGCGTGGCGTTTGAAGAACATGACACGGAAAAAAGTGCCAAGGGTCGCCGCGATTACGAAGCCATGAACGGCGATGGCATTCCGATAGTACTGGTCAATAATCACAAAATAGTCGGCTGGAAACAACGTGAATTCGACCGTTATTACGCCGGTAATTCAGGCGCGGCAGAGGCGCAACATGTCCCGGCTCCCGTCGTACAAGTGGCCCGGGCCGTCGCAGCGCCAACACGAAGCGTTTCGTCCGAGGGTGGGCCGGCTTATGCGCCGAAAATTCCATCGGGCGTGATTGTCTATTCGCAACCGACTAATAAATCTGCAGTCGGCGGATTGATCAAAGGCTCGGACCAAGTGATCGCCTTAGGCGAAGAACAAAACGGTTACATGCGCGTGCAAGGCGTGACGGGTGACGGCTGGGTAGACAAATCTTTAATGAAAAAACTTTAACGGGAAAATTGTAATGAGTCAATTCGACCAAGTCAGCGTAGTCAAAAAGGCGAATATTTATTTCGACGGAAAATGCGTGTCGCACAGCGTACTGTTTCCCGATGGCAGCAAAAAAACCATTGGCGTGATTTTCCCGTCTTCGCTCACTTTTAACACCGGCGCGGCGGAAGTCATGGAATTAAATTCAGGCAAGTGCCGCATCAAACTCAAAGGTGAAAGTGATTGGAAAACTTTTTCCGGTGGACAAGAATTTAATGTGCCAGCGAACTCATCATTCGATATCGAAACGTTAGAAACCCTCGATTACGTTTGCCATTTTGTTTAATAAAAAACTCAATATAATCAATTAGCTACAGGATAATCATGCCCAGCTTCGATATTGTTTCGGAAGTCGATAAACAAGAAGTCAAAAACGCCGTCGAGCAAGTAAACAAAGAAGTCAGCCAACGCTTCGACTTCAAAGGTTCCGACGCGCGCGTCGAACAAGCTGACTATGTGTTGACGGTTTTCGCCGATGACGATTTCAAACTCGACCAGGTGCAAGACGTGTTAAATAATCGCTTGATCAAACGTGGCGTCGATATAAAATGTCTGGAAATCGACAAACCAGAAAAAATCAGCGGCAACAAAATGAAACGCAAATGCACGATTAAAGTTGGCATCGATAAAGACTTGGCGAAAAAGCTGGTCGCGTTAATCAAAGATAACAAGCAACTCAAAGTCAGCCCAAGCATCCAAGGCGACGTCGTGCGCGTAACAGGCGCCAAGCGAGATTTATTGCAGGATTGCATTGCACTGGTGAAAAAATCCGATCAGGGTTTTCCGCTGCAGTTTATTAATTTCAGGGATTGAATAAGCATTCTGCTGGGTGACCGTGGCCATCGCTGTTAATTTGTTCGAAACACAAGCATTAGTCGATGAGGTGCTTCGATTAGGCTTAAGCGCGGAATGACAACTGCGGGCAGTAGGTGTCCGATACAGGGGCTAAGGGATGGCGTTTTTATCTCTCTGCATATTTTTCGGAATAAAATTATTCAATATAAATAAATAGTTACGTATGGTGGCGACTGTGCATTTTGTTGCAGCGCTCCAAAACTCTGCATCAGCGCCGTAAAGCCATAAAAAGCGTTCGTTCTGTCAAAACTCCGCAAAAAGTAAGATTTCAATCGGAACACGAAGTTAATCGCGCTTGCTCAAGGTTTTGCTCAATACGCCGAGCCCGGTGATGAATTCTGCGCAAAATACCTAGTTTCCCCCCTCGCGCGGCGTGACTGTCTCAAGTATGATTCGTGGCAAATATGGGGTGTAACCCCTCTACAAAGTCAGCCGGCAAAAAGTTATAAATACGCATGCAGTTGACCCCCTTTCCTACATTTCAACAACAAGCCGTGGCCGCAACGCTTCCTTCTTTGCCCGATGCATTGTTGTGTTCCCTCGAGACTTGCGCGCGCGATAGCACGCCCTTGTCCGAGATAGCCTATTCGGTGCGGCTGGATGTCGCCCTCGCCGCGCGCGTGCTCGATGCCGCTTTCGGCCCGACGGCGAAGCGCCAGCGTTTTCCCTTGTTCGTGCATGTGCTGGAAACCCTTGGCCATGATGTCATCAAAACCCTGGTAGTCAGCGCCGCCGTGCAACAAGTGTTCCAACCGCCGGGGGCGAAGCAGATTGATGAATTACAGCAGTTTCACCACGATAGTTTGCGTTGCGCCTTTTATGCCGAAGCCATTGCGGAAAAAGCCGCCTATCCGGTTCCCGATGAAGCCTACTTCACCGGCCTGCTGCATAACCTCGGTAAACTTTCTCTGGCGGCAACGCGCAGTAATGATTATCGCCACATTACCAATCTCTCCGGCAGCGACGCCGAACTCATGGTGCTCGAACATGAACGTCTCGGTTTCACCAATGTGCAGGAAACCGAGCGGCTGATCCGGCGCTGGACGGTCAATTCGTTCATGGCCGACGCGGTCCATTACCAGCATGACCCGATCAGCCGTGTGGCTTCTGCCCACGGGCTGGTGAAAATCCTGCATCTCGCCCGTGCGATGATGGAAGCGCGCGACGTCACGAGCGCCGCCATGATGGACCATGCGCAATCGTTTTTCGGTTTCAAGCCGCAGGACATGACGGCGATTGATCAAGCTGCCACCGCGCAATTACGCGAGGCGCTGCAATTTCTCGACCTGCCTTTTGACAGGCCCTTAATAACCGGCGCGGAAGAAGACGCAACTGAGCAGAATCACAAAACCCTGCGCCTTGCCAACGCGGTGCGCGACCTCACGGTGCTCGCGACCTTGTCGTCGAGCACCAGCGGCTATCACGAGCCGTCGCTGCTGAATAAAACCCTGCGCCAGTATTTGCAAATCGAATTGGGTTTTTCCAACGCGATTTTTTTTGTTCACGATGTGGCGCACAAGTGCCTGCGCGGTCTGGCGGGCGTCGATCAACCCGACATCATTAACGAAATTTCCATTCCGCTCGATGGCGCGTCGAGCCTGCTCAAACACAGCGTCAAACTCAACCGCCCATTCCACACCTTCGGCATGGGTGACGACGGTTTCAGTCAGTCGATACTCGATGAGCAGATCGCGCGCCTGTTGGGACACGACGGATTTCTTGCGCTGCCGCTGGTGAGCCGCGGCGAAATGCTTGGCGCCTTCGCGGTCGGATTGGCGCAAGCCGAATTGCCGCACCTGGACGCCAAAATGCGCCGCATGACACTTTTCGCCAATGAAGCCGCCGCAGCGCTGCATTTCAGCATCAAGCAGGCCGGATTGCTGGCGTTTGTTACGCCGGAGCAAGGCGTCGCATCGCAAAGCCGCATAAAAAAAGTGCTGCACGAAGTCAACAACCCTTTGGGCATTATCAAAAACTATATCAAAATCCTGCGGCTCAAATTGCCCAAGTCCGATCCGTCGCAATTCGGCCTTGAAGTCATCAATGAGGAAATCGATCGCGTCAGCCACATTGTGCGCAGCCTCGCGGAGCCGGGACTGGCGGCAGCGCCGACCATAGATAATGTGAATGTGAACCACGTCATCATCGACCTGATGCAAATCACCCATGAGCAATTCTTCAGCGGCGAACGGATTCGCCTGCGTACAGACATGGATCATTCGATCCGCCAGGTAGCCTGCGATCGCAACCGGTTGAAACAGGTGTTGCTCAATCTGATGAAAAATGCCGCCGAAGCCATGGCCGCCCAGGGCGGTGAGTTGGTCGTAGCGACTGCCGACGTGACAAAAGAAAACGGCATGCACAATGTGCAGATCAGCGTCTGTGATAACGGCCCCGGCATCCCCGAGGCCGTGATGGCACGCTTGTTCCGTCCTGTCACCAGCACCAAGGGTGAGGGGCATGCGGGTTTAGGCTTGTCGATCGTGCATGAATTGATAACGGGAATGGGCGGCAGCATAAGCGCAAAAAGTAGCGCCGATTCAGGGACATGTTTCGATATTTTGTTGCCAGCCGTTGCGCCTTGAAGGACAATAGACGATAAACCAATGCGGGCACAACCAGACCTGCAATAGTTATTCCGGGGAACAAATTCAGTGGAACACAAGGTATTGCATGTGGCCGAACCTGACCATGACGATCCGAATCCGCGACTGTTAGTCGTGGACGATGAGCCGCACATGCGCCACAGCTTGCAACAATTGCTGGGCATGCAAGGCTACGACGTGGATATTTGCGACAACGGCAAGAGCGCACTGATCATGCTGCAATCGCGCCTCTACGACATCGTGCTGCTCGATCTGTTCATGCCGGAAATGAACGGCTATACGCTGCTTGATAATATCGTCGAGCGTAAAATTGATTCTACCGTGATAGTCGTCAGCGGCGATACGGCGATTGCTGCCGCCATTCATGCACTGCGCAGCGGCGCCTACGATTTTCTGCGCAAACCCTATGAGCCGGAACAATTGCTCAAGACGGTCGAGAACGCACTGCATAAGCGCTATCTCGAACGGCAACTGAGCTATATGAACCATAAGCTCGACAAGTCGGAAAAATGGCACCGCTACCTAGTCGATAATTCTCCCGACATTATTTACACCCTGGATGCAGAGGGGCGTTTTTCATATGTTAATCAAAGAGTAAAATCATTATTAGGTTACAGCAAAGATGAGTTGACCGGCCGTCATTACACGCTGCTGATTCATCCGGATGATCTCGAGCGCGCGAAGCATGCGTTCAATGATAAGCGCACCGGGCAGCGCTCTACGCGCAACGACGAATTGCGTTTGCTGAGCAAACCAACAGACGAAACATCGCCGCACGCAGAGCCGGCTTACATCACGGTCGAACTTAATGCGATGGGCATTTACGACAGCGCGGAGCCTAGCGTGCAAAGTAAATTTTTCGGGACTTACGGCGTTGCGAAAGATATCAGCGAGCGCAAACAAGCCGAGGAAATGATTTACCACCAGGCGTATCACGATATGTTGACCGGCTTGCCGAACCGCCTGTTATTCAAGGATCACCTGATTCTCGGCATGGCACAAGCCAAACGCAACCGGCGCAAATTGGCGGTGATGTTTCTCGACCTTGACCGCTTTAAAGTCATCAACGACACCATGGGTCATGTAGTGGGCGACCAGTTATTGCAAAGTGTCGCTATGCGCCTGGCGAAAAGCGTGCGCGAGGGTGACACCCTGGCACGCCAGGGCGGCGACGAATTCACACTGCTGTTGCCGCAGATAGATGAGCTGGGCGCCGCCGCCAATGCCGCCGCGAAATTGCTCGAAACCCTCAACCGGCCGTTTCGCGTCGGCGGGCAGGACCATTACTTCAGCGCCAGCATCGGCATCGCCATTTACCCCGACGACGGGGATACCGTGGATATGCTGGTCAAAAATGCCGACATCGCCATGTATCACGTGAAAGAACTGGGACGCAACAACTATGCATTTTTTTCCCAGGCCAAATCCGCGACCTATTCGCACCGCCTGCTGCTGGAAAACGACTTGCGCAGCGCCATTTCGAACAAGGAATTCGAGTTGCATTACCAGCCGCAAGTCAACACGGCCGATGGCAACATAATCGGCATGGAAGCATTGATACGCTGGAACCACCCGGAACGCGGCATGCTGCTGCCCACTGATTTTATTCCGCTTGCCGAGGAAACCGGGCTGATCGGCTTGATCGGGGATTGGGTACTAAACACAGCCTGTGCGCAGGCAAGACAATGGCGCGTTAGCGGGCTGACTCCCATTCGTGTCGCGGTGAACCTATCGGCGCACCAAATCGAACAACATGATTTTGTCGAAAAAGTAAAACAGGCGCTGCAAACCAGCGGACTGGAAAGCAATGAACTTGATCTGGAAATCACCGAAAGCGCGATGATGAAAGACGTCGATAACAGCCAGGGCAAACTGCGCCAGATCGCCAACCTGGGTGTGCATATTTCCATCGACGATTTTGGCACCGGCTATTCATCGCTGGCTTATCTCAAAGACCTGCCGATCAGCACGCTTAAAATAGACCAATCGTTTATCCGCGATCTGAAAGAAGATTTTTCCGAAACTTCCATCGTCAGCGCCATGATACAGATCGCCCGCGGCCTAAAGCTCAGGCTGTTGGCCGAAGGAGTAGAGCAAGCGCACCAACTCGAATTTTTGATCAAGAACGATTGCGATGTATGCCAGGGATATTATTTCAATAAGGCCATGCCGGTGAACGAGGCAACGGAATTGCTCGCCAATAATAAATCCTATTATCCGACAAAACCATCTGCGGTAAAGTTCAACTGACCCGGTAATCGAGCGCGAGTCCGGCAAATATTGCCGCGCCCAGCCAGTTGTTATGCAGGAACGCCTTGAAGCATTTCGCCGGATCGCGATGCTCGATCAGGCGGTAGTGATACGCAGCGATCACGGCCGCCAGTAATATTCCCGCAAAATAAAATATTCCGCGCTGATATTTTATTCCCGCGTATAACATAATGCCGAGAAACGCGGTGTAGCACAGCATGACTGCGAGCACGTCAAACTTTCCGAATGTCAGCGCCGATGTTTTTATGCCGATCTTGATGTCGTCTGCGCGGTCGACCATGGCGTATTCGGTGTCGTAAGCGATAGCCCAGAAAATATTCCCCAGCAGCAATAGCCACGCAATCGCGGGCACAGCGTTGGTTGCCGCGGCGAAGGTCATGGGAATGCCGAAGCCGAAGGCAATGCCGAGATACGCTTGCGGGATGGCGAAAAAACGTTTGGTGAACGGATAACTCGCCGCGAGAAACAGCGCAGCGAAGGATAAATAAGTTGTCAGCCGGTTCAGCGGCCAGACCAGCGCGAAGGCCAGCAGGCTGAGAAACCCGGCAAGTAACAACGCTTCTTTATCGGCAATTATTTTTGCGGAAAGCGGGCGCGCTTTGGTGCGCGCGACATGCGGATCGACATCACGGTCGATATAATCATTGATTACGCAGCCGGCGGAACGCATCAGCACCGTGCCAAGTATAAAAATCGCCACCAGTTTCAGTTCAGGCTTGCCGTCAGTGGCAAACCACAACGCCCATAGGGTCGGCCAAAGTAACAGCAGAATGCCTATGGGTTTGTCGAGACGCATCAGCTGGGCATAAACTCTAACGCGCTGGTTAAAAGGCAGGCTCATACTTTGAGATACTCTTCCCGCGACCACAGCCAGCGTTTCAAATGTTGCTCGGCGACATCGGGTTGATTCTGCAATAAGTCTTCTGCGGTTTTTTGCGCCGCTTCCAGCAGGTCCGTGTCGCGGTTGAGGTCGGCGAAGCGCAGCATCGCCGGCCCGCTTTGGCGGCTGCCGAGAAACTCTCCCGGTCCGCGCAGGCGCAAATCCGCTTCGGCGATGACAAAGCCATCGGTATTTTCGTAAACGACTTTCAATCTTTCCCGCGCCTGTTCGGATAGCGGCGTTTGGTAGAGCAGGATGCAGGAACTTTTCTCCGCGCCGCGGCCGACACGTCCGCGCAGTTGATGTAGCTGCGACAGGCCCATGCGCTCCGCGTGGTCGATCACTATCAGCGATGCGTTAGGCACATCAACGCCGACTTCGATTACCGTTGTCGCCACCAGCAATTGAATTTGGTTTTGCTGGAAGGCACTCATCACCGCCGCTTTTTCCGCCGGTTTGAGCCGCCCGTGTACCAGGCCGACTTTCAAATCAGGAAATGTTGCCTGGATGCCTGCGTAGGTTTCGATCGCCGTTTGCAGTTGCAGCTTTTCCGATTCTTCGATCAACGGGCACACCCAATATGCCTGTGCGCCTTTTTCGCAGGCTTTACGCACACGGCCGATTACTTCTTCTCGTCGCTCATCGGAAATGAGTCGGGTGACGATTGGCGTCCGTTCCGGCGGCAATTCATCTATCACCGACACATCAAGGTCGGCGTAATAACTCATCGACAAAGTGCGCGGAATCGGTGTGGCGGTCATCATCAATTGATGCGGTTCGCCGACGCTGGCGCCTTTCAAGCGCAACGCCAATCGTTGTTCGACGCCGAAGCGATGCTGCTCGTCGATGATCGCAAGCCCGAGTTTATTGAAAGTCACATCGTCCTGAAACAACGCGTGGGTGCCGACAACCAACTGCGCCGTTCCGTCTTTAACAATTTGTTTATATAGATTTTTTTCTTTAATCTTCATTGAGCCGGTGAGCCATACTACATTCACGCCTAATGGTTCGAGTAATGCAGAAAGTTTTCGATAATGCTGTTCGGTGAGGATTTCTGTTGGCGCCATCAGCGCTGCCTGATAACCGTTTTCTATCGCCTGTAAAACGGCGAAGGCAGCGACTATGGTTTTGCCGCTGCCCACATCGCCTTGCAATAATCGTTGCATCGGATGGCCCTGCGCCAAATCCCCGCTGATTTCACCGAGGACTTTTTTTTGCGCGCCAGTTAGCGGGAAGGGCAGCACGGACAATAATTTTTTGGTCAGCGAATTCTTGGTTTTCAATATCGGCGCTATGCGTGCGCGGCGTTCGCGATAATGTTTGCGCATGGACAGTTGTTGCGCCAATAATTCATCGAACTTCAAGCGCTGCCAAGCCGGATGCGTGCGCTCCTGCAATTGCTGTTGCGGAATATCCGGCGTCGGAAAATGTAAAGCAGCCAGACTGGGTTTTAGCGACGCGAGATGCAGTTTTTTTAACAGCGCGTCCGGCAGCGTGTCGCTGAGTTCGGTGACGCGCATCGCTTCGGCGATAAACTTGCGCAGCGTCGCCTGCTGCAATCCAGCCACGGTCGGGTAAACCGGGGTGAGAGATTCCGACAGTGGCGCATTTTCTTTCACAGTACGATATTTGGGGTGGACCATTTCCGCGCCGAAAAAGCCCTGGCGTACTTCGCCGAGTACACGAACACGAGCCCCTTGGGCAAGCTGCTTTACTTGGCTGCCGTAGAAGTTCAAAAAGCGCATATATAGAATTCCGCTGGCGTCTTCAATCTGACAAACCAGTTGCCGCCGCGGGCGGTACATCACTTCCGTGGTGAGCACGGTGCCTTCGACCAGGACAGTCGTGCCGGTCAATGCATCACGAATCGGCGTGAGATGGGTCTCATCTTCATAGCGCATCGGCAGATGCAGGATCAGGTCGAAGCGATTGCGGATATCGAGCTTTGCCAGCTTGTCGGCGACCGCCTTGGGAATGCGGAATTCTATTTTGCCAACTCCATAATGCCGTCAGCTTCCACCAGCGCGCCACGTGGCAGCGAAGCCACGCCGATTGCTGCACGCGCAGGATAAGGTTCGGAAAAATATTGCGCCATGATTTCATTTACTTTGGCGAAGTGCACGAGATCAGTCAGGAAAATATTCACTTTCACCATGTCGTTGAGCGATCCGCCTGCGCTGCTGGCGACAGCTTTCAGGTTGTCGAATACGCGCGTGATTTGCGCATCAATGCCATCGACCAGTTTCATGGTTTGTGGATCGAGTCCAATTTGGCCGGAAAGATAGACAGTATCGTTGACACGGATGGCTTGCGAATAGGTGCCGATGGCTTCAGGTGCGGTGACGGTGCGGATGATTTGTCTGGGCATGATACTTCCTGGTGAGTAAATAAATTCTATTCTGAATCGAGCGAAAAAAGCGCGGGCTATTTTTCTTTTTCTAGGCCGACTTTCCTATTGACGCGCACCACTTGTGGAATCTGCCGTACGTTTTTCATCACTATGGCAAGATGCGAGCGGTCGGTGACTTGCAGGGTGATATTCCATGTGCCGTAGTCCGCGCTCTCGCGTTCTTCTGCGCTGAGGTTATCTATATTCGCTCCCGATTCACCGATGGCGGCGGCAACTTTGCCCAGCACGCCGCGCTGGTTTTGCGTGACGACATTGATCGTGACGTCGAAATATTTTTTCGTTTCCGGATCCCATTCCACATCCAGCCATTTATCCGGATCGGCATGAAACTGGCGGATCGACGGGCAATCATGTGTGTGAATTACCAACCCTTGGCCTTTTTTAATAAAGCCGATAATCGGATCGCCGGGAATCGGCCGGCAACACTGTGCCAATTGCACCGCCATGCCTTCGGTGCCGCGTATGGTCAGCGAACCTAATTGCTTGCCTTCCGGCTGCAGCGACAGCGCATCGTTAAGCGACAACAAACGCCTTGCCACTACCACGTTAAGTCGCTTCCCTATCCCAATTTCCGACAA
The DNA here is from genome assembly GCA_049695115.1 of Burkholderiales bacterium. Taxonomy (GTDB): domain Bacteria; phylum Pseudomonadota; class Gammaproteobacteria; order Burkholderiales; family JBEEJL01; genus JBEEJL01. Next base: position 84,280 of record JBAVRP010000007.1, on the reverse strand, counting down.
CACATCAACTTTGTTTTTGGCGCTGTCGCCTTTGAGCAACCGGTCCCAATGTAGGTCGGTAATATCCGTCGGTTCCGCTTTCAGCGCGCGCAAGGCCTGGTTGAGCATGCGCTCGCCGAGTTCAGCCGATTCTTCCAGATGCCGGTCCTTGAAATAATGGCGGATGTGCGAACGGGCTTTACCGGTGGTGACAAAATTCAGCCAAGCCGGATTGGGGTGGGATTTTTCATCCGTGATGACTTCGACGCGATCGCCGTTATTCAGCGGCGTCCGCAGCGGTACAAGTTCATTATTGATGCGCGCAGAGACGCAATGGTTGCCCACGTCGGTATGGATCTGATAAGCGAAATCCACCACCGTCGCACCTCGCGGCAATGAAAAAATCTCGCCCTTAGGCGTAAACACATAGACTTCATCAGGAAACAGATCGACCTTGATGTGTTCCAGAAACTCCACCGCATCGCCGCTTTCCGACTGGATGTCGAGCAGCGATTGCAGCCATTGATGGGTGCGTTCCTGCATGTCATCCATGTTGGTCGACGAGGTTTTATATATCCAATGCGACGCCACGCCGCTCTCTGAGATGCGGTGCATGTCCTGGGTGCGGATCTGAATTTCAATCGGCGTGCCGAAAGGGCCGAAAAGCGTGGTGTGCAGAGACTGATAGCCGTTGGCCTTTGCTATGGCGATGTAATCTTTGAACTTGCCCGGAATCGGCTTATATAAGGTATGCAGCGCGCCCAGCGTAAGGTAACAGCTCGGGATATCCTTGGTAATTATGCGGAAACCGTAGATGTCGAGCACTTCGGAAAATGTCAGTTGTTTTTCCAGCATTTTTTTATAAATACTGGAAATATGTTTTTCGCGTCCGGTGATGCTTGCCTCAACTTTAAAGTCAGCCAGGCGCTGTTTAATGGCCTCTAAAATTTTGTTTACCACTTCGCGGCGGTTTCCGCGCGCGGCTTTGACCGCCTTGGTCAGCACGCGATAGCGGTTGGGGTAGAGAAATTTGAAGCCCAGGTCCTGCAATTCGTAATAAACGTTATTCAATCCAAGCCGATTGGCGATGGGCGCGTAAATTTCCAGCGTCTCGCGGGCTATGCGTTCCTGTTGTTCCACAGACATCGAATCCAGCGTGCGCATATTGTGCAGGCGGTCGGCGAGCTTGATTAAAATGACGCGTACATCGCGCGCCATGGCAAGGAGCATTTTGCGGAAGTTTTCCGCCTGCTCATGTTGCAGGGTATCGAATTTGATGCGGTCGATTTTGGACACGCCGTCGACCAGGTCGCTCACAGCCTTGCCGAAATGATCGGTAATCTGGATGTTGGTGGTGGCGGTGTCTTCGACCGTGTCATGCAGCAGCGCCGCCATGATAGCCTGCGGGTCGAGATGCCATTCAGCGAGGATCTTCGCCACGGCTACCGGGTGAGTGATATAGGGTTGGCCGCTTTTGCGGAACTGTCCTTCGTGGGCAGTACGGGCGGCTTCGTAGGCGGCGTGGACCTGAGAAATGTCCTCCGGCTTCAGGTAACCGGACAGGGCGTGGGTAAGTTCGGCAACCTCAGGCATAGGTACCAGGATGAGGCCGGAAGCATAAAAATGAAATTTGTTGGCGCGTCGTGCTGCTATTTCATGCTTTAGCCTTCGTCCTCCCTCCTTTACTCTTTAACGACGGGTATCGCAGGTCCGCGATTGAGGATTTCCACGCCGACTTTTCCTGCGGCGATTTCGCGCAATGCCATCACTGTCGGCTTGTCACGGCTGTGGCCATCGACCAGCGGCGTGGCGCCGGTTGCCAATTGGCGAGAGCGGTAGGTTGCCGCGAGGGTGAGTTCAAAACGGTTCGGGATCAGTTTGATGCAATCGTCAACGGTGATACGTGCCATGCTTACCTCTTGATTAAATTGGAAATTATATCGCAGTTGCGCTTGAATTGAGCGTCGCGCTTGAGTCGTTGGCTGCGGAATATCGCCAACAAATCGCTGACCGCATCGGAAAACTCGTTGTTAATAATAACATAATCGAACTCGCTTAGATGGCTCATGTCCTCGTGCGCCGAGGCAAGGCGGCGTTCTATCACCTCGGCGGTATCCTGCCCGCGAGCGGTTAGGCGCTGGCGCAGCCCGTCGATCGACGGCGGCAAAATGAATACGCCTACGGTTTGCGGGAAAATGTTGCGTATTTGCCGCGCGCCCTGCCAATCTATCGCCATCACTACGTCGAAACCGTTTTGCATGGCATTTTCGATCCACTTTTTCGATGTGCCGTAAAAATTACCGTACACTTCGGCGTGTTCGAGAAAATCCCCTGCCGAGATCATGCGCTGAAATATTTCGCGCGTGACAAAATGATAATGCTTGCCTTCGACTTCGCCTTCGCGCGGGGCGCGGGTGGTGAACGACACCGATTGCCGGACCATTATGTCGCGTTCAAGCAATGCCGCGATCAAGCTGGATTTGCCCGCGCCCGACGGCGCCCATACGATAAATAAATTTCCCGGCATATGTTTACTCAATATTCTGGATTTGTTCGCGCATTTGTTCAATCAGCACTTTGAGTTCCATTGACGTGCGCGAAATATCCACCGCGACGGATTTGGAACCCAAGGTATTCGCTTCGCGGTTTAATTCCTGCATCAGGAAATCCAGCCGTTTGCCTACCGCGCCGCCTGTCTTGAGTATGCGGCGCACTTCTGACAAATGCGCGTTGAGCCGGTCGAGCTCTTCTTCCACGTCCACTTTGCTCGCGAACAATACGACTTCCGCGCGTATGCGTTCATCGTCCGGCGTGAGATTCGATTCGGCTATTTTTGCCGTGAGTTTTTCTTCATAGCTTTTGACGATTTGCGGAATCAATGGTGCGGTTTTTTTTGCCAGTTCTTCCATGCGCGTCACGCGGTCAAGCAATAACGCGCTGAGCTTCGCCCCTTCGCGCTGGCGCGTATCGTGCAATTGCGCCAGCGCGTCGTTCAATAAAACCATGGTCGCATCGCGCAAGGTGTCGGCGGAGACGCCAGGCATATCGACCACGCCGGGCCAGCGCAAAATTTCCGCCACCGACATGGGCGGGTGGCCGGGAAAGCGCTTTGCAATATTGGCGGAGAGTTCGCCCAGTTGCGCCAGTACGCTGTCGTTGAGCTGCGGCGTGCCGCTACTGCTTGCCTTGGGCGCGAACGCTATGCGGCAATCTACTTTGCCGCGCGTGAGTTTGCCGACTATGGCTTCGCGCATCGCGTTTTCGACGCTTTTGAATTCGTCCGGCAAACGGAACTGGATTTCCAGATAGCGGTGGTTCACCGAGCGCAACTCGAGGGAAATCGCGCCGAAATCGTGTTCGCGGGTAACGTTGGCGAAGCCGGTCATGCTGGTAATCATCAGGGGCTCACTTTGATTATTGGGGCGGCGAGCGCCGCCTTTTTGCTTTACAAGCCTGCGTCAAAAATCCACAATGGCTGCACTAAACATAATCATACCGCACAACGCGCACCAATATGGCATCACAACCCAACCAGCCCCTGCCCAACGGATACCGGCTGAATAATTACCGGATCGAAAAACAGCTCAGCGCGGGCGGGTTTTCCATTGTGTATCTGGCCAGGGATGAGAACAGCAATCCGGTGGCGATCAAGGAGTACCTGCCGTCGGGTCTGGTCGCCCGCACCGACGGTGACGTGGTGCATGTGACATCGGAAGGAAAGTTGGCGCACTTCCGCAACGGCATGAAATGTTTTTTCGAGGAAGGCCGCGCGCTGGCGAAAATTTCCCATCCCAATGTAGTGCGAGTGGAAAATTTTTTTCGCGCCAACGAAACGGTGTACATGGTGATGGGTTTCATGCGTGGCCGTACCCTGCAACATCACATCACCCACAACCGCGAACAATTTACCGAGAGCTTCATGCGCCGCCTGTTCATGAACCTGCTCAACGGATTGCGCGAAGTGCATACGCACAAGCTATTGCATCTGGATATCAAGCCGGCCAATATTTATATCGCCATGGACGGTACGCCAGTGCTGCTTGATTTCGGCGCTGCGCGCCAGGCACTGGCAAATGACCGTCCCGTGCTAAAGCCGATGTACACCAACGGCTTCGCTGCGCCGGAGCAATACCTGGGCATGAAAGACCTGGGGCCGTGGACGGATATATATAGTATCGGCGCGACCATTTATTCGTGCCTCATCGGCGGGCCGCCCCAGGCGGCGAACGAACGCATGAAGCAGGACAACCTGCCTTCGGCCCATGATTTATGGGGCGAGCAGTACAGCGTGGAATTTCTCGACACGATTGATTGGTGTTTGAAGCTGGATTTCGACGAACGACCGCACAGCGTCATGGCATTGCAAAAAGCGCTGCTGATGGAACCTACGCCATCCAAAGTCGGTACCACTACGCTGTTTGGTAAAATCAGGCAAAAATTAACAGCCAAAAAAACCAGCGCCAAGCCAAAACCGAAGGCCGCAGCCAAGACAAAATCAGTAACACGCGGCGGAAAATAATCATGCGTTTTTCCATTTACCAGCAAAGCCTTGTCGGCGCCCGGCGCAATAACCAGGACCGCGTCGCCTACTCCTATAGCAAGGACGCATTGTTGCTGGCGGTAGCTGACGGCATGGGCGGGCATATCAAAGGCGAAGTGGCGGCAGAAATCGTCGTGTCGCTGCTGGTCGAGCGTTTTCAGCGCCACGCGCGCACCACGATCAAAAACCCTTATGAATTTTTATCCGAAACCCTGCATGCTGCGCACCAGGCGATTTTCGAGTACGCAGAAGTGAACGGATTAAGCGAATCGCCGCGCACCACCATCGTCGCCAGCGTGATACAAAACAGCAAGGCTTACTGGGCCCATGTCGGCGACTCGAGGTTGTATTTTTTCCGCGATGGCAATCTCGTTGCGCGCACCAACGACCACTCCCGTGTGCAACAGATGCTGGACGCCGGCCTGATTACGCAGCAGCAGGCGATGAAACACCCGGAGCGTAACCGGATTTACAATTGCCTGGGCGGTCCGCAGCTGCCATTAGTGTGGTTGGCCAACCCGGTGCCGGTTGCGGTGGGCGATACCATCATGCTGAGTTCGGATGGGTTCTGGGCGCACCTCCAGGAGGAAGAAATCATCGATTCGATTGCCAGGCAGTCAATTGTCGATGCGTTGCCGGGTTTAATGCAAGTAGCCGAAAAACGCGGCGGCAAAAAAGCGGATAACCTCACCGTGGTGGCGATAACTTGGGAAAATGATGCGGCAACGGAAGCGGCTAACGGAAAACAAATCACCACCGACGCGATGGTGCAAAATATTTTTACCACCGAAATGGGCGCTTCACTCACCGATAAGCAATCGCAGTACGACGATGTGACGGAAGAAGAAATCGACAAAGCGATTGCGGAAATACAAAATACCATCAAGAAATACTCCCGCTAAGCGCTTGGGGGATATATTATTAAGTATATGATTATATTTAATATTTTATTGACAGTTTAAGAGTATTCATTTATGAGCCGACCGAGCAAGCGCGCCCCTGATCAATTGCGCGACATCCGCATCATTCGCCATTACACCAAACACGCGGAAGGCAGCGTGATGATTGAATGCGGCCACACCAAAGTCATATGCACCGCCAGCGTGGAAGAAAAAGTGCCGGGCTTCCTCAAAGGCAAAGGACAAGGCTGGCTCACCGCCGAATACGGTATGTTGCCGCGTTCGACGGGAACGCGGATGGACCGCGAGGCGGCGAAAGGGAAACAATCGGGGCGCACGCAGGAAATCCAGCGCCTCATCGGCCGTTCCATACGCGCCGTGGTCGATATGCAAAAACTCGGCGAACGTACCATTCAAATTGACTGCGATGTCATCCAAGCCGACGGCGGAACGCGCACTGCCAGTATCACCGGCGCTTTTGTCGCCGTGCATGACGCCATTTCAAGGTTGGTGAAAGACGGCACACTGAAAGAAAACCCTATTCGCGATCACGTTGCGGCGATTTCCGTCGGCATTTATAAAGGCACACCGGTGCTGGACCTGGATTACGACGAAGACTCCGATTGCGAAACCGACATGAATGTAGTGATGATGGGCGGCGGGGGAATTGTGGAAGTTCAGGGCACTGCCGAGGGCGCAGCGTTCTCCCGTTCGGAAATGAACGCCATGCTTGATCTGGCCGAGACTGGCATCCGGCAATTGGTGTCGGCGCAGAAAAACGCATTGGCGGCATGATCCGGAATTTTACCCTGCTTGCATTAATTTTAATCACGACACCGCTCTACACCGGCTGCGCGGCGATGAAAATCGTATCGGCGCATTTTGCTTCCACTGATCATTTCCTTCCTCTGGCTGCGGACAACCGGATTCGTTACGAGTCAGGCGCGGAACAATTAGCCGTGCTGACCATGCCGCATCTTGACCATGCGATTCGGCAAGTCGAAACCCTGCACTACCGACCGTTCCAAAAGCCAGTCGTCGTCTATGTCTGCTATACGCCGCAAAGCTTTGCCCGACTCTCCGGCCAGAGCGAAAATGTCCGCGGCGGCGTGCATCCTACCCAAGGCTTGTTCCTCAATCCGGTTTTGCTGAGCCGCCCGGCAAGCATCGCACCAGTGCTGACGCACGAGCTTTCTCATTTGCATCTCAACCAGCAACAGCAGATGAATTTTGTCGATTACCCCGCCTGGTTTAACGAAGGTTTGGCCACATTTGTCGCAAACGGCAGCGGTGCGGAAGCCGTTTCATCTGACGACGCAAGGCTGCAGATAGCAGCAGGGAAAATTTTTCCACCGTATCAAAGTGGAAGCCGATTGTCGCAAGACCAATCAGGTTCATTGACAAGCATGGCGAACGGCTCGCATTTGTTTTACCGACAGGGCATGATGTTTATCGCCTATTTGAACAAGCGCGACGGGCAGCGCTTTAAGCAATTTTTGCTCAACCTGCAGGACGGCGAAATTTTTTCCAACGCCTTCAGGCGCGCATTTGACGGCAATGTAGAATCGCTGCAAGCAGAGTTTATTGCATCCCTAAATAAGCCATGAAAAAGCTGGTCATCGCGTCCAATAACCCAGGCAAACTCAGGGAAATCCAGCGGGTGCTCGCGTCGCTTAGTTGGGAAGTATTGCCGCAATCGGCGTTCAATATCCCCGAAGCGGAAGAGCCGCATCAGACATTCATTGAAAACGCCTTGGCGAAAGCGCGCCATGCGAGCAAGCTCTCCGGCCTGCCGGCGCTGGCGGACGATTCTGGTATTTGCGTTGATGCACTCAACGGCGCGCCTGGCGTATATTCCGCGCATTACGCCGGTCTGCCAAAATCCGACGAACGCAATAATACAGCGTTACTCGATGGGATGAAAAATCAGAGCAACCGCAATGCCCACTATTATTGCGTGCTGGTGATGCTGAGGCATGCTGATGATCCGCAGCCGATTATTGCCGAAGGAGCGTGGCGTGGTGAGATTGCCCGCGAGCCGCGTGGCAGCGGCGGTTTCGGTTACGATCCGTTATTCTTTTTGCCTGAGTTGGGCAAGATGTCGGCGGAGCTGACGCATGATGAAAAAAATAAAATCAGCCATCGGGGCAAAGCGCTGGTATGTTTGATTGAGAAAATAAAGCGTGGCATAAAATAGCTATATGCTTACCACCACTTTGATTCCTTTCTCAACTTCCGGCATTCATTTCACCGCACTGCCGCCGCTATCCTTATATATCCACATTCCGTGGTGCGTTAAAAAATGCCCGTATTGCGATTTTAATTCGCACGAGGTAAAGGGCGCACACCCGGAAAAGCAATACGTCGCTGCGCTGATTCATGATCTGGAACAAGCCATTCCGCAAATTTACGGCCGCAAAGTACACAGCGTATTTTTCGGCGGCGGCACGCCGAGTTTGCTGTCCGCCGCCGCGCTCGACGACATCCTCGCCGCAGTGCGCGCGCTGGTGCGGCCGGAACCCAACGCGGAAATTACTCTGGAAGCGAATCCGGGAACCTTTGAAGCAGAAAAATTTTCTGCGTACGCGAAAAGCGGCATCAATCGTTTGTCGATTGGCATCCAAAGTTTTAACCCGATGCATCTCAAAGCACTGGGACGCATCCACGATGACCAGGAAGCCCGCCGCTCAGTCGACATCGCCAAACAAGATTTTGAGAATTTTAATTTCGACATCATGTATGCGTTACCTAACCAAACGCTGGACGAAGCGTTGCAGGACATCGACACAGCCTTGTCGTTCAAACCGCCGCATCTTTCTGCCTATCACTTAACGCTCGAGCCGAATACCCTGTTCTATCGCCATCCACCCAAATTGCCCAACGACGATGCGGCCGCCGACATGCAGCAGGCCATCGAAAGAAAATTACGCGATGCCGGTTATGAAAATTACGAAACGTCCGCGTTCGCCGAAACGGATCGTCGCAGTAAACATAATTTGAATTACTGGCAGTTCGGCGACTACCTCGGCATCGGCGCTGGCGCGCATAGCAAAATATCAAATAAAAACAATGTATTACGCATGATGCGGCGTAAGCATCCGCAAACCTATATGGACACCGTCGCGCGCGCGGAACATGTGCAGGAAGAGCACGATGTATCGCGCAATGAACTCCCGTTTGAGTTCATGATGAACGCGTTGCGTTTGCGTGAAGGATTTGCCGTGCCGCTGTTTAGGGAGCGCACGTCGCTGCCGCTAAGCATGGTGGAAAAAGAATTGCGCGAAGCCGAAGCGCAAGGATTGATAGAGCGCGACTACCTCAATATCAAGCCGACCGAAAAAGGCCGCTTGTTTTTGAACGATTTGCTGCAGATTTTTTTGCGCGAAAAATAATCGACCAGGTCTAATGGCAGCTTCCTATGCCACTGTCGCGGTAATTCCCTCCTGATACCGGCAAGAAATCCCATCTATATTTTCCTTGCGCCAATTCCAAGCGCAAAATTCCATGGCTGGAATTGTCCCGCGCTTCACTATTCAATCGAGGATTCTCCATAATGCGGGACAGGTTTGCACCGCCGGTTCCAACCATGAATTCCCTGATGCCTTGCGTGGTGTCGGTATTTCCTTCAGCGTCCTGCGGCGCAAAGCGTTCATAGTGGTGGTCATGGGCTGACAGCACCACGTCAGCGCCGGCATTATGCAAAATTTTCCATGCCGTCTTCATCTGGCCGAAGTTGCCGCGCATACCCGATGTAAATAAAGGGTGGTGCCAGTAAGCGATAGTGCAAAGGGCTTTGCTCGCTGCAAGGTCATCGCGCAGCCACTGCATTTGTGCAGAATCCATTGCGGCGTCGATGTTGCTGTTGAGCGAGACAATATGCCAGCCGGCAATGTCGTAACTGTAATAACCGCGGCGCGCAGGCCCGGCGCGGTCGGCGAAATAATCGTAATAGCCCGCTGCGAGAGGCGTGTTGTAATCATGATTGCCTGGACTGGGGTGGGTTATGTTCTTAAAGCGTCCCCAACTGGGGGAATAACAATCGTCGAATTCCTGCGCCGCGCCGTCGGGGTAGGTATGGTCGCCAAGTGTAATTACGCTGCTGTTGCCGGCGGCACTGTGCAGGGCCGCTTCGACCAGCGGAGCGGTTTTCGCGGCGCCGCTTAGCGATGCAGGTCTAAATTGGCAATCGGCAATGTCTCCCGCGATGAGCAAAGTGTGCAAAGAATTTTTGAGCGCTATATTTTCATCAGCAGGTTTGAAATCCGGCCCAGATTGAATTGTAGAACAGGCAGCGAGCAATATGATTAGACCAGCTGTAGAAAATCTTTGTGAAAACGAAATTCGAAAAATTCGCATACAGCTTTATTTACTTCCTGGTGAAAATAATATCCCATACGCCATGGCCGAGCTTCAGGCCGCGCTGCTCGAACTTGGTGAGCGGCCGATAGGCGGGGCGGGGCGCGTAATCAGCGACATAATTTGCGAGCAGTGGCTCAGCGGATAACGTGGTGAGAATATGCTCGGCGTATTCCTGCCAATCGGTCGCCACATGAACATAGGCGCCGGGCTGAAGTTTTTCGCATAGCAATTTCACCAACGGTGTTTGAATCAGCCTACGTTTGTGATGGCGTTTTTTCGGCCATGGGTCGGGGAAAAAAATATGCACGCCCGCGACTGACGTAGCTGGAATCATATCGCGCAATACTTCGATCGCATCGTGTTGAAGGATGCGTAAATTATTCAGTTGTTGCGCGTCGATTTCTTTGAGTAAATTACCGACGCCCGGTGTATGTACTTCTATGGCAAGATAATTATTGTGCGGATTGGTTGCAGCAATGGTCGCCGTGGTTTCGCCCATGCCGAATCCGATTTCCAGAATGGTCGGCGCTACTCTGTTAAATAATTTAATATAATCAATTAGTTGCGCAGAAAAAGGAATGCCATATTTCGGTAACAGATTTTCCACTGCGCGGCCTTGCGCATTCGACACGCGACCCTGGCGTAAAACATAACTGCGTATGTGAGCGTGATGAGTTTCGGGCATCGGAGTTTTATGAACCTATCATTCCACCCGTTGGCGAACTCGGACTCGCGCCATAAAACTTTTTCGCCATGCGCCCGGCCAGAAATGCTTCGCGTCCCGCTTCCACGCCTTTTCTCATTGCACTCGCCATTAACACGGGATTTTTCGCCGCAGCAATCGCTGTATTCATCAACACGCCGTCGCAACCCAACTCCATGGCAATCGCTGCATCGCTCGCTGTGCCGACGCCGGCATCGACGATCACCGGCACTTTGGCCGCCTCGATAATCAATTGCAAATTCCACGGGTTCAAAATGCCCATGCCCGAGCCGATCAGCGACGCCAGCGGCATCACCGCGACGCAGCCGATGTCTTCCAATTGCTTCGCCATGATGGGATCGTCGCTGCAATAGACCATCACATCGAAGCCGTCTTTCACGAGGGTTTTCGCCGCGGCTAAAGTTTCCGGCATGTTGGGAAACAAAGTTTTCGCGTCGCCCAACACTTCCAGCTTTACTAATTTATGGCCATCAAGCAATTCACGCGCGAGGCGCAGCGTGCGCACCGCGTCATCCGCGCTATAGCACCCGGCAGTATTTGGCAGCAGCGTGTATTGCGACGCTGGCAGCACATCCAGCAGGCTCGGTTCGTTCGGATTCTGCCCAATGTTGGTTCGGCGGATGGCAACGGTAACGATTTGCGCGCCACTGGCGTCAATCGCCGATTTCGTTTCCGCGAAGTCCTTGTATTTACCGGTACCAACGAGCAGGCGAGACGTGTAAGTTTTGCCGGCGATAATAATATTGTCTGTGTCTTGCAAATTCATTTCATTAACCTCCCCCCACTGCCACGACGATTTCCAGTTTGTCGCCGTCGCATAAAACTTCATCGGCAAAACGGCTGCGCGGAACGATCTCGCCATTGCGCTCGACGGCAATGCGCTTGCCTTTGAGATCGAGTTGCTCAAGCAATTGCGTCACGTTCGGCGAGTTGTCGAAGCGATGCCGGGTACCATTGACCGTGAGAGAAATCATATGAGTGAAGTAAATAATGATGTTTAAATGACATAGATATTTTACCACGCTCAGCCGACGTGGAGGACGGGCGCATTCCTTCATTCCCAAGCCGCAAAATTGGCTCGAAAAAAACGGCGCTCGAAGGCGCCGTTTGATTTAGTACAACTTTAATTATGCGGAAGCTATTTTAGAAAAACAGAATCGCGCCCAGGGCGATGGTTTTGCCGTTGGCGTCGGTTGCGCTCGTTTGCTGGGTTTTTTCGTCAATGTATTCGCCCACTAAAGTTAGACTCTTGGTCAGGCTGTGATACACGCCCAACGTAACGGCCTTATTTTTGGCACCCGGGATATCTTTGTTTTTGGTTTCACCATAGTTGACGCCAAATTTGGTCGAAAGGCCCGGCGGTTTGTATGTCAATTGTCCGAGAAAACCTTGGGTCTTCATGGTGTTGCCGGCGGCATCAACGCCTTGCGCAAATAATAGTGCATCGCCTATTCCCTTGCCGTCGAATCCGACCAACGTACCTTCAAAACCGGCCACACCTATTTTGCCGCCGAGTTCAAAGCCGGAGGAATCGACTGATGTGCCAGCAGCATTCTTGGCGCTTTGGCTGACAAAAGAAGCCCATGCCTTACCGGTCATGTTGCTGGCGGGGAAGTCATAGGTCGCCATGCCTTGCAGCATTGGGCCGCTATGCACATTGTAGACTGGACCGGCAGTGACATTGGAACTGACATCTGCAGGTTGGAACACGCCGATGGAGCCTTGGAACCCGCTGTAGTTTGGAGTCGAGTAGGTAATTTGCGGTTGGAACGCAGTGTACATATACCCTTTGCCGATCAGACCGGTGGTGGTGTTGAGTGCGCCTGAGGTTTGCGCCATGCCGCCTACACCCAGCAAGGTCATGTCAGCGAGAATCGCTTGCTGTTGGAACAGACCAATGTCGCGGCCAGCCTTAACCGAACCCCAGCTTTTGTCGCCGAAACTCAGATACACGTTACGCACGTCACCCAGGAGTTGAGCGCCGCGTGCGCCGGTGCCATTGAATGATGTACCCGGCGCAAAACCGAAGTGGGCTTTGATATCCAGATCGTTTTGGCGCGTGGTGGCAACAAAGCTGATCCAGCCCGGCAGCAAGCCGTTTTGAATCGCGCTGTGATTGTTGTTGTCGTTGCAAGCCGACAAAGTGGCCCACTGTGAGGCACCAGCATTGTTGCTGCAATTGGTATTCGTATAAAAACCATTCACCGTGCCGTTGATGTCCATGTTCCAGTCGCCCTGGGTGAAGTTGATCGCTTGCGCGGGGGCGGCCAACACTGCGAGGGCGCTGCATACTGCGAGTTGAAGCAGGTTACGTTTGTTCATTTTAGTGCCTCCTGGTTAAAAATTAATTATTGCGACCCCGGATAGGACCCCGGAATTCATTTTACTGCGATGTTGCCGTTACAAAACCAGCTGAAAACAATTAATCAAGATTTGCGTTCTGATAATACAAAAGCTAATCAAAGACTTCGTATGCGAATGGCGGATGATATTGGTGGCATCAGGCGCCGGTAGCCATTAGGCCGGGAGGCCAAGTGAAGTTGAGCTGTCGCAGTGCAATTAGCTTAAGGCAATTCCTGTACCAAAGTGTATGGTCGTTGCATAAAAGCACAAGGTTTTGCAGCGTAGTAATTAAAAATATAAATATAATCAATAAGATATATTTATTAGTTTTGTTGCCTGTTTGCGACAAACTACGTTTGAATCGGCTTTTGCTTGTTCTGGATGGGCTGATTAAATGCGATTTTGTAAAAAATTGTGAAGTAATTGGAACGAATAGTGACGCATTGTATGGCTCGTCGTGCAACAGCCTGAAATTGAAAAACTAAGGGCTAAGCGAACATGTTACTGACGCGAGGGCTGGGGATATGACAAAATAAAATATTAGGGGAAGTCGAGGGATGGTAGAGCAATGATTCCCATGCTTACGATGAGGGTGTATGCGCAGGAGGGCGGAGCAGGGACCCGCGAAGCGGGATGAGACCCCGATGCGGATGCGGAACCCTCGTAATAAATAATGTGTTAAACCATGCGGGTGTAGCTCAATGGCAGAGCAGAAGTTTCCCATACTTACGACGAGGGTTCGATTCCCTTCACCCGCTCCATGATTTCCCCGCAGCGAATCCACGCCGCGCTTCAACAGAGTGTTCGCCTTGAAAAAAATCGGGAAAATTTCACTTATTGCTTTCCTGATTTTGTTGCTGCTGGCACTAGCCATCTTCGCATTCGTAATCAAGACTTTCGACCCGAACGATTTAAAGCCGCGCATCACGGATTTTTTCCAGCAAAAATACCAGCGCAAACTGGATATTCCCGGAAATCTGAAAATATCCTTGTTCCCAGTTGTGCATATTGAAAGTGGACCCGTTCGATTGATGGAAAAGAATGGCGCGGAGGTTTTTGCCAGCGTAGAGTCGGCAAATATTTTTTTGATGTTGTGGCCGCTAATCGATGGACGGCTGGAGGTGAACAAACTGGAACTGGAAGCGCCGTTGGTTAACGTCAAACGCTTCCGCGACGGGACGATGAACATCGATGATTTTTTATCCGCTGGCGGCGGCGCTCTGCCGGCGTTCGACATCAAGAGCTTGAAAATAAATCGCGCGGCCTGGCTATTCGACGACCAACAGACTCAATGGAAAGTGAGTAATGCGAACTTGCAAGTGGGCCGGCTCGCTAATGGCGTGCCGACAGATATCAGCTTTGACGGTGATGTGCGCTTGAATCAGGACGATTACAATTTACACGTTGGCCTGAAAAGCCCGCTGCTGTTCGATTTGAACAAACAAAATTTCTCCCTGGAAAAGTTGACCCTCTCTATCAAGGGCATGTCGAAAGCCGTGAACAAGATGAATGACATCACACTAAACGCGACGGGCGCGATGGCATTTGATGGCGCAAAAAAACAAGCCCATTTTAGCGAGTGGCAATTACAAAGCCAGTTGGCCAACGGCGAGGAGAAATGGAACGCCGAGGTTTCGTTCGCCGAAGCTGAGCAGCAAGGAAAAAATTGGCGCGCGAAAGATATCAGCAGCCGGGCCGAGCAACAAACTTCCGCTTATCATCTCAACACCACGCTGACCTTGCCTGAATTCAGCTTCATTGATGCACACATGAGCGGCAAGGAAATAAAGTTGGTAACGCAATGGACGGCCAAGCCTGAGGTGAAAAAATCTGGCGCGCAAAAAATCGCGCAAACCAAGCCGGATGCAATTGAATCTGTGCTGACAATCGGTGCGCTGGATGATGTTAACGACACAGGCGAGCATGTTGAAATAATAAATTTACAAGCTGCTAACCTGGAGGCAAAAGGCTTAATCAACCAAGCGCCGATGAGATTACAGGCCGTCGGCAATGTACAAATATATAATAATAATCAAATAGTTACAAAAGACCGGCTAAGTCTTCAATTCAGCTATCAGCCTGCAGATTTTTTGCTGGAAGGTTCGATTAAAACGAGTGCGAAAATTATTCTGGAGCAGGGGCTATACGATTTAAATTCATTGACGTTGGATATAAAAATCGCACCGAAAGATTTTAACAAGCCGCTCGCGTTGAACGGCAGCGGCGCAGTCAAAGCTGATTTGAAGCACGAAAACGTGAAGGCAAATCTGCAAGGCAAACTCAACGGCGCGAAACTGGACGGCAAATTCGGCATGGCCGGGTTCGCGTCACCTGCCTATAGCTTTGATATTTTTTTAAGTCTATTCAATACTGTCTGGCTAGAGGGCAAAGCCGCTTCCGCTAACAAGCCAACCGACCTGCCGGACTTGAGTTGGATAAAAAAACTGAATGCCAACGGCGTGATGCGCATCGGTGAATTCATCTCAGCGGACAAACGCGCGACTAATGTGCGCATTGATGTTAAATCGGACTATGTAAAATCCGGCAGCGTGAAATAGCTACCACAGCGCGCTACACTTCAGTTATGGCTGACTTCGCACAACAAATCATCGACTGGCAGAGGCAAGAAGGACGCCATGATTTGCCGTGGCAAAACACCCGCGAACCGTATCGCGTGTGGCTGGCGGAAATTATGCTGCAGCAAACCCAGGTCGGCACGGTGATTCCCTATTATCGCCGCTTTTTGCAACATTTCCCCGACATCACCGCCTTGGCCGCGGCCAGTGGCGACGCGGTGATGGCGCAATGGGCCGGGCTCGGCTATTACTCGCGGGCGCGTAATCTGCACAAGGCCGCGAAAAAAATCATCAGCGATCATTGCGGTAAATTCCCGAAAAAATTCGACGACATACTTGCACTGCCTGGCATCGGCCGCTCCACGGCGGCGGCCATTAGTGCGTTTTGTTTTGGCGCACGCACGGCGATTCTCGACGGCAACGTCAAGCGCGTGCTGGCGCGATATTTAGGCGTGGAAGGTTATCCCGGAGACAAAAGGATCGAAAGCCATCTCTGGGTGGAGGCCGAAGCACTGTTGCCGCCGAAGCATGTCGATGTTTATACGCAGGGGTTGATGGACTTGGGCGCGACGGTGTGCACGCGCAGCCAGCCCGATTGCCTGCATTGCCCGCTGCGAAAAGCATGCGTGGCTTACCGCGATGAGCGGACAGACGAAATGCCGCAGCGCAAACCCAAAAAAACCATCCCGGAAAAACATGTGGTGATGCTGATATTCATCAAGGATCATCGCGTGCTACTGGAAAAGCGCCCGCCTACGGGCATATGGGGCGGATTGTGGAGCCTGCCGGAGGTGGCGTTGGGAGAAGAAATCGGCGAGCTATGTTCGCAACGTTTCGGCGTCACCGTGACGCCGCTGCCAAGGCTCGAAGTCGTGAGTCACGGCTTTACGCATTTCACTTTGCATATCACGCCGCAACCTTTGGTCGTGACGTTGGCGCGCCATCAGTCGCACGAGACGGGCGTTGCGTGGGTGCGCGAAGAGGAATTACCGGCGATGGGCTTACCCGCGCCGGTGGCGAAAATGCTCAAGCAAGGAAAAATTTTCGCGCGCTATGCCGAATTGGCCGCGCGAGCCAGGCGTTGATTCCTCAATTGGTTTTGAGCAATCCCATGCGGTGCAAAAACTGATGCATGGTGCCGAGACGCATTTTGCTATCGCTAAGTTCCAGCATCATTTGCTTCACCGGCAATGGAACCGGCAATAATTCCGCCAGCCGCTGGCCGACCCAACTTGCGCTATCAAAACGAGGGGGCGAAAAAAAATGGTCTTCACCGGCCTTGTGCATCAGCGAGCGCAATGCCGTCGCGCAGGTCTGATGCTCTTCGGGAAGTTTTATTTCAGGTTCGGCGTCGAGCAAAGTCACTTCGCCGATCAGCAATCCTGTGCCATTGTCTTTGTAGCTGTTGATATAAAAACGCTGGCCACCGCGGGCTTTGATTTGCAACACGCCTAATTGCGGCATGTCCCAATCAGTGATACTGGCCAGCGTGCCGATGGATTCGGGCACTGCTTCTGTTCCGACTTCCTGTCCCTCTTTGATCAAGCACACACCGAAAGGCGTGGCATCGCGCAGGCAGGCTTTGGTCATGTCCATATAACGCTGCTCGAAAATTTTCAGCGGCAGCAGGCCGTCGGGAAACAACACGGTGTTAAGGGGGAAGAGAGGAATCTGCATCATGAGAGCGCTTAGGAAAAGCAGGTGCGATCAGCGGTTGCGGTGGCGCACCAGTACCTGATGATCGCCTGAAAAACGCGCTGCGAGTTTTTCTGCCATGTAAACCGAACGGTGTTGGCCGCCGGTGCAGCCGATGGCTACGGTAAGCGACGAACGATTGTCGCGCACATAATGGGGCAGCCACTCGGTAACAAAACGTTCAATGTCGCCGAGCATTTTTTGCGCCTCGGCGTTGGCGTCGAGGAATTTCATCACCAGTTCGTCCAGGCCGGTAAGTGCGCGCATCGCCGGGTCGTAATAGGGGTTGGGCAACATGCGTACATCGAACACCAGGTCCGCGTCCTGCGGCGCACCGTGTTTGAATCCGAATGACTGAAAGTAAAGCGTCAGCCGCGATTGGTCCAGCCGCAGGAAATCTTTCACCCAACCGCGTAAGGTATTCGGTCGCACATCCGTGGTATCGATGCGATGGGCGAGTTCGGATAATTCGCCCAGCAGTCCGCGCTCTTCGGCGATGGACTCGATCAACGTGCGACCACTTGTTGCCAGCGGGTGCTTACGCCGGGTTTCGGAAAATCGTTTCACCAATTCGTCGGTGTTGGCTTCCAGGAACATAACCCGCACGTCCATGTCGGTTTCACGTAATTCTTTGATTAATTTAGGTAATTCAGAAACTGTTTCACCGCTGCGGGCATCGATACTGATGCCGATGCGCGACTCACCGGCGTTTTGCAAAGAGCGGATGAGTGCGGGCAAAAATTTCGTCGGCAAATTATCGACGCAATAATAATTTGCGTCTTCCAATACCTTAATCGCGACACTTTTTCCCGAACCGGACAAACCGCTGATGAGAATCACCTGCGTGCCCGAGGCAACGGCTGCGGTTGATGCGGCAGGATTCTTCGGTCTGGTTTGCAGCATAAAAGCTTATGAGCCTTCAGCGGAAAAATTTTGGTCGTCAGCCATGAGCTGTTCATGCCGCTCAATGAACTGGCGGGTGGAATCGATACCGCGGAGTTGCAGAATGAAGTTGCGTACGGCGGCTTCCACCAGCACGGCCAGGTTGCGTCCGGCAACCACGCCTAGGGTCACCATAGGCACTGCGACGCCGAGTATGGTACGCGTCGTGGCATTGGTTTGCAGCCTGTCCAGCTTGGCTGCGTCCGCCAGTCCGGGCTTTTCCAGATGCACAATAATCCGGAGGATTTTTCGCGACCGCACGGCTGTTTCGCCGAATATGGAACGGATGTTGAGAACACCTATGCCGCGCACCTCGAGAAAATCCTTGAGCAGCGGCGGGCAGCGACCTTGCAAAGTGTCTGGGCTGATCTGCGCCAGCTCGACAATATCGTCCGCTACCAGGCCACTGCCGCGGCTGATCAGTTCCAGTGCCAATTCGCTTTTGCCGATGGAAGAATCTCCCGTTACGAGCACGCCCACGCCGAGCACATCGAGGAACACGCCGTGTAATGTCGTGACTTCCGCCAGTTGAATAAACAGGTATTGGCGCAGGACATTAATGAGTTCCTGGCTGGTTTCGGGGGTAACGAATAAGGGGGTGCCGCTGTCACGCGCGCCCGAGATCAGGCTTTCCGGCACAGGCAACCCATTGGTGATAAACAGCGCGGCGGTATTTTCCCCGGAAAAAATGTAGCGCAGCGCGCTGGTGAGCTCGACTGGTTCCAGCTTGTTGAGATAATCGACTTCGAGTGCGCCCAAAACCTTGAAGCGATGCGGGTGGATAAGATTCAAGTGGCCGATGATGGCAATCCCCGAACGCTTGAGCATATCGCCCGTAAGCGCGCGGGTGCCGCCGTCCTTGCCCGTTATCCACTCGAGACGCAGTTTGTCGCGCTTGACGTCAAACAGCTGCTGAACGGTGAGCTGCGGCATAGGGTGTCCATGAAGTGAGCAGGCGGTGCGTGGTTTCGGGGTCGACGCACGAGGTGACGGAATCACGGAATGATTTGTCACTGAACATTTGCGCTAATTCACTGAGAATTTGTAAATGCTGCTCTGTGGCTTTTTCCGGAACCAGAATGAAAAAAATCATCTCGGCCGGAATTCCGTCCGGCGCATCCCAGGGAATGGGCGACGCCGGCTTAACGAACGCACACAAAGTCCGCCTGAGCCCCTTGATGCGGCCATGGGGGATCGCGACACCATGGCCCAAGCCCGTGGAACCGAGTTTTTCCCGCGCGAGCAGGCTGTCATAGGTTGTCGCCCGGGCAATTCCCTCGTTGTTTTCAAACAACATGCCGATTTGCTCGAACAGGCGTTTTTTATTCCCCGCCTCCAGCCCCATCAACACATTGGAAGCAGGGAGTGATTTGGATATCAAGTTCATTTCGAATCAGTTTCGTTCAATTCCAGTGATCACATTGCCGTTAATTATCCGGGCACAAAACGACACCACGCAGGACGTAAAAATATCGCGTTGCAAGGCTGCGGATTATCCCCTTGTCCGCAGTCTGTTTCAAGTATTGTGAAAAAATGTGACTGCCTGGTTATTCGGCAACTTGTTCCGGCTTTTGTTCCTGGTGCTTCAGTGCGTTGTTGTGGCGATCAGTTGAATTTTTTTCCTTGTGTTTGTTAATCTGCCTACCCAGCTTATCTACCAGCAAATCGACCGCAGCGTACATGTTTTCGTCTATGGTTTCGGCGTGAATATCCTTGCCGCTGAGATGCACATTGGCCTCTACTTTATGTCTCAGTTTTTCCACGGTCATAATGACGTTGACATCAATAACCTGGTCGGAGTGCCGGTTGATACGCTCGAATTTGCTCGTGACGTAACTGCGAATGGCTGTAGTGATATCGAGGTTGTGTCCCGTCAGCGTTATATTCATGGCAACTACTCCTTTACAGTGATTTGCGCAGGTTCGCGGGTTGGATTTGCAATGTCTCGCGGTATTTTGCGATAGTGCGGCGTGCTACAACAATTCCCTGCTGGGCAAGGATTTCTGAAATGCGGTGATCCGACAGCGGTTTACGCGGATCTTCGGCCGCCACCAATTGTTTGATTAGCGCGCGGATAGCGGTACTGGATGCCGCGCCGCCTACATCGGTGGAGACGTGGCTACCGAAAAAATATTTCAATTCGTAAATGCCGCGCGGCGTGATCATGAATTTTTGCGTGGTAACGCGCGATACCGTCGATTCATGCAACCCGACTGTGTCGGCGATTTCCCGCAGCACCAATGGCCGCATCGCTACTTCGCCGTGGTCGAAAAAATGTTTCTGTCGTTCCACAATCGCCTGGGAAACTTTGAGTATGGTTTCGAATCGTTGCTGCACGTTCTTGATAAGCCAGCGCGCTTCCTGCAATTGGCTGGCGAGTTGCGGGTTGGATTGACCGCGGTTATTTTGCAGGATGGAAGCGTAAAGCGAGTTTAGGCGCAATTTAGGAATCGCATCCGGATTCAGGCTGGCAGCCCATTTATTTTTGGTCTTTTTGACTATCACATCGGCGACTATGTAGCGCGCCTCTTCCGGCAGATAGTCCTGGCAGGGTTTGGGATTGAGGGATTTAACCAGGCTTTGCGCGCGCTTCAGGTCTTCTTCATTGCAGTCGAGCACACGGCGCAGTTTGTTGAAATCATGCTGGGCTAGAGTATCCAGATGCTGTGCCACCATTTTTTTTGCCAGGGCCAGCAAGGGTGTCGATGCGGGTAGCGCATCTAGTTGCAAGGTCAGGCACTCACGCAAATTCCTTGCACCCACGCCGGTTGGATCGAGATTTTGCACATGGCGCAAGGCGATTTGCAATTCCTCCGGCTCGATTTCCATGTCCGGCGGCAGCAACGAGTGCAGTTCTTCCAACGAGGGTTCGAGGTAGCCGTCCTCATTGAGATGGGCGATAACGAACATCGCCAGTTGCTTATCGATTGTCGATAGTTGCACCAGATTGAGTTGTTCGCTCAGATATTGCGTCAGGCTCGCATGCACAGCGGCGATTTGCGAGTACTCGCGTTCGTCGCCGTCGTCTTTATAGGTATAAGGGGCATCTTCGATGTGTCCCACATCCGCGTCGCCCCAAGTGTCCATGAGCGAGGCATTTTCCGCGTCGGGAGTAGTGGTTTCGGCAGACGTCTCCTGCTGGGGGTCTATTTTATTTGATTCGTCGTTGTGATACTCGGTTCCATTGGGAACGACAACGCGTTCCGCATCCGAATCTTCGCGCTCCAGCAGCGGATTTTCCATGATAAACCGCTCAAGCTCTTGGTTGAGATCCAGAGTAGAGAGTTGCAGCAGGCGTATCGACTGTTGTAACTGGGGCGTCAGTGTCAGGTGCTGCCCCAGCTTGAGTTGCAGGCTTTGTTTCATATTACTGAATGGCGGATTCCAGAGTAACGGCGGAGAGGTCAATGCTACAGCTTAAAGTTTTCTCCCAAATAGACTTTTCTGACACTGTCATTATAGATGATTTCATCCGGTTTGCCTGAGGCAAGCACCGAGCCTTGGTTGATAATAAATGCCCGATCGCAAATCCCCAATGTTTCCCGCACGTTATGGTCGGTGATGAGCACGCCGATGTCGCGCTGCCTGAGAAAACGGATAATCTGCTGGATGTCGATCACAGCTATAGGATCAACCCCGGCGAAGGGTTCGTCAAGCAATATAAAACGCGGGTTATTAGCGAGGGCACGTGCGATCTCGACCCGCCGCCGTTCGCCGCCTGATAACGCCATGGCCTGGCGGTCGCGTAAATGCGCCACGTGCAAATCGCCGAGCAATTGATCAAGGCGGTCCTGGATTTCGTTTTTTGCCAGTGGCTGCAATTCCAGCACGGCCTGGATATTTTCTGCCACGGTGAGTTTGCGGAAAATCGATGCTTCCTGCGGCAGGTAACTCAAGCCTAGGCGCGCACGCTGGTGCATGGGCATGTGGCTGACTTCGGTATTATCGAAGCTGATGCTGCCGCCGTTGAGCGGTACCAGGCCGACGATCATATAAAACGTGGTGGTCTTGCCGGCACCGTTGGGTCCGAGCAGTCCCACCACTTCGCCGCTGTGCACTTCCAGCGAAACGTCCTTGACAACTGTGCGCTCCTTGTAGCGTTTTTTGAGGTGTTCTGCCTTAAGAATACTCATTTAACGATTAGTGTTTCGGCGCGGGCGCGGCGGGGGCGTCGTCGGGCTCGGTATTTTTAGGCTGAATAATCACATGCACCCGTCCTTGGGTTGCGGGCGTGGAAGCGCTCGCATTGACGCCCCTCCCATCCACCCTGAATACCTCGGTGCGGGAGTTGTAGGAGATATAATTGCCGCGTAATTCGTCCTGGCCGCGCTTGATGAAAGCGCGGTCGATTAATTGGACTGTGTCGCTTTTGGTATCGAATTCCAGCCGCTCGCCATAGCCTTCGATGTAATCGTTCGAGCCATCCAATTTTTGCCGAAAAGAGACGGGGCTCCCGCTGGCGGTGGCGAAAGTGGTGCCGTATTTGTCCGCTTTCACCACTACCTTGTCGGCTTGGATGCGTATGCTGCCCTGGGTCAGTATCACATTGCCTTCGTACAGGCCGGTTTTATTCAGGCCGTCGTATTCCGCTTTGTCGGCGCTGAGGTCCACGGGTTTGCTGCGATCGGCTTTTTCCGCCCACGCATAACCCGCAATCAGAGCAAGCGCAGCTATCAGCAGGGCGTGTTTAAGGTTGCACCACATAGCTGGCTTTCACTTGCGCAAGTTTAATCTTGCGGGTTTTGTTGTTGTATTCAAATTGTTTGCCAATGATGAAGCTGTTTTCGCTGCGCATTTCCACCTGCTCGGCGGTCTGCGCCAGCCCTGCATCCGGAACCAGGCGCAGTTTGCTGGTGCGTATGGTGGCGCGGGGCGAATCGGGCGTGGCTTCTTTTACCAGCTCAACTTTTCCTTCAAGAAATACTTCATCACCGTTTTTCGACAGCTGCGCATTCTGTGCGCTGACGGAAAACCGTTGTTCTTGTTGCCTGGCATCCTGGGGTTTCCCATCAAAAAATACCGCTTCAAGATGGGTCGAATCATCATCGGGATAATGTAACATTTTCTTGGCTTGCAGTGTATAACGCACTGAGCCTTCATCGCCGAGTTGGCGGGCGGAAAAATCTTCGGCAATGGCATCTGGTTCGTGTTTCAACGCCGCAGTCGCGGGCGCTACCGCGCGGCTCACGGTGTGGTTGAGCCAATAGGCCAGCGATGCAAGCATGGTCAGCGCCAGTAAAGGCAACAGCGAATTGAGGGAAAATTTCATGCGAGGAATTTTTCCATTTGTTTGTCCAGCGTGCCTTGTGCCTGCATGACCAATTCGCACACTTCGCGCACCGCACCGCGGCCGGCATCTGCGCGCGCAATATAATGCGAATGTTGTTTTACGATTGCCGGCGACGCCGGTACGCAGACGGCGAATCCGCAACGGCGCATCGCGGGTAAATCGACGACGTCGTCACCCATGAACATGGCGGCGTTGGCATCAAATTTCAGCACCGACAAAAGCGTCATCAGTACGTCCAGCTTGTTTTCCGCGCCTTGGTACAAATGTTTAACGCCGAGATTTTTTGCGCGCATTTCAACGCTACGCGAAGTACGACCGGTGATGATAGCCAATTCCACTCCACTCGCCTGGAGCATTTTCAGCCCGTGGCCGTCGAGCGTGTTGAATGCCTTGATTTCTTCGCCCAGGTCATTCATGTAAAGGCTACCGTCGGTGAGCACGCCATCGACATCAAACACGGCAAGTCGAACAAGTTTGGCGCGGTCTGCAGTGGCTTGCTTCATCACACTACTCCTGCGCGCAGCAGATCGTGCATGGTAAACGCGCCGGTCAGCCGGCCTTCGGCGTCTGTGACCAGCATGCTGAGAATTTTGTATTGCTGCATCAATTGCGCCGCTTCCGCGGCGAGGCGATGGGCATGGATGGTTTTCGGGTTTTTACCCATCACATCGAGAACCCTGATCTGTTTAATGTCCACTGGTTTTTCCAGCGTGCGGCGCAAATCCCCATCGGTGAATATGCCGACCAGTTTGTGATTGCGATCAACCACGGCGGTCATGCCGAGACCTTTCCTGGTCATCTCCAGCAATGCGTCAGACAGCGTCGCGCCTTGGGGAACGAATGGCAATTCTGCGCCGCTGTGCATGATATCCGACACATGCACCAGCAGCTTGCGGCCGAGCGTGCCGCCGGGATGGGTGCGGGCAAAGTCGTCGGCGGAAAATCCGCGCGCGTCGAGCAGCGTAACCGCGAGCGCATCACCGAGCGCCAGTGCAGCGGTAGTGCTGGCGGTTGGCGCAAGATTCAGCGGGCAAGCTTCCTTTTCCACGCCTGCGTATAAATGCACATCGGCCTCCCTCGCCAGGCTGGAACTTTTGTTGCCGGTCATGCTGATGAGTTTGCTGCCACGGCGCTTGAGTAAGGGGATGATGGCGAGCAGTTCATCGCTCTCGCCGGAGTTTGATAATGCGAGCAATACATCATCGGGAGTAATCATCCCAAGATCGCCATGGCCGGCTTCGCCGGGGTGCATGAAAAATGCCGGCGTGCCCGTCGAGGCCAAGGTCGAGGCGATTTTATTGGCGATGTGGCCGCTTTTTCCCATGCCGCTCACCACTACGCGGCCGCGGCATTTGAGTATCAATTGATGCGCGGCGAGGAAATTTTCGTCAATGTGCGCGGCGAGTCCTTCCACAGCGCGTGCTTCAATATCGAGTACGTCGCGGGCGAGGCTAAGGGTCTTCAGGTGGGCGGCCGTAGGTTTGCGCAGGGCTGTCATATAAGCAGAGTATAAGGCTTCCGGACTTGCGGATAAAGGCTATAGCGGCGGCGACGGAATGGGTAAGCCGTGTTACATTTGCCGTGACATCCATAAAACTAAAGACCATGCACGGTTCTCTTGAAATTGCGCTGATCCTTCTGGTGGCCGCGGTGCTCACGGTCACGCTGTTTCGGCGGCTGAATTTGCCGCCGATGCTGGGTTATCTGGCACTCGGCATTGTCGCAGGGCCTCATGCGTTGGGCTTCGTGCCGGAGAGCGCGGAGACAACGTATCTCGCCGAATTCGGCGTAGTGTTTCTCATGTTCAGCATCGGCCTGGAATTCAGTTTGCCGCAACTCATTTCCATGCGGCGTGTGGTGTTCGGGCTGGGCGGTGCGCAGGTGCTGGTGACCTTGCTGGTTTTTCTGGCGCTTTCCCTGTTGTTCGGCTTGTCGTGGCAGGCCGGGCTCGCCCTCGGCGGCGCGTTGGCCATGTCGTCGACCGCGATTGTCAGCAAAACCCTGGCGGAAAAACTCCAACTCAATTCGCCCCATGGCCGACAGACCATGGGCGTGCTGCTGTTCCAGGATCTGGCCGTCGTGCCGCTACTGGTGTTGATTCCGGCCTTGTCGCAGGGCAATCAAACGCTCGCCATCACGGTTAGCTATGCCTTATTGAAGGCATTGATTATATTGATATTTTTATTATTCCTCGGACAGAGCCTGATGCGCCGATGGTTTCACCTGGTGGCGCGCGCCAAGTCGTCGGAATTATTTGTGCTCAACGTCTTAATGGTGACGCTTGGTCTTGCCTATGTCACAGGCCTCGCCGGATTGTCGCTCGCACTCGGCGCGTTTCTCGCCGGTATTTTGATTTCAGAAACCGAATACCGTTACCAGGTCGAGGATTACATCAAACCGTTCCGCGACGTGCTGCTGGGTTTATTTTTTGTCACCATCGGCATGCTGCTCGACCTGCATGCTGTGGCGCAAAATTTTCTCTGGGTCATGGCGCTGCTCGCTACACTGATTGTGATCAAGACTGGCATCGTGTTCGGCCTGGCACGCCTTTTCCGTAACGACACATCGGTGGCAATGCGTTGCGCTTTGGCGCTGGGTTGCGCGGGCGAATTCAGTTTCGTCCTGTTGTCGCTTGCAGGCGTCCATGATTTGGTTTCCGTGCAGGCCATGCAGATTGTGTTGGCGGCGATGTTGCTGTCGCTCATGCTGTCGCCGCTGATACTGATGCATAGCGACCGCATTGTGCTCAAGTTTTCCAAAAGCGAATGGATGCTGCGCGCCATGGCGCTGACTGAGTTATCGGCAAAAAGCATGGCGGCAGAAAGCCATGTA
Organism: Burkholderiales bacterium; assembly: GCA_049695115.1. Taxonomy (GTDB): domain Bacteria; phylum Pseudomonadota; class Gammaproteobacteria; order Burkholderiales; family JBEEJL01; genus JBEEJL01. Next base: position 58,101 of record JBAVRP010000007.1, on the reverse strand, counting down.
ATCATTTGCGGCTACGGCCGCAGCGGGCAAAGCCTCGCGCGTTTTCTGGAACAGGAAAAAATTTCCGTCATTGCCCTCGACGTGGATCCGATGCGGGTCAAGCAGGCCGCCGCCGCAGGCGACTCGGTGGTGTTCGGCGATGCGGCACGGCGCGAAGTATTGATGGCGGCAGGATTACCGCGGGCGTCGGCGCTGGTGGTGAGTTTTGCCGACACCAAAATGGCGGAAAAAATCCTCGCTCACGTGCAGGCTATGCGGCCGGAGTTACCGGTCATCGTGCGGACTTATGATGACACCGACCTGGAACACCTCAGGCTCAGCGGCGCGACGGAAATCGTGCCGGAAGTGCTGGAAGGATCGATGATGCTCGCCACCCACACCATGTTATTGCTTGGCCTGCCGCTGGCGCACGTGTTGCGCCGCATGCGCGATATGCGCGCGGCGCAGTACCAGCTGGTGCGCGGATTTTTTCACGGCGCGACGGATATCGAAACCGATATGGAAGATGCAGCGCAACCGCGCCTGCAATCGATAATGCTGAATGAAGACGCAGCGGCGGTGGGCAAAACGCTGCAGGAATTGTCGATGGATGATTTGTATGTAGAAGTCACCGCAGTGCGACGGCGCAATGTGCGCAACACGAATCCCTCTGCTGATATGAAACTGGAAGTGGCGGATGTATTGATTTTGCTCGGCTCGCCGGAGCATTTGGCGCAGGCGGAAATACGTTTATTGCAAGGGTAAAATATTCAATATAAACAAATAGTTATATATGAATTAAAAACCGGCATCTAGCCGGTTTTTAATTCTGCTAAATAACATTTCATCAAAACAAAGCCGCCGCACCGCAATTATTGTCAGGGGGAACTACCAGCCAGTTGTCGCTGCCAATGGGCGCGCAAGTCGCAGGCACAGGCGCCGCGCCCGTGGCGAAAAAAGTGCTGAAACGCAACGAGCCTGTACGCGGATTGCCGTCATCGATTTTGCGATCGACTTCAACCAGAATATTAGAGGGTATCTGATTGCCAGTCTTAAGGTTATTTTGTAGCGGCCCTGCCCCTGCAGCTTGATTGTTATACGCGCCGTCATACACGATGGACATCACACCGCCGTACGCATTGGTCGGGCTGTTATCGTTACCAGGCGTCGTGCCAGCACCCGCAGTACATTGCGCACAGGAAATAAATCCGGCATTTGCAAGATGCCGCCATGCCTCAACTTGCTCGGCTCCCGGGTCGATCTGTCCGTTGCCGTTGCCGCCCCTGACCACGTTCGGAATATTCGCAATCGCCTGCGCCTGCAAGTAGTCACCGGGTAATGCGCGGTAGCGGTCCTGGAAGGCGAAGTAAGCCGCTTTCACTGCGTTCACCTGGTCTGCCACATTGCGCACTCTGGCGTTGGAAATCAACTCCTGGCCTTTCAGAATGCCGCCGAGCAGCAGCCCGATGATGACCAGCACGATGGCAATTTCAACCAGCGTAAAACCTTTTTGTTTCAATTGCATATTTGGCCCCTGTGGCTAATCATTCTTGAATAGTGATTGTAGATGGAAATCCGCGACACACAAACGGGTTTTTCCTTTCGGCAGAATATTTTCGTGCTGCATTAGCATATTGTCATGCTTGGCGGGTCTCTGTCAGGTAGGGAAACAGCGTAGCCGGACAATACGGGGCTGAATGGTATAATTTGCCATTGTTTTCCAGCGGTTCCAATCGCAGCACCATGCAGCTTTACACCTTCGGTATTAACCACCAGACAGCGCCGGTCGACATCCGCGAGAAAGTCGCATTTCCGCCGGAAGCGCTCGCAGAGGCCTTGCATGAACTTACCAGTCAGGCTGATGTTCAGGAAGCCGCCATTCTCTCCACCTGCAACCGTACAGAAATTTATTGTCACACCCGTGCGCCGGAGCAAATTCTGCAATGGCTGACCCACTACCATGATCTGGCTAAATTTAATCTCAGGCCGTTTATTTATACCCACGAAGGTGCGCAAAGTGTGCAGCATGCATTCCGTGTCGCCAGCGGACTCGATTCCATGGTGCTGGGCGAAACGCAAATACTGGGTCAGATGAAAGATGCGATACGCGCAGCGGAACGGGTAGGCACGCTGGGCAGTTTGCTGCATCCGCTGTTCCAGCGCACTTTTTCCGTCGCCAAGGATGTGCGCGCGAGCACACAGATAGGCTCCAGCTCGGTTTCGATGGCCGCTGCGGGAGTGCGCCTAGCGGGAAACATTTTCGATGACTGGTCGCAGTTGAATATTCTGTTCATTGGCGCCGGCGAAATGATCGAACTCGCCGCGACGCATTTCGCGGCAAAAAAACCGAATCGGATTACCGTGGCCAACCGGACCTTGGAGCGCGGTCAGAGTTTGTCGCAAAAATTCCATGGCCAGGCCATCACCCTGGGCGAATTGCCGCAGCATCTTGCATTGAACGATATTGTGGTGAGTTGCACCGCGAGTACCTTGCCGTTGCTGGGGAAAGGCCTGGTCGAGCGCGCAATCAAAACACGTAAGCATCGGCCGATGTTCATGCTCGACCTTGCGGTACCGCGCGATATCGAACCGGAAGTCAGCCGACTCAACGACGTGTTTTTATACACCGTCGATGATCTCGCCGGTTTGGTGCGGGAGGGCCGCGACTCACGTCAGGGCGCCGTGGCCGCCGCGCAAATTATTATCGATAATGAGGTGGCGGATTTTATGCGCTGGCTGGAAACCCGCGAGCAGGTATCGGTCATCCGCCAACTGCGCGACCACGCCGAAGCGTACAAGCAAATTGAAATCGAGCGGGCCAGAAAAGCGCTCGCCCGAGGCGATGATCCGCGGTCCGTTCTGGAGCAACTGGGTAACGGTTTGATCAATAAATTCCTGCATCATCCAACGCGCATATTGAAGAATGCCGAAGGCAACGAAAGGGAAAAATTGTCCCAATTGCTTGGCCGGCTTTATATCACGCCTGACAAAAACGGCGACGACGAATAATCAGGCACCGCCCATGAAACCCAGCATTGCCTACAAACTTACCCAGCTTAGCGAACGTCTCGTGGAATTGGACCGCCTGCTTATGAGCGAAAGCGTGACCAGCGACATGGACAATTACCGCAAGCTCACCAAAGAGCGCGCGGAAATCACGCCGGTGGTCGGGCTGTACAAATCGTTTCAGCAGACGGAAAAACATATCGCCGAAGCGCAGGCTATGCTGAATGACGCGGAGATGAAAGAATTCGCCGAGGCGGAAATACGCGACGGCCGCGATAAACTTTTAAGTCTTGAAGCCGACCTGCAAAAAGAATTACTGCCCAAGGATCCCAGCGACGAGCGCAATATATTTCTCGAAATCCGCGCCGGCACCGGCGGCGACGAAAGCGCGTTGTTTTCCGGCGACTTGTTCCGCATGTATTCGCGCTTTGCCGAGCGCAACCGTTGGCAGGTGGAAGTGATTTCGCAAAGCGTGGGCGAGGTCGGCGGCTACAAGGAAATCATCGCGCGTATTATCGGCCAGGGTGCCTATTCAAAATTGAAATTTGAATCCGGCGGCCATCGCGTACAGCGCGTGCCCGACACCGAAGCCCAGGGCCGCATTCATACCAGCGCCTGCACCGTGGCGGTAATGCCCGAGGCCGATGATGTGAGCGGCGTCGTGATCAACCCAGCGGATATCCGTATTGACACTTTTCGTGCGTCCGGGGCGGGCGGCCAGCACATTAACAAAACCGACTCGGCGATTCGCATTACCCATTTTCCCACCGGTATTGTCGTCGAATGCCAGGATGGGCGCTCGCAGCACAAAAACAAGGCACAGGCCATGAGCGTGCTCGCCGCGCGCATTCGCGATAAACAGGAACGCGAACAACACGCGAAACAAGCCGCCACGCGCAAATCCCTTATCGGCAGTGGCGACCGTTCGGAGCGTATTCGCACCTACAATTTTCCTCAGGGCCGCATCACCGACCACCGCATCAATCTCACGCTGTATAAAATCGACGCCATCATGGACGGCGATCTAAACGAGCTGACTTCCGCGCTAATGGCTGAACATCAGGCCGAGTTGCTGGCAACTTTGGGTGAGGAAGCCGCGTAATGGCTCACACTGTTGCTTCACTGATGAAGTCCAGTGACCTACCGACTATCGAAGGCCAGATGTTGCTTGAACATGCAACAGGCTGGAGCCGTACATCGCTGATTAGTTACCCCGAACGAAGTGTCGATGCAAAGCAGGCTCTAATCGCCATGTCCTTCTTCGCCCGTCGTCGTGTTGGCGAACCGGTTGCTTATCTAACTGGCACGCGGGAATTTTATGGTTTGATGTTCCATGTGTCGCCGGCGGTGCTGATCCCACGGCCGGAAACCGAATTGTTGGTGGATCTATTATTGGCTCGGCTGAAAAAAAATCCTACTCATAGTGTGCTCGACCTCGGCACCGGCAGCGGCGCAGTGGCTGTCACACTGGCAAAATTATGTGACACCGCTCAGGTGACGGGCGTAGAAAAATCCAAGGCTGCACTCAACATCGCGCGCAAAAATGCCGGAGCGATTATTGAAAAAGAATTCAATAATAAATTACAGTTGATACTCGGCGATTGGTATCAGCCGGTTGGGAGCGCGAAATTCGATATCATTGTTTCCAACCCGCCTTATATCGCCGAGGCCGACGCGCATTTGTCCCTGGGCGATTTGCGCCATGAGCCGATACAAGCGCTGACAGCAGGCAAGGACGGACTCGATGCGATTCGAAAAATTGTGCAAGGGGCCCCCGAGCATTTAAACCGCGGCGGCTGGTTGTTGTTCGAGCATGGCTACAATCAGGAAAAAGCCTGCGCTGCGCTCTTGAAACAAGCTGGTTTCAAGCCCATATTTTGTGAGAAGGATTCAGCTGGCATCCCGCGGGTGAGCGGTGGGCAACTAAAGTAGTGACACCGGATAGTTTATAATCAAACAAATAGTAAGCAGAATAGCCTAAAACCATATTTTGTAAGTAATTGATTAATATGAATTGTTTGATAAACCTGCCGGAGCCAGCATGAGCGCAATCGATACCATTAAAGAGCAAGTTACCACTCACCAAGTTGTGCTGTACATGAAAGGCACGCCGCAATTTCCGCAATGCGGATTTTCATCCAAAGCCGCGCAGATGTTAAAAGCTTGCGGCGTGGATAAGCCATTCACTGTCGATGTGCTACAAAACCCGGACATCCGCCAGGGCATCAAGGAGTACGCCAACTGGCCAACCATTCCGCAGTTGTATGTGAACGGCGAGTTTGTCGGCGGCTCGGACATCATGGCGGAAATGTATGCGAGCGGGGAATTGCAGAAGTTGTTGTCGGCGTCGCATTAAAAAAAGACAGAATGCGAACGCAGCACTGAAGTAATTCGAAGAAAGAAATTGTCTGGGCGGCAGAGGTTTTTGTAAAGTGCGCCGCACCCACGCATTGCGTTAAGTTAAAACGCCAACTTATTCTGCTTCACCTGCGGCTCTTCCAACTTCCCCTCGCTCAAATGCAATCGCTGCATATGCGGCAAATTAATGATTTCGTGATCGTGGCAAGCGACCACGACGCAATTCTTATCCGATACCATTTTATTCAATAGCCAGATAACCTGACGCCGTCCGTCGATGTCGAGGTTGGCAGTGGGTTCGTCGAACAAAATCACTTTTGGATCCAGCACTTTGGCGCGGGCCAGGGCGGCGCGTTGCTTCTCACCACCGGAAAGTTTTTGCGGCGGCACTTTGCCCAAGTGCGTAATCCCCGCCCAGACCAGTGCCTCGCGGACAATTTCTTCGCGATCGGCTTTGGCCACGCCGCGCAACTTCAAACCGTAGCCGATGTTGTCTGCAACTGTGGTGTCAAACAAATACGGCTGCTGATGCACGTACATGATCTCGCGCCGCAATTCATCCGGATAGTTATTCAGGTCGATACTTTTGCTGAGATAGCGCATTTGCCCGCTGTCAGCCTTTTCGAGGCCTGAGAGTATGCGTAGCAGTGTGGACTTACCCGCGCCGTTGTCGCCGGTGAGAACATAACTCTCACCCGCATGAAACGCCAGCGCTTCCAGGTCGAGGACGTCGCGATCACGAAAAGATTTTTGCAGGCCGACAACGGACAATAATATTTCGCTCATTTCGGCGTGCCTTTGCCTTGTACAAACGCCAGGGCGATGTTAACGCTGATCGCAAACACCATAAGCACCGCACCAAGCGCAATGCCTTGGGCGAAGTCGCCCTTACCGGTTTCCAGCGTGATGGCGGTGGTGATGTTGCGCGTGACGCCGGCGATGTTGCCGCCCACCATCATGGCACAACCGACTTCCGAGATCACGCGGCCGAAGCCGTTGAATACGCCGGCCATCAGCGGAAAACGCACCTCACGCAGCGTGGTGAGCATGGCGCGCCAGCGCGATGCGCCCAGGCTCATGGCGGTTTCGCGCACACGCTGGTCGGTGGACTGCACCGCGGCTAAAGTAAAGGCGGCGAGAACAGGAAACGCGACCACGGCTTGGCCGAGGATCATCGCGTCCTGGGTGAACAGCAGATTAAAACTGCCCAGTGGTCCGCTGCGAGTGAGAAGCAAATACAGAATCAGGCCGACAACCACTGTGGGAAACGACAGCAAGCTTTGCAGCACTACGACAAAAACGCGGCGTCCGAAAAAATGGGTGGTAGCAAGAAAAAATCCCAGCGCTACTGCAAATGGCGTGGCCAGCAGCAAAGCCAGCAGAGACACACGCAGAGATATAAAAATTGTTTGCCACAACTCGCGGTCGCCTGCCAGCAGCATGGCAAAGGCTTGTTGTATGGATTCCAGCAGGCTCATGCTTGTTTGCCCATAGTCTTATTTTTTCTGAACCGATGCAATGCCGGCATTAGGGAAAAATAATTGTTCCCCATGGGCTCTGAATGAGGCGATGCGTTGCTGGCAATCGGGCGATGTGATCCAGTCGATGAATTTTTGCGCACCGGCATAATTGATTGAGGAGTAGCGCTTCGGGTTAACCGCCATCACGCCGTAAGAGTTGTAAATGCGCGGGTCGCCGGTCACCAGCACATCAAGCGTCGCTCGCTGCTTGTAGGCAATATAGGTGCCCCGATCGCTGAGCGTGTAAGCTTGTTTGGAAGACGCCATGTTAAGGGTTTCGCCCATACCCTGGCCGATGGAAAAATACCAATCGCCCGCAGGCTGCAAACCGGCCATGTCCCAAAGGCGTTGCTCCATTTTATGCGTGCCGGACTGGTCACCGCGCGAGACAAAAAGGGATTTCGTGGCGAGGATTTTTTTCAATGCCGCTACTGCATCGGTCATGCCGCGGATCTTCGCCGGATCATTCGAAGGGCCGACGATGACAAAGTCGTTATACATCACGTCGCGCCGGCCGATGCCATAACCGTCGGCAATAAATTTCTCTTCATCGGGGCGGCTGTGAACCAGCAGAACATCCACATCGCCGTTTTCGCCCAGCTTGAGCGCCTTGCCTGTGCCGGTCGAAATGACATGCACCCGCATTTTATTTGTGGCTTCAAATTCCGGCAGCAGGAATTTTAACAAGCCCGAATCTTCGGTTGAGGTTGTCGTGCCAAGGCGCAGAATCTCGGCCGCAAAATTCGCTGGGCTGACAATTAAAAAATTAAATATAATCAATAACTTAAATATATGCATGACAAGCCTAGCTTTGCGCAGCGCTACGATAGCATATCAAGCGGAAATTTCTGCCAATAGTTTTTGCATCGTTGCGCGGGTCTGCGCGAGGTAAGCTGCACCGAAAATATTCAAGTGATTGAGCAGGTGATAAAGGTTATAAAAGTGTTTGCGTGTGCTGTAGCCGGCATCGAGTGGGAAGGCGGCGCGGTAAGCGGAATAAAATTCGGAAGTAAATCCGCCGAACAGTTCTGTCATGGCCAAATCGGCCTCACGGTCGCCATAGTAAGTCGCTGGGTCGTAAACTACAGGCTCTCCTGTGGCGAGCGTCGCTGCATTGCCATGCCATAAATCGCCATGCAGCAGCGAAGCCGCAGGGCTGTAGGTTCGGAAAAATTCCCCAAAACTTTCCAGTAACCTGTCGCCTTGGTCGCGTAGCGTTATATCGTAGCCATTACGGTAGGCAAGGCCTAACTGGAAACCTAATCTTTGGTCGCGCCAAAAAGACAGCCAGTCCGAACATGGCGTGTTGATTTGTAGTGTTACGCCTATAGAATTGGCCCGCTGCCAGCCGAATTTTTCGGCGACATGACGATGCATGGCCGCCAGGGACTCGCCCAGTTTTGCCGCGCTAGTCTGGCTGTGCGGGGACAAGTCGAAATATTCCAGAACCAGAAATCTGGTCTTCTGGTTTTCTATCTCTCCATGGCAAACAGGTGACGGCACGCGGACTGAATCGGTCGCCGCAATTTCGTCTAATGCCGCGGCTTCGGCTAAAAATATTTGCGCGGATGGAGCCTCGGTGGTTTTGACAAAAAAGCGCTCCCCGCAACCTTCGAAGCGCCAAGCCTGTGTAGCGCTGCCGCCGTTGAGGCGAACTCCTGATTCAACATGAAAAGGCTTGCCAGTGGCGCTGGAAATGGCGCTGGCTATGGCATCAAAGAATTCCATGGCAGGAATTACGAACCAGAATTTTCCAGAACAGTAATGGCCGCAGCAGGATGAATCCGATGTGCATATATATTTTCCCAATAGCGCGTATGAAGTCAGAAGTTATCCGGATTCACAGCGAAAAAACACTGGCGAAAAAAAACCTGCCGTCAGCAGGTTCGCGATCAATGCGGGTTAATGATCACTCGTCCTCGGCTTCTTCCACTTTAGCGCGTTCTCGCGGCGCGCGGCGGCGATCGCGGTCGGCGCGAGTCTCGGTATATTCATTGAAAAAATACAGGCCGAAATTCACCCGAAAACGTGCTGTGGTATCGTCGGCCGCCTGTTGTTTTTTCATTTCAAGCGCTTTGTGGTTAATAGTTTGCAAAGCGTTCATTCCCAATTCCCGTGCCAGATCGTCGAGTGCCTTGACCGATGCCGGCGTCAGCATGTCGTGATACACGCAGCGGTCGAAATACGGCGCCTGATGACTCATCAGGTTTTGCATGCCGGCGGCGAGGTGGTCGTGCATGTTCTGGCCGAAATAAAACGCTTTTTCGTCAAAGCCCTTGGCTGGTACAAACGCATCGACATTCAAACAGACATTATTTTCTTCGTCCAGGTGCGCAACACCAATGCGTAACCATTCGTCCAGGACCACGCGGGAGCGAATGTCCTTGCTTACCGATTCCACCATGGACTCAAATGATTTTTCATTGCCTTTGCCCGACAGCCGCGGCAGGGGAATCGGGCTACCTGTTTTGTCGAGGTAATCGGCGTGGGTGGTCCATTTGGTTAGCAGTTCCGAACCGAGTGATACAGCAGAAGGCGGAACGGCTGGGTTGTCCACCACGTCGTGACGGAAACGGCGTACGTCTTTGCGGTGTACACCCGACAATAAACTGATGCGGCTGTCGGTCTGATTTTTCCCCGGCAGCGGGAAATCTTTTACCGCGACGTCGACATACACCGATTTCATCAGCCCTGACAAAAAAGGGTAGGTAATGCCGTTGGCAAGTAGCAACCTAATGAGGGGCCGTAAAAGACGCCTGAGCGCAATGGTGAGAGAACGCGGTGGAGACACGGCTATGTGGCCGCCTGAGAGATCATTCATGATTTTTTATTTTAGCACAGCCTGTTGTAAATGGGAAAATGTTCCACACTGTATCTTCGATGATTTAATAGTGTATTTTCGTGAATGCATTGTGCAGGTCGGCATCGGAAATTAGCAAGAAACGACAGAGGCGAGCTGGGTCAAAAAGAGAAAATATGTTGTCAATCTGCAACAATAGTCTGTTTTTAAAGGATAACTGTCCCAAAAAACGAAATGGCCGGACAAGCCGGCCATTAAATACTAGTAGCAGCAGGGTTCGCGCACGCTTACTTCTAAAGCATCCTTATACCGACGAGTAATAAAATGGCACCCAAGATCGACATAATCCAGCCGCCCGGGCTCAGCATGGTTTCGCCAGCCTTAGGTTTGAATATCATATTGCCGATAAAGCCACCGACATAAGAACCGAGAATGCCGACTATCATTATTCCCCACCAGGGCAGGTTTTCCTTGCCGGGAATCATAAATGCGGCGATGGCGCCCGTGATCAAGCCGACAATACCCATCCAAATGTAATGCATCATACGAATCCCCCTTGGTTGATGGTGCGCTTGCACCGATAGCGCATGTTAGTGCTGCGTGCGCTTCAGGTCAATCCGGCGCGGTATAATAAGCGGTAAACTTTATTCAGAGCGATTGCATTTATGAAACTCAAAAAATACGAATCCGAGATCACCCTATTCATACGCGACTTGATGGAAAAAAATCCCGAACTGGCAGCCGATCAGCAAAAGGCCCGCGCCATGTGGTGGGAAAAACGGCCGCTTACGCCATCCGAGCAAAAACAAATCGAAGCATCCGATTTGCCCAAGCCGGCTTACGCCTATTTTGGCGATATAAAAAAATAGTCATCATGCTGCTTGGACTGCGCACCGCGATTTATCAGGTAGATCACCTCAACCATGCCAAACGCTGGTATGCCGACGTACTCGGTGTCGAGCCGTATTTCGACGAACCGTTTTATGTCGGCTTTAATGTCGGCGGCTTCGAATTGGGTCTGCAGCAGCAAAAACCAGCACGCACCACAGTGGAAAATGTCGTCGCTTATTGGGGCGTAGAAGACATCGACGCTGAATACGAACGCTTGTTAAAGCTCGGAGCGACGGCGTATAACCCGGTGGCGGATGTCGGCGGCGGCATTAAAGTCGCCGTAGTGCGCGATCCTTTCGGCAACGCGTTTGGCTTGATCCATAATCCGCATTTCAAGTTGCCAATAAAATAAATCAGCGTATCAATATCGTCAGGCGGAAATCCCCGCGCAACAAGGTCACCGCCACGGCATTGCGTTCCGCCGCGCGCAACGCGTTTTGCAATTCGGCAATATTTTTGGTGCGGATACGGTTTACGCTCACAATAATGTCACCGGGACGAATGCCGTAGTACCACGCTGGCGAATTCGGCTCAACGCGCGTTACTAACGCCCCTTCCATCTTGCCGAACATCGGCATGCCTCGCTCGATGTTGGCGACTGCCGCGCCTTCGAGTTGCGGAATCAATCTGCCTTCGACTGATGCCAGCGTAAACGGTGCGACGACTTTGGCCCTGGCGGCGAGTTGTTTGCCATCGCGCAATATTTTAAATTCTACATCTTCCCCGATGGGCGTGAGGCCCACGCGATTGCGCACATCCGCCGCGCCGCGCACCGGTTTGCCATTGGCAATCAAAATAACATCGCGCGGTTTGATGCCGGCCTTGTCGGCAGGCGATCCCGATTCCACTTCCGTCACCAACGCGCCCTCGTTGGTGTTGATGGCGAGCGAAGCTGCCAAATCTGGTGTCAAGTCTTGCGCGCTCAATCCGAAGCGGCCGCGTTTCACTTCGCCGTAACGCACGATCTGGTTCATCACCTCGCGCACCATATTGGTCGGCACGGCAAAGCCGATGCCGACATTGCCGCCCGCCGGGCCGATGATGGCGGTGTTGATGCCGATGAGTTCACCGCGCAAACTCACCAGCGCGCCGCCGGAGTTTCCCGGATTGATTGAGGCGTCGGTCTGGATAAAATCTTCATAACCTTCGATGTTCAATCCGGTACGGCCGAGCGCACTAATAATGCCCGACGTAACCGTTTGTCCGAGGCCGAACGGATTGCCGATAGCGACCACATAATCGCCGACATCCAGGGCATCCGAATCACCAAAGCGCAACGCGGTTAAATTCTGCGGATCGATTTTTAATACCGCGATGTCGGTGCCCGGATCGGTGCCGACCAATTGCGCGATGAATTGGCGCCGGTCTTTCAGCGTTACAATAACCTGCTGCGCATCCTTGATGACATGATTATTGGTCAGCACATAACCCTTCGCCGCATCGACAATGACGCCCGACCCTGCACTGCGCTGCGGTTTGGTCGCCGCATCGGGAATATCAAAAAAGCGGCGGAAAAAAGGATCGCGGAACAGCGGATTGTCTTCCGCCGGTGAGCGCGACAACACCGAAATATTCACCACCGATGGCGTGACCGTCGCAATCATCGGCGCCAAACTCGGCAAACCGCTTTTGCTTTCGGCCAGCGGCAAAGCCGCGTGGGTGTGTGACGCAACGAAAAAAATCAGCGCGAATAAAAACTGAAATAGACGATTAAAAAATTTGTCATGCATATTGTTAGTACGGATATAAAAAAGAAAAAGGAAAAAGAATTTTGCCATGAGGTCAATAAAAAGAAGCATTATAACCATTTGATTATATTAAATACTTTGTAATATTTGAGATTCTGAAATATTCAATTATTTCCCCGATTTGTCATCCTGAGTGCAACGAAGGATCTGCTGTTAGCGCAACGTGAACAAATCATCTGTAAGCTTACCTCACCCAGTTAGTTGGCGTAACATGAAGCCATGTCAGCACAGCAACAATTAACCTCTCCAACGCCCGTCAGTTTTTTTGCCGCGTTCAAATATTGGCTCAAACTCGGCTTTATCAGCTTCGGCGGACCCGCCGGGCAAATCGCCATCATGCATCACGATTTAGTCGATCAAAAACGCTGGATCTCCGAACAACGATTTTTACATGCGCTAAATTATTGCATGCTGTTGCCCGGCCCGGAAGCGCAACAACTCGCAGTGTATATCGGCTGGCTGATGCATCGCACCTGGGGCGGCATCGTCGCCGGTGTGTTGTTTGTGTTGCCGTCATTTTTTATTTTGCTGCTACTGTCGTGGATTTATCTCGCCTACGGGCATGTGTCTGCTGTCGCAGGAGTTCTCTACGGCATTAAACCGGCAGTGACCGCCATCGTCTTATTCGCCGCCTATCGCATCGGCTCGCGTTCGCTTAAAAACGGCACATTGATCGCTATCGCGGTTGCGGCCTTCATCGCCATCTTCGTTTTCAATCTGCCGTTTCCGCTGATTGTCTTATCAGCGGGACTATTCGGCGCGATTTACAGCCGCTATTCACCTGAGACTTTCAAACTAAGCAGTACGCACACCGCATCAGGTAAAGCACATGAACCCGCGTTGATCGACGACCATACGCCCACGCCTCCTCATGCGCTATTCAGCAAAAAAAAATGCCTGCGCGTCGCGCTGATCGGCGTTTTTATTTGGCTGCTCAGCATGTTGGTGCTGATCGCCATCTTCGGCAAAACCAGTGTACTGACACAAATGGCATGGTTTTTCACCAAAGCCGCGCTGCTCACTTTCGGCGGCGCGTATGCCGTGTTGCCTTACGTCTATCAGGGCGGCGTGGTTGAACATCAATGGCTCACCGCTGCGCAAATGATCGACGGCCTCGCGCTGGGCGAAACCACGCCGGGGCCGCTGATCATGGTCGTCACCTTCGTCGGCTTTGTCGGCGGCTGGACTAAATCGGTTTTGGGTCCGGATGCTTTGTTCGCTTCTGCATTTATCGCCGCGGGCGTCGTCACGCTTTTTACTTTCCTGCCCAGCTTCATTTTCATTTTTCTCGGCGGGCCGTTTATCGAAACCACGCACGGCAATCTCAAATTCACCGCGCCGCTATCCGCGATCACCGCTGCCGTCGTCGGCGTCATCGTCAATCTCGCTATTTTTTTTGCCTGGCATGTGTTCTGGCCTAAAGGGTTTTCAGCGCGGCCAGATTTATTTTCCATGGCGCTTTGCGTCGTCGCCTGCATCGCATTGTTTCGTTACATGGCGAATGTGATAATGCTTATCGCCGCTTGCGCACTTGCAGGTCTAGTCCTTACTTTTTTGCGCGCATAAATTTTCGCCATGCATGAAATCAAGCCGGAACAATCCATCGAGCTGCTGAAAGAGCTGCATATCCTCACGCGCGACGGCAAGATGAATCAGGACAGCCGGCGTAAACTGAAACAGGTCTATCACCTGACCCAATTCATCGAGCTACTTTTAAAAAATATTCAAATAAATCAACAAGATATAGTATTGGTCGATCACGGTGCTGGCAAGTCGTATCTGGGTTTTATTTTGTACGATTTATTTTTCAAAGCGCAGGAAAATGCTTCGCATATTTACGGTATCGAGCGCCGCGATGACTTGGTGCAAAAATCCACCGAGCTCGCGCAACGCTTAAACTTCCCGCGCATGTCTTTCCTCAATTTGTCCGTCGCCGAATCCATTACGTCAAACAAACTGCCAGAAAAAATCGACATCGCCACCGCGCTACACGCGTGCGACACAGCCACCGACGACGCAATAAACTTCGCGCTAAAAAAGCACGCGCAACACATCGTCCTCGTGCCGTGCTGCCAAGCCGAAGTCGCATCAGTGCTGAAAAAAAACAAAGGCAAAGCCCTAGCCAAAGATGCGCTGACAGAAATCTGGCGCCACCCGATCCACACACGAGAATTCGGCAGCCAGCTCACCAATGTATTACGCTGCCTGCAACTCGAAGCCCACGGCTACCAAGTCAATGTCACCGAGCTAGTCGGCTGGGAACACTCAATGAAAAACGAACTCATCATCGCCAGCTACCAAAACCTGCCGCGCAAACGCCCGAGCGAGCGTCTGCTTGAAGTGCTGAGGACGGTTGGGCTGGAAGAAATGTCCGCACGTTTTTTTGTTTAAGCAAACGCCGAACTAGTTGGTGGTGTGTATGGTCCGACAAACCCACCACGAACGTCAAAACACCCTACCGTTCGTCCTGAGCCTGTCGAAGGACTAACGCACAGTACGTTCATCCTGAGCTTGTCTAAGGACTAACACAATACCGTTCATCCTGAGCCTGTCGAAGGACTAACTCACACTTTCCCATACCGTTAAAATTATAAACATGACAACTCACATCGACGCGGACCAGCTTGCGCAGTTATTACAGTGGCCCGATTTAGTCGCGCGCATGAAATCCATGTTCGCCAGCGCGACGACAGTGCCAGAACGCTTACATTATTCCGTCGGCAATGCGAGTATGCGCGAAACTCCGACGCTCTTACTTATGCCCGCTTGGAACGACGATTTTCTCTGCGTCAAAATCGTCAACGTCTTTCCCGATAACGCGCAACATAAAATTGCCGCGCTCAATTCCACTTATCTTTTGTATTCCAACAAGACTGGTCAAACCCTCGCGTCGATAGACGGCAACCAACTCACCGCCATGTGTACCGCCGCCACATCCGCCGCCGCCGCTGATTTTCTCGCGCGCAAAGTTGCGGCGCATTTACTCGTCGTCGGCGCGGGCCGTGTCGCCAGTTTAATTCCCGCCGCCTATTCCGCCGTGCGTAAATTGCAATCGGTGAAGGTGTGGAACCGACATTCAGAGCCAGCAGAAAAATTAGTCGCGCAATTAAGCAAGCAAGGCTTCAACGCGTCAGTTACCACCGATTTGAAAGCCGCAGTAGAAAGCAGCGACATGATCAGCGCCGCCACCTTATCCACGCAGCCACTGATACTAGGCGCATGGATCCAGCCCGGCACGCACGTAGATTTAATCGGCGGCTTCCGCGAAAATATGCGCGAAGCCGATGATGCGTTAGTCGCCAACGCCACGCTATTCGCCGATACCAAAATGGCAGCAGCCGAAGCGGGCGATATTGTTCATCCGTTAAAATGGGGCTTGATCGAAGTGTCGTCGATTACTACGCTGGATAAACTCTGCAGCGGACAGCATCAAGGGCGCAACGACGACAAACAAAAAACACTATTCAAATCTGTCGGCTCCGCACTGGCCGACATTGCCGCCGCGTCGCTGGCTTATTGGTGTTTTGCGGAAACCAAGCCCTAATCTCAATTTCGAGTCTTGCTTTACTAACTCGGATTCCACTGTCGTTTGCCCCAATCTTTGAGTTTAATACCTCGCGATTTTATTGAGATCAATGAATTAATTGACAGAAAACGCAATTTAATAATAATAACTTTTTGATAAATATACGTTTTTTTATTATATAATAAAATATTGAATACACGGGTACCGTGATATTATGCTTTACAACTGAACCAATTTAATCTACTCTAGTCACATGCAATATGAATTTGATGATTCAAAAAAATATGTGCGACTTTTGACCGATGCCCGATATACGGCTGGCTTTCCTACGCAGGTTGTATCGAAATTCAGAATGCGAATTCAGCAAATTAATGCTGCACTTAATGAGATGGATTTTTACAACTCTAAAGGGTTGCATTATGAGAAGCTTAAGGGTAACAGGGCACACCAGCACTCAATGAGGCTGAATGACCAATGGCGATTGATTTTGGAATTGGTAGAAAGGAATGGACAAAAAGTTGTACGCATTATCGGAATTGAGGATTATCACTAATTATTATAATAGGAGGAGCGTCAATGTATGACGTTACGATACCGGCGGAAGTTTTTCATGCGGGTGAGTTTCTGAAAGAAGAGCTTGAGGCGCGTGGTTTGACGCAAGCAGAGCTTGCGGAGATCATTGGGCGCCCTACACAAGCAGTGAGCGAAATTGTTTTAGGTAAGCGGGGGGTTACTCCCGAAACTGCGAAAGGTCTTGCTGCTGCGTTTGGTACGAGCGCCGAGTACTGGATGAATTTGGAAACCGCATATCAACTTTCCAAAACTACCGTTCAAGAGAGCGCAGTGAAGCAACGCGCCAAAATATATCAACGTTTCCCAGTAAAGGAAATAATCAAACGTGCATGGGTCGAACATTCCGAAAACCCGGTAGTTCTTGAGCAGAGGTTCTTGGAGTTTTTTGGTATTGGGTCGGTTGATGAAAGACCAAGTTTTTCTTTTGCGGGCAAGAAGCAAAACTATGTTTCTGATTCGATGGTGCAAATAGCTTGGGTTAGGCGTGCGCGTCAACTTGCGGAAGTGGTACAGGCGAAACAATATAATAAAGCCGGGCTCAAGGACTTGTTCTTAGAATTAAATAGTCGGCGACAATTTGTCGAATCAATTCGAGAAATTCCTGCTCTGCTTGCTCATTACGGAATTAGATTAGTTATCGTTAAATGTATTCCCGGCATGAAAATGACAGGCGCTTGTTTTTGGCTGGACAAAACAAAACCGGTGATCGCACTAACATTGACCTACGACCGCGTGGACAATTTCTGGTTTACTTTATTTCATGAGCTCGATCATGTTAAGCACGAAGAAGGGCAAAATACTCCGATTTTGGATGATTTGGTGCCCGGTAAACCTGACGAAGAAGCACCCCCAATCGAACGCAGGGCTAATGAAAATGCAGAAAAAAACGTGATTGATACAAACGAACTTCAGGGATTTATTGCGCGCGTAAACCCTTTGTTTACGTCAGACCAGATTAAAGGATTTGCAAAGCGCATTGGCGTACATCCCGGTATTGTCGTTGGACAGCTTCAAGTTCGAGGATTGATTCATTTCTCAGTTCATCGGCCTTTGCTCGAAAAAATACGAGAACATATTATTGGCGTCGCTCTTACTGATGGCTTTGGTCGTCGATTGGAATTATAGGAAAATATATGTCTTACTCTGAGCAAATGCAAAAAATGGTTCAAACCTACCGAGCGAATGGGGGTAAGTGGCCTGCATCTACCCGAGAAATTGCTCAATGGGCAATTTCAACAGGGCACTGGGTTCCGCAACCTTCTGCGATTGTTGCACAATGCGCAGATCAAATTGCTTAAGCGCTTCGAGACGAGTACTACACAGATCCGCAGGGCCGCCGTGTAAGACTAAATCATGCTGCGCAGAGCATCGGAGAGCAGCATGATCTTTGGGATGACATCAGAACTGCTAAGCCAGAGCATATGCTTCTCGCCTCTCAGCAAAGACGTCAGCAGATACTTGGAGACTGTAAGCAGCTTAAAAGTGATACGGACAGTTACAACGAAAACCGGCAGCCTGAGATTAAAATGCAAATGGTATTCGATTTTACGTTGGACTTGGAGGAAAGCGAACTTACCAAACGCCGAGCCGCGTAGAATTTTTATATTCAAATTAGCTAGATTTTTACAAATATAAAGCCCGTTGTACGGGCTTTATTTTTTAGCGGAGATGAAGAGGATCGGCCGCCGACCTTTGCGTTGAACGTTCATCCTCTCAAAGCTTGAAAGCCCGATTGAGTCGACCTGACTTTTTGGAATGCGCTTCACAACCGAAAGCTGCCGTTAATCCCAAGTGACACGCAAGTCTGCAGTAATCTCATACGACCGCAGCCGCGCAGCATGATCGAAAATCTGCGAAGTGATCATCAATTCATCCGCACCGGTTTGTTCGATGAACGCTTGCAAGCTACGCTTTACCGTTTCGCGCGAGCCGATGGCGGCGCAGGATAATACTTGGTTGAGCAGGGCGTGTTCTTGCGGGCCGATGCGGGGTAGATAATCTGCCATTGGCGGCTGCAGGCGCTTTGGGTTTCCGCTGCGCAGGTTGACGAAGGCTTGCTGCATCGAGGTCGCGAGAAAATGTGCTTCATCATCCGTTTCTGCCGCAAACACGTTGAAGCCCAGCATGACATAGGGTTTTTGTAATTGCGCGGACGGTTTGAAGTTGGCGCGATATAAGGCTATCGCTTGCATCATCTGCGCTGGCGCGAAGTGCGAGGCGAAGGCGTACGGTAGGCCGAGCGCCGCTGCGAGTTGCGCGCCAAATAAACTGGAACCGAGTATCCATATTGGTACATTCAGGCCCGCGCCGGGAACGGCGCGCACGGCTTGTTGATGCGTGCCGGAAAAATAATCCATCAATTCCATTACATCTTGCGGAAACTCGTCAGCATCCGAGGCGATATTTCTACGCAATGCACGCGCGGTGATTTGATCGGAGCCGGGCGCGCGGCCGAGGCCTAAGTCGATGCGGCCGGGGAAGAGCGATTCCAAGGTGCCGAACTGTTCGGCGATGACGAGCGGTGAATGATTGGGCAACATGATGCCGCCCGCGCCGACGCGGATGGTCGATGTGCCGCCCGCGACATGCGCAATCAGCACGGCGGTCGCGGCACTCGCGATGCCCGGCATGCCGTGATGTTCGGCCAGCCAACAACGATGGTAGCCCCAGCGTTCGCCGTTTTGCGCGAGATCGAGGGTGTTGCGAAACGATTGCGCAGCGTCGCTGCCCTCGGTGATCGGGGATAGGTCAAGGATGGAAAAGGGAATCATAGGATTTACGCTGGAGTCAGAGTCGCCATTGTAGGGCAATGGCGTGGGCAAAGTTTAGCGCGGTGTTGTAATTCAGAATTTAATCTGCGCGATGTTGATTTGGTGGAGAAGAGGAGGATCGAACTCCCGACCTTCGCATTGCGAACGCGACGCTCTCCCAGCTGAGCTACTTCCCCACGCAAATATTAGTGTAATAGGCAATGGAATAATCGGGAAAGGGTGTATAAATTATTCAATTAAATCAATTAGTTGAAATAATATCGAAAAATGAATCATTGATTAAACTTTGCGTTTATATGCCCACGTCATCATTGCAATTCCCGCAATAATCATTGGCACACTTAACCATTGCCCCATTGATAATCCGAGCGCGAGAAAGCCGAGAAAATCATCAGGCTCGCGTGCGAATTCGGTGATGATACGGAATGTGCCGTAACCGATGAGAAACAATCCTGATACTGCGCCCATGGGTTTGGGTTTGCGCGAGAATAACCACAGCACGATGAACAGCATCACACCGTCGAGCGCCAATTGGTAAAGCTGCGACGGATGGCGCGAGATGGCGATGGCATCGACTTGCGGAAACCACATGCCCCACGGAACAGTTGTTACGCGTCCAGGTAATTCGCCATTGATGAAATTACCCGCACGTCCGGCCGCGTAACCTAGCGGCACCAGCGGCGCGATGAAGTCGGTGACTTGCAGCCAATGTTTTTTGCTCTTGCGCGAGAACCACCACATCGCGACCAACACGCCGAGAAAACCGCCGTGAAACGACATGCCGCCATTCCATACCATGAACATTTCGACCGGATGCGCAAGATAATAAGATAACTTGTAAAACAAAATATAGCCCAGCCTGCCGCCGAGCACGACACCGAGCACACCGAAAAACAGCATGTCTTCCAATTGTTTTTCGTCAAAGCCCTGCTGCGGCTGGGTGCGGATGCGGTATTTACCCAACAGCCAGAACAGTGTGAACGCCAGAACGTACATGAGGCCGTACCAGCGAATAGCCATAGGGCCGAGGTGAACGGCGACAGGATCGAATTGCGGATGAGTGAGCATTTAATTGGTTATTCGTTTGCGATAGAATGTTGGATTATACGTTAATCATTATCCCAGCAATTCGGAGCCTATATGTCTGACAATCGCCGCAGCAAACTCATCACCGCCGGAAACCAACGTTCGCCCAACCGAGCCATGCTGCGCGCGGTCGGTTTCGGCGACAAGGATTTCGACAAGCCCATCGTCGGCATCGCCAATGGCCATAGCACCATGAATCCGTGCAATGCGGGCATCCAGCCGCTGGTCGATCGTGCTGACGCGGCGTTGAAGGCTGCAGGCGCGATGCCGCAAATGTTCGGCACGATAACCGTGACCGACGGCATCAGCATGGGCACCGAGGGCATGAAATATTCGCTGGTGTCGCGCGAGGTGATCGCCGATTCGATCGAGACCGCGACGCAAAGCCAGATGATGGACGGCGTTCTCATCGTCGGCGGCTGTGACAAAAACATGCCCGGCGCGATGATCGCCATGATGCGCATGAACATCCCGTCGATATTTGTCTATGGCGGCACCATTAAGCCGGGCAACTGGAAAGGCCAGGCGCTCACCATCGTCAGTCCGTTCGAGGCGGTCGGCGCGTTTAACGCGGGCAAAATGAGCGAAGAAGATTTCATCGGCATCGAAAAAAATGCCTGCCCTAGTGTCGGCGCGTGCGGCGGCATGTACACCGCCAACACCATGTCGAGCGCGTTCGAGGCGATGGGCATGAGTTTGATGTATTCCTCCACTATGGCCGCGCCGGATCAGGAAAAAGCCGACAGCGCGGCGAAGTCGGGCGAAGTGTTGGTGGAGGCGATCCGGAAACAAATTCTGCCGCGCACGATTGTCACGCGCAAAGCGATTGAAAATGCCGTCGCGGTCATCATGGCGGTCGGCGGTTCCACTAATGCCGTGTTGCATTTTCTCGCCATCGCCCACGCAGGCGACATCGACTGGACCATCGACGACTTCGAGCGCATGCGCAAAAAAGTACCCGTACTGTGCGACCTGAAGCCGTCGGGTAAGTATGTCGCGACCGATTTGCATAAAGCCGGCGGCATTCCGCAAGTGATGAAGATTTTGTTGAACCACGGCGTGTTGCACGGCGATTGCATGACCGTCACCGGCCAAACCATAGCCGAAGTATTAAAAGACGTGCCCAACAAGCCGCGCAAAGACCAGGACGTGATTCACGACTGGGAAGACGCGTTATATACGGAAGGGCACCTCGCCATACTGAAAGGGAATTTATCGCCCGAAGGCTGCGTAGCAAAAATCACCGGCCTGAAAAATCCCGTCATCACCGGCCCGGCGCGCGTATTCGATTCTGAGCCGGATGCGATGGACGCGATTATGTCGGACAAAATCAAAGCGGGTGATGTATTAGTGATTCGCTACGAAGGCCCGCAAGGCGGACCCGGCATGCGCGAAATGCTCGCGCCGACGTCAGCGATTATCGGCAAAGGTTTGGGCGATGCAGTCGGCTTGATTACCGACGGCCGTTTTTCCGGCGGTACCTGGGGCATGGTCGTCGGCCATGTCGCGCCCGAAGCCTTTGTCGGCGGCAACATCGCGCTGGTGAACGAAGGCGATTCGATCACCATCGATGCGCACAAGTTGTTGATTCAAGTAAACGTGAGCGACGCCGAGCTAGCAACACGCCGCGCAAAATGGAAACAACCTGCGCCACGTTACACGCGCGGCGTGTTGGCGAAGTTTGCGAAATTGGTTTCGACGGCGAGTAAAGGTGCTGTGACGGATTGATAAATAATTTAATTAAATCAATCGGTTACATATTACTCATTCACCGCTAAATTTCACCTTGGTAGGCCGCGTGAATAATGAAAGTCCCTTCCCCTTCAAGGGGTAAGGTTAGGATGGGGATGGGTCAGAATTTACGTCATGTGGTGGCAAGACATTTCGCTACGCGTGCGCGCGGCGCACGGTTTGGAATATATTTGTGCAGCACCCATCCCCACCCTATCCCTCCCCTTGAAGGGGAGGGGACAATTACGCAACAGTCCATTGTTTGATCCGACGAAAATAAATATGCCCAACCGCCTGCAAAACGAAACCAGCCCCTACCTCCAACAACACGCCGATAATCCCGTCGATTGGTATGCGTGGAATGAAGAGGCGCTGACGCGCGCGCGGAACGAGAACAAACCGATTTTGTTATCCATCGGTTACTCCGCGTGTCATTGGTGTCATGTAATGGCGCATGAAAGTTTCGAGGACGCGGAAACGGCTCGCGTAATGAACGAATTGTTCATCAACATCAAGGTCGATCGCGAGGAGCGGCCCGACCTGGATTCGATTTACCAGACTGCGCATTACATGCTCACGCGGCGCGGCGGCGGCTGGCCACTGACGATGTTTTTGCAGCCCGACGGCACGCCATTTTTCGGCGGCACGTATTTTCCGAAACAGCCGCGTTACAATTTGCCCGGGTTTATCGGCGTGATGGAGCGCGTGGCTACATTCCGTCTGAGCAACGGCGAAGAAATCGTCAAACAAAATATGTCCTTGCTGGCGGCGTTCGAACACATGTTGCCGCAAGCATTGGATAACGTAGAAATCAGCGATGCACCGCTGGAAACCGCCTACACCGTGTTGCGTCATACGTTTGATGCGGTCGATGGCGGCTTCGGCGCGGCGCCGAAATTTCCGCATGCGGGCGAAATCGAATTTCTGTTGCGCCGTCATGCGGCGACGAAACACGACGAGCCATTGACCATGGCCGCGTTCACGCTGAAAAAAATGGCCAACGGCGGCATCTATGATCATCTCGGCGGCGGTTTTGCGCGCTACAGCGTCGATGGCCAATGGAACATTCCGCATTTTGAAAAAATGTTGTACGACAACGGGCCGTTGCTGCGTTTGTACGCCGACGCGTGGTTGCTCACGCAAGACCCGCAGTTCAAGCAAGTCGTCGCAGAAACCGCGGCGTGGGTGATGTGTGACATGCAAGCGCCGAACGGCGGATTTTATTCTTCCATTGATGCCGATTCGGAAGGGGAGGAGGGCACGTTTTATGTCTGGGACCGCGAGCAAATAAAAAATATTTTGAGCGTGGAGGAATACGCCGTTTTTGCGCCTTGCTACGGACTCGAAGGCGCGCCGAATTTTGAAGGCGCGCATTGGCATTTGCGCATCGTCGAATCTTTGGAGTCCGTTTCTAAAGCGCTCGGAAAATCCGTCGAAGAAGCGGAAAAAATCATCGCCCCCGCGCGCAAAAAATTGTACGCCGTGCGCGAACAGCGCGAGCATCCGCATCGCGATGAAAAAATTCTGGTGAGCTGGAATGCGTTGATGATCAAAGGACTTGCGCGGGCGGGCGCGGTGTTCGACCAGCCGGAGTGGCGTGTGTCGGCTCGACGCGCGCTGGATTTTATCCGCCAGCACATGTGGCGCGACGGCAGATTGCTCGCGACGTATAAGGGCGCGCCCGACACCGATACGCAGAAGGTCCAAGCTACCGGCAAATCTCAGCGAGGAGTCGGGAAAGCGCATTTGAATGCTTATCTCGACGACTATGCATTCCTGCTCGACGCGTTGCTTGAACTCATGCAAACTGAATTTCATGCCGATGATTTGCACTTCGCGCAACAACTCGCCGACGTGGTGCTTGTGCAGTTTGAAGACAACACTTCTGGTGGATTTTTTTTCACCAGCCACGATCACGAGCGTTTGATACATCGGCCCAAACCGGCGCACGATAACGCGACGCCAGCCGGTAATCACGTCGCCGCGTTTGCGCTACAACGCCTCGGTCATCTCATCGGCGAGCCGCGTTATCTCGCTGCCGCCGAGCGCACGATTAAATTGTTTTATCCCGAAATGGCGCAAAGCCCGTCTGGCTTTGCCACCTTGGCAGCCGCTTTGGCTGAAACTTTGGTTCCGACACAACTCATTGTTTTAATTGATAAAAATAATAAAGTGAGAGAGTGGCAAAAACAACTCACACACTTGTATATGCCAATGGCAATGGTTTTAGCGTTGCCGGAAAAAATTACCGGCTTGGCCGGCGTGCTGGACAAACCTCGCGCAGACACGGTCAACGCCTGGGTGTGCCAAGGCGTTAGTTGCCTACCGCCGATAAGTGACTTAAATCATTTGGTGAACACGCTGAAAACTGGCACAATAGCGCGGCTTTCGAATTCATTTTGACCCTACGGAGAACTCCATGAAATTCAACTACGTAATTATCGCCGCCGGTATTTTGTTAGCTGCTGGCGCCGCAAATGCTTCGCAAGAACTGGCGACCAAAAACCAATGCCTGGCCTGTCATAGCGTCGATAAAAAAATCATCGGCCCATCGTTTCAAGAGGTAGCAGCAAAATACGGCAGTGATAAAGACGCTGAAGCCAAGCTGGTCAAGAAAGTAAAAGAAGGCGGCTCCGGCGTGTGGGGCCCAATGGCGATGCCACCTAACGCAGCGGTAAAAGACGACGACATCAAGACCCTGGTCAAATGGGTATTGGCGCAAAAGAAGTAAACGGACTTTGTTTCAAAAAAAGCCGGCCTAGCGCCGGCTTTTTTGTTTCTGCGTCAATGGAAAACGCAAATTGACAAGCCCAGTCCCTCTACGCATAATCTGCAGCATTAGAACAACACACTACCGGAGGATTGCCATGAAATTACAATACACTGGGCTGCTGATTATTTCCGCGCTGGTACTCGTTGCTTGCGGCAAAGGCGAAGCGCCCGCACCCAAGACCGATGCACCGAAAGTTACTCCAGTCGCCGCCCAGCCCGGCGCCATCAAAATTGGACTCGCTGCGCCGCTCACCGGCGCGCAAGCACACATCGGCCAGGATATTAAAAACGGCACGCAAATGGCGATTGATGACGCTAACGCTGCAAACATCGAAATCGGCGGCGTGAAGTTGAAATTTGAATTGCTCGCCGAAGACGACCAGGCCGATCCGAAAACCGCTACAGTAGTGGCGCAAAAACTCGCCGATGCCAAAGTCGCAGGCGTAGTCGGCCACTTTAATTCCGGCGCATCGATACCCGCTTCGCGCATTTATTCCGACGCTGGCATCCCACAAATCTCGCCTTCATCCACCAACCCGGCCTACACCAACCAAGGCTATAAAACCACCTTCCGTTTGGTGGCGAATGATGCACAACAAGGCCCGGCCATTGGAAACTATGCAGTAAAAAAACTCGGCGCGAAAAAAATCGCCATCATCGACGACCGAACTGCCTACGGACAGGGTTTGGCAGATGAAGTGGAAAAAACCGTCAAGGCTGCGGGGGGGGAAGTGATCAAACGCGAATTCACCAGTGACAAGGCGACGGACTTCACTGCGATTCTTACCACGCTTAAGGGTTTGAAGCCGGATGTGATTATGTTCGGCGGCATCGATCCGCAAGCCGGCCCGATGGCCAAACAAATGAAATCTCTCGGCATCAACGCGAAATTCATCGGTGGCGACGGTTGGCAAACACCGAATTTCATCAAGCTCGCGGGTGACGCAGCGGAAGGCGCCATGGCATCGGTGCCCGGTCTGCCGAAAGACCAAATGCCCGGCGGGAAAGAGTTTCTTACGCGCTTCAAAGCTAAATTCAATAACGAAGTCGAGCTGTTCGCGCCCTTCGGTTACGATGCGGTGAATGTATTCATCGACGCGATGAAACGCGCGGGTTCCGCCGACCCGGCGAAATTTTTGGCTGAAGTGGGCAAGACCAAAATCAACGGCATCATCGGGCCCATCGCCTTCGACGAAAAAGGCGACATCAAAGACGGCCCGATCACCATTTTCGCCGTCAAAGGCGGCAAATGGGAGCCGCAGGAGATAGTCGGCGGCCCGGCAAAATAATAAATTCACACGACATCGTCGCAATACGTCGTTGCTCCTCAAAAAATAACGCCTTACATATAACCCATATGTTGCGGCCTTATTTTTTGCTCGCGCCTAGTCTTGCTTAGATCCCGTGCGAATTTCAAGTTTCAAATACGAGTATTAGTTACCTAACGGCACCCCATCGGTGCCGTGTTTTTTTGAATTGAAATAATATAAAAGTCTGATGGAAATTTTCTTACAACAAATCGTCAATGGCCTCGTCCTTGGCAGCGTGTATGCCCTGGTGGCGCTGGGTTACACCATGGTCTATGGCATCATGGGCCTGATCAATTTCGCCCATGGCGAAGTGGTGATGATAGGCGCGTTAGTTTCCATCACTATGATGCAGATTTTTTGCGCCGGCGCGCCAGGACTTTCTCCCATCCTGTTAGTAATCGCGGCCCTCGCCGTCGCAATCCCGGTTTGCATGGCCCTTGGTTATACCATCGAGCGCGTGGCCTATCGGCCGCTGCGTCACGCGCCACGGCTGGCGCCACTGATTACCGCTATCGGCGTTTCCATCGTGTTGCAAAATCTCGCCATGATGATCTGGGGCCGCGGTTATGTTTCTTTCCCGGCGATTTTTCCTTCCACCAGCCATGATATTTTCGGCGCACGCATTACCGATGTGCAAATCGCCATAGTGGTGATGGCGGTCGTGATCATGGCCGCCTTGCTGGTTCTGGTGAACCGGACCAAAATGGGCCGGGCTATGCGCGCTACCGCGGAAAATCCCGCCGTCGCCGGTTTGATGGGTGTCAATATCAACGCGGTGATTTCATTCACTTTCATCATCGGCTCTGCCCTCGCCGCGATTGCCGGCATGATGGTCAGCGCCAATTACGGCATCGCGCATTACTACATGGGTTTCATGCTCGGCCTCAAGGCATTCACCGCCGCCGTGCTCGGCGGCATCGGCAATTTACGCGGCGCAGTACTGGGCGGATTATTGTTAGGATTGATCGAAAGTTTAGGCGCCGGTTACATCGGCCAACTCACCGGCGGATTTTTAGGCAGTCATTATCAAGATGTATTTGCGTTTTTTGTGTTGATCACTGTGTTGATATTCAAACCCTCGGGGCTTATTCGCGAACGTGTAGCAGAGCGCGCATGAAAATTGATAAAATTGAATTATTCGTGAAACTATTTTGGCAAAAATTAAAGCAAGATAAACGCGCCGCGTGGATCGCCTTCGCGTTGCTCGGAATCTTGCTTGCGGCGGTACCATTTTTCGCTGACGCCGCAGGCGGTCGCTCGTGGGTGCGCATTATCGACTTCGCCTTGCTCTATATCATGCTCGCGCTCGGCCTGAATATCGTGGTCGGTTTCGCCGGCCTGCTCGATCTCGGTTACATTGCGTTCTACGCTGTCGGCGCCTATTTATACGCGCTGCTCGCCAGCCCGCATTTCAATATTCATTTGCCGTTCTGGGCGTTGCTGCCGATAGGCGCAGGCGTTGCCGGATTGTTCGGCGTGATACTTGGCGCGCCAACCTTGCGCTTGCGTGGCGATTATCTGGCTATTGTCACGCTGGGCTTTGGCGAAATCATCCGCATATTTCTCAATAACCTTAACGCGCCGATTAACATCACCAATGGCCCCCAGGGCGTAAATGGCATTGACCCGATTTCTCTGGGCAGTATGTCATTGGCGAAAACACAAAACCTTGCGGGCATTTCGGTTCCGTCGCTACATCAATACTATTATTTATTTCTCGCGCTCACCTTGCTGATTATTTTTATCACTTTGCGTTTGCAAGATTCACGTATCGGCCGCGCCTGGGTGGCGATCCGCGAAGATGAAGTTGCGGCTAAGTCCATGGGCATCAATACACGCAACGTCAAGCTGCTCGCCTTCGCCATGGGTGCGTCGTTCGGCGGCGTCGCGGGCGGCTTGTTCGCCGGCTTTCAGGGTTTCGTCAGTCCGGAAAGTTTCAGTTTGATGGAAAGCGTGATGGTGTTGTGCATGGTGGTGATCGGTGGCATGGGGCATATTCCGGGCGTGATACTCGGCGGCATACTGCTCGCCTCGCTGCCGGAACTATTGCGTTTCATCATCGTGCCGGTACAACAATATTTTTTTGGCAAAGTGGTGGTCGACGCGGAAAGCGTGCGCATGCTGATTTTCGGTTTGGCGCTGATCGGCGTCATGTTGTTCCGCCCAGCAGGTTTGTGGCCATCGCCCACGCGCAAACGCGAATTGGTAGAAGAGGTATGAGCCTTTTGCTCGAAGCGCGCGGTATCACCAAATGTTTCGGCGGCCTCGAAGCCTTGAGCGATGTATCGCTCACGATCAACAGCGGCGAAATTTACGGCCTTATCGGGCCCAACGGCGCGGGCAAGACTACTTTTTTCAATGTGCTCACCGGCCTCTACAAACTCGACGGCAAGCAGGATCGCGGCGAAGTCATGTTCAATGATCACGTGATTTCAAGGTCCGAGCCGCATCAAGTCGCCAAGCTCGGCATCGCGCGCACGTTCCAGAATATCCGCTTGTTCGGCAACATGACCGTGCTGGAAAACGTCATGGTTGGCCGTCATGTACGTACGCATGCCGGTGTGATCGGCGCAGTACTCCGCGGTTCCGGCACTCAAGCAGAAGAAAACGCCATCAAACAGCGTTCAATGCAACTGCTTGATTATATTAATGTTTCAGATAGAGCTGACGATCTCGCAAAACATCTGGCTTATGGCGATCAACGTCGTTTGGAAATTGCACGCGCGCTGGCGACGGAACCAAAATTATTGACGCTCGACGAACCAGCTGCCGGTATGAACGCAACCGAAACTGCTGGGCTAAAAAAATTATTGGAAAAAATCTGCGCCGATGGCGTGACAATTTTATTGATTGAGCACGACGTGAAATTAGTCATGGGATTATGTGATCGCGTCGCCGTGCTCGACTACGGCAAAAAAATCGCCGAAGGCATCCCGCAAGCAGTGAAAAAAAATCCATCCGTGATTGAAGCCTACCTTGGTGGAACAATTGCTTAAAGTGCGCAACCTGCAGGTTTCCTACGGCGGCATTAACGCCGTCAAGGGCATTTCGTTCGAGGTGAACGACGGCGAATTGGTTTGCTTGATCGGCGCCAACGGCGCAGGTAAAACCACCACGCTCAAGGCGTTGTGCGGATTGATTCCATTCCAGAACGGAAGCGCACATTACGGTAAAACAAATTTGCACGGCCTCGCGTCGCACCGGTTGATACAAAACGGCATCGCCTTAGTACCCGAAGGCCGCGGCGTATTCGCGCGCATGGGCATAGAAGAAAACCTGCTCATGGGTGTGTTTGCGCGTAACGATCAGGCAGAAATAAAAACGGACCTGGAAAAAATTTATACGCTGTTTCCAAGATTAAAAGAGCGCCGAACACAACTTGCAGGCACCTTGTCCGGCGGCGAGCAACAAATACTCGCCATCGGCCGCGCCATCATGAGCCGGCCGAAATTATTGCTGCTCGACGAACCGAGTATGGGCCTCGCGCCGCTGATGGTGCAAAAAATATTCGAAGTCATCAAAGAAATTTCGCGCAACGGCGTAACCATATTATTAGTTGAACAAAACGCACGACTCGCCCTGGAAGTATCCAGCCGCGGTTATGTGCTCGACAGCGGATTGATCAGCTTGGCTGACGATTCGCGAGCGCTTATTAATAATCCGCAAGTGCGCCATGCGTATCTAGGCGAATAGAATTTATTACGTTACTCCCGGTGTTCTGACATTACAATTGTACGAATCTTCATGTAGCATAGTCGCCGTGTTGACGGTGGAGTATCGCGCCGCACTTATTGAGTGACCAACCCTTGCAAGCGGAGACACTTTGTTGAGCAGATTCGACGTCGGCAGTGAGATGAGCCAAGCTCCCAAAGCACAGGCTTTGCGCATCTGCCCGGGATGAACGCGCCGCGCGCGCCGCTAGCGCTGTGTAATCACGCGCTGCGAAATAGCGGCGGCATTGAGCGCTATGCTCTGACCGTGGTGCGCGGACTGCATGCTCAGGGAATCAGGCCTGTAGTGATCGCCAAAACCTTCGACGCCGATCTCCCCGAATACGCCTGGGTCGAGCCGCTGCGAGTTCGCATGACGGGCGTGCCGGCCAAGCTGCGCGACCATTATTTCGATTGGCGCATTGCCCGCCTCAAGCGCAAACATGATTTATTTCCATTACTTGCCTGTAACCAGACTGCCGCCGCCGACATCGCGATTTGCGGTGGCGTACATCCTGGCTATTTAGAAGCAATGGACCAACAACCCGGTTGGGCAGATCGCTGGAAGACGCGGCTTGAGTGCGCTCATTTAAACAATGCACAGGTAGTGGTGGCACACTCGCAACGGATGGCTGACGAGGTGCAGCGTTTTCATGGTGTATCCGTGGACAAAATTCGTCTGCTGTATCCGCCTGTAGATGGCGAACTGTTTACGACAGTTGATACTGAAACGCGTAACCGGTTGCGCGGTGATCTTGGTTTGCCCACTGACCGCGCAGTGTTTTTGCTCGCCTCAACTGGGCACCGTCGTAAAGGCCTTAATATGCTGATAGATTTTTTCGCTTCGACCAAGCTGCCAGTTTGTTTGGTTGTAGCCGGCCGGCCGATTGGCAGCGTCAATAGTCTGCCGCCCAACGTGCGTTCGTTGGGCTACCGAAACGATATTGAAAATGTTTATCGAGCAGTAGATTTTACAGTCATGGCTTCAATCTACGAACCCTTCGGTCTAGTGGGCGTGGAATCGGTGTTGTGCGGTACGCCAGTGCTGGTGGCGGCCAACGTCGGCTGTGCCGAAGTGCTGCGACCGCCGGCGGGATTGGTGTTCGACCTTCAAGCTGCGGAGGAAAGCGATTCGAGCTTTTCTTCAGCTATTGCCGAGGCAGTTCGGCGTTGGCGCGCCGGTACACACAGATTGGACAACCCAACGGCAAGTATTGTTTACAACACTTCAGTTAGATGGCATGTTGAAGCGTTACTCGACATTGCGCGCGGATTGTGTCCTTCG
Source organism: Burkholderiales bacterium (assembly GCA_049695115.1). Lineage (GTDB taxonomy): Bacteria > Pseudomonadota > Gammaproteobacteria > Burkholderiales > JBEEJL01 > JBEEJL01. Next base: position 27,035 of record JBAVRP010000007.1, on the reverse strand, counting down.
TCTGAGTCAAATAACAGTCGCAATATTTAATATCATTCAGCCCAGCACAAGGCGACTTACGAAAGGAATTAGTAATGGCCCATCCCCAGCAAGCAGAATTCGTCTCAACAGTGCGCGGATATTATCCGCATATCTTTTCCGGCGCGCGCGTGCTCGAAGTGGGTTCGTTGGACATCAATGGTTCGGTACGTGAGATGTTTTTGAATTGCAATTACACCGGTGCTGACCTGCAAATCGGCCCAGGTGTTGATCTCGCCTGTCAGGGACAGGTGCTGGAATTTCCCAGTAGCACTTTTGATACGACTATTTCTGCTGAATGTATGGAGCACAACCCCTATTGGAGAGAAACACTCGGCAATATGTTGCGCATGACCAAGCCGGATGGCATGGTGTTGATAACCTGCGCCACCAGAGGTCGTTTAGAGCATGGTACTTCACGCACCAACCCCGATGCCTCACCCTTTACCAGCGCGGCACGCTGGGACTATTATCGAAATCTCACGGCTCGCGACATTGAGAGCGCTCTAAACTTGTCAGGTTGGCTTAGTGACTGGCGATTTTGGGTCAATCACATCTCAAAAGATTTATACTTTGTCGGTATCCGTCAGGGAAATGGCCTCAAACTTAATGAAGAAATGTGCCGACAGATGAACGCGCTTTACGCAATGACATCCAGTGCAAAAGCCTTCCGACGCGGCCTCAAGACCAAGCTGTTCGGCGACCTATGGTCGCGCCCTTAACAAGCCTTATTGATTTCTGCAAATGCCCGTCACGATTGAAAGCCAAGAGCCAAACGAGCGCCCGCTAGTTTCGATACTGTTGATCGCCTACCGCCAAGGCAGGACTGTGCGCGAGGCAATTGAAGGCGCGCTAGCACAAACTTATTCGCCGCTGGAGATAATTCTCTCCGACGATGCGTCCGACGACGACACCTGGGCACAGGTGCAGGCAGCTATGACTGACTACCGGGGAACACACAAAGTACAGCTGAACCGCAACAAAGTGAACCTGGGCATCGGAGCGCACCTGAGCCATTTGGTAAAAATGTCTGCAGGCGAATTGTTGTTCGTAGCGGCCGGCGACGACGTTTCGCTGCCGCATCGTTGCGAAACGGTGGTAGCGGCCTGGCTTGCGAGCGGCCGCAAGCTCGACCTGATTGCAAGCGCGTTGGTGGATATCGACGAGCATGGCGTGCGGCATGGTGAAATCCTGCCGTCGCTTCTGCAGGATTGGCACACACTGGATGACTGGGCCGCGCAGCCGCCGCATGTGGTTGGCGCGGCGCAGGCTTGGACGCGACGCCTGTTCGACCACTTTGGACCCATGCCGCCAGGCACGGCGGCTGAGGATTTAATCATGGTGTTTCGCGCCATCGCGAGCGGCGGCGCGTTAACCTTGCGCGAGCCGTTGGTGCGCTATCGCCGAGGCGGCCTGTCACGACGCGTGCGCAGCATGTACGCACAAGAAGTAGTGAAGCGGTTGCTGAAAAATAACCAGCATTCGCTGGTCGAGACAGAGCAAATGCTGCAGGATGCAGCCCGGGCCGGCGCATCGGCAGCTGTTCGCGCCCAACTCGAGGCCAAACTTGGGCGCGAAAGCTTCATCGCAGAACTGTTCGAGCAACGTAGTCTTGTTGGCCGCATTCGTACTGCTTTGCGCGCACGTACTGTGCCTATTACTCTACGGCTGAGGTTGTGGTTCTACGCTGCGGTTCCCTGGGTGTTTGCGCCCTTTTTCGCCCTCAAGCGGCTCGCCGTACGTGATTAAGAGAATTTGTTGACAGGAGAGAACAGTACCCGTTTACAACGGGATATTCGATTGACCCTAGCCCAATACTTTTTTCGGGACAGACACTATGCCACTTTCTGCAAATGATCTGAATGACCTTAAGCGCGCCAAGGCGCTACTGGAGAATCCCGGCCTTGCGGCGAAAATCACCAACTTGCTCGGCTCGCCCTTGGAAAAAGGCCTGGCACGACTGCCGGCGAAAATTTCCGATGGCGTACAAAAGGCTGCTCATGCCTCGCTAATGAAGGCGACCAATGTCGCGGTACGCTCTCTCGACAGCAGCATTAAGCCGGAATCCTCGGATGGTTTTCATAAAATCGCCGCGACTATTTCCGGCGCAGCGGGCGGCATGTTCGGCTTGGCCGCATTGGCGATTGAGCTACCGGTGTCCACCATCATAATGCTGCGCTCGATTTCCGACATCGCACGTAGCGAAGGTGAGGACATCAGTGATATGGATACCAAATTATCCTGCTTATCGGTGTTTGCCTTGGGTGGGAAATCAGTTAGCGATGATGCCAGCGAAACAGGGTATTTCGCGGCGCGTACTGCTATGGCCAGCGCGGTTTCCGAAGCCGCGAAATATTTGGCGCGCAAAGGCGCGGTGGACGCTTCCGCGCCAGCCGTGGTGCGTTTGATCAGTTTGATAGCTTCGCGCTTCGGTATCGTGGTGTCAGAAAAAGCGGCGGCACAGGCCGTGCCGATTATCGGCGCGGTGGCAGGCGCAATGATCAACAGCATATTTATCGACCATTTTCAGGATATGGCACGCGGGCATTTTATTGTGCGCAGGCTAGAGAGAAAATATGGTGAGGATGTAGTGCAGTTGGCGTATAAAGAAGCTTGATAATTATTGCGACGCCCAATCCTTAGCCAGCAGAAATTCCGTGTAGAGCTTTTCTTCCGCCGATCCCGCTTCTGGCTTCCAGTCGTAGCGCCATTTCACTATCGGCGGCAACGACATCAAAATCGATTCGCTGCGGCCGCCGGATTGCAGGCCGAATAAGGTGCCGCGGTCCCATACCAGGTTGAATTCGACATAACGTCCGCGCCGGTAAGCCTGGAAGTCGCGCTCGCGCTCACCGTAGGGCATGTCTTTGCGACGATCCAGAATCGGTAAATAAGCGCCGAGAAAATGATCGCCCACGCTTTGCATGAAGCCAAAACTGCATTCGAAATCTTGTTCATTTAAATCGTCGAAAAAAATACCGCCGATGCCGCGAGGCTCTTTGCGATGCTTTAAGTAAAAATATTCATCGCACCATTTTTTGAAACGAAGGTAGTAATCCTTGCCGCAACCATCCAGCGCTTGTTTACAGGTGCGATGAAAATGTACCGCATCTTCCGCGAAGCCGTAATAAGGCGTGAGGTCCATGCCGCCGCCGAACCAGAACACCTCGGCTTCGCCGGGCTTGCTCGCGTTGAAAAAACGCACGTTCATATGCACCGTCGGCGCGTAAGGATTGCGCGGATGCAGCACCAGCGAGACGCCAATGGCTTCCCACGACCTGCCCGCCAACTCAGGGCGATGTGCGGTCGCCGACGGCGGCATCTTGTCGCCGAACACATGAGAGAAACCGACGCCGGCTCGCTCGAACACATTGCCCTCTTCGAGTATTGCGCTGATACCGCCGCCGCCTTCGTCGCGCGTCCAGTTGTCGCGGATGAATTTTTTGCCATCGACGGCTTCGAGCGCGGTGATGATTTTATTTTGCAGTTCGGTGAGATAAGTTTTGACTTGTTCGGTGTGCATGCTTATTTTGATAATTGAATTTGAGTGGCTGGGACATGTAGTTTCAGCTAAATCTTACACCCATCCGCACCATAACCAGCGGGCATGTTTGCTGCCCCACTGAATCCCCCTCTATCCCCCTTTTTCAAAGGGGGAAGTAATGCTACGTCTCTTTTTTTCAAAAGGGCGAAGTTATGCCGTGTTCCCCTTTTTCAAAAAGGTGATGTTTTGTCTTGTTCCCCCTTTGCAAAAGGGGGGTTAGGGGATTTAATTTGTCTGCTTAAACTACCCCAATCCCCTCCCACCAAAACGGGGCGGCAGCATTTCAGAATTCTGTAAAACGTCTATCCATTTCAGGTGAGGCTACTATCTAAGGATTTTTCCCGTTTCAAAATCCTGAATTGTCGAAGGTGATTTGCTTTGTCCGATACGCCCAGGAACCACCATGGCGCGCTTGCCAAATTGGCGCACGCAATCGCGATAGGTTTTGACGGGACGTTTGCCGGACACGTTGGCGCTGGTGGAAACCAAGGCCATATGCAAGGCTTTACACAATCTCACTGTGTCTGGATGCGCGTCCACACGCACGGCAATTTTTTTGTGACGGCCGCGTAGCGCAGGTGACGCGCGATGCGATGCAGGCATTAACCATGTGTGTGGGCCCGGCCATTTCGCTAATGCACGTTTATTTTCTTCTGCGTTGAGCGGTCGGATGAACGATTCGAGGCGCTCAAATTTATCCGCGATGACGATTAAACCTTTGCTGCGAGGACGTTGTTTAACAGCTAATAACTTGTTGATTATATTATATTTTTTTGGATCGCAGCCAAGACCAAAACATGAGCTGGTGGCGTAGGCGATGATGCCACCGTGATCAAGATGCGCGCGGATTTTTTTTAGCAGTGCATGAGGTAACGCTGTGGACACGCAGTTATTACTTCACGCCGTTTTTTTCGCGCTAGGTATGGCGCGCCAACCGATGTCGCGGCGCATGTGCATGCCGTCAAAGCGGATCGGTTCTGCCAGCTCGTAGGCGTATTGCTTCGCCTGCTTAACGTTGACGCCCAAAGCTGTGGCGCACAGCACGCGTCCGCCGTTTGTGACAACATTTTTGCCGTCAAGTTTGGTACCCGCATGAAATACCAGGCCATGCTCATTCGGTTTGGGCAAACCGCTAATCACATCGCCTTTGCGCGGGCTGTCTGGGTAGCCGCTGGCAGCGATGACGACGCCAAGCGCGGCGCGGCGATCCCATTGCGCTTCGGTGAGATTGAGTGTGCCGCTGACGCCGTGGTCCAGCAATATAGTGAAATCGGTTTTCAGGCGCAGCATGATCGGCTGGGTCTCCGGGTCGCCTAAGCGGCAATTGAATTCCACCACGCGCGGATTACCCTGTGCGTCGATCATCAAGCCCGCATACAGAAAGCCGGTGTAAACAATGCCGTCTTCCGCCATGCCGTGCACGGTGGGCAGAATGATTTCGCGCATGACGCGCGCATGGACATCTGGTGTGACTATCGGCGCAGGCGAATACGCGCCCATGCCGCCGGTGTTCGGGCCCTGATCGTTATCATTCAATCGTTTGTGATCCTGGGTCGTGGCGAGCGGCAGAACATGCTTGCCATCGACCATGACAATAAAGCTCGCTTCTTCGCCGGCCATAAACTCTTCAATCACCAAGCGCGCGCCAGCCTCGCCGAGTTTGTTGTCAGCCAACATCATGTCCACGGCTTTATGTGCTTCATCCAGGGTGGTTGCAACGACCACGCCTTTGCCGGCGGCCAGGCCATCGGCCTTCACGACTATCGGCGCACCTTGCGCGTCGATATAGGCATGGGCTTCCTGCGCATTGGTAAATGTCGCATAAGCCGCAGTGGGAATGCCGTGGCGCTGCATGAAACGCTTGGCAAAATCTTTCGAGCTTTCCAGTTGTGCGGCTGCTTTGCTCGCGCCGAAAATTTTCAGTCCGGCCTCGCGGAACGCGTCGACAATGCCCGCAGCCAGAGGCGCTTCCGGGCCAACCACTGTGATAAAAATCTCTTCGCGTTTGGCAAATTCCACCAACGTGGCAATTTCAGTGATGTCGATATTGGTCAGTTCCGGTTCCACCGCCGTACCTCCATTACCCGGTGCGACGAAAACTTTGGCGACACGTTTTGATTGGGCAATTTTCCACGCCATCGCGTGTTCGCGCCCGCCGGATCCGACAACCAGAATATTCATTTTTATTCTCCCCCGAACATGCGTCAACTATTAGTGGCGGAAATGCCGGACGCCTGTTAACACCATCGCGATGCCGTGTTCATCGGCGGCGGCGATGACTTCATCGTCGCGCATACTGCCGCCGGGTTGGATGATTGCTTTCGCGCCGTTTTCCGCGATCACATCCAGCCCGTCGCGAAACGGAAAAAACGCATCGCTCGCGGCGACTGAACCTTCAAGATTGAGTCCCGCACTCCTGGCTTTGATAGCGGCGATTTTAGTTGAATCGACACGGCTCATTTGTCCGGCGCCGATGCCCAATGTCTGACCTTTATTGCAGAAAACAATCGCATTGGATTTGACAAACTTGGCGACTCGGAAAGCGAACAACAAATCTTCCAGTTGTACCTGTGTTGGCTTGACCTTCGTGACAATTTTCAAATCGTTGGCAGTAATATTTTTCACGTCCGGCGTTTGTACCAGAAAACCGCCGCCGACGCGCTTGTAATCGAACTCGTTGGTGCCGTCGGCGAGATCGATGGTCAGCACGCGGATATTTACTTTTGTAGCCAACACCTTGAGAGCGTCATCATCGAACGCGGGTGCGATCAATACTTCGACGAACTGCCTGGCGATTTCCTGCGCGGTAGCGACATCGACCGGGCGGTTAAAGGCTATAATGCCGCCGAACGCTGAAGTCGGGTCAGTTTGGAATGCGCGTTTGTATGCGCTAAGCGAATTTTCACCTATGGCCGCGCCGCATGGGTTGGCGTGTTTGATGATGACGCAGGCGGGCGCATCGAATGTTTTCACGCATTCCCACGCAGCATCGGCATCGGCGATGTTGTTGTACGATAACTCTTTGCCCTGAAGTTGTTTGAAGGTGGCAAGCGAGCCGGGCACCGGCGGTAGCTCTTCGTAGAACGCCGCCTGCTGGTGCGGATTTTCGCCGTAGCGCAAATCCTGCACTTTCTGGAATTGCAGGTTCAATTTGTTGGGGAAATTTTCTTTTTTGCCCGCTGCATCAACAGCCGTCAAATAATTGCTGATCGCACCATCATATGCAGCGGTGTGACTGAAGGCTTTTTTCGCCAGCGTGAATTTTGTTGCGTCACTAAGGGTTTGTTTATTGTTTTTTAACTCATTGATTATATTAAGATAATCGTTAACATCCGTCACTATGCCCACATGCAAATAATTTTTCGCCGCCGCGCGTACCATGGTCGGCCCGCCGATATCGATGTTTTCAATCGCATCCCCTAATTTGCAATCGGGTTTCGCCACTGTTGCGCTAAACGGATACAAATTCACCACGATTAAATCTATAGTCGGGATATTGTGTTCGCGTATTTTCGCTACGTGCTCCGGCAGATCGCGCCGAGCGAGAATGCCACCGTGGATTTTCGGGTGCAAAGTTTTCACGCGGCCATCGAGCATTTCGGGAAAACCGGTGTAGTCGGCAACTTCAGTGACTTTAATTCCTGCGTTCACCAGCAATTTCGCGGTGCCGCCGGTGGAAAGAATATCGATTTTCATTTCGCTTAAAGATTTGGCGAATTCAACCACGCCGGTTTTGTCGGAAACGCTGATAAGGGCGCGCTGGATGGGGTTCATGGATTTGCTTGCTTAGATTTCGTTAAATGCAGAAACAGATTCTTCGGGAAAGCCTCTCAGATTGACAGGAATAATTATTCAATCCCGTACAAATTCATTTTCTTGCGCAAGGTATTGCGGTTGAGTCCAAGTAAATCCGCCGCGCGCGTCTGGTTACCTTCGACGTGTTGTAATACTACCTCGAGCAAGGGTTTCTCCACGCTGGCCAACACCATGTCATACACCGGCCCGGATTTTTCCCCATCCAGGTCCTTGAAATACTGCTTGAGCACGCGGCGTACGCTGGCCGACAGCTCACTCTCCCTGACGTCTTTATCTTTTATCATGCTGCCAATTCTTCTGTGGTTGTTTCGGATGCGGGTTCATAGCGCAGGCGTGTATTGTTGGCCGCGAGCTGGTCAAAAAATATTTCAATCGCTGTATATTGTTCTTCACTGGTTTGCAGTTGGTTCATCGCATGGCGAAATGCCGCTGAGCCGACCAGGCCTTTGGTGTACCAGGAAATATGTTTACGCGCGATGCGTGTGCCGGTCACCGTGCCGTAAAATTCATGCAGGTCGGTTAGGTGAATCAATAGCACGCGGCGGATTTCTTTCACTTCCGGCGGCGGCAAATGCATGCCGGTCTGCAGGAAATATTCAATCTCGCGGAAAATCCACGGCCGTCCTTGCGCCGCGCGGCCTATCATCACTGCATCTGCTCCGGTGTATTCCAAAACAAATTTGGCTTTTTCCGGCGTGGTGATATCGCCATTGGCAATTAGAGGGATATTCACCGATTGTTTCACAGCAGCAATGGTGTCGTATTCCGCGTCGCCAGTGTATTGGCAGGCACGTGTGCGGCCATGCATGGCCAGCGCCTGAATGCCCGCATCTTCGGCAATACGTGCAATCATGATGGCGTTACGGTTTTGTTTATCCCAGCCGGTACGGATTTTCAATGTCACGGGTACGTTGACGGCCTTGACCACCGCATCGACTATGCGCCTCACCAGAGGCTCGTCCTGCAATAGCGCCGATCCCGCCATGACATTGCAAACTTTCTTTGCAGGGCAGCCCATATTGATGTCGATAATCTGCGCGCCCTGGTCCACATTGTATTTCGCCGCCTCCGCCATCATGGCCGGATCGGCACCAGCAATCTGCACCGAAATCGGATCGACCTCCCCTTCATGGTTGGCGCGACGCTTGGTTTTTTCCGACCCCCACAACAGCGAATTGCTTGAAACCATTTCAGAAACTGCCATGCCGGCGCCCATCAGTTTACATAACTGGCGGAAAGGCCGGTCGGTCACACCCGCCATGGGTGCGACGATCAGATTGTTTTTGAGAAGATGGGGGCCGATCCGCATTGCAGCAAAATACTTAAAAACTAAGGCTGCCTATTTTATACGCAATTGAGAAAATGCGTAAAATTTAATCAAGGCAAAAACTTGACAGAAATAAATTTATTTTGTATTGGAAAGAACGCGATTGATCATACGTTGGACGTCCGGATTGGTATTCAATGGGGTAATTGTGATTTCTGGGTGAGCGTTTGAATAGACACGAAAAATTTCATCCGCAAAGGCTTGGCCGATTTCAGAAATGCCAGAAAAATCTAATTCTACGACTTTGAATCGATCAATCCCTGACAGAAGGCGTTTTGCTTGGAAGCGAGAAAGTAAATTTTCTTGTCCTAATCTCGCGAGTTTCACGGGAACGACGGTTTTATCAAAACTCAAATCGTCAGGGGCGCCGGTGGTAAATTGGTCGAAGATGGTTTTTAATTCTAATTTACTATCGCAGTCGGCTGATAAAAAAACGGTTGTACCTTTGGTTTCCGGAAACGGGTCAAGGCGTTCAGGGTCAATACGCTTGTCTAATTTTTGAATTCCTTCATTCATCACTCTTGAATATTCCAAGCCGTTGCCATACAAATGAAAATCATCAAAAGCACGTGAAGTAAAAAAAAGGCCTTCTCCAGAATGTCTTGTCGGATCAGAAGTGAGCTTACCTTTGGATAGTTCTAGTAAAGCCAGACGTATATCTGGTAAGTTGAATACATCAGAAATACGACGAAAAATCCCAATGCCATCATCAATAATGGCCATGGCAATTATTCCGTCGTGTTGGTAGGCAATTACGTTCAGTATTGAGCCACCAGAATGATCGTTTGCGTTGTTCACAATTTCGGTAAACCCATAATGAACAATATTTTTGATATTGGCAGGCATATCAAGCCATGGAGAGAAGTCGCGTTCCCATATTTGGTTTTCATCAACGCCGGGTAGTTGGTACTCTGATTGAAGGTAACGGTTTGGGCCTTGTGAAAATATTGGTCGAGTACCGCTACCCGATCGAATAATGTAGCCTTGACGTTCTAGCCGCTGAATAGCAGGCGCTGCACCCGCTCGCGTTATTCCGAAATGCGTTGCAAAGGCAGAAGTAAAATCTTTGTTGCGCGCGCTGACATTTTTAGTCGCCCAGTCGCGAGCGGTTTCATCAGTGGTGCGAGATATGCGTGCCATATATTGGTATATCTAAACTTTACAATGTGAGGCTTATTGTAAAGTTTGAGATTGTTTATTGGCAAGTAATAAACATCGTATTATAAAAATATAAATAAAATCAAATAGTTAATATAAATCATTCAATGCATTTAATGTGCCTGTTCCCAATTCGGTCCGACACCTGCTTCGACTAATAGTGGCACCGCCAGCTTTGCCACATTGCACATCAACGCCGGTATTTCTTTTTTGACCAGGTCAATTTCCTTGTCGGGCACTTCGAGCACCAGTTCGTCGTGCACTTGCATGATGAGTTTGCTGTGCAATTTTTTCTCGGTCAGCCATGTATCCACCGCGATCATGGCAAGTTTGATTAAATCGGCAGCGGTGCCTTGCATCGGCGCGTTGATGGCGGCGCGTTCTGCGCCTTGTCGGCGTTGGGCGTTGCTGTTGCGGATTTCGGGCAGGAATAAACGCCGGCCGAAAACAGTCTCGACATAACCCTGTTCGCGTGCTTCGTTTCGGGTGCGCTCCATGTATTTGGCCACGCCGGGGTAGCGGGTGAAATAGCGCTCGATATAATTCGCCGCCGCACCGCGCTCAATGCCAAGATTCGCCGCTAGGCCAAAGGCGCTCATACCGTAAATCAAGCCGAAGTTGATGACTTTGGCATAGCGTCGTTGCTCGCTGGTCACGTCCTGAAGCTCGACGCCGAAAATTTCCGCCGCCGTGGCCTGGTGAATGTCTTCGCCCGCTACGAAGGCTTTAAGCAAGCCTTCGTCGCCGGATAAATGCGCCATGATGCGCAACTCAATTTGCGAATAGTCGGCGGAAACTATCTGCGAGCCCGTTGGGGCGATGAAGGCTTCCCTGATGCGCCGGCCTTCGGCCGTGCGCACGGGGATGTTTTGCAAATTGGGGTCGTTGCTTGCGAGGCGGCCTGTCACAGCAATAGCCTGACCATAGTTGGTATGCACGCGCCCGGTTTGCGGGTTGACCATGCGCGGCAGTTTGTCGGTGTAGGTCGATTTGAGTTTGGCGAGGCCGCGATATTCCAACAGCAATTTCGGCAGCGGGTGATCCTGCGCCAGTTGCTGCAATACGTCTTCGTCGGTTGAGGGCTGACCGCCGGGAGTTTTTTTGATCACCGGAATTTTCTTCTTCTCAAACAGAATTTCCTGTAGCTGTTTAGGCGAATTCAAATTAAATGGCTGTCCGGCTTCCTCGTGTGCTTTGGCTTCCAGGGTGATCATTTTTTCGCCCAGCTCGCGGCTTTGGATATCCAACAACTTCAAATCCAGCAACACGCCGTTACGTTCCATGCGCCACAGCACTTGCATGGAAGACATTTCAATTTCGCGGTATATGAATGCTAGTTTTTGATCGGCGGCGATTTGCGGATACAGATGCTGATGTAACTGTAACGTGATGTCGGCGTCTTCCGCCGCATATTCCGCCGCTTGTTCTATGCCCACCTGGTCGAAGCCGATTTGTCCCGCGCCCTTGCCCGCCACGTCTTCGAACAAAATGGTTTTGCTATTCAAATGACGTAGCGCAAGGTTATCCATGTCGTGACGCTGATGTGATTCGAGCACGTAGGATTGCAGCAAAGTATCGTGTTCGACGCCCTTCAGCGTGATACCGTGATTGGCGAACACATGCATGTCGTATTTCAGGTTTTGACCGACTTTATTTTTATGCGCGTTTTCGAGATAAGGTTTGATCGCGGCGAGCACTTTTTTTAACTCCAGTTGCTCCGGTGCGCCCGCATAGCGATGCATCAGCGGAAGATATGCCGCATGGCCCGGTACGACGCAAAACGACATACCGACAATCTGCGCCAGAAGCGGATCCAGCCCCGTGGTTTCGGTGTCGATGCACGTGAGTTGTGAATGATTCAATTTATCCAGCCAATTATCGAACTGTTCCTGGGTCAAAATCGTTTCGTAATGGCGCGGATATTTCGGCGCTTCGTTGGCGACGGGCGATGTATAGTCTTGCGCAGCAAAATCACGCCCGCCATTTTTGCCGGCGGGCGCATTAAATTGTGTTTTGTTGGCAGAAGGCTTGCCATTGGGGTCTGCTCCCGCCTTCAATTCTTTCAGCCAGGTTCTGAATTCAAACCGTTCGAATAAAGTTTCCAATGTCGCCTTGTCCGGCGCAGTTGGCACCAGCGTATCGAACTCCACTGGTAAAACCACATCGCATTTAATCGTCAGCAGCTCGCGTCCCTTGGGCAACCAGTCGAGCGCCTTGCGCAAATTATCGCCGACTACGCCTTTGATTTTGTCGGCGTTGGCGACGATGTTATCGAGCGAATCGTATTCGGTGAGCCATTTCACCGCCGTTTTCGGCCCGACTTTATCTACGCCGGGCACGTTGTCCACTGCGTCGCCCATCAGGGTGAGGTAATCGATAATGCGATTGGCTGGCACGCCGAATTTGGTTTGCACGCCCGCCTCGTCGAGTTTTTCATTCGACATAGTGTTGACCAGAATCACTTGGGGGTTCACTAATTGCGTGATGTCCTTATCGCCGGTGGAAATGACCGTATGAAAGCCGCGCGATTCCGCGTGTTTGGCCAGGGTGCCGATGACGTCGTCGGCCTCTACACCCTCCACGGCAAGCAACGGCCAGCCCATGGCGCGGATAGCGTTGTGCAGCGGCGCAATCTGGTCGCGCAGGTCGTCGGGCATGGGGGCGCGATTGGCCTTATATTCCGGATACAGGTCATCGCGGAAGGTTTTTCCTTTTGCGTCGAATACGCATGCGATATACTCGGCAGGAAAATCATGGCGCAGCTTGCGCAACATGGATAGCACGCCGTAAATCGCATTGGTCATTTCGCCTTTGGAATTGCGCAAATCGGGCAACGCATGGTAAGCACGGTAAAGGTAGGACGAAGCATCGACGAGCAACAGGGTTTTCACATTTTTCCCCAGGATGACACGATATGAACGAAAAACTTCCTAAAATCATTGACGGTGAACATCAGGGACGCACCCTGCAGTCAGCGCGCGAGTCATGGCGCATGTTCGAGATTATGGCAGAGTTTGTTGCGGCAACGGAACGCCTGTCGGACGTGCAGCCGGCGGTAAGTATTTTCGGCAGTGCGCGAACGCCCCACGACCATCCCTACTATATTCTCACTGAGCAGATCGCGCGCCAGTTGTCCGACGCGGGCTTTACGGTCATTTCAGGCGGCGGGCCGGGCATTATGGAAGCGGCCAATAAGGGCGCTTATTTCGGCAAATCGGTTTCCGTCGGGCTCAACATCAATCTACCCATGGAACAAAGCGGCAATCCGTACCAGGATGTGTCTTTGTCGTTCGACCATTTTTTCGCACGTAAGGTGATGTTTGTCAAATTCGCCGTCGCCTATGTCTGCATACCCGGCGGTTTCGGCACGCTCGACGAACTGATGGAGGCGTTGACCCTGGTGCAAACCGGCAAGACGCGCAAAATTCCCATCATCCTGGTGCACGAACCTTTCTGGCGTGGCCTGTTGGATTGGCTGAAACACACGCTGGTGACCGAAGGCATGATCAGCCCGGAAGACATGGACTTGGTTAAAGTTATCAACGATCCGAAGGATGTGGTCAATGCGATTTTCGACCACTACGAAACCCGCGGTTTCGAGCCATCAGCGGCGGAGCGCGAAATTCAATTGAGTTTGTGAGTGAAATTTGGTATTCGTATAACTATTTGAATATATTTATATTTTTATATGTCCGTTTACACTACGGTTAGCGCAGCGCAACTCGCCGAATGGTTGAAAAATTATTCGCTGGGACAATTGCTCGACATGCAAGGCATCGCATCCGGTATTGAGAACACCAACTATTTTGTCACCACTACGCGCGGGAAATTTGTACTGACCCTGTTCGAGAAATTGCACGCGTCTGACTTACCCTATTACATGCATTTGATGGCGCATTTGGCCAACCACGGTTTCCCAAGCCCCAAACCGGTGGCGAATTATGCTAACGAATTCATCGGACAACTCAGAGGTAAACCTGCGTCCATTGTGAGTTACCTGCCGGGCAAGTCGGTGGTTGACGTCACGCCCGAGCAATGCACCGAAGCGGGCACGATACTGGCGGACATGCACCTCGCCGCGCAGGGTTACACACAACGCATGACGAACCCGCGCGGCCCGCACTGGTGGCAAATTTATTCGCAACAGCTATTGCCCAAAGTGTCCCCTGAAGAGGCGCAATTGATTCAAAGCGAACTTGCCTTCCAGTCGCAGCACCGTCACGATGCATTGCCGCGCGGCGTGATCCACGGCGATTTGTTCCGCGATAACGTGTTGTTTGAAGACGGGCGCATCGGCGGCGTGATCGATTTTTATTTCGCTTGCAACGATGTGCTGCTCTATGATGTGGCGATTTGCGCAAATGACTGGTGCATGCGGGCTGACGCGACCATGGAGCCGGCGCGCCTCTCCGCCTTGCTGAGAGGTTATCGTGCGGAGCGCGCGCTCAATGAAGTTGAGAAAGCCGCCTGGCCCGTCATGCTTCGCGCTGCCGCGTTTCGCACCTGGCTCGGCCGCCTGGGATACAATCATTTTCCGATGCAAGGCGAGATGACCCATACCAAGGACGCAGGTTTGTACAAACGATTACTGGAACAACATATCGGCGCGCCGCAGGATATCACCGCGCTTATAGGCTGAAATAAACCAGGAGAATATATGAAAGTACGCGATCTTAGCGCATCCCACGGCTGGCAGTGGGTTCGTGATGCCTTCAAGTTGTTCGCCAGAAGTCCCATGCTGTGGATTGCGTTGACGGTGGTATTGATTGTCATCTGGATGATTTCCGGCATGATACCGATCCTGGGGCAGATCGCGATCGGCGTTCTATACCCGGTATTTATGGCGGGGTTGATGGCCGGCGCGCGCAAGGTGGACAAGGATGACGAGTTGGAATTAGCGGACCTGTTCACGGCATTCCGGGAAAATCTGAAACCTCTAGCCACGGTTGGTGTAATTGGTCTGGTTTTACAAATCATGCTTCTGGGCGCGATGATGCTCGCTGGTTTCAAGGAACCTCCGATGCCGGCCGCGGGCCAGTCGCCGGATGTGGCCGCGATGCAAAGTTATCTGAGTGAAATCGCGCTGCCGCTGTTGATAGGCGCGGCATTGTGGGTGCCGATCGCCATGGCTTTATGGTTTGTACCGCCACTGCTGATGTTCAATAAACATATAAGCGCAGTGGATGCGATTAAATGGAGTTTTTACGCCTGCGTCGCCAACATCATTCCTTTTCTTGTTTATGGCCTGGTGATGTTCGGTTTATCCATGCTGATGCCGTTCACACTGTTTCTCGGCGTGATCGTTTTGATTCCAGTAATATTCATCACCATGTATACCGCTTATAAAGATATTTTCGACGAAACGGGCATAGAGAAGATAACAACAGGCATCAATCCGCCCAAAAACGCCTGATGCGTTCGCATTCGCCGGGCGGGATAAAATGAAATACGGTACATCCGCTTTTATTCGATTATTTGTTTCGCAATTGATTCATGCCGCGCTGAGATTGGCGTACTCCAGCGCCAGCCATTTGATCCCTGCTTCGCGGAATTTCACCTGCACCCGCGCATCGTTGCCGCGGCCTTCGCAGTTGACGACGACGCCTTCGCCGAATTTCGCGTGGACTACGTTCTGGCCGATGTTGAATGGCAGGTTTCTGGCAATTGACGCGCCGTAAACGCTGGCGGGCTGTGTGGCTTTGTTCCAATAGGGTTTTGTATCGAGATCAAAAGTCGGGGCGGCATTGAAATTCTTTGCACGATCGCGTAACACGATGCGGTGTGTCAGCTCCCCGGGAATTTCGTCGATGAATCGGGACACGATGCCGTAGCGAATTTGTCCGTGTAACATGCGCGATTGCGCATGGCTGAGATACAAACGTTTGCGAGCGCGGGTGATGGCGACATACATCAAACGCCGTTCTTCCTCGATACCGTCGGCTTCGCTAATGGCGTTTTCGTGGGGGAATAATCCTTCTTCCACGCCGCTGACAAACACGGCGTGGAATTCCAGGCCCTTGGCGGCATGCACCGTCATTAGTTGCAATGCATCTTGCCCCGCCCCTGCTTCATGTTCGCCGGCCTCAAGGCTGGCGTGGGCGAGGAATGACGCCAGCGGTGTGGATGTCTCCTCGCTGTCTTCGCTGCGGTATTCTTCCTGGAATATTGCGGCGGCCGTCACCAGTTCGTTCAGGTTCTCCAGCCGGTCTGCACCGTCTTTTTCATTCTGGTAATAGTCGCGAAGACCGCTTTTGTCGAGCATTTCTTCCATCAGTTCCGGCAGCGGCAGAGATGCAGCGCTGGATTTGAGGCCGTTGATGACAGTGACAAAATTTTGCAAGCTAATTCCTGCGCGGCCGCCCATGCTGCTGTCGCTTGCCGTCTGCATCAGGCTCACGCCACGGACCTTCGCGGCTTCCTGCAATTGCTCAATGCTGCGCGCGCCGATGCCGCGCGTAGGGAAATTCACTACGCGCGTGAACGCCGTGTCGTCGTCGCAGTTGGCGGCGAGGCGCAAATACGCCAGCGCATGTTTGATTTCCTGGCGTTCAAAAAAGCGCAAACCGCCATACACGCGATAACCGATGCCGGCGCGGAACAACGCGTGTTCGAGTACGCGAGATTGCGCATTGGAACGATATAGCAACGCCATGTCGCTGAAATTCATCCCTTCGCGATGCAGCGCGTTCACCTCATCGATAATGTATTGCGCTTCATCCATGTCGCTGGCGGCTTCGAACACGCGCACTTTTTCGCCTTCGCCCGCAGCCGTCCACAGGTTTTTGCCTAGTCTTAAATTATTATTTTTAATCAATGAGTTAGCTGAGTCAAGAATATTGCCTTGCGAGCGGTAATTCTGTTCCAGCTTGATGATCTTTTTGATGTGAAAATCGCGTTCCAGATCTCGCATGTTGCCGATCTCGGCGCCGCGAAACGCATAAATCGATTGATCGTCATCGCCGACGGCGAACACGCAATTGGTTTCGCCCGCCAATAATTTGATCCAATTGTATTGCAGCCGGTTGGTATCCTGGAATTCGTCCACCAAAATAAACTTGAAACGATTACGATAATGCTCAAGCAAGCCGGTATTGCGCGTGAGCAATTCGTAACTGCGCAATAACAGTTCGGCGAAATCGACCACGCCTTCGCGGCTGCATTGTTCGTCGTAGAGGGCGTATAGCTCGACTAACTTGCGCGTGAACGGATCGTGCGCTTCCACTGCATTGGGGCGCAATCCTTTTTCCTTGTTGCCGGAAATAAAAAACTGCACCTGGCGCGGCGCATATTTTTCTTCGTCGGTATTGGTGGCTTTGAGCAGGCGTTTGATCGTGGCGAGCTGGTCCTGCACGTCGAGAATCTGGAACAGTTGCGGCAAGCCTGCTTCGCGGAAATGCGCGCGCAACAAACGGTTGCATAGTCCGTGAAATGTTCCTACCCACATGCCGCGAGTGTTGATCGGCATCATGGCAGTCAGACGCAAAAGCATTTCTTTCGCGGCCTTGTTGGTAAACGTGACAGCGAGCAACCCGGCGGGACTGACCGCGCCGGTCTGGATCAGGTACGCAATGCGCGTGGTGAGTACGCGGGTTTTGCCGCTGCCCGCGCCCGCCAGCACCAAGGCGGATCCATGGCCCAGTGTGACGGCTGCGAGTTGTTCGGGGTTGAGGCCGGAAAGCAAAGTGGCGGACATGCGCGCTTCGATTGAGGGGGAAGCGGACATTATAAAGCAGCGCCGAGCGCAACGGCGCTGAACTGCGGGATTAAAATTTCATTGACGTACTATGCGATAAACCGTACCCGGCCCATCGCAGTTGGCGCCGCCGCACAGGGATACCGCATACAGTTCGCCCGCAGAATCGACGCCGAACGACGCCAGGTTTTCGACCATCAGAGAAGGCCAGTCTTTTTGATCGGTCGCCACGCCGTTTGCGAAAACAAAACTTTTTACCCAGCCAAAAATGAAATCGCCATAAAAATAGGTACCGCGCAGCTCAGGGATTTTGTTGCCGCGATAGACATAGCCGCCGGTAATCGACTCAGAGTCCGGATGGTTTTGCTCCACAGCAGGCATGGTGATGCCGGATTTATCGCAAGCTGTGCCGTTGAGGCATAGATTGCCCTCGGTGACGCTCCAGCCGTAATTCAACCCCGCGGCGCCCGCATCTGCCACGTTGATTTCTTCCCGTGCATCCTGGCCGACATCGCTTATGTAGAGTTTTGCCGAAGGCGCATCGAATGAAAAACGCCACGGATTGCGCAGGCCATAGGCCCAGATTTCTCTTGCCTTGCCTGTTGCAACTGCAAAGGGGTTGCTTGGCGGTATTTTGTAAGGGAGGGACGAAACGTCGATGCGCAGGATTTTTGCCTGCATCGTGCCGGTGTTCTGGCCATTTTTAAACGGATCATCGCCGCCACCGCCATCTCCTGTGCCGATATACAAATATCCATCGGTCCCGAATGCCAATTGCCCGCCGTTATGGTTATCGTATGTCGGATGATTGATGGTCATTACAAGCACTGCGGACGCTGGGTCAGCCTGGTTTGCAACAGTAGATGATGCGGTATAGCGTTCCACTACGATGTTGCCGGTAGTGTTGGTGTAATAGACGAAAAATTGCCGGTTGTTTGCGAACTGGGGGGAGAACGCCATACTCAGCAAGCCACGCTCGCCGCTGTCCGAAATACGCGAGGAGAGATCGAGAAAAGGGGCTGGTAGGGTCGTGCCATTTTGAATGATTTTGATCTGCCCGCCTTTTTCAACCACAAACAGGCGTGCATCACCGGGAGGGGCCGTTATATACAACGGAAAGGAAAAACCACCGGCAACGGTTTCCAGTTTCAAAGATACCTGGCCGGAAGGCTGAGGCGGGGTGCTCGAGCCTCTGTCGGAGCTGGAACCGCAGGCGACGAGCATGAGTAACGCGGCCGCCAGGACAAATAAACCCGTGGTATGACTAATAGTCTTTTTTAATAACATGCAACCTCCTGGTGAAAGTAAATAAGCCTGTTCGCCTCGGAATGCGGTGTCGGACAGCGTTTTCCCGGGCCTAGTTCCTGCGGGAAATTATCAAGTTCACGGTATAATCAATTATTGAGCAAAAACAAACGGAATTATCCAATGCAAGAGCATTACAAGCCCGCTGAAATCGAAAAATCCCTGCAAGCAAAGTGGGAGTCCACTGGCGCATTCAGGGCCACTGAAGACGCGTCAAAGCAGAAATATTATTGCCTGTCGATGTTCCCTTACCCATCGGGCAAGTTGCACATGGGCCATGTGCGCAATTACACCATCGGCGATGTGCTCAGCCGATACCATAGCATGAAAGGCTTTAACGTCCTGCAGCCCATGGGTTGGGATGCCTTCGGTCTGCCGGCGGAAAACGCCGCCATGCAAAACAACGTGCCGCCGGCAAAATGGACGCGCGACAACATCGCGACTATGAAAAAGCAGTTGAAGTCGCTTGGTTTCGCGCTCGATTGGTCGCGCGAAGTGACGACCTGCAATCCCGATTACTACCGCTGGAACCAGTGGCTATTTTTGCGTTTGCTGGAAAAAGGCATAGTGTATAAAAAAACCCAGGTAGTGAACTGGGACCCGGTTGACCAAACCGTGCTCGCCAACGAACAAGTCATCGACGGCCGCGGCTGGCGCACCGGTGCGCTGGTGGAAAAACGCGAAATCCCCGGCTACTACATGGCGATAACAAAATACGCCGACGATTTACTGGCCGCGCTCGATACTTTGCCCGGCTGGCCGGAGCGGGTGAAAACCATGCAGGCCAACTGGATAGGCAAAAGCATCGGCGTCGAAGTCGGTTTTCCTTACGACGGCGGCGCGCTGAAAGTGTTCACCACGCGCGCCGATACTTTAATGGGCGCGACTTACGTCGCCGTGGCGGCGGAACATCCGCTGGCAACTACAGCGGCAAAAAACAATCCGGCATTGCAATCGTTTATTGAAGAATGCCAACATCTCAGCACGCAGGAAGCTGACATCGCTACGCAGGAAAAAAAAGGCATGGCGACCGGCTTGACCGTGACGCATCCATTGTCGGGCGAGCAACTTCCACTATGGGTGGCGAACTATGTGTTAATGGCTTATGGCGAAGGCGCGGTGATGGCGGTGCCCGCGCACGACGAACGCGATTTTGAATTTGCCACCAAATATCGTTTACCGATCAAGCCGGTGATACGTACATCGGCTGGCGATACTACCCCTGCGCCGTGGAAAGCGGCGTATTCCGAATACGGCGTCGTGATCAATTCGGGCGAATACAACGGACTCGATTTCAAACAAGCGGCGGATGCGGTTTCCGCCGACCTCAAAGCAAAAAATCTCGGCGACAAGCGCACCGTGTATCGCCTGCGCGATTGGGGCATTTCGCGCCAGCGCTATTGGGGCACGCCGATACCGATTATCCATTGCGATTCCTGCGGCGATGTGCCGGTGCCGGATCATCAATTGCCGGTGGTCTTGCCGGAAGACTTGGTGCCGGACGGTAGCGGCAATCCGCTGAATAAACACGCAACCTTCCTGCATTGCCCTTGCCCCAAGTGCGGCAAACCCGCGCGGCGCGAAACCGACACCATGGATACTTTTGTCGATTCGTCCTGGTATTTTTTGCGTTATGCCAGCGCCGATAATGACAAGGCGATGGTGGATGAGCGGGTGAAATATTGGGCGCCGGCCGACCAATACATCGGCGGCATCGAGCACGCGATTTTGCATTTGCTCTATTCGCGTTTTTTCACCCGCGCCATGCGCGACCTGGGGTTGGTTGACATAAGGGAACCCTTTGCCAATTTGCTGACGCAAGGCATGGTATTGAACGAAATTTTTTTCCGTAAACCGGCGGCGGGGCGCATCGTCTATTTCAACCCGGCCGACGTGGAAATCAAAACCGACGAGCGCGGCCAGCGCGTCGCTGCTGTGCTCAAATCCGACGGCCAGCCGGTGGAATCCGGCGGCACCGGCACCATGTCCAAATCCAAAAACAACGGCATCGACCCGCAATCCATTATCGACGCATACGGCGCCGACACCGCGCGCCTGTTCATGATGTTCGCCTCGCCGCCGGAACAAACCCTGGAGTGGTCCGATACCGGCGTTGAAGGCTCATTCCGCTTTTTGAAGCGGCTATGGAGGATTGTTTACGAGCATGTGTCGCAGGGTGTTGTTAAAGCATATTCCGGTGGCGAGCTTTCAAATTCAATGAAAGAATTGCGTCGTGATCTGCATAAAGCAATTAAGCAAGTATCTTACGACTATGAAGAACGACAACAATTCAATACAGCGATCGCTGAGGTCATGAAAGTATTGAATTTACTCAGCAAACTCTGGGGCGAAGAAGGTGCTCGAGTAGAGGCCGCTAGCAAGCTACAAGAACTTGATTCATCTCCTCATGGTTTGCGACGAGATGTAGAGGATTGGCGAAGCGTTGTGCAAGAGGCTCTGGAAAAAATCGTCATCCTGCTGTCGCCTATAGTGCCGCATATTTGCGATGGTTTGTGGCGCGAACTCAAACCCGGCACGCAATTACGCGACCAGGCGTGGCCCGCAGTAGATAAAGCCGCGCTGGTGCAGGACGAAATAGAATTGGTGGTGCAAGTCTCCGGCAAACTGCGCGGCCACATCATTGTGCCGAAGGACGCGAGCCGGGAGGCGATTGAAACGATGGCGCGCGAAAATGTCAACGTGCAAAAATTTATCGACGGGCAGACAATTAAAAAAATCGTCGTCGTGCCCGGTCGCATAGTAAATATCGTGGTGTAGAGAATGTTTAATAACTATTTGATTATAATAATAATTTACGCATTATCCGCTTGCGGTTTTCAACTCCGCGGCGATGCTTCGCTGCCGTTCACTACTCTATATATAGGTGCCGGCGCGGGCTCGCAGCTACAGGAAGACGTGAGGCGCGCCGTCACACAGTCGTCTGTTACGCGCGTGACCGACAAGCCTGCTGACGCCGAAGCGCAACTGCAACTCACGTCGGAGCAAAAAGAAAAAGTCATCGTCGCGCTCAACAGCGCGGGCCGCGTACGGGAATTCCAGTTGCGCTACAAAGTGAACTACCAGTTGATCGACGCGGCGAAAAAAGAATTGATTGCACCCAGCGAATTGGTGCTGAGCCGCACAGTGTCCTTTAGTGAAGCACAGGTACTGGCGAAGGAGCAGGAAGAAGCCTTGCTGTACCGCGACATGCAACAGGATGCCGCGACGCAGATATTGCGACGGCTGTCGCTGGTGAAGCGTTGATGCGCATTTCCACCGAACAACTGGCTGCGCAACTGTCGCGCAAACTCGCGCCGCTCTACACCGTGTTTGGCGCGGAGCCGCTGCTCGCGCTGGAAGCGGCGGACCGTATCCGTGCCGCCGCGCGCAAGCAGGCTTACACCGAGCGCGAAGTACTGACTGCAGAACCGGGATTCAACTGGGCTGCGCTGAACATGAGCGCCAACAGTTTTTCCTTGTTTGCCTCGAAAAGAATTCTCGAGCTGCGCATCCCGTCCGGCAAGCCCGGCATCGAAGGCGCGGAGGCGGTGGTGAAATTTTGCCAGCGCCTGCCCGACGACACGGTATGTTTGTTGAGTCTGCCGGATCTCGACCGTACACAACAAAACAGCAAATGGTTCACTACGCTTGAATCCGCAGGCGTAACGGTCGAAGCGAAAGAAGTCTTGCGCCAGCAATTGCCCGCCTGGTTGGGCGAGCGCCTCGCGTTGCAAAAGCACGCGTGCGACAACGAAACGCTGCAATGGCTTACAGAGAGAGTGGAGGGCAATCTGCTCGCGGCGTATCAAGAAGTGCAGAAGTTGGCGTTGCTATTTCCCGAAGGTAAACTGGATGGCGATGCGGTGCGGGAGGCGGTGCTCGACGTATCGCGCTATGATGTATGGAAGCTGGGCGAGGCTGTACTGGCGCGCGACATCCCGCGCCTGACCCGGATGATGGAAGGCTTGCAGGGCGAGGGCACTGCGCCGCTGCTGGTGTTGTGGGCGATAACGGAAGAAATCCGCGCGCTGCTAAAAGTGAGCGAAGGCTTGCAGGGCGGCCGCCAGGCGGCGCAGCTCATGCGCGATGCACGGGTGTGGGGTGCGCGGCAGAACCTGATGGAAAAAGCCGCGCGCAACGCCGATCCGGCGCAAATGAAAATGGCTTTGGCGCAGGCCGCGCAAACCGACAAGTTAATAAAAGGTTTGCGCCGCGGCGATGTGTGGGATGAATTACTGCGACTGGCATTGCTCACGGCGGGCAAGCCGGCATTAAAAGCGATGGCGAACCAACATGGATACTAAACTGAATATCAAGACTTACATGAAACAAGCCGGCGAGCAGGCGCGCGCCGCTTCGCGCGTCCTCGCGCGCGCGAATACGGCGGTAAAAAATACTGCGTTGTTGGAAATGGCCAAAGCGATTCGCGCCCAAGCCGGTGAGCTGATAGCCGCCAACGTCAAGGACCTGGGGGCGGCGCGCGATAAAGACCTGGAAGAAGCGATGATAGACCGGCTGAAGCTGAATGAAAAATCCATCAAATCCATGGCCGAAGGGCTGGAACAAATCGCGGCGTTGCCCGACCCGATCGGCGAAATCAGCGATTTGAAATACCGGCCAAGCGGTATCCAGGTTGGCCGCATGCGCGTGCCGCTAGGCGTGATAGGCATCATTTACGAATCGCGCCCCAATGTGACAGCCGACGCGGCGGGGCTGTGTCTCAAGTCCGGCAACGCCTGCATTTTGCGCGGCGGATCGGAAGCCTTGCATTCGAATCAGGCGATAGCCGCTTGCGTCCACACCGGCTTGCGCGCAGCGGGCTTACCCGAATACGCCGTGCAGGTGATTGAAACCACCGACCGGGCCGCAGTAGGCGAACTTATCACCATGAACAAATATGTCGATGTGATTGTCCCGCGCGGCGGCAAAGGCTTGATCGAACGCATCAGTAACGACGCGCGTATTCCCGTTATCAAACATCTCGACGGCGTATGCCATGTGTATATCGACTCCAAGGCTGATCTCGACAAGGCAGTGAAAATTGCCGACAACGCCAAGACGCAACGTTACGGCACCTGCAACACCATGGAAACTTTGCTGGTGCACGAAAAAATTGCGGCCCTGGTATTGCCCCCGCTGGCGCAGATTTTTCTGGACAAAAATGTCGAACTGCGCGGCGACGCGGAATCGCGCATATTGGTGCCGCAAATGAAAGCCGCGACGGAAGAGGATTGGTATGCGGAATATCTGGCGCCGATTCTCGCTGTGCGCATAGTGAAAAATCTCGATGACGCCATCGCCCACATCACCCAATACGGGTCGGCCCACACCGATGCCATTGTCACCGAAGATTACACCCGCGCCATGCGTTTTTTGCACGAGGTCGATTCTTCCAGCGTGCTGGTGAATGCATCGACGCGTTTTGCCGACGGCTTTGAATACGGGCTCGGCGCGGAAATCGGTATTTCCACCGACAAGTTGCATGCCCGTGGTCCCGTCGGCCTGGAAGGTCTCACGTCGCTGAAATACATCGTGCTCGGCAACGGGCAAGTCAGAAGTTGAGAAACCAAACGTTTTGAATCCAACCTCCATTGGCATATTAGGCGGTACTTTCGATCCCATACACTTCGGCCATTTGCGTCTGGCGGAAGAAATGGCCGCACAATTCAAGCTGGAACAAATCCGCTTTATTCCCGCTGGCAAGCCGTGGCAGCGCAATGTACCGCGCGCGTCCGGCGAACAGCGGCTTGCCATGGTGCAGGCGGCGGTCGCGGGCAATCCAAAATTCATCGCCGATGCGCGCGAAGTGGAGCGGGACAAGGCGAGTTACACGGTAGATACCCTGACGGAATTGCGCGCCGAATTCGGCAGGGCCATGCCGATGGCGCTGGCGTTGGGAATGGATGCATTTATCAATTTGCACTCCTGGCATCGCTGGCGCGATTTATTGGGTCTCGCCCATATTGCGGTCGCCAGCCGACCAGGCAGCGCACTGGCGCCGGAGCGTCTGGCAGACGATTTGCGCGCCGAGTATCAAAAGCGTTTCAGCAATAACTCCACACTATTGCAAGCGGCACCCGCAGGGCATATTTTTGCGCTGGCGATGACGCCGCTGGATATTTCCGCCACGCGCATACGCGCCGGCCTTGCTGCGGGCCGCTCCGCCCGTTATCTGGTTCCCGATTCTGTACTGCAATACATAGAGCAGCACAATGTATACCGGGCCACCTGATTTATTTTTAATGAAAACACTATGACACCTGCAAAACTGAAGAAGATCGCCGTTGATGCGCTCGAAGACATCAAAGCCAGGGACATTAAGGTCATGGACGTGAAACATCTGTCCACTTTGTTCGATTATATTATCGTCGCCAGCGCCGATTCGTCGCGGCAAACCAAAGCCCTGGCAAATAATGTGGTAGTGAAAGTAAAGCAGGCTGGCGGGAATATACTCAGCACCGAAGGCGAAGAGACCGGTGAATGGGTGCTGGTCGATTGCGGCGACGTGATCGTGCATGTAATGCACCCAACCGCGCGCGCGTATTACAACCTGGAAGAATTATGGGATCAGCCGCTGCCACGTTCGCGCAAGAAGCAAGCTGAGGCCGAAGATGAAGACGACGAAGCAGAAGTAGTCTTGAAGAAAGCGGCAGTCAAAAAAACCGCCGCTAAAAAAGCCGCTGAAAAAGTAGAAGCCATCGAAGAAAAAATTACTCTCACCAGAAAGAAATCAGCAGCGAAAAAAGTAGCGGTCAAAAAGCCTGCGTCAAAAAAACGTGTTGCTGAAAAAACCAAGGTTAAAAAAACAGTAGTTAAAAAAGAGGCGATTAAAAAACCAGTTGCCAAGAAGGTTGCTGGTTAAGCCTAACGCCGTGAAATTGACGATAGTCGCTATAGCTAACAAAATGCCCGAATGGGTGAATGAGGCGTTTGCCGATTACGCCAAGCGCATGCCGCCGCATATGCGGCTGGAGTTGAAAGAAATCAAGGCGGAAAAGCGCGACAGCGGCAAAACCGCGCTTCAAATTATGGAGGCGGAAAAAACCCGCATCGAAGCAGCCGTACCGGATGGCGCTTTGTTGGTTGCGCTGGATGAACGCGGCGAGCAGATTTCCAGCCTGCGATTAGCGGACTGGATGCGTGGCTGGCAGGGAGAGGGCCGTGATGTCGCGCTAGTGATCGGCGGCGCTGACGGTTTGCACCAAAGCCTGCGCCAGCAAGCGGATAAAACGCTTGCACTGTCGAACCTGACATTGCCTCATGGCCTCGCGCGGGTATTGCTGGCGGAGCAGATTTATCGTGCTTATTCGATTACGCAAAATCATCCTTACCACCGTGAATAGATTAATTAAATATTAAATATAATCAAATACATATGACAGATAAATGGGACGACCAATTAAAGACTTTCGTCAACTCCAAGGCAGGCCTGGCGAAAATGTCGCAGCGGATATATCTTGCTTCGCGCAGTCCGCGCCGACGCGAATTGTTAAAACAAATCGGCCTGCCATTCGAGTTGCTCATGTTCCGCGAGCAGGCGCCGCGCAAACCCGATGTGGATGAAACGCCGTTGAGCGGCGAAGCGCCAGATGCTTATGTGCAGCGCATCGCCCGTGCCAAGGTCGTCATCGCCGCGCGCCTTGTACTCGAGCGCAACTTACCGTGGCATAACGTATTGTCCGCCGACACCACCGTGGCCCTTGGCGATAAAATCCTCGGCAAACCTGCTGATAATAATGAGGCGATGGCAATGATGCGCGAACTCTCGGGCAAGACCCACGAAGTACATAGCGCCATTGCCATGACAGACGGCAGCGCGATCGAAGTCGCGTTGAGTTCCAGCCGCGTAACATTCGGTGAGCTAAGCGAAGAAGATATCAAGGCTTATGTGCTGACCGGCGAATCCCTCGATAAAGCCGGCGGCTATGCCATTCAGGGCCGCGCAGCAGCATTCATCAGCCGGCTTGAAGGCAGTTACTCCGGCGTGATGGGCCTGCCGCTTTACGAAACGATAAAACTGGTGCAACGATTCGTGCGCCGGGAATAATTCTAAGGAAACTCTGATTAAGTCCCCGCATCCAATCGAACAAATGTAATATTTGAATGATGGGATACGAGGGAGGAACGACGATGAAACAGACCACCTTTGCCACTGCCGGATTCGACAAATACGC
>JBAVRP010000006.1:0-6839 GCA_049695115.1 Burkholderiales bacterium | reverse complement strand
GCGGATAACCCGTACCCAAAGCTGAATTCAATAACGAATTACGCATCTTTAGCCATCATTTCGACCATGACGATTTTGGTTTCAACAAAATATTTTTGCGCAGTCACTTAATCAGAGCTTCCTTAGTATTAATTCGGATACGCTGCCAGGCAAAGTTTACCTGCGGTTTGTTTCGCTTCCAGTTGCCCGACAGCATGTTCAAATTTCGGCGGTGAAAATTCGCCCGCTTCAATCCGTGGAATCATGTTGCTATAAACTTCGAGCAACTTGGTTTCTGCTTCGCCTTTGCCGCTGAGAAATTGTTTCACGTCCACTTTCATTTCCGCAAAAGTTTCCGTCGCGCCATTGGCGCGCGCCTTGAACATGAAGCTGATATTTTTTTGCAGCGCGAAGCAAGTCTGGATATTATTTTTCCCCGGCGACCAATCGACGTCCGATGCGTAAGCAAGGTTTTCCAAAGTGAGCGAAGCAAAAATCACAGCGGTAAAGAGTTTGCGAGCTGACATAATGTTCCTTTATTTTTCCAGCGATTTTTTCAAGTTGGCGAGGCCGGTCTGATACACACCGGTAATCGCCTTGACCGCGGCTTCGTCGTTTTGATCAGGTGGCGGGTTGTTGTTCGGATAGGCACGATAAAAAGCGCCGCGCCATTCGACCGTCGTCGTTCCTGCTGCTTCGCCAGCTTTTACGCTCAGGGTTGAAGTGTAATTACCGACCGGTAACGCGCCGCCGTCTTTCATGCGGTAATTAAATTTTTTGTCTTCTTCGCTCAAGCCTTCGAGCGTCTCGATCACCTTGCCGCCGCCCTTGAGGTTGAGTGTGCGCACCGAGCCGACCTTGCTGCCGTCGGTCGCAGTGCTGCTCTCAATCGCCGGGTGCCAGTCCTGCAGCTTGGTGAAATCTTTTACCTTGGCCCACACTACATCAGGCGCGGCTTTAATAGTCACGCTCTCGACTACTTTTTGTCTTGAAGGACCATGAGCAAAAGCAACTGAAGCCAGCGACATCAACAACACCGAAAATAAAACCTTACGCATATAAATCCCTCCTGTAAATTATTTAATAAAAATAAAATCTTATGTCGCGGGTTTGTCCCCTCCCTTTCAAGGGGAGGAACTTTCTTGCTGCAGCGATAGGCTACGGACTCCCAATAAACGCCCCATAACCCCGAGGGTTTTTACCCACATCTACCGTCACCAGCGTCTTCCCAGACGCCGCGTCCAGCACCCGCACATTATCGTCCATCCAGTTGACCACTACCACCCGATTATCCAGGGTGGCGATGCCTTCCGGGTAGGCGCCGACGGGCCAAGTCTGGCTAACGCGGCGGGTCGCCGTGTCGATGACAGACACCGACTCACTATGCTGGTTGGTAATATAAGCCCGCTTGCCGTCGGGCGAAAACGCCACGCCGTAGGGCGCATTGCCGACCTTGATGGTCTTGATGGTGCGGTTGCGGCGGATATCGATCACGCTCACATCATTGCTCAACACATTCAGTGCATACAGTTGCTTGCCGTTCGGCGTGAGGCCGACTGCGAACGGATGATTGCCGACGCGGATTTTCGACAGCGTCTTACCCGTCGCGGTCTTGATCACAGACACCACATTCTCATCACGGTTCGCGATATAAATGCGCGAGCCATCCGCCGCTATCGCCACCCCCGTCGGCGTCTTGCCGGTCGGAATCACGCTGACAGGTTTATGCGTCGCGCCATCAAACACCAAAATGCGATCCTTAAACCAATCCGCCACATACACCCGCGAGCCATCCGCCGACACCGCCAGCCCCACCGCGCCTTCGCTGGTGGGAATCGTGTCGATGACTTTGTTGGCGGCAATATCAATCACCGACACATCGCCATCTTCCGCGTTGGTGATAAACGCTTTCTTGATTTTGGAATTCACCGCCACACCAGCAGGCGCTCTGCCGACGGGAACGGTGGCGATGGTTTTGTTGGTGGCGAGGTCGATCACCGACACATTGTTGCTGGCCTGATTGGTGATGTAAGCGAACGGCGCAGCAGAAACGCCGAAGGAGAAAAAAACCAGCAGCAAAAAGAACCGCCAGAGTAAAGTGGGTAAAGCGTGGCGCGCCCAGCTTACAATTACTGGATTCCTGCTTTCGCGGGAATGGCAAAAAGGGCCATCATAATGGGTACGCAAGATTATCTACATTAGCCATTATAACTTTGTTGCGATAGATCTTGCTTCGGTAACCTTACCTGCCCATGCCGATTTGTAAATCCAATCCATCAAGAGGTTGACCGGAAGCGGTTTGCTGATCCAATAGCCTTGGGCATAGTCGCAGCCGAATCGCTTCAGTTCATTCAACTCGCGTTCGGTTTCCACGCCTTCAGCCACCACACTCATGCCGAGATTATGTCCAAGCTCAATTGTCGATCGTACGATGGCCGAATTTTGCGCATCGGAGTCCATGCCTGAAACAAATGCACGGTCGATCTTCAGCTCATCAACGGCGAGCTTTTTGATGTAAGCGAGAGAGGAATAGCCGGTCCCATAATCGTCGATCGACAAGTTCACACCCAATTCGTGCAATTGTTGCAGCGTTTCCCGTGCATGCAACGGATCCTCCATCAAGGCGCTTTCGGTGACTTCAAAACAAATGAACGCCGCTGGAATCCGGTAAGTTGCAATGGCCGCCGATATATTTGGCAACAGATCCTTGTCGAGCAAATCGCGCGCTGAAATATTGATGGAGACCTTCAGCACTAGCCCCTGCGCATGCCAGACACTGCATTGCTTCATAGCCGCATCGATTACCCAACGCGTGATTAACTTGATACAGCCGGTTTGTTCCGCGAACGGGATAAAATCGTTCGGAGGGACGAATCCCCGCTCCGGATGGTGCCAACGTACCAGTGCCTCTACTGCAGTGATCCGAGCCTGTTTGAGGTCAATCTTCGGCTGGTAGTATAGTTCGAGCTGGTTTAGTTCGACCGCGTTCCGTATTTCACCCAGCAAGGTCAATTGTTCACGGCCATGTTCATCAAGGCCGGGATTGTAAATGGTAAAGCCGGTCTTATTGCGTTTCGCGGCATACATAGAAGCATCGGCGCGCCGCAGTAGAGTGTGCGTATCATCACCGTGCTCGGGATAATTGGCGATGCCTATGCTCGCGCTCACATCTATCGGCTGGTCCTCGATGATGATTGGAGCTTCCAGCGTGCGAAGTATCTTATGCGCAACAGTATTAACGCGCTCAGGGTCTACCGATGGCAAAATGATGGCAAACTCATCGCCGCCCAGGCGGGCAAGAGTATCGGACGCGCGCAACAGACGACGTAAGCGCAGGGCGACTTCCTTTAAGACCTGGTCGCCCACCGAGTGGCCAAGGGTGTCGTTTACGTATTTGAACCGGTCCAAATCCAGCATGAAGATACTAAGTGGAAAACCTTTGCGTTTTGCCAGTTTGACCGCCTCCTCTAATCTGTCGTTAAACATGGCGCGATTGGACAGTCCAGTGAGCGAATCTTCATACGCCAGGCGCAATATTTCTTTTTCGCGGGTAGAAATGCCGTCCAGCATGTGCTGGAAGCTGGAGGCCAATGCGCCAATCTCGTCCTTATTTTCAACCTCAATCTGCTGTGTGTAATTGCCGCTTTTGATTGTTTCGGCGACGACGGCAAGCCTATTGATAGGCCGCGTGATATTTCGGGCGATGATAATGCTGCCAAGCAAGGAGAGCACGATGCTCGTCAAGGCCATTAAGAGAAAGGCGCTGCTTATACGCTTGAACGGTTTAAGTCCCTCGCTTATTGAGCGCTGCAATACGGCGACGACCGGCGTATCCCCTTGCGGTTCCACCTGAGTAAGCCGCGCTTCGTAATCAGTTTCCGGCAAATGTAATGTTACCGTTGCTTGATGGCCCTTTTTATCCAGTGGTATTTCACGTAGCAGCGGCGCCCGCAGGTTTTCCGCCAGCGTCGAAGCATGAAGCAGCCACGGCTGATTGTTTGCTTTGCTTAGAAAGGAAACGTCAAGGGCGGTGAGTTGCTGCAGATCGTGGGCGGCTTTATCGTCAATTAAAAAGCCCATGGCCATCCACGCGATGGGGTCGGGCGCCAGCACAGGCACCACCACTAATTGATAAAGACGATTGGCAATTACTACCATACCCGAAGACTTGCCGTCTTGCTCGGCTTGCTTTGTAAGACGTACAAATTTGAACGGCTGATGGCGTGAATCGGGTAGTAAAGTGTCGGCCAATACCAGGTGTTCCAGCGAAACCAGCATCATTACGCTGGCGCCAATCCGGGCGCCGTGGTTATTGAGTACCGACAACACAGTTCCGGTATCGTTAGTAGCGATCGCCTCGCGAAAAGCAAAATCAGACGAAAGCAAAGTAGCGCCTTGCTCCAACTGGCCGCGGTTTTGATCCAGCACCCGCTTAAATAAGCGTTCGCCCACCTCAAGTTCTTGCTGAATCGTCTGCCTGGCGATTTGATGGTTTGCGGCATTGACCAACAAGAATGCGATTCCCTGCACCAGCACTAACAGCACCAGAAAAAAAGCGACTATACGGGTCCGAAGGCTTCGAAATCTGAAGGCGCGCATCTTAGTAACTTAGCGGATCCAAAGGAGGTTTGAATTTTTTCTTACGTGGTACGGCATCGACGCTGAATATCGCCTCGATGCTGGCATTCGTTTCCAGCTTTTGAGGTTTTTTGGCGGCTGAATTACGTTGCGTAGGGTGCCAGACCTTTAAATCATATTCCCCCGCAGGCAGATCGCCCAACTTTGCCTCACCGTTCTTGTCCGTCTTGGCGAAGTAAGGAGTCTCGGCCACAAACACGTA
The DNA here is from genome assembly GCA_049695115.1 of Burkholderiales bacterium. Lineage (GTDB taxonomy): Bacteria > Pseudomonadota > Gammaproteobacteria > Burkholderiales > JBEEJL01 > JBEEJL01. The sequence continues at coordinate 2,020 of JBAVRP010000006.1, read as the reverse complement.
GCCCACCATCCAGTCGTGGATATTGCAACCCAGGGTGACGATACCGGGCTTATCAAACAGGATTTCCCGCGTGATGTCTCCAGAATAAAGCTTGATCTCAAAGGGCTTGGCCGGGGAAAAAGAATAGACGTGGTGCCGCATTGGATCCCGGTTCGGAAAAGTGAGGCTGGTGCCCGCCTGAATCACCGTGACGTAAGGTGCAAATTCCCGGTCTTTTTGCTCAATGGCAACGGCCTGGCCGGCCTTGCTTGGCGGTACGCCGGCCAGCGGTTCCGCAAAGACGACAGCATCCGCCAGCGGTTTGCCAGAAGCGTCAGTGACTCTCGCGCTAAGTGTTGCGGCCAAAACAGGCATTGAATGTAGCGCAAACAAAGCCGCCCAGATATAAGGTTTGGCTAATGGCGATAATGTGAAATTTGTCATTTTTCAGGGAGATATTTAATGTTATTTTACAAAAACTAACATTAACATAAATCAAATAATATTCAATCAAATCGACAGGTTTCGCATTTGTGACAAAAGTCGCTTTTTTTGGACTAAATGAAAAATTGGGGCGCTAGAAGATGAAAATCCATCACTTGACGAAATTTGGCCGGATATTAGCCGTAGGATTGGCCATGTTGTCTCTAGGCAGCGTGGCGCAAGAGACCGACAATTCCATGGGATTGTGGGACGCCGTGAGCAACGGCAACCTGATGTTGCAATTGCGCCCACGCTATAATTATATTGTCGAAGACGAAAAACCGTTGGCCACCAACGTCGCCACCATACGCACCTTGCTGGGTTGGAGAACCGCGCCCTTCCACGATTTTCGTCTCACCGCGCAAGGCATTCACACGGATCACATCGGCGCAAAGCGCACGAATGATGACGTTGATCAATATTTCAGCTCGCCGTATCCCTTGTTGCCCGATCCACCCACTACCGATATCAATCAACTCTACGTTGATTACACCGGCCTACCGGCAACCCGGGTTCGCGCCGGCCGACAAGTTATTAAGCTCGATAACGACCGCTTTATCAGCGACAATGATTTTCGCCAGATACCGCAGGTTTTCAGCGGCGTGACGGTCGTCAACAATAGCCTTGAAGGAACAGAATTCTATTTGGGGCATCTTGCGCGCATTCGCAATTTTGAAGGTGAGGAATATCCCTTGCGCATGGAGATACTGCATGTGGCCTACAATCCCGTGCCCGATCATCGGCTCGGCGCCTACGGGTATTTTCACGACCAAGTGGAAACTGGCGCCTATACCGGCTTTGAAAATAACTCGAATAAAGTAATCGGCGCGCGTGCTGATGGCGCATTCAGCGTTTCCGACGTGGCCAAGCTTCTTTACACCGCCGAATTCGCCAAGCAGAAAAATTATGCCAATGGCGATAGCCGTATTAACGCAAATTATGTCCGGCTAGGTGGAGGCTTGTGGTGGTCGAAATTCGGCTTCCGCATGGATTACGAAATCAAAGGCAGCAACAACGGCGCCTATGGTTTTCAAACACCTTTGACGGATTTCTACGCCTTCAACGGCACCGCGCTGCAATTCACTTCAACACCCGTACAAGGATTGCGCGATGTGTGGCTGACCATGCGTGGGGAAGTCGCTAAATTTGGTTTGTTCACCGAGTTCCACCAATACCGCTCGGATAATGGCGGCTTCAACTTTGGCCGGGAGCTGGATCTAAGCGTTTCATATCCACTGCTCAGTAATCTAATCGTCAAGTTGCAACACGCCAATTACCAACCGGGCGATGCCATTTTCAGCGACGGTACGGTTAAAAAATACTGGTTGGCCTTTACTTATAATTACTGAGTTCTTCTGGGCTCGCCTGAGAAGGACGAACAATTGTGTGGCCTGGATGTAGCGAAGAGGAATCCGGGTTTCATCAGCCAGAGTAGATACTCTGTTCGTCGTCAACCATTTTCATTAATTGTTGCATCAATTGGGCAGCGCATAGAAGCGCGTATTATCAAACGGTTTGTCCTGCGTCAGCATACCGTGCAGGGCATGTAACAGCTTAC
>JBAVRP010000005.1:0-30823 GCA_049695115.1 Burkholderiales bacterium | reverse complement strand
GCGGATAACCCGTACCCAAAGCTGAATTCAATAACGAATTACGCATCTTTAGCCATCATTTCGACCATGACGATTTTGGTTTCAACAAAATATTTTTGCGCAGTCACTTAATCAGAGCTTCCTTAGTTCATTTGCTGAGGAACTTCATTGCCTGTTCGAGGCCCTGGACTGTCAGGGGGAACATGCGGTGATTCATGAGCTGCTGGGTAATTTTGACTGACGATGAGTATTGCCAATGCGTGTCGGGCACGGGGTTGAGCCAGGCCGAGTGCTTGAAGTGGTCGGTCAGGCGCTTGATCCACACCGAACCTGATTCTTCGTTCATGTGCTCCACGCTGCCGCCGGGTTCGACGATTTCGTACGGACTCATGGTCGCGTCGCCGACGAATATCAGCTTGTAATCCGGGCCGAATTTGTGGATCAGGTCGAATACCGGATAGCGCTCGCCGCTGCGGCGACGGTTATCTTTCCACACAGACTCGTAAATGAAGTTGTGGAAATAAAAATATTCCAGGTGCTTCATCTCGGATTTTACGGCCGAGAATAATTCCTCGCATACCTTTATATGATCGTCCATCGAACCGCCGATGTCGAACAGCACCAGCACTTTGACCTTGTTGTGGCGCTCGGGCACCAGCTTGATGTCGAGATAGCCCGCGTTATGCGCCGTGGCTTCGATGGTGCCGTGCATATCGAGTTCTTCCGGCGCGCCGTCGCGGGCGAATTTGCGCAGGCGGCGCAGCGCGAGCTTGATGTTGCGTATGCCGAGTTCGACCGAGCCGTCGAGGTTGCGGTATTCGCGCGCGTCCCATACTTTCACTGCGCTGCGATTACGCGAGCCGTCCTGGCCGATGCGCACGCCTTCCGGGTTAAAGCCGTAAGCACCGAAAGGCGAGGTGCCGGCGGTGCCTATCCATTTGTGGCCGCCCTGATGACGGCCTTTTTGTTCTTCGAGGCGTTTTTTCAGCGTCTCCATCAATTTGTCGAAACCGCCCAGCGCGGCAATTTCGGCCTTTTCTTCTTCGGTGAGAGTTTTTTCAGCGAGTTTTTTTAGCCAGTCTTCCGGGATGTTAGTAAATAAATCATCCAGCGCTTTCACGCCTTTGAAATAATCGGCGAAGGTTTTATCGAATTTATCGAAATGGGTTTCGTCTTTGACCAGCGTGGTGCGCGCGAGATAATAAAAGTCGTCGATGTTGGTATTGATCACGCCTTTTTCCATGGCTTCAATCAGCGCGAGATATTCCTTTACGCTGACCGGCAGCTTGTTTTTCTTCAGATTGAGAAAAAAGTCGATTAGCATTTTGGTCGCTCGGTTCAGGTTGATGTCGGTCTAGTCTTTGATCGTCATTCCCGCGCAGGCGGGAATCCAGCAAATTAAAAACGTTTTTCGCTAACTGTTTTAACGTTATTTGTTGATGAAAAGCCTGTTATTTGAAAAGCACTGGATTCCCGCCTGTGCGGGAATGACGATGTTATTTGAGCTTGGCGCTTTAAGTCTAAAATAATATAACTATTTGATTATATTTAATAATTTATCTATTGCGCTTACTCATAAAAATCAAACGCTCAAACAAATGCACGTCCTGTTCGTTCTTTAATAACGCGCCGTGCAAGGGCGGAATAATTTTTCCGCTGTCGCTGCTGTGCAAGGCTTCCGCCGGAATGTCTTCCGCCAATAGGAGTTTCAACCAGTCGAGCAATTCCGACGTCGAAGGCTTTTTCTTCAGGCCGGGAACGTCGCGGATTTCGAAAAATGAACGCAGGGCTTCGCCAAGCAGGTTTTTTTTGATGTCAGGAAAATGCACATCGACAATTTTTTGCATCGTATCCTTGTCGGGAAAACGGATGTAATGGAAAAAGCAGCGGCGCAAAAACGCGTCCGGCAATTCTTTTTCGTTATTGCTGGTAATAATAATGATGGGCCGATGCCTGGCGCTGACGAGTTGCTGGGTTTCATAGACAAAAAATTCCATCCGGTCCAGCTCGCGCAGCAAGTCGTTGGGAAATTCAATGTCTGCCTTGTCTATTTCGTCGATCAGCAAGACCGGCTGCTCGTCGAGATCGAATGCTTTCCACAGGGTGCCCTTGATAATGTAATTGCGAATGTCATGTACGCGCTCGTCGCCTAACTGCGAATCCCGCAGGCGCGACACCGCGTCGTATTCGTACAAACCCTGCTGCGCTTTGGTGGTGGATTTCACATGCCATTGCAGCAGCGGTTTGTTCAACGCGCGCGCAACTTCTTCCGCCAGCATGGTCTTGCCGGTGCCGGGTTCGCCTTTAATTAGCAAAGGCCGGCCAAGAGTAATCGCCGCGTTGACCGCCAGCATAAGGTCGTCTGTGGCGACGTAAGAATCGGTTCCGCTGAAGGGCATGGTTTTTGTTCCGTAAATATTGATGAAATGGGTAAATTATACATGGTCAACTGTAGGGTGCGGCGTGCGCGCCGCACCCTACGAATTGCACTTCGACACCAGATGGTTATATTTTTCAATAAATCTGCGGTCGATGCGGTCTTTGATTTTCCATATCAGCGAGCCTTCGATGGCCCAGTTGCCCCGTGTCGCAATGGCGTATTTGTCGCCGGCGGAAATAATCGCCAAGGCTTGTTTTTGCGGCGCGTAAGGCGTAAACGGCTTGTGCTTGAGCGCGGCGCGCAGGTTTTCTGCCAGCGGCGGGCCCTGGCGTAGTGCATAGACACCCGATTTCGGATGCGTTGCCCCGTGCTGGCTGGCGATGTCACCGGCGGCGAAAATATTGGAATGTGATATTGATCGAAGGTTGTCATTGACTGCGATGAAACCGTGGGCGTCCAGCGCGAGGCCGGTTTTGGCAACCCAGGCCGATGCCCCTGGACCAGTGGCCCACACGGCGTAATCAGCCCGAATATCGTAGCCGCCGTCGCAATGAATGACGCCGGCCTCCATTGATATGGCGCGGCAGGATGAATGCACGGTGACATCGCGCTCAGCCAGTATGCGGGTGACAATCGCGCGGGCTTTATTATTGTGGCGGGGCATCAGTGCCGGCATGTCGTTGACCAGATGAAACAGTGGCGGGGCGCTCAACTGGACTGATTCGTCGTGCAGCAATCGGTATTGCATGGCAAACACCAGTTCCACGCCCGCCGCGCCGCCGCCGACCACGGCGATGCGTAACGGGGCAGTACGAGCGGCAGCATCTTCAAGTAGATGCGACCAGGCGATCCAAAATTTTTCCGCAGGTTTTACCGGCATCGAAAATTCGCGTGCGCCCGGCACACCGTCCAGACGCGGTACAGAACCGGTGTTGATCGAAAGCAAATCGTATTTCAATGCTTCGCCGGTATGCAATATCACATTGCGATTGCCCGTATCCAGCCCCACGGCGTAGGCGCCGATGACTTCACATTTAGCAAAATGGGCCAGCGTCGCGATATTCACATGACATTCATTTTGCGAATAATGTCCGGCGATAAATCCCGGCAACATGCCGGAATACATTACTTGCGGATACGGCGTGACGAGCGTGAGTTTCACGTCGCCTATGGGCGCTTCAGCAAAACTTTTCAGCACCGCCACATGGCTATGGCCGCCGCCTAGCAAAACTAAATGTGATTCCATATTTAAATCAATCATATCTTCGTTGGCTGCGCATTGCCGAGCTACTTGCGCTGTCTGCGGCTCGCCCTCGTGGCCTGACCGATTTAGATATGGGATAACATATTGATTATTATAATATAATTGTGTATGGGTTATCTGCAGGCTTACTACTGTTGCAGGTTAAATGACCAAGTAAATTAGCGCGGCGCTTTTTTGAATCGCAGGTCGCCGTACCAGGCTGTTGCGCTTTCGCCGGTGTTGTCCGTATCCGTCATGACGGCGACGCCGGAAATTAACGGCGGTTCTGCACCAAAAGCCTTGCGATAATCTTCCAGCACATTGCGTTGTTCGCTTTGCCATTGATTCAATTTGTGACCGCCGCTTTGCACGACGACCATGCGCAGCCGCTCGGTGTAGGCATTCGGCAACACCGTACCGATAGGCGTTTTGTTATCCCAGATGTAATTGAGGCCGGAGTCAGGAATGTCCTGGCCGGAAATTTTGCGCGCGATTTCGTCGGTGAAGCTGAGTTTGCTTTGATCTTGTGCGAAGGTAATGTAAATGCGCGCCGGATAATCGTCGCTTTCCTTGTGGCGCGGGTCGGCTTTAGCGATGAGATTGGCGGGTTTCCAGCGCCACTCAATAATGGGATTTTCACGCAAATCGATTTTCAGGTTGTTGACCAGTCCCGAGGCGGAACGATCCGATTCGGCTTTTACCACATGATGATCTCCATATTCGACCACTCTACATAGAATATGTCGTTTGATGCGCATGAAGGTACGCGGCTTCCAGCCAGCAGGCACGTTGCTGCCAACGCTTGCCAGCGAAAGATCGCCGATCTCAAGATAATCAGGTACTTGTGCCAAAGCCAAGCCGGTAAATATCAGGCATGCGGTAACGACAAAAAAATTGCGGAAAGAGTTACGGAAAATAGTCATCAGCGCCAATCGAAGGTCAGGTGGCGCACCACATCGTCGTGGCGGTTGGTCAAGTCTTCCCAATCCGCGCCACCGAGATTCAACACGGCGTAACGGTAACTGCCGAGCCATTTCACTTCGCGCGCCAGGCTCGCGCCTTGTTTGGGGTAAACCAGCAAACGCGCATCCGGGTAAGTTCTATACAGCCAGTTGAGTTGCATCGCAGTAGGGCCGGCATGCAGGCCTTTGCCGGAAAAATCGCGGAACACAAAACTCGCCGCGCAGCGGTATTTCGGTTCGGTTTTGTCCGGTAATGGTTGATTGAGACTTAACGCAATCAGCATATCAAGCGTATTGCGCCCGTCAACTTTTTCATGCAAATCGCCGAACTGACGCGCCAGTCGCGGATTGATTTCAACAATTTTGATCTTGTCGGATTGCTCGCAATAATACATTTCCATGTTAAACAAACCGAAATCAAAACCGATGGCTTGCATGGTTTTGGCCGCGATGTCTTCCATGCGTTTTTGCACCGACGCTGGTAAGCGCGAAGGGTATTCAAACCGCCTAAATGCATATGAGCGCGGGAACATCACGGAGTCGGTCATGCCGAGATGATGAATCGGTCCATTTTTGGCATAACCTTCGAGCGTAACCAGATGGCCTTCAATTAATTCTTCCGCGATCAGATGATGCGCATTTACTTCATGCAAGCCATTTAATTTCAGAATTTCATTAAAGGGTTTTACCAAGCGCTTGACGATAAATTTTTCCAGGGGATGAAAGTTCAAATGTTGCTGCAATTCGCTGAAATTATCCACGCGCCGCGCCAGCACCGACCAGGTTGCCTTGATCGGCTTCACAAAAAACGGAAACGGCAAACCGGTATCGAGCGGGTTGAGAATTTCGTAGGAGAAATGCGAAAACGCCGGCGTGGCTTCCGGCACCACGCGCTGCTGTATTTTGCGCGCCAGCCATTTGTGTTGCGCGGTGAGAATCGCTTGTGGGTCGGTGCCCGGAAGGCCGAGCCGCTTAGCAACTATCGCTGCAATCAAGGCACCGAATTGTTCGTCGGTTGATAGTACTGCATCGGCTCTGAGTTTCTCGCAACGCTTTGTGATTTTGTCGATAAAGCGATGGATGTTAAACGTCACCAGTCGCGCGTTATCGGGGAAGTGGTGCAGGTCAAACCCTTCGAAATGAACGTCATAGCGCAACTGGTAACGTGCGTTCATTAACTCCAGCTTGTCGCGCTCGTTGGGAAACAGCACTACCAGGGTTTTGAGTCCCGCCTTGTGGTAATCGATCAAGCGAGGCGAGGATTTTGGCATGAAGGAAAGCATGTTCAGCAGGCCTCCTGCGTCTGCGGTCCACTTGCAAATGCCAGCCATGCCCGGAGTTTAGCCAAATCGTCCGGCGTATCGACATCCCATACACGAGGCAGTTCATGCCACGGAATATTTTGCTTGTGTAATCGCTCACGGGTTTGCGACATGACGCGCGCCGTACTCCAAGCTATGTCGCAGAATATGGAAGGGATATTGCCGCTTGCGCCGACTAACGAATAGCCGCCATCTTGCGTGGGCGCGATGACTACGCGATTATTTTTCGTCAATTTTGTCGCGGCCTGGCGTAAATAAGCGGCATCCAGCATGGGGCAATCGCTCCCGATTAATAGTGCGCGCGGCGCGCGCGACAATGCATCGTCTAACGCATGGGCCATTTTTTCTCCCAGGTCCGCGCCTTGTTGCCTGTGCAAGCTGATAGCGAATTCTTTAAAACAAGCAATAAAAAAATCGTCATGCGTGTCAGGTGCGCACCACAATTCCACCGGCCCGATGTCGGCACGGATCGCTTCGACAATCTCGTGATGCAGCAATTGCTTATGTAAATTGGCTGCGCCCTGTTCGCCCAGCGCCGGAATCAAGCGTGTTTTTACCTGGCCGGGTTGCGGCGCTTTGGCAAATATCAGAACGGAACAGCGATCAGGACTCATATTCTCAGCCCTCGTATTTGCCGGCAAGTTGTTGCGGATCGGCACCGAAAAAATACGCCAGACGCAATCGCCACATGAAAAAAACGGTGCGCCACAGGCCTTGTCGCTCCCAGCGCCGTCCGGATGAAATCACTTTGGCGCGCAGGCAGGCCGGCGCGCTGTCCCGCTTCAATATTTTTGACAGTGCAATATCTTCCATCAGCGCGATGGCGGGAAACCCCTTCGCTTGATGGAATAATTCACGCGTGAGGAATATCGCCTGGTCGCCCGTGGCGATGCCGGTCAGGCGCGAGCGAAGGTTCATCGACGCGGCGACCAGGCTTAGCAATTTGTGTCCGCCATTGAGGTTTACATCAAAGCGGCCCCACTTTTTCCTCCCATTTATGAGAGCATCGGTAATCATTTTATCGGCAGCTTCAGGCAAAAAAGTATCGGCATGTAAAAATAGCAGCACATCATTTTTCGCCTGCGCCGCGCCTGCGTTCATTTGCGTAGCGCGGCCTTTGGGTGCAGATAGAACGATGTCTGTAAGCGGTTTGGCGATTGCAGCTGTTGCGTCGCTGCTGCCGCCATCAGCGACGATTACTTGGTGTCCGCGCAGACGCAAAGGCGCGAGTGCTTCAAGGAATGTCTGGATGCCGCTGGCCTCGTTAAGGGTAGGGACAATGACCGAGAGTTTCATAAATCATCCGGCATGAAGGGTTTCAGCAGTTCAGCGGGTGCGTTCGCGCACCAGATAGCCGCGGTAATCAATGGCGAATAAGGGTTTCCGCACCCAATCATTTTTCATATCTTCCATTTTCGGCGTGTTGAAAAAAAGTGCTCATGCGCACCCACCGTGCCCGCTAAGCAGTTTTGGTTTCTGCAAGGCTGCCGCCGCAGCTGCTGCCTTGCCCGGCAGTGCAACCGTAACAATGATCTGCGACCATGATCGGGTTGCCATCAAGATCGATGGACATCAATTCAGACAAATGTTGTTTCGGTTTGCCGCTAATCTTGAGCGGAATGCCGAGCATCTGGTTGAAGTCGCAATCGTAAACATAACCCAGGTAATCGACAGAAATCAGGCTGCGGCACATGACTGAGTCGAGATTGTCGTCGTGATGCGCTGAACGCAACAATTGCATATACGCGGCGAATTTTCCCTGCGACACCAGCGTGCTGCCGAAGCGCTTGATCGGCATATTGGTGATGGTAAAAAGTTCATTAAAAGCAATATGATGACGTAATTTGAGTTCGCGCTGATAATCCGCCTGCAAAGCCTGTTGCGGCGGCGGCAGCGACGCGCCTTGCGGGTTATAAACCAGATTCAGTATAAGGCGGCTGCCGGGTTTGCCGTAGCCGAGTTGATTCAATTGTTGTAATGCACGAATGCTTTTCTCATACACACCGCCGCCGCGTTGTTTATCGACTAGCTCTTCAGTGTAACAAGGTAGCGATGCGGTGATTTCGACTTGGTTGTCGGCGAGAAATCGAGCCAGGGTTTCCTGGCCCGGCTCAAACAAAATAGTCAGATTGCAGCGGTCGATAACTCGCATATCGAGCTCACGCGCTGTGGTGACAAGGCGGCGGAAATGCAAGTTAAGTTCAGGTGCGCCGCCGGTAATGTCGAGCGTCGCTACGCCAGAGGCGCGCAGGAATTCGATCAACATGTCGATGGTGCCGGCATCCATCATTTCCTTGCGGTCCGGGCTGGCATTGACGTGGCAATGCAGGCAGGCCTGGTTGCATTTGTAACCCAGATTGACTTGTACGCATTCCAGTTTGCGCCGATTGATGGCCGGAAAGTCGGTAATTTTCAACAGTGGCAGTGTTGCATGCATAATATTCTTTCGGTTAGTTTTTTCTGCAGCAATATTAGCTATGGGTAATTATTTTTTCGGCGATGTTCCGTTAAGGCTCCAGTCGTATTTCAAATGCTCTACTTTATAGGCGCCCGCCGCCAAGTCTTTGGAGATCTCGGGGTCGCTGACATATTTCGCCAACCATTTTTGCACACTGCCGGCCTCGCGTACAAAATCTTTTTCGTGCCATTCGAAAATCTGCGATATGCGCGCGGCTTTCTGTTGTTTGTCGAAAATATTCTTGCCGCCGTCGTTGACGAATGAACGGGCATTTCGCTCCAGCGCCTCGTCGAGCTTAGCCGCAGTGAACGCTTCGGAAATTAACTTGGGGCAGGATTTGGAAGCGCACACAACCGCGACGTGGATCCGCGAGTCGACCGGCTTGAGATGGGTTTTTTCCAGCCCATCCAGCGTGAGCGATTGTCCGGCCACATCCCATTTTTTGATGAAAAAATAATTGGTGCGCGATAACGCGCCACCGGGGCAATAGCCGTCGATGATGCCTTTGATAGCCAGCGCGTTGTAGGCGTTAATATAATAAGCCAGTTTTTCATTCTTACCGCTCAGGGTGACGGGCTTTGCAATTTGCTCGATGTAAGCGTCGAAGGCAGGATTATTTTGAAACGCGGGATAATCGACCTGGCCGTTTTTCACATGGGCGCGCAACAGCTCGTCAAACAGCTTGTGCTCAATGCCTTCCGCAGACGCCGCGAACGCTGTCAGAAAAAGTCCACAAATAATTAATAAAAAACGTAATATAATCATGTAATTATCAATAGTCCCGGATTTGAGGATTAGTCGGTTATTTCCTTGGTTGCTTACGCTTTTTTTGCACGCAATTTCTTGATCAACACCGGCACTAACGCAAACAGGCCAAGCAAGGCGAACGCAATTTTCACGTCGTTTGAAAGCAAATCTCCCAGCGAGTTCAAGCTGCCAAGGGATTGCCCAAGGTTGGCGAACACAAACGAGCCCGGAATTATTCCCAACGCAGTGCCTGCCACATAAGTTGGCAGTTTCATGTTGGTAAATGCCGGCGCGAGATTGACCAACCAGAACGGAAACAGTGGGACGAGGCGCAGGAAGAGTAAATAATTAAAACCATTTTCAGTGAAGCCCTGATTGATTTTCTCACCGAAGCTGCCGAGACGCTTGCGCGCCGCGTCGGCAAACAAATATCGCGCCGCCAGAAACACCAGCGCGGCTCCCAGGGTGGCGGCGCACACAATTAGGCCCGTGCCGCCCCAACGGCCGAATAAAAAACCGCACATCAGCGACAACACTATGCCGCCGGGCAAGCTTAACGCGGTGGAGGCGGTGTAAATCAAAAATGCGCCAACCAGCGCCAGGGCGTAATGATCGCGGGTGTAGTTGAGCAGCAGGTCGCGGTTCTGTTTAATGCTGTCGAGGTTCAGATATTTCTGTCCGCCGAAAACAAAAAACGCGGCTATGCCACCGATAAACACAGCGAGAATCGCCAGCTTGACCCATTTGCTGCCGGACGGCTGAATTGGGGTTGGGGCGGAATTCATTTAGCCCCGCGGAACCCGGCGATGCGCATCAGCCATTTTTTCGCCGTAGGCGTGAATGACGCTTTGCGTTTTTGGTCGGCGACACGGCGGTTGATTTGCGACAGGGTCGGATAAACGTGAATGATGTTGCACAAATCGGTGGCTTTCATTTTTTTGCTGATTGCCAATACATATTCGTGTATCAGTTCGCCGGCGTGCGGGCCGACGATAGTCGCGCCGATAACCATGCCTTTGCTGTCGGTGAGAATTTTGGCAAAGCCGTCGGTTTCGCCTTCGGCGCGCGCGCGGTCCATGTCGTCGAAAGGAAATTTATACGCCTGGCAGGCAATGTTGGCGGCCTTGGCCTCGGTTTCGGAATAACCGACGCGCGACAGTTCCGGCTCGGTGAAAGTCGCCCACGGAATCACGCGCGTTTCCACGCGCGCCGGCAGGGGTGACGCGATATTGCGCAACACGATGCCCGCATGGTGCTCGGCCATGTGAGTGAACTGGTAGCCGCCGACGATATCGCCGCACAAATAAATATGTTTTTGCGAAGTCCGCAACCGGTCGTTGCTGATGATTTTATTCTTTTCCGTGGCGACACCGGCGGCTTCCAGCCCCAGGTTTTCGCTGTTCACGCGCCGGCCCGCCGCGACTAAAATATGCGTGGCCTGCAGTAGCGTTTCGCTGCCGTCTTTATTTTTGAGTGTGAGGCGAATGTCGCCTTTGCCGCCCTCGGCTTTTTGCGGCGTGACACCCAAATGAAAGGTAATGCCTTCGCGTTCCAGTTGTTTGCGAACTACGTTGCTGGCATCGAGATCTTCCTTGGGCAAGATCTGCGGCACCAGATCGACCACGCTGACTTTGCTGCCGAGGCGGCTAAACGCCTGCGCCATTTCAATGCCGATCGGGCCTGCGCCGATGATGATCAGGCTCGGTACTGGTTCGTCGAGGCTGAATACGCTTTCGTTGGTCAGGTAGGGCAGTTCGGCGAGGCCGGGAATCGGCGGTACGCCGGGGCGCGAGCCGGTAGCGATGACGAAATTTTTTGCCGTAATTTTGCGGCCATTCACTTCAAACGTATGCGCGTCGGTGAATTTGCCTTCGCCTAAAATCACATCCACCCCCAAGCTGCGGAATCTTTCGGGGCTGTCGTTGGGTTCAATCGATTGAATGACTTTTCCGACGCGTTGCATCACGGCAGGAATGCTAATTTGCGGTGACACGGGTGTGATGCCGAAGCGTTGTGCGCCGCGCATCGTGTGTGCGACCTTCGCGCTGTGCAACAGCGTTTTGCTCGGTACGCAACCATAGTATAGGCAATCACCGCCGAGTTTGTGCTTTTCCACCAGTGCGACTTTGGCGCCGATTCCCGCGCCGCCTGCAGCCACCACCAGCCCTCCCGCGCCGCCGCCAATTACGCAAATATCAAATTCGGTCTGGGCCATTTTTTCTCCGTTTATTTTTAGAGCATCAGAAAACGCCCCGTATACGTCAGCGTTGGCGCTTGGTCGAAGCAGGCGCGGTACCCTTACATGACGCGGGAATCAAGGCGGGAAAAGGCAGTGGAAAAAAACTTACCAGAATTTCCACCAGGCCTTGTTCGCTTCCGTATAGCCTGCCAGATAGGCGCTTTGGGGGAAGTTTTTTTGCAATACTTTTTTGGCATCGTCGCGCAGATCGGCCATGCCTAAGTTGTCGTAGGCGGAGATCAGGATGCCCAGCGCTTCTTCCAGTGCTGGTGCCTGTGGGTAACGCAACAACGCCTGTTGCGCACGATTGGCAGCGGCCAGCGGCGCACCGCGCTTCAGGTAATAACGGGCGACATGAATTTCATTCAGCGCCAGCGAATTGACCAGATAATTCATGCGTTTGGTCGAATCTTCGGCATAGCGGCTTTGCGGAAAACGGGTCACTAATTCCTTGAATGCATCGAAGGCGTCGCGCGCGGCCTTGGGGTCCCGCTCGGACAGATCGGTGGTGTTGAGGATGCCTAAGAATCCTTTGTCGTCGCGGAAGTTGGCAAGGCCCTTGAGATAAAACGCGTAGTCCAGATTCTCGTGGGTCGGGTATTGTTTGATAAAGCGGTCTGCTGCAGCGACGCTTTCCGTCACCTCCGATTGCTTGTAATACGAATAGGCGATTTCCAGTTGCGATTGCTGTGCTACGCGGCCAAAGGGGTAACGCGCGCCGACTTGCTCAAACAGTTTGATGGCGCGCTCGTAGTTGCCTCCGTCCAGTTCTTCCTTGGCTTCCTTATAGTAATCCTCGGCGGTCCAATTTTTTTTCTCGTCTTTCCCACCCGGACTGCTGCAGGCGGCAAGCAAGGCGAGGCAAAGCAGGGCAAATATCGTTACACTACGCATCATGGTGAATCCTGAAAAAATATTGGCTAATTATAACCCAATCGGCGAGGTCGCAAGCGGCGTTGCCGCCGACCCCGCGCCGGAGGAAATAGAACTCAGCATTCCCCCGGATTGTGCCGGCCTGCGTCTGGACCAGGCGTTGGCGCGTTTGTTGCCGGAGTATTCCCGCAGCCGCCTGCAACAGTGGGTACGCGATGGCGGCGTGACAGTGGATGGCGAACCGGCCTCGGTGAAACAAAAAGTCGCGGGCGGCGAAACCGTATCGGTCGAGCCGGAAGCGGCGCCTGAAGTTTCAGCCTACCAGCCGGAAGCCATTCCGCTGGAGATCCTGCATGAAGACGACGCAATCATGGTTATCAATAAGCCTGCAGGTTTGGTCACCCATCCTGGCAGCGGCAATTGGAGCGGCACCTTGCTCAACGCCTTGTTGCACCATGCGCCGCAAGTGGCGAATGTGCCGCGGGCGGGCATCGTGCATCGGCTGGACAAAAACACCACCGGGTTGCTGGTGGTCGCCAAGACTTTGCAGGCGCAAACCGATCTGGTGCGGCAGTTGCAAGCACGCAGTGTGAAACGCGAATACCTGGCCATTGTTGAAGCTTTTGTGATCAGTGACGGCACGGTGGAAGCGCCTATCGGACGAAATCCGACACAGCGAATCAAAATGGCCGTGGTCGGTAGCGGCAAGCAGGCGGTCACGCATTACAAAATTATTGAACGTCTGCCGCATCACACTTTATTGCAGTGCAGTTTAGAGACCGGACGTACGCACCAGATCAGAGTTCACATGCAGCAAATCGGCCATTCGCTCGCTGGTGATGCCACTTATAGCGGCAAGCAAAGAATATATAAAGTGAAGACGGAAGACGAGCAAATCAAAACTGCGTTGCAAAAATTTGCGCGCCAGGCTTTGCACGCCACGCGATTGGAACTCGTCCATCCGCAATCCGGCGAGCGAGTGAAGTGGGAGGCGCCCATGCCCGCCGACATGGTGGAATTGCTGAAAGCATTACGATTGGATTCATGACAATTCCCGCTGAGTGGATCATCCCCGCCTGGCCCGCGCCGAAAAATGTGCGGGCGTTGATTACCACGCGCGCGGGCGGCGTGAGCGAAGGTGGGTATGCGAGCATGAATCTCGGTGCATACGTGAATGACGCAGAAAAATCGGTCGCCGAGAATCGCGCCATTTTGCGTAAACATATTCCGGCTGAGCCGAAATGGTTGCGACAAGTGCACGGCACGCGAGTGGTAAACGCAGATAATGTGATTGAAGCGCCGGAAGCTGATGCCAGCATTGCGCGCCAGCCGCATTCGGTTTGTGTCATAGCCATTGCCGACTGTGTACCGATTTTGTTTTGTGATGCTCCCGGTTCAGTCGTTGCGGCGGCCCACGCTGGTTGGCGCGGACTGCGAGCGGGTGTGATAGAAAATACAGTCAGGGAAATGAATTGTGCTTCTGCTGAGCTGATGGCCTATCTCGGTCCAGCCATCGGCCCACAGAATTTTGAAGTGGGCGATGAAGTGCGCCAAGCGTTCGTGCAACAGGGTGCTGACGCTTCGGCGGCGTTTAAGCCCAAGCCTGAAGGTAAATGGCTGGCCGATATTTATTTGCTGGTGCGGCAACGCCTGCATGCGGTCGGCGTGACGCAAATTTACGGCGGCGGATTTTGCACAGTCGCCGAGGCACGGTTTTTTTCCCATCGCCGCGATAAAGTGAGCGGGCGCATGGCGGCGCTGATCTGGTTGGAAAAATCGGATTCAGAGTAATAAATAGATGTTAATAAAATATAAATTAAATCAAATAGTTACAATATTACCGTGAATACGCTTTACTGGATTATTCTGACAACTTTTTTGGGTGGGCTGCTCTCCATCGGCATCGCAGCCGCTTTCGCTTTCACTGCCCGCGCATCCTGGGTGGGCATACTCATCAGCTACGCCATCGGAGCATTGCTCGGTGCGGTGTTTCTGGAAATTTTGCCCCATGCGTTTGAGTTGACCGAAAATATCCAGCAACTCACCGCGTCGATTTTATTCGGCATTCTGCTTTTTTTTGTGCTGGAAAAACTGGTGCTGTGGCGCCATTGTCACGCAGAGGATTGCGAGGTTCATGACGCGCACAGCCATGCCCATGATCATGGGCGCAGTGGCATGATGATCATGATTGGTACGACGTTTCATAATCTGGTCGACGGCGTGATTATCGCCGCGGCATTCCTGGCAGATATCCGGCTCGGCGTCGTCACGGCGCTGGCGATTATTGCCCACGAAATTCCGCAGGAAGTCAGCGACTTCCTGATTCTGTTGCATTCCGGGTTCAGCAAACGTAATGCGTTGCTGGTCAATCTGCTGTCGAGCGTGGCGATGATGTTCGGCGGCGTCGCCGCCTACTTCGCGTTACAGGGTATGCAGCAGGTATTGCCGATTCTGCTCGGCATCGCCGCAGCGAGCATGATCTATGTCGCCGTTGCGGACCTCATTCCAGGGTTGCATCGGCGCACGCAACTTGCGGCAACGCTCGAGCAAGTATTACTGATAGGTCTCGGTGTCGGGTCGATCTGGTTGACCGAGGTGCTGCTGAAAAATCTGGCTTGAATAGCCCATCCCGGGGTGGTATTCTGGTTAAAACAGCCTGCATCCCCTCCAAGCGGAAATCGTTCAATGAAAGCGCGCGCCAATCCAACCGTTCACGACAAAAGTTTCGACGGCCTTATCGAGGCTTTAGGTTTGGCCAGCCAGCAGGCGATGCAGGACATGCTGGAAAAAATCCAGAGCAAAACCGGCGATGGCCTAGCGCAATCATGGCAGACGCTGACCAGCCAGATCGCGCAAAATCCGGAGCTGTGGGCCGACCTGCAAAACCGCTATTACCAGCAGCAAATCCTGCTCTGGATGAATATGCTGGGAACCGCGTCGGCGGTGCCCGAATCTTCCCCCCCGCTGCAGGACAAGCGTTTCGCGGCGCCGGAGTGGGACAAATACCCGATGTTTCAATATATCAAGCAATCTTATCTGAACACATCGCAGTTGCTGATGGAGGCAGTGGAAAAAGCCGACCTCGACAGCCACGAGCGGAAAAAACTGCAGTTCTTCACCAAGCAATATCTCGACGCCATTTCCCCGACCAATTACGCCGCGACCAATCCCGAGGTGCTGAAACTTGCGCTGGAAACCGAAGGTGAAAGTATCGCCACCGGGATGAAACAATGGCTGGCGGATGTGGAAAAAGGCCGCATATCGATGACCGACGAAGAGGCGTTTGAGGTCGGCCGTAATGTCGGCGTGAGCGAAGGTGAAGTGATTTTTCAGACACCGCTGATTCAGCTTATCCAGTATAGACCGCTCACCAAGACGGTGTACGAACGTCCAATACTGATGGTGCCGCCTTGCATCAACAAGTTTTATATCATGGATCTGCAACCGGACAATTCGCTGGTACGATTTTCGGTCGAGCAGGGCCACACGGTGTTCCTGATCTCCTGGCGCAATGTGCCTGAGTCGATGGGAAATATGGTGTGGGACGATTATCTCGATGCCGTCATCGAGGCGATCGATGTTGTCGGCAAAATCACCAGGCAGAAGAAGATCAACACGCTGGGTTTTTGCGTCGGCGGCACGATTCTGTCCTGCGCGCTTGCCGTAATGCGCGCGCGTAAGGAAGATAAAGTCGCCAGCATGACGCTGATGACCGCGCTGCTGGAATTCAGCCAGGTCGGCGATATCAGCGTTTACGTGAACCGCGAGTTCGTCGAGAAAAAAGAAAAACAGTATGCCAAAGGCGGTCTTCTGCCCGGGGCCGAGTTGGCATCGGCATTTTCCAGCCTGCGCGCCAATGATCTGGTGTGGAATTATGTTGTGAACAATTACCTCAAAGGTAAAATGCCCGACGCCTTTGATCTGCTGTATTGGAACAGCGACAGCACCAATCTGCCCGGACCGATGTTCGCCTATTATGTAAAAAATACCTACCTTGAAAATAGCCTGGTGAAGCGAAACCAGTTGACTATGTGTGGTGAAAAAATCGACTTGGGTTCGATTAATTTGCCTACGCTGGCGTTTGCGGCAAAGGAAGATCATATCGTCCCCTGGCATGCGGCGTACGAGAGCGCCAAATATATCGGCGGAAAAATGGAGTTCGTTCTCGGTGCTTCGGGCCATATTGCCGGCTCGATCAATTCGGCGAAGAAAAACAAGCGCAATTACTGGTCGTCGAGCAAGTTTCCTGATGACGCGGAAAAGTGGCTTGCCGGCGCGCAATCGCATGAGGGAAGTTGGTGGAACCATTGGGCTAAATGGCTCAAGCCTCATGGGGGAAAACAGGTAGCAGCGAGAGTGAAACTCGGCTCGGCGGAATTCAGGAAAATCGAGCCCGCGCCCGGCAGCTACGTCAAGGAGCGATGTTAATCCGCAGCAAGATTTTTACGCGTTCGTATTTGATAATAATTTAAACACCATAACTGGAGGAGAACAAAATGGCACAGCGTTTAGCAGTGGTCACGGGCGGTATGGGAGGTTTGGGAGAAAGTATTTGCACCAAGCTGCACGGGGAAGGGCATAAGGTCGTGGTGACCTATTCGCCGAATAACACCAAGGCCGGCCAGTGGAACGAGGACATGAAACGTCAGGGCTATACGTTTCATTGTTATCCGCTTGACGTTACCGATTACAACGCTTGCGCCGAGATGATCGCCAAAGTTGAAAAAGAGGTCGGGCCGGTCGATATTCTGGTCAACAACGCGGGTATCACGCGCGACATGACATTCAAGAAAATGGGCAAGGAAGATTGGGACGCGGTCATTAATGCCGACCTCAACAGCGTGTTCAATATGTGCAAGCCGGTGCTCGACGATATGGTCGACCGCGGCTGGGGGCGCATCATCAACGTCTCGTCGGTCAACGGACAAAAAGGCGCGTTTGGCCAGACCAATTACGCTGCTGCCAAAGCCGGTATGCACGGCTTCACCAAGTCGCTGGCGCTGGAGGTGGCAAAAAAGGGCGTGACCGTGAATACCATTTCTCCCGGCTACATCGGCACGAAAATGGTTACCGCCATCCCGGAGGAAATTTTGAACAGCAAAATCATTCCGCAGATTCCGGTCGGGCGCCTGGGCAAGCCGGAAGAAATCGCCGGATTGATTATTTATCTGGCTTCTGATGAGGCGGCATTTATCACCGGCGCGAATATTTCGATCAATGGCGGCCAACACATGTTCTAGAAAAAAAATACCCCCACAGTTTCCTGAGGGGGTACTGAGCCTTTATCGTTGCGATAAAGGTGGAGGAGACTTTTGAAAACACCCTCTCGCCGTGTAGCGGAAGGGGAAACGAATTACTTGGCTTTCCGGCCTTTTACCGTTGCGTTGGCAGCTTGTTGAGCAGCAGCCTTGAAGTTCGCTTGAGCGACGCCGGCAAATTGCTTCGAAGCCTTGCTGACGTTTTCGATGGCTGACGAACCGGCAACCAGGCCAGATTTAAGCGCGTTGAATACAACTTCGCTGCCGGCAGGAGCTGACTTGGACATCTGGTCAACGCTTGCATTCAGGTTTTTGTTCAACTGCGCCCAGTTGTCTTCAGCGAGTTTGGTGAATTCAGCTTGCGCTTCGGCGGCCAGGTCGAGCAGGTGGCGGGTATAACCGCTGGCTTTTTCGACAGCCGATTCGGTCAGCTTGGCGCGGATTGCGAGCAGATCCTGGGGATCCTTAACGTCGTTCAACGCCTTGATGCTTTTGGTGCTTTCGTCGAAAGAGTGCTTGGCGGCTTCAACATTCAAGGCGACCAGACGCTCGGAGTTTTCGAAAGAAGTTTTGGCAAGGCGCACAGAGGCTTCTACGAAGGCTTTGTTGACAGAGTTCATTTGTTCAGCGAAGTTGTTCATTTATATAGCTCCAAAATAGTTAAAGGGGATCTTAAAGATGTCGCCGCCCAATAAACTGAAACTGTGAACTTGGTGCAGCGCAACAATTTGAATTCTAGGCTTGCAGGAATACCTTGTCAAGAACTTTTTGGTGCAATGCAATAAATATTTTTGCGATAGTTATTTTTAAATAAAATAGTAATAATATCATATAGTTATGTTTTAGTGCGGTAGCTTTTTCAGGGGGAAAGGCTATTCTGTCCGGTCAGGTTTCAATAAATATCAGGGGAATCAAATGTCTACTGCCAAACGAGTGATCAAAAAGTATCCTAACCGTCGATTGTATGACACGGCGACCAGCAGCTATATCACGCTGGCAGACGTGAAAAATCTGGTCCTGGATAGCGAGAATTTTCATGTTCTGGACGCCAAGACGAATGAAGACATCACGCGCAGCATCCTGCTGCAAATCATTCTGGAGGAAGAAAGCGGCGGCGTGCCGATGTTTACCAGCGAAATGCTGGCGCAAACCATCCGCTTTTACGGCAACGCCATGCAGGGCATGATGGGTGCGTATCTGGAAAAAAGCATCGGCTCGTTCATCGAGGTGCAAGCCAAATTGCAGGAGCAGGCGCGCACCATGTACGGCGGCACTGCGCCGCAAATGAACACGGATTTATGGAAACAGTTCATGCAGTCGCAAGGCCCTGCAGTGCAAGGCCTGATGGGAAATTATATGGAACAAAGCGCCAATATGTTTCTGCAAATGCAGGACCAGATACAAAAACAAACGCGCAATTTATTCGGCGGATTTGGCGTGCCAGAGTCCAACCAGGATGCAAGTGAAAGCAAGGCACCAAGACCAAAACCCAAAACCGAGAAAGGGAAATACTGAAACGAGGCGCGTCCGGCCCGGAGAGTTTTTCTGGTATCCTAAACAATTGATCTCACGGTGCTTCACTGCCGAATTTCGGCGTCGGCCAAGATACTATATATATGCCATCCACCAGCAAAGTTTCCGCGCCCAAACCTTTGGCTAAAACGCCTTCCGCAAAAATTCCCTTAGTCGGTTTCGTTTCCCTCGGTTGCCCCAAAGCCCTGGTTGATTCCGAACAAATTCTCACCCAACTACGCGCCGAAGGTTACGGCATCTCGCCGACCTACGAAGGCGCGGATCTGGTGGTGGTCAACACCTGCGGCTTTATCGATTCCGCCGTGGAAGAATCGCTCGATGCCATCGGCGAAGCGCTGGCGGAAAACGGCAAAGTGATCGTCACGGGTTGTCTTGGTGCGAAGGGCGACATCGTCAAAACGACGTATCCGCAATTGCTCGCCGTCACCGGCCCGCACGCCAAAGACGAAGTGATGCATGCGGTGCATTTACATTTGCCGCAGCCGCATGATCCTTATACTAGCTTGATTCCGCCTCAAGGCATCAAGCTCACGCCGAAACATTACGCGTACTTAAAAATTTCTGAAGGCTGTAATCATCGCTGCACGTTTTGCATTATTCCGTCCATGCGCGGCGATTTAGTTAGCCGTCCAGTGGGTGAGGTGATGCAAGAGGCAGAAAATCTGGTCAAGGCGGGCGTGAAAGAATTGCTGGTGATTTCGCAGGACACCAGCGCCTACGGCGTCGATGTCAAATACCGCACCGGTTTCTGGCAAGGCCGTCCGCTGAAAACCTGCATCCTCGATTTGGCTTCTGCCTTGGGCGGGCTGGGCGTATGGGTGCGTATGCATTACGTGTATCCGTATCCGCATGTCGATGACGTCGTGCCGCTGATGGCTGAAGGAAAAATATTGCCTTACCTCGACGTGCCGTTCCAGCACGCCAGCCCGAAAATTCTTAAGGCTATGAAACGTCCGGCCAACAGTGAAAACAATCTCACGCGCATCAGAGCCTGGCGCGCTGAGTGTCCTGATATCACTATTCGCAGCACCTTTATCGCCGGTTTCCCTGGTGAGACGGAAGATGATTTCGATCAGTTGCTGGATTTTCTACGCGAAGCGCAACTCGATAGAGTCGGTTGTTTTGCTTACTCGCCTGTAGAAGGCGCGAAAGCCAACGAACTCGGCGGCGCTGTGCCGCAGGAAATAAGAGAAGAACGGCAGGCGCGTTTTATGCAAATGCAAGCAAAGATCAGCCGCGACAAACTCACCCAAAAAATCGGCAGGACCATGCAAGTGCTGGTGGATGAAATCGACGGCAAACATGCCGTGGCGCGTTCCGCGGCCGAGGCGCCTGAGATAGACGGCGTGGTAAAGATAAAGAATGGCAAGGGTTTAAGGGTGGGTGAATTTACGCTGGTCAATATCACCGGCAGCGACGCACACGATTTAACGGCATCTGTTGTAAGTAGTTGATTTAATTAATATTGTAATTAATTGTTTTAATTCATAAAGGGAGACTGAAATGAGCAATCGTGAAATCGTGGTACTAAGCGGCGTGCGCACGGCAATTGGCGGCTATGGCGGAAGTTTAAAAGATTTTGCGCCGAGCGAACTCGCCGCCAATGTGATGCGCGAAGCCATCGCCCGCGCGAAAGTTGCGCCCGAAGATATCGGCCAGGTCGTGCTTGGCCATGTGATCCACACTGAAGCAAAAGACATGTACATCTCGCGCGTCGCCGCGCTCAACGCTGGGCTGCCGCAATCTGTCGCCGCGTTCACGCTGAATCGTTTGTGCGGCAGCGGCTTGCAGGCCATCGTCAGCGCTGCGCAATGCATCATGGTCGGCGATACAGATGCCGTTGTCGCAGGCGGGGCGGAATCGATGAGCCGTGGTGGCTATTTGTTGCAAAACGCACGCTGGGGCCAGCGCATGGGCAACGGCGGCACGATAGATATGATGGTCGGCGCGTTGACCGATCCGTTCGACACCATGCACATGGGCATTACTGCCGAAAACGTGGCGAAAAAATGGAGCATCACGCGCGAGCAACAAGATGCGTTCGCGGTGCAAAGCCAACAGCGCGCAGCGCATGCCATCGTGCAAGGTTATTTCAAAACACAAATTTTGCCGACGGAAATCAAAAGTAAAAAAGGTTCAACTTTTTACGACACAGATGAACATGTGCGCGGCGAGACGACGCTGGATAGTCTGGCGAAATTACGCCCGGTGTTCGATAAAGAAGGTTCCGTCACCGCGGGCAACGCGTCGGGCATCAACGACGCTGCTGCGGCAGTGGTGTTAATGGAACGCCAAGCCGCGGAGAAAAAAGGCCTAAAGCCGATGGCGCGGTTAGTTAGTTATGGACACTCCGGTGTCGATCCAAAATTCATGGGCATCGGGCCAGTGATTGCCGTGCAACAAGCATTGCAGCGCGCCGGACTCAAAGTCAGCGACATTGATGTGATCGAATCGAACGAAGCTTTCGCCGCGCAAGCCTGCGCCGTCGCCAAAGATTTGGGGTTCGATCCGGCGAAAGTGAATCCCAATGGCGGCGCTATTGCGTTAGGCCATCCTATCGGCGCGACCGGCTGCATACTCACCATCAAAGCCATTTACGAACTCCATCGCACCAACAAACGTTATGCGCTGGTGACCATGTGCATTGGAGGCGGGCAGGGGATAGCTGCGGTGTATGAGAAATTATAAATAATTTAATATAATCAAATAGTTAAATTGTATGTCGTTCGAAGCCTGGTTGCTATTTGCAGTCACTGAAATTTTTCTATGTCTCTCCCCGGGCCCGGCGGTGATGGTGATTATCGCCACCGGCCTCAATCGCGGCGCGGTTATGTCGGTGTTTTCCAATCTCGGTATTCTTGCCGGCAACACGATTTATTTTATTTTGTCGGCGACGAGTTTGGGTGCTCTGTTGATGGCGTCGTATGAAATATTTTTTTATATCAAGTGGATCGGCGCGGCGTATCTGGTTTATCTCGGCGTGACGACATGGTTGGAAAAAGATTCAGTGTTGGAAGTGCCCGCACAGGAGCAAAAATTAGCCGGAGGCGGGCGCTTGTTTCTTAACGCACTGGCGTTGCAACTGGCAAACCCTAAAACTTTATTATTCTTTGCCGCGTTGCTGCCGCAGTTCATCGACCCGACTAAATCCGTCGCCTGGCAGATTTTTATCATGGGTGTCACGTCGGTGGTGCTGGAATTTTTTATCCTGTTTGGCTACGGGTCGCTTGCGGGCAAGGCATCCGAGCTCGCGCGCCAACCGCGCTACGCGCGCATTATCAACAAACTTTGCGGCGTCTTGCTCATAGGCGCGGGTGTTGGCCTCGCCACACTGCGCAAATAAGTTAAAAATGTAGCCTGGGTGGAGCGTAGCGTAACCCGGGGAAACAATATGTTTGAGAGGCAAAACAAACACATCATGAATTTATTTCGCAATTTTTTATTCTATATTATTTCCGCTCTGTTAATTGCATCACCTCATGCGATTGCAGAAAACGCCAAACAAACCACCCCCTCATTCCTTCTTGCCAACGTCCTCAGCGACAACATCGATGTCACACAATACCTTGTAAGCGAAAAATACGACGGCGTTCGGGCAATGTGGGACGGCAAAGTGTTGCGCTTTCGCAGCGGCAATATCGTCAACGTACCTGCTTGGTTTCTGGCAAAACTTCCGCAGCAAAAGCTCGACGGCGAATTGTGGCTGGGTCGCGAACGCTTTGAAGAATTGTCTGGCGTGGTGAAAAAAAATATGCCCGTCGACGACGAATGGAAGCAGGTGAGGTATATGGTATTTGAATTGCCCGATGAGCCGGGTTCGTTTGCCGAACGCTATGCAAAAATTCTTGAAGTAGTGAAAAAAGCCAACTGGTCACAATTGATAGCAGTAGAGCAATCTCGTATCGCCGACCGCGCAACACTACAACGTAAATTCGACGCAATAGTGAAGCAGGGCGCAGAAGGACTAATGTTGCATCTGGCGGACGCACTATATGTGACAGGCCGTAGCGACGTATTGCTCAAACTCAAACCCAATCTGGACACCGAAGCCAAAGTGATCGGCCATATTCCCGGTAAAGGAAAATACACTGGCATGCTCGGCGCGTTGGAAATGGAAACCCGGCAGGGAAAAAAATTTCGCCTCGGCACCGGCTTCAGCGACGTAGTACGGGCAAATCCGCCGCCCGTCGGCGCGATAGTGACATATCAATACAAAGGTTTGACCAAAAATGGTTTGCCGCGATTTGCCAGCTATTTAAGAGTTCGTCAGGAATTCTGATTAGTTTAACGCCAGCATCGCTAAGCCCGCCACCATCGTCATCGCCGCAATGATTCTGCGTTTCCCTTGTTTTTCCTTGAGAAAATGCGTCCCCATCAGCGCCGCAAATAGAATGCTGATTTCGCGTGCAGGCGCGACATAACTCACCGGCGTGAACACCATTGCGGTCAATGCGAGCACGTAGGACATCGGGCCGAATACGGCAACGGCGATGATTTCTTTACGATAACTGCGCCAGACATTCCTGACGCCGGATAAGTCACGCAAAATAAACGGCGACATCATGACTGTGCGCCCAAGATTGCTCGACCAGTCGAGCACAATGGGCGGAATCAACAAAGTCGCCACGGCATATTTGTCCCAAACGGTATAGCCGGCAATTGTCGCGCCAGTAAGCAGCGCGTAGCCAATTGCGATTCCGCTTTTCGATAGCGTAGTGGAGAAATTAAGACTTTTGCGTGGATCGAACGTAAGTAGCAAGACGCCGGCCGCCAACAATCCCGCGCCGACCAATGCGAGTGTCGTTGGTTGTTCGTGTAACAACAGCACCGCGATTAAAATCGTCAGTAGCGGGCCCGAGCCGCGCGCCAGCGGATATACCAGAGATAAATCGCCGTAACGATAGCCGCGCGCCAGGAGCAAAAAATAAATCGTGTGCAGCACAGCTGTGCCCGTCATGAAGCCGAGTTGCATATTGCTGAGGCTGATGTGTTGATACCACAGAATGCCGATGGCGAGCGGCGCGTAAACCAGTGTGGTGATAAGCGAACATAGCCACACAAACGATGCGCCGCCTCCTGTGCGCTTGAGCAGAAAATTCCAACTCGCGTGCAGCAAAGCTGCGCCGAGTATTAATAGCAGGGCGTAGGTAGTCAATTGATTTTATTGTTTTGTGTTGGGGGCGGATAGGGAAATTATTTTTTGATTACTTCATAACCCGCGTCTTCTATTGCTTGCTTAAAATCTCGTGGTGAAGTTTTAGCCTCGTCGAATTGTATCTCGGCAAGTTTTTTTTCCAGCGATACATTCACGCTATTTACGCCGCTGATTTTTTGTAGCACGCCAGTCACGCTTTTAACACAGCCGCCGCAAGTCATGCCTTCGATGGGTATGGTGATGGTTTCCATGAGTGTTCTCCGATGAATAATGATGACTATAGCAAATTGCCAGACGAAAAAAAGCCCCGCATCTGCGGGGCTTTCGTTTATTTCAATTTCTGTTCTTAGTTGCGGACGATCTGACCATCGACAACTTTTACTTTTTGACCGACGCCGTAATCCGGCGTTGCAGTTGCACGGACGGTACGCGTGCTGTTATCGCTCATGCGAACCACTACGTCATAGGCAGTTGTCGCTTTTTTACTTTTTTCAATCTGGTTACCGGCTACTGCACCACCAACGGCGCCTAACACGGTGGCCAGGTCACGGCCGCGGCCGCTACCAACCTGATGGCCAACTACGCCACCGGCTACGCCGCCGACTACTGCGCCGACACCGCTGGCGTCGCCTTGTTGTTGAATGGCGTTAATGGCTTCAACCACGCCGCAGTTGCTACATACGATAGGAGCAGCAACAGGAGCGGCCGGTGCAGCGGCAACTTGTACCGGAGCAGGTGCAGTGTAAGGCTGGCTTACCGGTGCAGTGCTGTAGCTGTTGTCAGCAACAACCGTTTTTGGCGCTGCGGGTTTCGGCGCTGGTTTGTGCGCGACTACTGGTTTTGGAGCAGAGGCAGCAGCTTTGGTTTCCGGCGCAACGGGTTGCAATACTTTGTCTTCCGCTTTGGTCAACGCGGCGTCAGCTTTGGGTTCAGCTTGCAGCTTGGCTGTATCAACAGCAGCCACAACGGGAGCTGCAGCAGCTTTCACAGCTTCGGTTGCCGTCGCCGTCGAATTCGCGGCAGCTTTAGCCGCATCAGTTTTAGAGAACGAGCTGGGGATCAGCCCGGTCATCGCGCCGATGCCGATGGCGCTGAATATGGTGATTGCAATTGCCGCGATGACGAAAATTGGGTTGGATTTTGCTTTAGTTGTAAGGTTTGCATCCATGGTGTATCTCCTTTAGGTCTGTTTACTGTTTCCGTGTCTTACGACGCGTTGTTGATCGCTGCACAATGCTACGATACTCGCAGTAAACGCTTCCAATAACGGAGTCGTCAACCAATGGTTGACGATTATTTTTCAAGTAATTGTTTTTATTGAATATTTTTTTGTTGCAATTTATTGCGCTGCGGGGTAAATCCCCCGGCATTTCTCCCCGAATTACTTGAGCTAAAGCCGTAGTTGCAGGCCGAATTTTACTTGCTACACTAATCATACGACTGTTCCTTCAAAATAATATTCCCTTTGACCATGACCATACAGGAGACACCCATGCTCGCCGAACTCAAAAGCCTGATGCCCAAAGCCTATGTCACCCGCCGCGAATTTGTCGTCACCGCGCTCGCCAGCGGCTTCGCCTTATCGACGCAACCCGTCGCCGCGCAAACCATCACCACTTCAAGCGACGGCCTTACTGCCGGCGAAATTAAAATTACGGCCAAAGGCGGCGACATGCCGGCTTATCGCGCCATGCCAGCGTCCGGCGATAAATTTCCCGTCGTGTTAGTGGTGCAGGAAATATTCGGCGTGCACGAACATATAAAAGATGTGTGCCGTCGGCTGGCCAAGTATGGCTACATGGCTATCGCGCCCGAACTCTATGCGCGGCAGGGCGATGTGTCGAAGATCAAAGACATGAACGAAATTTTTTCCACAGTCGTATCCAAAGTCCCCGACCAGCAAGTGATGGAAGACCTCGACGCCAGCGTTGCGTGGGCCAAAGCATCGGGCAAATCCGACGCAGCACGGCTGGCGATTACCGGATTCTGCTGGGGCGGACGTATCACCTGGCTCTACGCCGCGCATAACCCGAACGTGAAAACCGGCGCGGCGTGGTACGGACGTTTAGTCGGACAGGCGAGCGAGTTATCACCGAAACATCCCATCGACATCGCCGCCATGCTCAAAGCGCCGGTACTCGGATTATACGGCGGCGCCGATCAGGGAATCCCCGTCGACACGGTAGAAAAAATGCGCAGCGAATTAAAATCAGGCGCGAGCCAATCAGAAATTATCGTCTATCCCGACACCCCGCACGCCTTCAACGCCGATTACCGTCCCAGCTATCGCAAAGAGCAGGCGGAAGATGCATGGAAAAAAATGCTGGCAT
Source organism: Burkholderiales bacterium (assembly GCA_049695115.1). Lineage (GTDB taxonomy): Bacteria > Pseudomonadota > Gammaproteobacteria > Burkholderiales > JBEEJL01 > JBEEJL01. The sequence continues at coordinate 4,344 of JBAVRP010000005.1, read as the reverse complement.
GGTTCAAGAAAAACGGCGTGTAATATTTGGTCATCCATTGCTTCTCGGGGAGCTATTTTTTCATAATCATTAGGGGCGAATGTCCGCTGTTGGGATCATGCGCAACTGTCAAAAACCGGCCAATACCCGCCATATGAAAAGCACCCCACTAGCGGCTATTCAGAAGTGGTTACTCAATTACCAACGGCCTAAAAATCCTTTGCCTGCTAACGTCAGCTTGTATGTGAACGCGCCGCGCCGTCGGGTTGAAAACAGTAAGTAAAAAAATCGAGAGTTGACCGTCTTTCCCGGCCAATATATTCTGCTGAGGAAATCAAATAACAGCGCAACAAAAAACCATTAAAAATCAATACGAAAACATTTTTTGTTCCATCTGCCGAATGGGGAAATAATATGAACAAACCGTCTCAATCTTTAGTCTTGGCTAAGCATTTACAACAACTGCGGGAATCGACAACGAGAATTTTTCAGTCAGCATTTCGCATGTTCATCATTTGTGTTTGTCTGGGAATGAACATTTCAGCTAACGCTGTAATAGTTCCTGCAGAGTGGTGGAGCAATATGGGGATTTTCTCTACACGATCAGAGTCAAAGTCTCAGGCTGAGTCTGCCTTTAACAAGGGTTGCACAGGAGGCTTTACCCTGTTTGTTCCTTGGCGGGTGACTCAGTGGGCTTCCCCGTCACAGGCCGGATGGCCAGGCGCAGAGGACTGGGCAGCAACATACGAGGCCGGCTCACGATGTATTGTTAATCCGATACCAGGAGTTACTTACGGAGGGATATATGAAAATGGATTGTACTCCACGAGAACTTGCTACCGAGAACCGAGCGGGGCTGGCAACACGCATCCTTTAGGTCCCTACTGTTGCACGACTATTGAGGAGTGCCGTACTCAACCCCTCCCGCCGTGCACCCCACCAACCGTCCGGGTAAACGGCGAATGCGTCCCCCCTCCGCCTTGCGTCCCCACCACCATCATCAAGCAATGGAATTACGTCAAACAAATAGAAGAATCCGGCGACAATTGCAATCCGCCACCGCCCATAGAAACTTTTCCCATGGGCCCCAACTGCAAAACCTGCGGCGAGAACGGCACCAATCCGATCAACACCGGCTGGCATGGCAACAAGTACCAACGTGAAACTGACTACGTCGGCGAGGGGCCTTTCCCGTTACGCTTTGAGCGTTTTTACAATTCCTGGCAACAAGCCATTCCGCTTCTCAACCCCTACAATCTACAAAAGGGAGCCTGGACACACACCTTCAGCAGAAGGATAGCCACGGCCACATTAAAGAATTCGGCCACCGACACCAACCCGCAAACGATTGCAGTTGTTTATCGTCCCGATGGCCGCGCCCTCATTTACGACAAATCCGGCGCGAATTGGGTGTCGTCCCTACCTGAAATCACCGAGCGTCTGACCCAGCTCGCCGATGGCTCGTGGCAGTTCTTCAATAACGACGACGAAACGGAAACCTATAATGCGACGGGTACACTCTTATCCCTCCGCAACCGCGCGGGACTGACGCAGACGCTGACCTACACCGCCACCGGCATCACCGTGACGCACAGCCTCGGCCGCAGCCTGACTATTGATCTTGCCGGCAATGCCGTAAGCAGACTGGTCACGCCCAATAACGACATCTACACCTACAACGGCATTACCTCGGTCACCTATCCCGACACCACCACGCGCAGCTACGAATACACCGGCAATACTGCGCTGACCGGGATCGTCGATGCCTACGGCGTACGCATCGCTGCTTGGGCTTATGACGGCTTCGGGCGCGCTTACTCGTCCGAACACGCTGGCGGCACCGATAAATATGTCATTACTTACAGTGGCGGCATTACGGCAGCGGGCGCACCGGTCTCGATTACCGATCCCTTAGGCGCGGTGCGTACTCATACCTATAGCGGCAACAATGACCAGTTCAGAGGAAAAATCATCAAGCCGGCCAGCGCCTCGCTCGCCTGCTCGACCTGTCCCGGCGGCGGCACGGCCAGCACCACCTACGACGCGAACGGCTTTGTCGCAAGCAAAACCGATTTCAAAGGCAATGTCACCAACTATAGCTACAACGCGCGCGGCCTGGAACAAAGCCGCACCGAAGCCTTTGGCACACCACAAGCGCGCACCATCACCACCGCTTGGCATCCCAACTTCCGCTTGCCGACGAATATTAGCGAGCCTGGCCGCAGCACGGACTTTGTTTACGATGCCATCAATGGCGCGCTGCTGACTAAAACCGTCACCGACACCGCCATGCTAAAAAAACGAACCTGGACCTACACCTACAACACCAACGGCCAGGTGTTGACGGTCGATGCGCCGCGCACCGACGTGGTTGACACAGCAACTTACACCTATGACGCGCAAGGCAATGTCGCGACTTACACCAAGGCCTTGAACCAGGTTACCCGCTATACGCTTTACGATGCGCATGGTCGTCTGCAGTCCATGACCGACCCGAATGGCTTGATTACCGCCATGACCTAACGATGTACGCGGCCGTCTCAAAACCCGTACCGTAGGAACCGAACTGACCCAATACGATTACGACAATGTTGGGCAACTCATCAAAGTCACCGCGCCCGACGGCTCGTATCTTACTTATACCTACGACGCAACCCGTCGCTTGACCGATATTCAAAACAATATTGGCAGCAAAATCCATTACACCCTGGACGCAATGGGCAATCGCACCAAAGAGGACACCAGCTATTCGACCGGCGTGTTGGCGCAAACCCGCGCGCGCGAATACGATGCGCTCAATCGCCTGAAAAAAGACATAGGCGGCACTAACCCGACCGGGCAAATTACCCAATACGGCTACGACACCCAAGGCAACCTCACCAGTGCGCTCGATCCCTTGGCGCGCACGACCGGCAACGCGTATGACGCGCTGAATCGATTAATCCAGATCACCGACCCGAATAACGGCTTGGTGAAATATGCCTACGACGGCCTCGACCACCTTAATCAGGTTACCGACCCGCGCAATCTGAATACCGTCTACGGTATCGATGGTTTGGACAATACCAACCAGACCACCAGCCCGGATACCGCCGGCACCACGCGCACCTACGACGACGCCGGCAATCTCAAAACCTCGAAAGACGCGCGCGCGCAAACAACTACTTATACTTACGACGCGCTCAACCGCGTCAAGACCCTGGCCTTTACCACCGGCACTGGCGTGACCTTTAACTACGACAGCGGCGTCAATGGCATCGGCCGTCTCACCAGCATGAGCGACGAATCCGGCTCCACCGCTTGGACCTACAACGCCCAGGGCCGCATTGCGACTAAAACCCAGACCGTGGGAACCTTGAGCAAATCCATAGCCTACGCCTACGACGCCGGCGGACAACTCAGCAGCATCACTTACCCCTCCGGTAAAGTGGTGGGCTATACCTATACCGCGGGTCGTGTTACCGGCCTCACAGTGAACGGTACTGCGCTGTTGAGCGACGCTACCTACTATCCCTTCGGCCCGGCCAACTTCTGGACCTGGAGCAACGGCAGCAACTATACGCGCACCTATGATCTCGACGGCCGCGTCAAAACCTACAGCTTCGGCAGCAGCACCAAGACGGTGACCTACGACGATGCAGGCCGCATCAGCAGCATCACCGACAGCCTCACCCCGACGCTCAACCAAGGCTTCGGCTACGACAACCTTGACCGCCTCACCAGCTACACCCAGAACACCACCACCATAGGCTACACCTACGATACGACCGGCAACCGCACCTCGTATCGTCCCGGCGCTACTGTGTCGACTTACAACGTCGCCCCAACCAGCAACAAACTCACCGCCGTCGTCAATACCACCACCCAAAGCAACGTCTATGACCTGGCCGGCAATCTCACCAGCGACGGCAGCGTCACTTACACCTACAACGCCCGAGGCCGCCTCGCCAGCGCCAAAAAAGGCACCACCACGAGCACCTATCTGGTGAACGGCCTCGGCCAGCGGGTCAAGAAAACCATCGGCACCACCACCAACGTCTATCTGTACGACGAAAGCGGCAAACTGCTGGGCGAATACGACAGCAAAGGCGTCCCGCTCTACGAAACCATCTATCTCGATGACCAACCGATAGCCGTTATCCAACCCGGCACCACGGCGACCACCTACAAAGCCAGCTACATCTACGCCGACCACCTCAACACCCCAAGGCTGATCACCGACAACGCAGCAGGCACCGCCAATAAGAAAAGATGGCAATGGGACAGCGACCCGTTCGGCCTCAGCCTACCAAACGAGAATCCGCAAAGTGCAGGCGTGTTCACCTACAACCCAAGATTCCCCGGCCAGGTGTACGACAAAGAGAC
>JBAVRP010000004.1:0-30185 GCA_049695115.1 Burkholderiales bacterium | reverse complement strand
AGCAGGCATGAAGGGCTCCAGCGGGCAGGCAGGTGAAAGCGGCAAGGCGGGTAAAATGGCCGTCGAATGGACTGCGTTTGACATAAACGGCGACGTGCAGGGAGGCTGCAGCAAATACTTGCGCTGCAGCAACTAGTAAGCGCTCTCCACATGCTTATGAATCAAGCCGTTGAAAAAGCGTGGCGCATCCCAGCAACACGCGTTTTCAAAGCATCGATTTTCCCAATCATTCATCTAGCAGTGCGAGACTGTGAAGCCGTGCCGACGACAGGCGGTCGCGGTGGTTGAGGAATGAGGGAACCATCTGCAGGAACTACAATATGCGCAACGGAGATGCCATCCCAGGATAAGCCCGGCAGTCCTGGACCGCTTACAGAATCGGCAACCCGATGAGCCGCTCCAATTCTGCATGCGTGAGGCCATCGATCTTGTCGATGAGCATTAGCCCTTCCGGGCTGCAGGCAAGGGTAGCCAGATCGGAATAAATGCGCTTGACGCAGGCGATAGCTGTGAGCGGGTAGCTGCATTGCTTGACTATCTTGCTCTCGCCATTCTTGGTGAGCAGGTCCATCATGACCCAGGTTTGTTTAGCCCCGATTGCCAGGTCCATGGCGCCCCCGACAGCGGGAATCGCATCTTTTTCTCCCGTATGCCAGTTGGCCAGGTCGCCTGTGGCTGAGACCTGAAATGCGCCCAGTACGCAAATATCCAGGTGGCCGCCGCGCATCATGGCAAAGCTGTCGGCATGGTGAAAATAGGAGCCTCCAGACAAAAGCGTCACGGGCTGCTTGCCGGCATTGATCAAGTCAAAATCTTCTTCGCCCGACGCAGGGGCTGGCCCCATTCCCAAAATACCGTTTTCACTGTGAAGGATCACTTCACGATCCATTGGGATATGGTTTGCTACCAGCGTGGGCATGCCTATGCCCAGATTCACATAGGCACCGTCGTGGATGTCATGTGCAACGCGCTGTGCGAGCTGGTCCTTATTTCTTTTTTGATAGTTACTCAAGCAAATTCCTTAGGGGCAACAGACTAAAATAATTTGGACTCATCGCTCACGCCGTCGCCTTAAAGCCGCCTGCACGGGTAGCAATACGTTCAATTTTCACCACCTGGCTCACGTAGATTCCGGGCGTCACGATGGCTTCGGGGTCTAACGCCCCCAGTTCTACAATGTGATGAACGCTCGCTACTGTGCGCGTTGCTGCCGTAGCCATGACAGGACCGAAGTTACGTGCGGCTTTGCGGTAGGTGAGATTGCCCCAACGGTCACCGTACTCGGCGTTAATAATCGCCAAGTCACCGCGAATCGGGTACTCCAGAACGTACGGTTTGCCGTCAATCACCTTGGTTTCCTTTGGGGTGCCGTCCGTCTTGCGGGCCAAATCAGTGCCGTAACCCGTCGGCGTGAAAAAGGCCCCAATCCCCGCCCCGGCCGCACGCAGGCGCTCGGCCAGGTTGCCTTGGGGTACCAGCTCCAGTTCGATACGCCCACTGCGATACAACTCGTCGAACACATAGGAATCTGTTTGGCGGGGAAAGCTGCAAATGATTTTGCGCACGCGTCCTGTTTTGAGCAGTGCCGCTAGGCCAGTGTCTCCATTGCCCGCGTTGTTGTTGACGATAGTCAGATCGCGCGTGCCTTGCTCGATCAGGCCGGCAATGAGTTCGTCAGGGATGCCAGCGGTGCCAAAGCCTCCGATGAGCACGGTGCTACCGTCTCTGACTTCTGCCAGAGCGCTGCTTATTGAGTCCGCAATTTTATTTATCATATTTCAGCCCTTTGCAAACCAAACTTGCTGGTTGCGCATCGCAATTTCCCAGCATTGGCCCGTGCCCGTTTTCTGGCGCTGCCAGCGGCGTTGCTTCGAGTCAGCCCGGACGTGACTAAAAGCACTATATAGCGAGTAACTCTTCTTGCTCATGTGGTCCCTTCACATGAAGGTGGAACGAACGCGAACGCTTTCCGATTCGTCCGGCGCATCTAGCGGGCGCGGTTTGGGACCATCTTTCAATTCTTGTTAATAGATGCAAAACTTAGACTTCAGAATAAACTCCACATCATTTTCGTCGCCAACCCTGCCAGCAGCACTGCGAACCATTTCCTTAGCGTACTAACGTTTGTCCGATGCGAGAGCCGGGCACCGAACGGCGCCATGAGCATGCTTGATACGACAAAACATACCAACAACGGCCAGTAAACATAGCCGATAGTGTGGGGCGGTAACGACTGCGCGTTCCAGCCGGCGACGATATAACCGATGCCGCCCGCCAGTGAGATCGGAAAACCCAGCGCGGCAGACGTACCGATAGCCTCGTGCATTTTGACATTGCACCAGGCCATGAATGGAATGGAAAGAAAACCGCCTCCCGCAGCGATCAGGCTTGAAACCGCGCCGATACCTGCACCCACCGATGCTGTGACCAGGGGCCGTGGTAATCCCCGTGCGGATTTGGTTTTTTTTTGCGTAACCATACTTAACGACAGATAGAAAATAAACACGACAAAAATTATGGTGAGAACCCGCGTAGAGAAAAACCCCGCAATCTGTGTCCCTAGAAAAGTACCGAGCAGCAACCCCGGCGCCATGTATTTTACAATGGTCCAGTTCACTGCGCCGTGCTGGTGATGGGCGCGCAGGCTCGACATAGAAGTGAAAACGATAGCCGTGAGCGACGTCCCAAGCGCCACATGCACCATATGTTCCTTAGGGAAATTCTGCGCGCTGAACATCATGACAAACAGCGGCACGGACATGGCACCGCCGCCGACGCCGAACAGTCCGGCAAGATAGCCGATCAGACCGCCGACGCCCAGATAAACCAGCAGCCACCCATCCATTGAAACCTTTCGTTTGTGAGTTTGCGGCTGAAAATATTTTGCCGCGATGCTATCACAGTTCTGCTTGGGTACATTGAACTGAGCGCCAGGCTAACGCGCTGCTGCCAGTTTAGCTTCCAACTCGGCGACGTGCTTGCGCTGTGCGCGTTCCTCATTGAAGCGGCTGGTTTCGTCGCGGACCACAGCCACGATATCGGACACCTTGTCGTCAGGTGAATGCAACAGAGCCACCGTAAAGGCGATGGACAGCGCATGCCCGTCTTTGTGAACCGCCGGTACCCGCAACACATCGTGGCCGTATTTGGTGATGCCTGTCTGCATGGTCTTGTGATAGCCGTCCCAATGGCGCTGTTGTTGACGCTGCGGAATGATCAGATCGAGCGATTGGCCCAAGGCCTCAGCTTCTGTATGGCCAAACATGCGCTCAGCCGCAGGATTCCACAGCGTGATGGCCCCGCTGGCGTCCGCGGCCATGACAGCATCGCCAAGGGCTTCTACAAGTTGCTTCAGGTCAATGATGGATTGCATGATGTGGCTCCTGATTCTGATAAAAGGTTTTCCAAACAAAGACGGCGCTCATGTTGAACGCCGTCTTTATGCTGCATCAACACCCAAGCGTCAGATGCTGATATTTAAACCGCTCCGGCCGTGTGTAGCGCCGCGATCTGGTCTTTGTTGTAACCCAGGCCGGCCAGCACTTCGTCGGTATGCTCACCTAGCAATGGCGAACCGGTGATCTCGACTTTCATGTCGGAGAACTTGATCGGACTGCCTACAGTGAGGTAACTGCCACGCTCTTTGTGCTGCACTTCAGCGATGGTGCCGCTGGCGCGCAGAGAGGGATCGTTGGCGATTTCTTTCATCGACATCACGGGTGAGCAAGGAATGTCGAACTTGCGCAGAATGTCCACGGCCTCGAACTTGGTCTTGTCCTTGAGCCACGCTTCGATGGTCGCAAAAATGTCCATGATGTGCGGCTGACGCGCTTTGGCCGTCATGTAGAGCGGGTCGGTCTTCCACTCGGGCTTGCCGATGGCATCGCAAATCGGTGCCCAAGCCTGACCCTGGATGGTGAAATAAATGTACGCGTTAGGGTCGGTTTCCCAACCTTTGCACTTCAACACCCAACCCGGTTGGCCGCCGCCGCCGGCGTTGCCGCCGCGTGGTACGACGTCGGTGAACTTGCCGTGCGGGTATTGTGGATATTCTTCCAGATAACCCAGACGATCCAGGCGGAGCTGGTCGCGCAGCTTAACGCGGCACAGGTTCAGTACAGCGTCTTGCATCGACACGGCTACTTTTTGGCCGCGGCCGGTCTTGTCGCGCTGGCGCAGCGCGGTCAGGATGCCGATGGCCAGGTGCATGCCAGTATTGCTGTCGCCTAGCGCTGCTCCACTAACGGTCGGTGGGCCATCCCAGAAGCCGGTGGTCGAGGCAGCGCCGCCGGCGCATTGCGCCACGTTTTCATAAACCTTCAGGTCTTCGTAGTGGTGGCTGTCGCTAAAACCTTTGACCGATGCTACGATCATTTTCGGGTTCAATTCGAGAATGCGCTCCCAGGAGAAGCCCATACGATCGAGTGCGCCAGGGCCGAAGTTTTCGACCAGCACGTCACATTCTTTGATCAGTTGCTCCAGCACTTTTTTGCCTTCGGGCTTTTTGGTGTCGAGCGTCAGCGAGCGCTTGTTGCTGTTGAGCTGGGTGAAATACAGGGCATCCACGTCGGGGATGTCGCGCAATTGGCTGCGTGTTACATCGCCGGAACCGGGACGCTCGACTTTGATTACGTCAGCACCGAACCAGGCGAGCATCTGGGTGCAGGCGGGTCCAGCCTGAACGTGGGTGAAGTCGATGATTTTGATGTCGTCTAGTGCTTTGGTCATGATCTTGTTTCCTTATCGATGGTGCAATGGTTTAACTTACTTTTTTTTCGCGCTTGTCGGGTTCAGGCTGGTAATGCGGCCGCTTTCAGTGCCAGCGGTTTCGTCGATCACTGCGTTGATCAGCGTCGGTTTGCCGGACTTGATTGCCTCATCCAGCGCCTTTTGCAGTTCTGCAGGCGTAGTGGCGTGAACGCCGACGCCGCCGAAGGCTTCCATCATCTTGTCGTAGCGGGCGTTCTTGACGAACACAGTCGGTGCAACATCTTTTCCGCCGCTAGGGTTCACGTCGATGCCGCGATAGATGCCGTTGTTGTTGAATACAATCACGCATACGGGCAGGTTGTAACGGCAAATCGTCTCGACTTCCATGCCGCTGAAGCCGAATGCGCTGTCGCCCTCGATGGCGATGACAGGCTTGCCGGTCACCACTGCGGCAGCGACCGCAAAGCCCATGCCGATGCCCATGATCCCCCATGTACCGACGTCCAACCGCTTGCGCGGCTCGTACATGTTCACAATGCTCCGAGCGAAGTCCAGCGTATTGGCACCTTCGTTGACCACGATCGCATCCGGGCGGGCCTTCACCACATTGCGGACCACGTTCAGCGCGCTGTGGAAGTTCATCGGCGATGGGTTCAGCGCCAGTGTTTCCGCCATCTTCGACAGGTTCTTGTTCGTGCGCTCGGTGATCGCGCCTGTCCACTCCGCAGGCGGTTTATTCCAGTTGGCACCGAGCCCGGCGACCAAAGCCGATACGCAGGAACCAATGTCGCCGATTAGCGGTGCAGCGATGGCGACGTTGCTGTCGATTTCGGTCGGCGCGATGTCGATCTGGATAAATTGCTTCGGCCCACCCCATGTTTTACCCTTGCCGTGCGACAACAGCCAGTTCAGGCGAGCGCCAACCAACATCACGACGTCGGCTTCTGCCAGCACATAAGAGCGTGCGGCAGAGGCCGATTGCGCGTGCGTGTCGGGCAGCAGTCCTTTGGCCATGGACATCGGCAGATAAGGGATGCCCGTTTTTTCAACCAGCGCGCGAATGTCGGCATCGGCCCGGGCGTAAGACGCACCCTTGCCCAAAATGATGAGCGGGCGCTTGGCGCCTTTGAGCAATTCGAGCGCGCGCTTGACAGAGTCGGGTGCGGGAATCTGGCGCGGCGCCGGATCGACGACCTTGATCAGCGACTTCTTGCCGGCTTCGGCGTCCATAACCTGCGCGAACAATTTGGCGGGAAGATCAAGATAGACACCACCCGGCCGGCCTGACAATGCAGAGCGAATGGCGCGCGCGATACCCACGCCGATGTCTTCAGCATGCAGGACGCGAAAGGCGGCCTTGCACAAAGGCTTGGCGATAGCGAGCTGATCCATCTCTTCATAATCTCCCTGCTGCAGGTCGACGATCTCACGCTCGCTCGAGCCACTGATCAGGATCATCGGGAAGCAATTCGTTGTCGCGTTGCTCAGTGCCGTCAGGCCATTGAGAAAACCGGGGGCGGATACCGTCAGGCAGATGCCCGGCTTCTGCGTCAAATAGCCTGCTGCTGCTGCAGCATTGCCCGCGTGCTGCTCGTGGCGGAACGAAATCACTCGCATGTTTTCGGCTTGCGCCATACGCGTAAGATCGGTGATGGGAATGCCGGGCACACAAAAAATAGTGTCGATGCCGTTTAGTTTCAGCGCATCGATAACGAGGTGAAATCCGTCGGTCTGTTCAGCCAGGGTATCGTGCAATTGGTCGCCGGATTTGGTGCCGGAATCAGGACTTTTCGTTTTGAGGGTGGGGTCAGGGGCAGTTGCGGCGCGATTTTCGGTGACGGAAGACATATCTCTCCTTTTTGCTTTGTAAGCGGGGCGATGTGGGCTGGTGCAATATCTGGTTGGACTCAGGACGCACTCCAGAGTTGCGTTTCGGGGACGCAAGCCAAGACTATAGATGGCAACCGTCCCTGCTGTCGTTGACCGCAGTCAAGATTCGAAAAAAACAGAGGCGCACTATATATTGTCTTGTGAATCAACACTTCACGTCTTCTGCTGATGGGCAGAATTGTGACGACTATGAATAATGAGTACGATCGCGGCTAAAACAAAGGGAGGTAGCATGGCGTTATGATTGCGTTTCGACCAAGCGGGTAAGGCGGGTTTCGGTACTCTTGCAGGCGATATAATCAATGTGTGTTCGGGTGATATGTTTGACTCGCCGCAAGTTACCCGGGAAAAACTCTCGCTTGCAGATGTCACACTGCTCACGCCTTGCGTACCACGCAATTTTTTCGCGCTGTGGAATAATTTCCACGCTTTAGCGGCCAAAGCAGACAACGCGATTCCGCTCGGGCCCCTGTATTTTTTCAAGGGCGTGAATTCAATTCATGCACATGCTCGACCTATTCGCGCCCCTTCTCATTACAGCGGTAAAGTTATGTTTGAAGGTGAGCTTGGCATTGTGATCGGCAAGATCACGCGCAATGTGAGTGAAGCCGAAGCCATGGACGCCATTTTCGGTTATACCTGCGTTAACGATGTCACGTCGCAGGATATAATTTCCAGCGACGCTTCGTTTGCGCAATGGACGCGCGCGATAAGCTTCGATACTTTCGGCATATTCGGGCCGGTGATCGCCACCGGACTGGATCCGGCTACGCTGTATGTGCGCACCATTCTCAATAGCACGGAGTGGCAGAATTACCCTTGAAATGATATGATTTTTTCACCAGCGGCCATCGTAAGCCATGTTTCCCGCGAGTTGACGCTGATGCCCGGTGATGTCATCGCCTGCGGCACTTCGATAGGCGTAGGTGTGCTCAAAACCCGGCAGCGAAATCGAAGTCGTCATCGACGGTATTGGATCGCTGCGCAATCATTTTCCTTCTGAAAGTTTAACAACATGAAAATATGTGTAGTCGGCGCCGGCGCTATCGGCGGCATTATGGCCATGAAGCTGGCGCAATCCGGCCATGATGTCACAGTGATTGTTCGCGGCGCGCACCTTGCCGCTGTGCGCGCGAATGGGATGAAGTTGATCCAGGACGACGGCACGGAGATAGTCACTAAACTCAAAGCAACTGATAAAATCGCCGAGGCCGGACCGAGTGACATTGTGATTCTGGGTATGAAAGCGCATCAGGTTGCGCCGGTTGCGGCGGAATTGGAATCCATAGTCGCGCCCAACACGATTATTCTCACCACGCAAAACGGCATTCCGTTCTGGTATTTCAACAAGCATGGCGGTGAGTACGAAGGCAGGCACCTGGAAAGTGTCGATCCGGGCGGGGTTATTTCAAAAAATATTGATTTTAATCAAATACTTGGATGCATTATCTATCCGGCGGCGGAAATCATAGAGCCTGGCGTAATCGAGCACCATGAGGGCAATCGTTATCCTGTTGGCGAAATCGATGGCAGCGAATCCGACCGGGTGAAAATGGTGTCGGAATTATTCATCAATGCCGGTTTCAAATCGCCGATTCTCAAAGACATTCGTTCGGAAATCTGGCTCAAACTTTGGGGCAACTGCACGTTCAACCCGATCAGCGCATTGACTCACGGGACGCTGGAGGCGATTTGCCAATATCCGCTTACCCGCGAACTCGCGACCAACATCATGCGCGAAGCGCAAGCTATAGGCGAAAAACTCGGCGCGACTTTCAGGGTGCCACTGGAAAAGCGCATCGCCGGCGCGGAATCTGTCGGCAAGCACAAGACATCGATGTTGCAGGACGTGGAAGCTGGCCGACCGCTGGAACTGGAAGCGTTAGTGGGCGCGGTGATTGAGTTGGGAAGAATTACCGGCATACCGACACCGTACCTGTCGGCGGTTTATGCCTGTACCAGCCTGTTGGCAAAAACGATTCAAGAGCATAACGGCAAGCTGAAACTTTAAGGAAGTTTCGCCTAGTCAGGCTTTGGCCAAGCTGCGTTTTTTCAGATAATTTCGCAACGCATTCGGTAACGGCCACAACAGCATCACCATAGCCTGAATGACTATGCCTCCCACCAGGGGTTGGAGAAAAATATCGGCAGCTTGCCTTGCCTGTCATGGCGCAGGAAATAATTTCCAGCGACGCTTCGTATGCGCAATGGACGCGCGCGAAAAATTTCGATACTTTCGGGCCTGGAATCGCCGGCGGGCGTCGAAATGCCGCATTCCGCAGCGCGTTCATCCTCGCCCAGGAATCCCCGCTACTGCGGGGATTCCTGGATGCTTACACTTCCCCGGCGATTCTTCTTCTAATGATGGGGCGTAGAACAAAGAGGGCCAGGATCGCCGCAATGATGTCGAAAACGGCGGCAATGTAATAGGGCACTGAGAACGAGCCAGCATAAAGTGCCGCCACGGCAGCAGCCCCCCACCCGGCCATAATGGAAGCCAAGCCCTTGGCCGTATACAGTATGCCGTAGTTGCCAGAGGCGTTTTTTGGGCCGAAGACATCTCCCGTTATCGCCGAGAACAATGCATAGATTTCGCCCCAGGCAAGGAAGACAAAAGGCATCAGGATCATGAACGCGATTGGGTTGCCCGATATCTGCGTCATCAGGAAGATGAGCACACCTTCAAGCGCAAAGGCAAAGGCCATCGTATATTCCCGGCCGAATCTGTCCGAGACCGCGCCCCACATGATTCTGGCGAACGCATTTGTTACACCCGCTACGGTTGCCACGAACGGGACAATGGCGATACCCATTACCTTCGCGTCGAACACGTTAAGGGATTTGGCGATCTGGGACATGTTGCCGGTCGTCATCAGTCCGCCGGTACAGACCATGAGGAACATGAAGTACATGATATAAAACTCTTTCTGCGACATCATCTGTCCCGCGGTAAATTCCTTGCGCGTTTGCACCACCGCCTTGGGCTGCACCCAGTCCTTGGGCAACCAGCCTTTGGGGGGGTGGTGCAAAATAAGCGCCATGATGATGGCCACAATCCCTTGACCGATGCCCCACGCGGTCATGGCTCCGGCCCAACCCATGGACGCAATACTGCCGCTGATGGGTATGAGGGTAAGCGCCGAGCCGCCGCCAAACCCGGCGGCGGTCAGGCCGGCCGCCAGGCCTCGCTTATCGGGAAACCATTTGATGGCATTGGCAACTGTCGCGATGTAAATAATGCCCGCGCCGGTGCCGGCCAGCACGCCGTAATAGATATACAAATGAAAAACGGTTGTCGCGTACATTCCTCCTAGCGTCCATCCCAGAAAAATGAGTACGGCACCGACGAGCATCAGCCTGCGGATCCCGAATTTATCGATCAGGTATCCGGCGAGCGGCACCGGCCAGGTTTCGAAGAGAATAAACAGAGTGTAGATGAGCGCAATCTCGGAATAAGGCACGCTCGCGAAATGTTGCTTCAACCCTGGCGTGAAAAGAGTAAAAGCGTATTGGAAGTTCGATATGACGACCATCGCTATGACACCAGCGGCCAATTGAATCCACCGGTTGCCCGCAATCGGGCCTAACGTTTGTTTCGCAATATCTACCTGAACTGTGTTCGCGTTTGCCATATTGTATTCCCCCCGAGTCGATTTTGATGATTCAGAATTTGCCTGGATTTACAACAGGCGCTGAGGTAAGCAATCATTATTCTTAATATTTTGCCATTACCGAAAAACATTCCTGCTGCAAAACCATGTACCAAGCCGTGTTTCAAATTTCGCTTACTGCGTGCTATTTACCGGAGCCTTTTGATGTTATCGAGGTGACCAATATACCAGCCGGATGATGTACCTACAACAATAGGCGCAACTAAGCCACAGTCGTTAAATTGCTGCAATGCACAATCCAATAGGATTATTTTCCACTATCCAAACACTTTAAATCCGCTTAATAAAATAGCGGGAAGTAGGTCAGCTGCCGAGTTGTGTGCCGACGTCCAAGCCAGCGGCTTTCGCAAAATCGGTAGCGGATATTTTTTTGCCGTCTTCGTGTTTTAGCTTGAGTACTTCTAGTTGCCCGCCTTGCGCCGTGATGCGTATGCTGCTATCGCCGATTTCCGATATTTCGCCTATTTTTCCTTTCACAGCGCCAAAAGTACGAAACAGGTGTTTGCGTGCATCAAACAGCTGGATTTTTTTGCCGTTAAGTGTCGTCCATGCGCCCGGCGCAGGGTTGCAGCCGCGCACCAGGTTATAAATAAAATCAATATGGTTATGCCAATTGATTTCGCACTCGGCGGCGCGGCACCAACCTTGGTAGCTGGCCTGCGACTCGTCCTGCGTCACCTCTGTATGTTTGCCAGCAGCGACCAGTTCAGCCGCTTCCAGCATAGCGTCAACGCCAAGCCTGAACAGTCGGTCGAAATAAACGCTGCCAAGTGTATCGTCAGGCGAAATGAAAGTCTCTTTTTGCAACACAACCGGGCCTTCATCCAATCCGTCAGATGGCCTGAAAATAGTCAAACCGGTTTTCGTTTCCCCGCGAATAATCGGCCAGTTGATGGAACTGGGCCCGCGGAATTTCGGTAATAAGGAAGGGTGAAATTGAATGGTGCCGAGCCGTGGAATATTGAGAAATTCCTGCGGCGCAAATTGCAACACGTAAGCCATAATGCCGATGTCGGCTTTCAGATCGCGCATTGCTGATAGTGCTGCCTCGCTTTTCAAAGAGGCCAGTTGAAACAACTTCAGGCCGCGTTCCTGTGCCGCAGTTTTAAGCGGATCCGGTTTTGCACCGTCTTTTTCAGGCGCACAAAACACGCCGACTACTTCGTGGCCACTGTCGAGGAATTTCTGCATGACTGCACTGCCAAAATCTTGCTGCCCGATGATTGCGATTTTCATGTGTCGAAGATGATGGGTGAATTTCAGCTTGCTTTGGGCGGGTCCTTGCTGAACGCGCCGGCTTCCTTGAGCAAGGCAATTTTTGCCTCGCTATAACCGGCCACTTCGCGCAGGATTTCATCCGTATGCTCGCCGAGTAGCGGCGAGCGTTTGATTTGGGTGGGGGAGTCCGATAGCTTGATGGGCATGCCGACGTTGTACCAGGTGCCGCGCTGTGGATGGTTCAATTCAACATACATATCGCGCAACCTGACTTGCTCGTCGTTCGCCAGGTCCTCGGTCGACATGATGGGTCCGCAAGGGACATCAATCTTGTTCAGTATTTCCATCAAGTCACGTTTGGTGTGGAGAGAAGCGAATTGATTGAGAAGGCGCCACATTTCAACCTGATTCTTGCGCCTTTCATTGATAGTCGCGAAGCGCGGATCACTGGCGAGGTTATCCCCTCCAATCAAACTGCCAAGTGCTGCCCACACGGCTTCCTGCACCACGAGGTAAATGTAATCGTTCGGTCCGCCGGGTTTGCAGTGTATGGCGTTGCCGAGTTGGCCACCGCCCGAATCGTTGCCTGCACGCGGCACCGTCGTGAGGCTGTCGGTGGGGATGGAATATTCGCCGAGCGGCCCGCGCGTCAGACGCTGATGGTCGCGAAACTTTACCCGGCATAGATTCATTACCGAATCCATCATTGCGCATTCCACATACTGGCCCTTGCCGGTCTTTTGCCGCTGCAAGACCGCGGCAAGTATGCCGATGACGAAATGCAGCCCGGTACCGGAATCGCCGATTTGCGCACCAGTGACCAGCGGCGGGCCGTCCACGAAGCCGGTAGTACTCATTGCGCCACCCATGGCTTGGGCGACGTTTTCATATGCCTTGAAATCCGCATACGGACCACTCGAGCCGAAGCCCTTGATTGATGCCATGATGATGCGCGGGTTGATTTGGTGTATTTTCTCCCACGAAAACCCCAGCCGGTCTATCACCCCTGGACCGAAGTTCTCCATCACCACGTCGCATTCCATGAGAAGTTTGGTAAAAACCTCCTTGCCGTTGGGATTTTTCATATTGACAGTGATAGACCGCTTATTGCAGTTCAACATGGTGAAATACAAACTGTCGGCACCTGGTACGTCGCGCAACTGGCCGCGCGTCACGTCGCCCGTCGGCGGCTCAAACTTGATCACATCAGCGCCCAGCCATGCCATTAATTGTGACGCTGTAGGGCCAGCCTGTACGTGCGTCATGTCGAGGATTCGTAGGCCCGACAGTGCTTTATCCATTCCAATTACCTCATCTCACTGATTTCTATCGAAAATAATTCCGCGTTCCATGGAATCTTATTTATATGTGGTCTAATTTATTTAGGGTCTGGTACATTATGCCGCCGGAGTATACATCGCTATTTATTGTCACGTCGACTAGTGCAGGTTTGAACGCTTAAAATGGTAAGAATTTCGATTACTCCGACCATCGTCCATGACTAATATTGTTGCCCACAAAGATAGAAACATCATCAGAGTCCAGCTCAGGCAGAACGTTGTCCTGAAGCTGATGACCGATAGCGACTTCGCCGAACTGGAGCCGAGTCTGACCGTGATCGAATGTCCGAAAGGGACGTGCTTGCTGCATCAGGGCGACTTTGAGATGGATCAGTATTTCGTGCTTGAGGGAATATTGAAGCGGGTGGTGGCGAACCAGCAGGCGAAGCAGATGATCCTGCGTTTTGCCGCAGAGCGCGACATAGAAACCAGCTATGCCGCCTGGCGGCTCAAGACTCCTGCTCCATACAGCATAGTAGCGGTCACCAAGGTGCGTGCTGTTAAGCTTCCCTTGCCGGAGTGGGCTGTGTTCATGGAAGACCATACTCATATTAAGCGTGAGTTCGAATACGAAGTCATGCACCTGATGAGCGAAATAATGGCGCACACTATCACCCTGCACTTACTAGATGCGCCCGGCCGGCTGCATCGCTTCCTGCGCAAGCATCAGGAGTTGGCTGATCGTCTTCCTAAAAAAGAACTCGCGGCTTATCTCAATCTTTCCGCCGAGACTTTGAGCAGACTGCAGCATCGGGAAAAGATTCAACTGAAATAAGTTCGCGCCAAAACTCTATCGCCATACCCACCGGATCTAAGTTTATAATTTATATAGCGCTCGACACAGACGGCTGATTCCACGAAATAAATAAAGATGAAAATCAGTAAATTTTTAGGTAAAGTAAGAACCTGATCCAGTCAGGAAAATCTCCACCGTTAAAAAGACACCATGGTAGATATCAAACCCACGAAGTTCCCCGAAAATGTCATCCAGGTCAGCGACATTGGTGAAGGAGAATACTTGAGCGCCGCAAGGGAGAAGTTGATCAGGCTGCACGAATTGGAAGACAAGTTCTACGAAACGCACGCAGTGCGCCGCGTACTCAGAAAACTGCATTTTCTCGCTTCGCCAGACAACAAAGCCCGCGCATGGGCGCTGCAACGCTACGAGGAAGAACAAGCAAAATAAGGCTCCTACCCCCACGTTTTATGAGTTTCAATTTTTATTTCAATAATTTCTGGTTAATGAATTCCCACTCAGCAGGATCAACCGGTGTGATGGAAAGCCGGTTGCCTTTTTGCAAAATCATCATCTTGGAAAGTTGTTTTTGCGCGCGTAAAGTTTGTAACGAAATCAAGGATATTTTTTTCACCAGCTTTACGTCCACATTAAACCAGCGCGGTGTCTCCGGCGTCGCTTTCTCGTCGTAGTATTTGGATTTTTTGTCGTACTGGGTTGCGTCGGGGTAGGCGAGTTTGCTGACTTTGGCGATACCGGCGATACCCGGCTCAGGGCAACTGGAGTGGTAAAAAAATACCATGTCACCCACTTGCATTTGGTCGCGCATGAAATTGCGCGCCGTGTAGTTGCGCACGCCGTACCAGGCGACAGTTTTGTTAGGCATGGCGGCGAGGTGGTCGATGGAGACGTCGGACGGTTCGGATTTCATTAGCCAGTAGCGCATTTATTTTCTCCGCATAATTTCTACTATCATAACGCGAAGCGGCGCACCAAAAAATTGGGCAAAAAAAATCGCAGACTTCGGTCTGCGATTTTGGAGCCTCTGAATTAATTTTTCACGAGCCGCGTTTTGACGATAAGCGCTTAGATTCAAGGCGCGCGACGTAGGTCGTAGTTGTTCTACGATACCAAGGAGCGCAACGCAGAAGATGGGCGTTTATCGTCAAAACCCGTATGGGCGCGGGCTTGGTGGGCGGTTTGCTGCGTTGCTCGGCTTGCGAAGGGAGTGGCCATTCGCTTCGCCTCGGAACCCATCCCGCCCAACCGAGCGCGCGGCCATGAAGAATTGATTCAGAGGCTCCTTTGTAAAGCCCCCCGCTTATGCCGTCGGACCGGCATCTTGAACCTGGGTTCAAGAGGGTCGTCAGCGGGGCACATCAGGTTCATCCGCTTGGGACGATCACAACAGCGCTATATGGCCGACAACCTAGTCAACAGACATTGGTTCAAAGAATTAAAGCCCTAACGAACACAGCAGGGGACAACCGGTTGGCGCTCATCACACGCCGAAATTTCAAAATAACTTTTCTTGCTCAGCGATGGCCTGATCAAGCATCTTGCTCATGGAATTTATTCTACGCTTGGATTCGCTGCTGTCCAGCAAATTTTTGCCGGATTTGGATTTAAGCAATTCGTGCGCGATATTCAACGCGGCAATCATGGCGATGCGGTCGAAGCTGACGACTTTGCCGGCGTCCTTGATTTCCTGCATTTTTTGGTTAAGTAATTCCACGGCGGAGGTAAGTTGGCTTTCTTCGCCAACTGGACAGGCGACTTTGAGTTCGCGGCCCATGATGCTGATATCCATTGGTTTGGCAACTTGCGCCTTGGCGGCTTCAAGCTTGGTTTTATCCTGACTCATGCTTCTGCGCCCGGCACTTGATCCAGCAGGGCTTCCAGGCGCTCGCGGGCGGCGTCAACCTTGGCGGACAGGCGAGCCGCCTCATCGGACTTCACCAGTAGTTGCTGGCGTAATTCGATGTTTTCTACACGCATTTGCTTGAATAAACGGGCAAATTGCATGAGTTTCTGTTCGAGCTCGGAAAGTTCGTGGTCCATGCGTGCAACTATAAGTAGAAAAGCCATTCAGGTCAAACAACTAGAGCTGGTTTTGAAAATTATTTTTAAGTCGTTTTTGTGGCTTTTACCACAGGTTTTTGCCCATTTCGGCAAAAGCCGCTACAGTTCATCCTGCGTTCGGTGCTCTGGGGTCAAAGCCAGAGTTAAACGGGAAACGGCAAAATTCGCTTTTTAATTAGAGCAAATTCGAGCCTGCTGCCCCCGCAACGGTAAGCAAACGATACCCATCCATCCATGCCACTGGATCAATAATCTGGGAAGGCGGAGGGGTCGCAGGGATTATTCCCCGCCGTTTGCAGCCCGGAGACCGGCCTCACGCACAACCGGAGCGCTGCGGGGATGCAGCCGATGCGGTTTGCGTTGCCGCGTCCGTTCGCAGCGCTTTCCCTCGTCCCATTTCCCAGTTCACATTTAATCCAATCGAGTTCGGGGAATCATGTTGTTATTCATTCGCATCGCTGCAGTTACATTATTATCGACAGGCCATTCTGTTTTTGCGCAAGAGTCAGCGCAATCCGTTGATCCAATTATTGTCACCGCCAATCGCATGCCGCAAAATTTATCCAGCGCATTGTCTGAAGTGCAAATTATTAACGCTGAAGAAATCGCGCGCTCATCCGGTGGATCGCTCACTTCGCTTTTGCAGGCCCGTGCCGGAATCGAAATCAGCAGCACGGGTGGTCCGGGACAGCCGAGCGGTATTTTCATGCGCGGTACCAACAGTAATCATGTTGTGATATTGCTCGATGGCGTGCGCATCAATTCCGCCACGTCCGGGACGACGGCGCTGGAGCATATTCCCCTGAATCAAATTGAACGCATTGAAATTTTATCGGGTGCGGCGAGTAGTCTTTATGGCGCTGATGCGATAGGCGGCGTGATAAATGTCATGACTAATCGCAGTCATGATGCAGGCGACAAACTGCAATTATCTACGCTAGTGGGATCGCAAAATAATTCCAATTATTCAATTAGTTATAATAGTAAAGTGGAAGCGACACAGATTCAATTTGGCGCGGGTTACGCTGAAGGCAACAACCGCTCGGCTACCAATGAGCGTGTAGCGTTTGGATTTAATCCGGATCGCGATCCTTATCGCAATAAAAATTTTCGTCTCGGCGTGTCGCACGAGATCTCGCGCGATCATTTGCTCGGTTTATCCTATGTGCGCAGCAACGGCGTCACGCATTTTGATAGCGGGCCGGGCGACGACATTAATCGTCAGACGCTCGATACGTTGAAATTCGAATCGAACAACCGCTTCGTCGCGGGATGGGATTCGTTAATCCGGCTTGCGCGCAGCCGCGACAAATTTGATATTACCGGTACATTTTCAAGCCGTTTCGCCACCACCCAAGATCAATTACAATGGGAAAACCGCATCAACAGCGACATCGGTACTATCACAGCCGGCGCCGATGCTACGCGGCAACAAGTCGATAGCGATACAATATTTAGCCAAACACGACGCGACATCGTTGGCGTGTATGCCGGCGTCATCCAAGAGCAGGGGGCGCATCAATGGCAACTGAATGCGCGTCATGACAATCTCAGCGGTTATGGCGGTTACGACGTCGGCAGCATTGCTTATGCATACAAAATTCGACCTGGCCTGCGCGCGGAGCTTAACGCCGGAACCGCTTTCAAAGCGCCGACCTTTAACGATTTGTATTACGCTTTTGATGGTTTCTTCAAAGGCAACCCTGATCTAAAACCCGAGCGTTCTCGCAATCTCGAAGCGGCGCTGGAATATCGAGAAGGTAATCGCACGGCCCGTCTGACTCATTACCGCAACCGGCTGGATAATTTAATTATCGGCATCAAAAAACTCGATATTATCTCTAACTCTGAGTTTTCTACTGTGGGAAACCTCGCGCGCGCGCGCATCGCGGGCACCAGTCTGCGCATCGGTCAAACGCAAAATAATCTCAGCTTGCGTGCCGACCTGACATTTCAAAACGCCACCGATGACACAACTGGAAATATGCTGCAACGTCGCGTGCGTCGTTACGCCAGTTTTGGCGCGAGCTACCAAAACGGCGGAATGCAATACGGCGGCGATGTGATTGCCAGCGGCGCGCGTTACGATTCCCCGCTTAACGCGCCTGACAATCGCATGGGCGGATACGCGCTGCTGAATTTGTTCGCGAGGATGAGGCTTTCAGCCTCGCTCAACCTGCAAGCGCGGATTGAAAATGCGCTGGATAAAGAATACGAACTGGCGCAGGGGTACAACACCATGGGGCGACGGTTTTTTGCCGGGCTCGAATGGCAGACTAAATAGCGCTACAGCAACAGTTCGCCGCACCGCTTGAGTTATAATCGCCGTGTGAAAAACCCTATATTAATCAGAGAGTACTCAACGGAGACTGCGCGTGTCTGAAGACATGGACAGCCGCGCGCTTTACTCGCGCCTGTTGCGCTACGTGCGTCCGCATTGGCGTATGTTCGCGTTGTCGATTATTGGCATGGCTTTGTCGGCGCTCACTGAGGCGGCGCTACCAGCGTTGATGAAGCCTATGCTCGACGGCACCTTTGTCACCAAAGATCCGACATTAATGAATCTGGTGCCGATTGCATTGATCGCCATTTTTATTGTGCGCGGCGTGTCGTCGTATATCAGCGTGTACGGCATTAGCTGGGTCGGTAACCGGCTCGTGAAAGATTTACGCAGCGAAATGTTCCGCAAGCTTTTATCCCTGCCGACGAAATATTACGACGACCACGCCACCGGCAATCTGGTATCCAAACTCACGTTCGACGTGACCCAGGTAGCGTCCGCCGCTACCAGTGTCGTGACCATCATAGTCAAAGATTCGTTGATTATTCTCGGTTTGGTGGGATGGCTGCTGTATCTCAACTGGAAACTCACGCTGATTTCGCTCACGCTCACGCCGATCATGGCGTTCATTGTCATCAAATTCGCCCAGCGTCTGCGCCGTAATAGCCGCGAAGCGCAAAAAACCATGGGCGATATGACGCAAGTGCTGGGCGAAGCCGTCGATGGGCAGCGTGTAGTAAAAATCTTTGGCGGTCAAGCATACGAAGCAACTCGCTTTGCCGGTAGCACAGAACGGGCATTTCGCTTTAATCTGAAACAAGACATCGCCTCAGCCGCGACAACATCGCTGGTCCATATCACCGCAGCAGTCGCGGTGGCGATTATTGTTTATCTCGCCACGCAACAGTCACTCGCCGACAAAACGACTGTCGGCGAATTCGTCTCGTTCATCCTCGCCATGATGATGTTGCTAGGGCCCCTGAAACGCTTGACCGATGTCAACGCGCAAATGCAGCGCGGGCTTTCCGCAGCGGAGAGCGTATTTGCGCTGATAGATGAATCTTCCGAATCCGACAAAGGCAGTGTCGCCATAGGCCGCGCAACAGGGCAGTTGGATTTCGACCACGTCACTTTTGAATATCGGCCTGATGGAAAAGCCGCGCTCTACGACATTAACTTCAGCGTAGCGCCGGGTGAAACCGTCGCGCTGGTTGGCGCATCGGGTAGCGGCAAAACGACATTGGTGAATCTGATACCGCGCTTTTACCAAGCTACAAAGGGCGCGGTCAAGATCGACGGCGATAATGTTTCTGACCTCACGCTCGCCTGCCTGCGCGCCAATATCGCATTGGTAAGTCAAGATGTAGTTTTGTTTAATGACACACTAGCAGCCAACATAGCTTACGGTGCGTTGGCCAGCACATTAGAAGCCGATGTGATCCGCGCCGCCGATGCCGCGCACGCGATGGAATTTGTACTCGCCTTGCCGCAGGGTTTGCAAACCATGATTGGTGAAAAAGGTTTGCGCCTATCCGGTGGACAACGCCAGCGTTTGGCCATCGCGCGCGCGCTATTAAAAAATGCGCCGATACTGATACTCGATGAAGCCACCTCTTCCCTCGACAGCGAATCGGAACGCCATGTGCAAGCCGCATTGGAAACCCTGATGCAGGGCCGCACGACGATAGTGATAGCGCATCGGCTATCTACGATAGAAAAAGCGGATCGCATTGTGGTAATGGCTCAGGGGCGTATCGCAGAAATTGGGACCCACAGCGAACTAATCGCGCGCAACGGCCTTTATGCGAAACTGCACAAAATTCAATTTCAGCAGACTGAAACGGCTTAGCATTATCAGTTCACTGCCGTAATTGCATCCATCAAGTGCTGGGCACTATTTTCGCTCTCGAGAACTTGGCCCGCACGTCGTGCATTTTTTTGGTAGTCACGGTAACGTGCGCGTATTTTTTCCACTGCTTGATGAATGCTAGGCGCGCTGCGATCCGGCAGCACCAGCCCTGCTTCAAAGCGTTTGACGACGTTTGCCATCCAGGTGTGATCCGTGGTGATTAATGGCGCTCCTGCGCGTAGCGCATCGAGCGTGACGCCACTGACTCTGTCGGCAAAGTCAGCTGGATCATAAGGCTGTAGACAGATGGCCCCGGCAAACATGGCGCGGTAATCGGTAGTTGATAAGGTTTGGCGTTGGCGAATCAGCGGCGCATAGTCAATCGCATCAAGCCTGCTGATGATTGCGCGGGTAGCCGCGTCCATCTTGCCGTAATGCTCGGCGGAGGTCTGCACAGCTATCGGTATTCTCAGTCCGGATTTATATAAATATTCAATATAATCAATTACTTGAATTATACCTTTATCTTGCCGCGCCGCGCCTGCCAGCAGCACGTGGCGGAAGTCGGAATCATGAGCCGCTGTTGCCGAGGCTGCGACTGGATAGGAAATTTGTTTTACCGATATAAATCCGCATGCACGCAAGCTTGCCGCCGCACTCCCTGTAGTGGCGAATAAATTGAACTCAGGATGGCGTTGGGCAATTTTTTTCAGTCGATAGATTTTTTCAGCGCTCAAATCCAGCCAGTGCACATAAAAAAATATTTTATTACGGAATTTACGATTGCCAGCGGCCCAGTCCATCAACTGCAAATCAGCGCGACCGGCGGTGCTGACAAAAATTTTGCCTGATTGTTTAAGCAAATGCCGAAACAAAAAAAACGATTGTATGCGCCGCAGGCGGCGGGAAAAATAAGGCTGGACCTTCAACGCCGGCAGCAACGCAAGTAGCGATAGTTGGATCTGTTTGTCCGTCCACACCACCAATGACGGACGATGATTGCAAGCGGCCAGGCTGGCGATCAAGCTGTGGCAATGACCCGCTTCGTCGCGCAGAGTGGGTTCGATAATATGGATAGGGTCGCCGGAAGTTGACAGCATCACGCGTTATTCTTTTGAAGCTGCGCGAGTTTCAGGTAGCGATAATAAGTGTTTTCACCGTGGGCCACGGCCTGGATGAACCCCGCCCTTCCATCGAGAAAGCCGGCACGTAAAACATATGCCCGAAAGAATGCCCATGAACCGCGCACCAGCGCAGTGGTTAGGGAAGCACGACGGCCATTGGCCTGCATCATGTGCGCGCCCGCGCTGGAATAGGCATTCATTTTCGACAGCACATGATCGAGATCGCGCATGGAATCATGCATGAGATGATGCTTCAGTGTCGCGGTTTCACCATTCACCAATACTCGTTCATGGACAAGATCGTCGCTGAAGCGGGCTTGATCTCTGCGAAACAGACGAACAATATGATCGGGCCACCAGCCGCCATGTTTCAAGTAGGTTCCGCAAAAACTCGACAAGCGAGGCATCCGATAAGCAGTGACTGTATTTGGATTTTTCAGCGCCGCCAGTATTTCGTCCCGCAGCTCAGGCGGTACCCACTCATCCGCATCCAGCGACAACACCCAATCGTGCGTGGCTAAATCGAGCGCGCGGTTTTTCTGCGGGCCGAAGCCGGGCCAGTCGGGAGTAACGCTTACTTTTGCGCCGAGATGGCGGCAGATATTCACTGTGTCATCGGTACTGCCGGAATCGACAACGATGATTTCGTCGGACCACTTTACCGATTCGATGCAGCGGTGCATTGAAGCCGCTTCGTTTTTGGTGATAATGATTACTGAGAGAGGCATGAAGCATGGTACCGTAATTTCAACCCATGCCGGGCGGCGGGTGATGCGTCAGTATATTTATTGACGGCGGGTTATGCCAGCGCCGGGGGAATTCTCTTTAGGCGAATACTCCGGCACCCATTGCTTAAGCCCGTACCTGACTTCGGCATCCGAGAGAATACGCGGTTGGTCATACCACGCTTTTAGTGGGTTGATCCATGTCACATCTACTTCCCGTGCCTGCGCAATGCGCAGCTTGGGGTGGTGGGTAGGGACAGTGTGCTCGTCGTCAGCCAACAATTCCTCAAACAACTTTTCTCCGGGACGCAGGCCGGTGTAAACGATTTTGATTTCCTCTTCGGAAAAGCCGGAAAGGCGGATCATGTCGCGTGCCATGTTGGCGATGCGCACCGGTTCTCCCATTTCCATAACGAAGATTTCCCCGCCCTGACCCATGCATCCGGCCTGCAATACCAGTTGAGCGGCTTCCGGGATGGACATAAAATAGCGAATGACATCCGGATGTGTGACCGTGACAGGCCCGCCTTTGTTTATTTGCTGGTAAAATTTAGGGATTACGCTACCGGTGCTGCCCAGTACATTGCCAAAGCGAACTATGGCGAAGCATGTGGATCCCGTACCCTGCAAGCCCTGGCATACCATTTCCGCCAGGCGCTTGGATGCACCCATTACATTGGTCGGATTGACAGCTTTATCGGTTGAGATAAGGATAAATTTTTCCACGCCGTGTTGCAAAGCTGCGCTGGCTACGGTGTGGGTACCGGAGACATTATTCTGAATCGTTTCCCATGTATTGACGTCTTCCACCAGCGGTACGTGTTTGTAGGCTGCTGCGTGGAAGATAACCTGAGGCCGGTATTCGGCCAATACCTGGTTCACACGAATTACATTTTTGACATCGCCCATTACACAAGCGATGGGAATATCAGGAAAAATTTCGCTGAATTCCTGTTCGACTTTATAGAGGGCATATTCATTCAACTCGAACAAAAGTAACAGGCGCGGCTTGAATACTGCGATCTGGCGGCATAATTCGGAACCGATAGAGCCGCCGGCGCCGGTGACCATGATGCAGCGGCCGCGGATGAATTTTTCCATACCGTCATTGTCCAGAACCACCGGGTCGCGACCCAGAAGGTCTTCCACTTCCACTTTGCGCATTTGCGATACAGTTACTTTGCCGCTCACCAGGTCTTCTATCGCCGGTACTGTCATAGCCCTTAAGCTTGCGCGGGAGCAGAGCTCGAACATACCTTTTCTGGCTGCGGAGGACGCTGAGGGGATAGCGATGATTATATCTTTGACGGCATTTAATTTTGCCCAACGCTCTACTTCACTGAGTTTGCCGAGTATTTTTACTCCGCGCAAATAACGTCCCTGCTTGGATGGATTGTCGTCTAGCAGTCCCACTACGCACCATTGTTGGGAACGGGCGAGATCATTGAGCAATAATAAAGTTGCTACACCCGCTCCCATGATTATTACTGGTTTACTAACGGATACGCTTCTTGGACGAAAATGTTCAGTGAATGCGCGCGTTGCAATTCGGCCCCCACTTACTAACGCGAGCAATAGGATGGGATTAATCAGCAGTATTGCACTAGGAACCTTATAACTGGATCGAAACATCAGGACTGCCAATGAAGATGTAATCGATGCGGCACCTACAGCCAAAAGTATGCGCTTAAGATCGACTACATCTGTATAACGCCACAAGCTTTTAAATAATCCAAAAAAGGTAAAAGCTGCGACTTGTATGGGCACAATGATGAGCAAAGTAAACTTCAGCATGTCGACTTTATCGACAGGAACACGTAAGTGATGGAGCAATACAAAAGCACCTATCCATGCAACTACAACCGCGGAAAGGTCGTGCAGAAACGCGAGAACCAATGGCCAGCGCGGAAGCCATGAATTGTCATTCTGGTTTTGACTGTCTGTTTCTACTTCTGGCTTTATTTCTTGCAAAGCGTTCATTTCAGTAAATCCCAGTAACCAAGACTTTTTAACTGAGAATAGTGCAGACGTTTTTTATGACGCGGGCATGCTCTTCATCCGTCATCTTGGTATAGAGCGGCAGGCTGACCGTGCCTTGATAAAGTTTATGGGTGTGCGGGAACTGCTCCGGCTTCAAGTGGTAGGTATCGCGCCAGTAAGGGTGCAGATGCAATGGAATATAATGCACGCCGCAGCCGATGCCTTCGTCAGCCATTTTCTGGATGAAATTATCGCGGTTAATTTTTGCTTCAGGCTTGATTTGCACAGCATATAAATGCCACGAGTGCAGGTCGCCGTTTGATGGTCGCGGCGGCAGAATGAGCGGCAGATCCTTGAGTTCCGCGTCGAACCGCTCTGCCAGGGCTTGACGGCGTTTCTGGAATTCCCAGGCGCGCTTCAGCTGATGAATGCCAAGCGAGGCAGCGATATCGGTCATGTTGTATTTGAACCCCGGCGCGACGATTTCGTAATACCACGCCGGAACCTTGGACGTGTAGCGATCGAATGCGTCGCGGTTCATCCCGTGCAGGCGCATCACGCGTGCGCGCTTGGCGATGGCTTCGTCGCGCGTCACAAGCATGCCGCCTTCGCCAGTGGTAATAGTCTTGGTGGCATAAAAACTGAACACAGTCACATCGCTATCGAGCGTCCCGATCAGTTTGCCGCCGGAAGTTGTAGGCAAGGCATGGGCAGCATCTTCGATGACTTTGAGCTTATGTTTTTTTGCGATACGGCTGATGGCGGCCATGTCGGCGGCCATGCCGGCGTAATGTACCGGCATGATAGCCTTGGTCTTGGGCGTGATCGCCGCTTCGATTTTGGCCGGGTCGATACATTGGGTGGCGGGGTCGATATCGACAAACACCGGATGGGCGCCCATGTAACGGATAACTTCCGCGGTTGCGGTAAAGGTATGCGTTGTAGTGATGACCTCGTCACCAGGACCGATGCCAATTGCTTCGACTGCCAAATGCAATCCCGCGGTGGCGGAATTGACCGATACGGCATGCAAACCGCCACCGAGAAAATCCGCAAAGTCCTGTTCGAAACGTTTGGTTTTGGGACCCGTGGTAATCCAGCCCGAGCGGATTGAATCGACCACTTCAGCAATTTCCTCTTCGCCAATTTCGGGCAAAAAGAAAGGAATAAATTTATTTTTCACATCGTCTTTCATATAAAAATGTCAATCATATCAATAAGTCATTAGTATGTTGTTTGCAGGGTTTGTCGAAAATCTTGATAAGCTTTTTTAAGACCTTCTTGCAGAGAAACTTTTGCCTGCCAACCTAAATTTTTCAATCGCGTGACATCTAATAATTTCTGTGGCGTGCCATCAGGCTTGCTAGTATCGAACACCAGTTTGCCTTTGAAGCCGACGGTTTGCGCGACGAGGTCGGCCAATTCTTTGATGGTGATGTCATGACCGACGCCGACGTTGACGAATTCTCCGACTGCTTTTGCGTCATGTCGTTCCATCAGGAACACGCAGGCGTCGGCCAGATCGTCGCTGTATAAAAATTCCCGCCGTGGCGAGCCAGTGCCCCACACGACAACTTCCTTGTCGCCGCGCTGTTTGGCTTCGTGCATTTTGCGCATCAATGCAGGCAACACATGGGAATTGTTCAAATCGTAATTGTCGCCGGGGCCGTACATGTTGGTCGGCATCACGCTGATATAGTTGGTGCCGTATTGCGCGTTATAAGCGCCGCAGAGTTTGATGCCGGCGATTTTGGCAATCGCATAGGGCTCGTTGGTCGGTTCGAGCAGTCCGGTGAGCAGGTGTTCTTCTTTCATCGGCTGCGGCGCGAGTTTTGGGTAAATGCAGCTTGAGCCGAGGAACATAAGTTTCTTCACGTTATTTTTATACGCAGCATGAATGATGTTCGCCTCAATCATCAGGTTCTGGTAAATGAAATCGGCGCGGTAAATACTGTTGGCCTGAATGCCGCCAACTTTTGCCGCGGCGAGAAAAACATGGCCGGGCTTTTCTGTGGCAAAAAACTTTTCCACCGCCTGCTGGTTAAGTAAATCGAGTTCGCTGTGTGTGCGGTTGACGAAGTTGGAATACCCCGCCGCTTGTAACCGGCGCACAATGGCCGAACCGACCAGGCCGCGATGGCCGGCGACGAAAATTTTGTCTTGCTTTTGCATGCTGTTACTCATGGAAATCATAGGCGGCGAAGCCGTGTTTTTTCACCAACTCGTCGCGCTCAGCGGATTTTAAATCTTCGCGCACCATTTCGGCCACAAGTTCAGCGAAAGTGATTTTCGGTTTCCAGCCTAATTTCCGGTGCGCCTTGCTGGCGTCGCCCAATAATGTTTCGACCTCAGTGGGGCGGAAATAACGCGGATCGACAGCGACGACGCACCTTCCTTTGTCGTCAAAACCTTTTTCATCCACGCCCTTGCCTTTCCAATTGACTTTCATGCCCAATTCTTGGGCGGCAGCGTTGACAAAATCGCGCACGCTATATTGCACGCCTGTTGCGATAACAAAATCTTCCGGAGTTTCCTGTTGTAGCATCAGCCATTGCATCTCGACGTAATCTTTCGCATGGCCCCAGTCGCGCAGGGAATCCATATTGCCCAGATACAGGCAGTCCTGTAACCCAAGTTTGATTCGCGCGAGGGCACGCGTGATTTTGCGCGTAACGAACGTCTCGCCGCGTGTAGGGGATTCGTGATTAAACAGAATGCCGTTGCAGGCATACATGCCGTAGGCTTCGCGGTAGTTGACGGTAATCCAGTAAGCGTAAAGTTTCGCCACGGCATAGGGCGAGCGCGGATAAAACGGCGTGGTTTCCTTTTGCGGAATTTCCTGTACCAAACCGTACAACTCGGAAGTCGAAGCCTGGTAAAAGCGTGTTTTCTTTTCCAGCTTGAGAATGCGCATGGCCTCGAGAATACGCAATGCGCCTAGCGCGTCTGAGTTGGCGGTGTATTCGGGTTCTTCAAACGACACGGCTACGTGACTCATTGCAGCCAAGTTATAAATTTCATCCGGCTGTACGAGTTGGATAATGCGCACCAGGCTGGAGGAGTCGGTCATGTCGCCGTAATGCAAAATAAAATTACGGGCACTGACATGAGGATCCTGATAAAGATGGTCGATGCGGTCAGTATTGAACAAGGATGCGCGACGCTTAATGCCGTGAACGATGTAACCTTTTTTCAGCAGGAATTCGGCCAGATAGGCGCCGTCCTGCCCTGTCACGCCGGTAATTAGCGCAATTTTTGTCTTGGAAGCATTCATCTTGAATAGTCCGGTTGGTTGATAGAAATGTTACTGATTTCCTGAATAATAGGAAATGCGAAGATACCCGCATACTTCTACAGCATTCTACCCAGTAGCGATTATGTTAGTGCGTGCGCATTTAATAAATAAATATTTATAATCAATTAGTTATGTAAATTTAGGGGGAGATTGGGTGACTGATGAATGAGAAAACCGCACGATTACTATTGTAGATTGAAGTAGCGATCGCTGCAGTATGTGTGCTAACCGGACAATGATTCGAAGGTGGCTTTCAATCCGTCAGCCAAACTATAACGGGTACTGAACCCCAAAACGCTACGGATGCGCGAAATATCGGCCGTCGACTTCACAATATCGCCGGCGCGCGGAGGCAGATATTTTTTGCGTATGCTCTTGTGTAGTGACGTTCCCATGGTTTCGACCAATTGATTAAGGGTGATTGCCGTTCCGCTTGCCACATTAAAAACTTCCGCCCGAATGCTGGGGTTGCTCATGGCGAGTTGCATGGCTGTAACAACGTCTTTCACATAAATAAAATCCCGGCTCTGTTCGCCGTTACCGAAAATAGTCAGCTCCTTTTCCTGTCGCGCCGCCTCCATAAAAATCGAAATCACACCGGAGTAAGGAGACTTGGGGTCCTGCCGCGGACCATAGACATTAAAAAACCGCATGCCTGCCGAGGCGACGCCATGCAAGCGGGAATACATGTGAGCGACATTTTCACCATACCATTTGTCCAGGCCATAGGGCGAAAGCGGTGCCGGGATTTCGGCTTCAGATAATGGCAGGTTAGGGTTGTCCCCATATATCGCGGCAGAACTTGCATAGACGACCCGCGGCACTTTGGTTTTGCGTGCAGCTTCAAACACATTGACTGTTCCCAATGCATTGGTTCGCGAACACTCTGCCGGTTTTTCAATCGATAACGGCACCGATACGACTGCCGCTAAATGGAAAATACCATCAACCCCTGCGCATGTTTCCTGCAATGCCTGTTCATTCGCAATATCGTCGTTGATGATCTCGAGCCAGTCTGGGAGCGGTGCGAGATTCTCCCTCTTGCCAGTGGAAAAATTATCGAAAACCTTGACTTGGTGCCCTTGTGCTAATAAGGCTTCAACTAAATGCGAACCGATGAACCCAGCGCCGCCAGTGACCAAATATTTCATGGGTTATCGAACTAAATTAAGCGGGGTTGTTGCTGGATTGGTTAATTCTGCCGATTTGAAAGAATACTCTGGCACCCATTTTTTCAAAGCTGAACGCACATCATTGTCTCGCTGGACGCCTGTCTGCGTAAACCAGGGTTGAATTTGCTCCAGCCAGGCTGTATTTACTTCGCGTGCCCGTGCAATACGAAGTTTCGGGTGCGGAGTAGGGCGCGTCAACTCATCGTCCGCGAGAAGTTCTTCAAATAATTTTTCTCCCGGGCGCAGACCGGTGAAAGTTATTTTTATTTCGTCTTCAGAAAAACCTGACAGCCTGATGATATCCCGTGCCAAGTCCACAATTTTAATTGGCTCGCCCATATCCATGACAAAGATTTCACCACCTTTGCCCATATGCCCAGCTTGCAAAACCAATTGCGCCGCTTCAGGAATGGACATGAAAAAACGAATAATGTCCGGATGCGTAACGGTTACGGGCCCGCCCTTTGCGATCTGCTCCTGGAATTTGGGGATTACGCTGCCGGCGCTGGCCAGCACATTGCCAAAGCGCACCATTTCAAATTTGGTTTCGCCGGCATTCTGCAGGCTTTGACAAACCATTTCGGCCAAGCGTTTTGATGCGCCCATGACGTTGGTGGGATTGACCGCTTTGTCGGTGGAAACCATGACGAATTTATTCACGTCATGCGCTACCGCCTCGCTGGCTATGGTGTAAGTTCCGAGCACGTTGTTGCGGATCGCCTCCCATGCATTCGATTCTTCCACCAACGGCACATGCTTGTAGGCCGCCGCATGGAAAATAACCTGGGGTCGGTAAGTGTCGAGAACTTGTTTGACGCGGTCGCGGTTTTTTACGTCACCCATTAAGCTGACAAGTTTGATGCCAGGAAATTTTTCTAAAAACTCCTGTTCAATTTTATATAATGCAAATTCGTTTAATTCAAAGAGCAACAATAAGCCCGGCTGAAAAACAGCAATCTGGCGACACAATTCCGAACCGATAGAACCACCTGCGCCGCTTACCATAACACATTGATTATTAATAAGTTCCTTTATGCCCACGCTATCTAAAACGATAGGATCCCGGCGCAATAAGTCTTCCACTTCGACCTTGCGCATTTGCGATATCGATACCTTGCCGCCAATCAAATCTTCATACGAAGGAACCGTCAGCGCACTCAATCCAGCGTTCGTACACAACTCAATCGCGCGACGACGCACAGTGTAGGATTCAGACGGCATGGCGATAATGGCATGTTTAGCTTGCAGCGCCTGTGCCCAGTGCGCCAGTTCATCCAGGCGTCCATGAACACGGATGCCTTGCAAATTCCGTCCCTGTTTGCCCAGATTATCGTCGAGCAAGCCGACGACTTTCCATTCCTTGCTGCGTTTGAGGTCTCTCATCAGGCTCACAGCGGCACTGCCGGCGCCGAGCACGATGACCGGTTTGCCAGAAGTAAATCGTACGTTGGAAGACATATATTCACGCCATGCGCGGTACGAAAGCCTCGTTCCCGCTACCATTAATAAAAGCAGAATGGGGTTGAGCACAAACACCGCCCTTGGTACATTTAAGTCGTTCTTGAACACCTGCAACACAAATAACGTGGCAAAACCCGCAGTCGCTACTGCCAGCCCTATTCGTCCCATGTCCAGCAGGCTGGTGTAGCGCCAGATTCCTCGATACAAGCCAAATGACCAGAAGAGGAACAGTTGCAGCGGCACGACCACCAGAAGGCCCTTCAACATTTCCGGAATGCTCTCGGTGGCAATATATAAATCGGAAAGAATAAAGTGGGCAAATACCCAAGCAAGCAGCGAAGCTAAAATATCGTGTAGCAAAGCGATGATAGCTTTAATCGAGATTTGTTGACTAATCACGTTGTCCCGATTCAATGGTTGATTTGACTATGTATTGAGTTAAGCCGTTTTGCGAGCAGGATGGTCGCGCCATTGATTGCTAATTAGTGCAGATAATAACAAATAAATAATGGCAACCAGGGAAAGCGCCATAATTTGAATTTCAGAGTTTTGCTGAAAGCTCAATAACCCAATAACGCCAACTAAGGCCATTAGTGCATATTCTGCCAACGCAGTTTTTCTATGCCCCCAGCCCATCTGCACCAATCGTTG
>JBAVRP010000003.1:0-64875 GCA_049695115.1 Burkholderiales bacterium | reverse complement strand
ATTAATGGGTACTAAACAAGTTAGCCTGACAGTCAACGGTACAAAAGTAGAAAAACTGGTTGAGCCCAGGACTTTGCTTGTGCATTTTCTGCGTGAAGAACTGAACCTGACCGGAACCCACATCGGCTGCGAGACCAGCCATTGCGGAGTATGCACCGTAGATCTTGACGGCAAATCAGTGAAATCCTGCACCCACCTCGCCATCCAATGCGAAGGCAGCAGTGTTGTAACTGTCGAGGGGCTTGCGAAGGGCGGGGTGTTGCATGCGGTTCAAGAAGGTTTCTATAAAGAGCATGGTCTGCAATGCGGATTCTGCACGCCAGGTATGCTGACGCGTGCCTATCGTTTCTTGCAGGACAATCCCAACCCCACAGAGGAAGAAATACGCGCCGGCATGGCGGGGAATTTGTGCCGCTGCACCGGTTACCAGAATATCGTTAAAGCGGTCCAGTATGCGGCGAAAAAAATTCGCGACGATGCCGCCAAACCCAAGGCTGCCTGATATCACCTTAACAACATAATAAATTTAGGAGACAACAATGACTGCCACAGTGAGTGAACGTAAATCCGCCCTGATGGGCATGGGCGATTCCAGGTTGCGCAAAGAAGACACGCGCTTTATTCAGGGCAAGGGTAATTATGTTGATGACATAAAGCTCCCGGGCATGGTGTTCATGGATATCGTGCGCTCGCCGCTCGCGCATGCGCGCATTAAAAAAATCAACAAGGAAAAAGCGCTGGCCATTCCCGGCGTACTCGCCGTGCTTACTGCCGATGACCTGAAGCCGCTGAAGTTGCACTGGATGCCGACCCTGGCGGGCGACGTTGCTGCGGTTCTGGCCGACCAGAAAGTCCATTTCCAGATGCAGGAAGTGGCGGTAGTGATTGCCACCGACCGCTATATTGCCGCCGATGGTGTCGAGGCAGTTGAAGTCGAATACGAGGAACTCACGGCTGTGGTTGATCCGTTCGAGGCACTCAAACCGAACGCCCCGGTTTTGCGTGAAGACCTTGCAGGGAAAACAGAAGGTGCGCATGGCAAGCGCCATCATCACAACCATATTTTTACCTGGGACGCCGGCGACAAAGCGGCAACTGACAAGGCGTTTGATTCCGCCCAGGTAAAAGTAAAAGAACAGATTTTTTATCCGCGCGTACATCCATGTCCACTGGAAACCTGTGGTTGCGTTGCCTCATTTGATCCGGTCCGCGGCGAGCTAACGACTTATATTACCAGCCAGGCGCCGCATATTGTTCGCACAGTGGTTTCCATGCTGTCCGGTATTCCGGAATCCAAGGTCAGAATTGTGTCGCCCGACATCGGCGGCGGTTTCGGTAACAAAGTTCCGGTTTATCCGGGTTATGTCTGTGCAATTGTCGCGTCGATTGTTTTAGGCCGGCCGGTGAAGTGGATCGAAGACCGCGTTGAAAATCTATCTTCAACCGGCTTTGCCCGCGACTACCATATGACCGGTGAGATTGCGTCGACGCAGGACGGCAAAATCCAAGCTCTGCGGGTTAACGTGATCGCCGACCACGGCGCTTTCGATGCCTGCGCGGACCCAACCAAATTTCCCGCAGGGATGTTCCACATTTGTTCCGGCTCGTATGATATTCCCGCCGCCTATTGCAACGTGCAGGGGGTTTATACCAATAAGGCCCCTGGCGGAGTTGCCTATCGTTGTTCTTTCCGCGTCACCGAGGCGGTATATATAGTCGAGCGCATGGTGGATATCCTGGCGCAAAAACTGAACATGGATAAAGCCGAAATTCGGCGCAAAAATTTCATCCGCAAAGACCAGTTCCCGTACAAGTCGGCCTTTGGTTTTGAGTTTGATTCAGGCGACCATCACACAGCGCTCGACAAAGTTTTGAATGCAGTTGATTACAAGGGCCTGAGGGCCGAGCAGGCAAAAAAACGTGCCGATCCAAATAGCCCGACGCTGATGGGTATTGGTTTGGTTACATTTACCGAAGTTGTCGGCGCCGGTCCGACCAAAATGTGCGACATTCTTGGTGTCGGCATGTTCGACTCCTGCGAAATCCGCGTCCATCCGACTGGCAGCGCCATAGCTCGAATGGGCACGATCAGCCAGGGCCAGGGCCACCAGACTACTTATGCACAGATAATCGCGACTGAGCTCGGCATTTCTTCCGAAATCATTCAAGTCGAAGAAGGCGATACCAGTACAGCGCCCTATGGGCTAGGGACATACGGCTCGCGTTCGACGCCTGTCGCCGGAGCGGCAATAGCGATGGCAGCGCGTAAGATTCATGCCAAAGCAAAAAAAATAGCGGCGCATCTACTTGAAGTAGGCGAAAACGATCTGGAATGGGAAATCGACAGCTTTAAGGTAAAAGGCAATCCCAGCAAGACTAAGAGCATGACGGAAATCGCCTGGGCTGCCTACAACAAACCTCCAGCAGGCATGGAGCCCGGGCTGGAAGCGGTCCACTATTATGACCCGCCCAATTTCACTTTTCCGTTCGGCATTTATTTATGCGTCGTCGATATAGATAAGGGCACCGGTGAAACCAAAATCCGCCGTTTCTACGCGCTCGATGATTGCGGCACGCGCATCAACCCGATGATTATCGAGGGCCAGATACACGGTGGATTGACCGAGGGCTATGCGGTGGCCATGGGCCAGTTATTGTCTTTCGACAAGCAGGGAAATATCCAAGGCAATTCTTTGATGGATTACTTTTTGCCGACTGCGGTCGAGACGCCTAAATGGGAAACCGATTTCACCGTGACGCCATCGCCGCATCATCCGATCGGCGCGAAAGGCGTGGCGGAATCTCCCCACGTTGGCAGCATCCCGACGTTCACATCGGCCGTAGTGGACGCCTTTGCCCATCTCGGTGTTACGCATATGGAAATGCCGCACACGGCATATAAGGTATGGAAACAGCTCAAGTCGCATGGCTTGGCGAAATAAGGATTATTGATGCAGGTAACTCTGGATAAGACCTACCCGATTGCTGCCGCTCCCGATGCATGCTGGAAGATTCTTTCCGATATACCCAATATGGCAAGTTGTATGCCCGGTGCGGAGATTACGGAAAAAATTGACGGGCAAAATTACAAAGGCACAGTCAAGGTGAAAGTCGGGCCGGCGACGGCTGCGTTTGGCGGCGATATCCAGGTTCTGGAAATTAATCCGCAGCAGCGCACGATCAAAATGCTGGGAAAAGGCGCGGACAAAAGCGGTTCGACAGCGTCGATGGAATTGACAGCATCGTTAGTCGCGGCAGACGACGGCACAACCAATCTGGTTGGCAAATCCGACGTGATAGTTAATGGTAAATTCGCCCAGTTCGGCGGGCGCATGATGAACTCGGTCTCCGACATGATACTTGCGCAATTTGCCAGTAACTTCGCGATCAAGGCTCAAGCAATCGCGCCGGCGGATACGCAAGTCGCTGGCTCTGCCACCCCCTCCGCCTCTCAGTCCGGGGCGCCAGCGCCGGTCACTGAACTAAATGCTTTCAAAATTCTGTGGATGCTGATCACGAATTTTTTCAAAGGCATTTTCGGCAAGCAAAGCTGATGGAAATGGGCGTATGAAACCAGCCGAAATCAGCCGGCTTTTAGCAGGCGCTGGGTATATCGCCGATGATGAGCTTTCCACCTTGGTGTGGATGGGTCTCACCATTGACCGCCCGCTTCTGCTCGAAGGCGAAGCCGGCGTGGGCAAAACGGCGATGGCCCAATCAGTTGCAACGGCGCTCAAGCGGCCATTGTTCCGCCTGCAATGCCACGAAAGCCTCGATCTTAATCAAGCCGTTTATGAGTGGAATTACAGCCGGCAACTGCTGGAAATCCGCCTACGCGAAGCCGAACAAAAAGGCCTTTCTGCCTTAAGAAGCGAATTATTTTCTGAAGAGTTTTTGTTGCAGCGCCCCTTGATGCAGGCCATCACTTCCGAACACCCCGCGGTACTGCTCATAGACGAAATCGATCGCGCTGACGAGGCTTTCGAGGCTTATTTGCTGGAAACCCTGGGCGAATTTCAAATCTCCGTTCCCGAACTGGGAACCGTGCGTGCAACCACTCATCCGTTCGTGGTATTGACCAGTAATGGCACGCGCGATTTATCCGACGCATTGCGCAGACGTTGTCTGTATCACTACATGGATTACCCAAGCCTGCCGCGGGAAATTGAGATAGTGAAAGCGCTGGTGCCCGAAGCTAATCTCGAATTGGTGCAGCAGGCAGTGGGTTTTGTGCAGAAGTTACGCAAACAGGATTTGGAAAAAACGCCGGGCATAGCCGAAACCCTTGATTGGATCCGCGTATTATGTGCAATGGATCAAAAAACTGTCCCCGACGACCCCGCCCTGATTCTCGCCAGTCTTTCCAGTTTGCTTAAAACCCGATCGGATCAATGGCAAATGGGTTCTGAAGTCATCGCCAAACTTCAATCAGAAAGCAGGGCCGGAATCGATGTCGGTGTGGCGGGGATGAATAAATGATATGGCCTCTGCCAAACCCATTTCGGAACCGGCAGCCCAAATAAGAGGCTTTGCCTCCTACCTGAGAGACCATGGCTTTCTGATCGGCCTTGCTGAACTTGATGCCATGCTGCATGTTTCACTGCTGCTCGATATTGGCGAAAATCGCCGCTTAAAAACCTGCTGGAAAGGCATTGTTTGCTCGACCGGCGCGCAATGGCGTAAGTATCCCGAATTGTTCGACGCTTATTGGTATCCGCACAAGGTCCGCGGCAGCAGCAAAACGTCCGGCGTCGAGCGCAAGGGGAAAACATTACGGCAATTGGTGCAGGATATGCATGCATCGATGGAGAAGCCAGGCGCAAACCGCACGGATGCATCCATAGGTTTTGATTTTGAAAGCCCCGGTACGGACAGCGCTCCCAGCGAAAAAGCGCAAGGCGGTGCCAGCAGGACCGACCCGCTGCACAAAGATTTCAAGCAATGGTTGCCGGAAGAAATTCATCAGCTTGAATCCTATATAGCACCGCTAGAGCAAAGGCTGAAACGCAAGTTGACACGCCATTGGCGCAAAAGCCATTTGGCCAGTCGCATCGATTTGCCCAAATCGATGCGGCAGGGTATGTCCACTGGTGGGGAAATCATAAAACTTCAGATGAAAAAACGCAGCAATATCCTGCCGCGGATTTACGTGCTGGTCGACGTCAGCAAATCCATGGAAGCGCATGCGCAGTTTTTTTTACGTATCGCCAGGGCGTTTTGCCAGATATTGAACGCCCGCGTGTTTGTGTTTCATACCCGCCTGGCGGAAATCAGTTTTCTGCTCAAGCATAACAGCGGCCGTATGCAGGAAAAAATTAACGCCGTGACCTTTGGCTTCGGCGGCGGCACGCGGATTGCCAC
Source organism: Burkholderiales bacterium (assembly GCA_049695115.1). Classification (GTDB taxonomy): domain Bacteria; phylum Pseudomonadota; class Gammaproteobacteria; order Burkholderiales; family JBEEJL01; genus JBEEJL01. The sequence continues at coordinate 59,514 of JBAVRP010000003.1, read as the reverse complement.
GAACCTGGAAGCATTTCTGAAAACCTATGCCAAACGGACCTTGGGTCGCAAGGACATTGTGTACATACTGAGCGACGGCTATGATACTGATCCGCCGGAGCAAACACGCGATGCGATACATGCTATCCGTAACCGTGGCGCGACGATATTTTGGCTGCACCCGACTGTAGCGATTCCTCAGTCGGAAGCGATTGCATTGAGCCGCGAGCATATAAGTGCGTTCATGTCGGTGGATAATCTCAAAAGCCTGGAAAAGCTCGCGGATTTGGGACGCTCCAAAATGTTTCATTAGGAGAAATGATGGGTTGTTTATTAAAGCAAGGCGGCGGTTTGTATCAACGGCTCAGGGTTGGCGCTGTGCTTTTAGCTGCCGGCGAGGGCAGCCGTCTCGGTGGCATAGCCAAGCCCATGCTGTCCCTGCAGGGCGTGCCGCTGATCAATCGCCACCTGATTGCGATGAGCGGGGCAGGTGTGGATGAAGTCGTTGTGGTAACAGGGTTTCATCATCAGCTGATAGAGCCAACGATTGAGACGTTTCCGGTCACTGTTGCGCGTAATCCGAATCCCGAGAACGGCCAGCAGTCTTCAGTGCGCCTTGGTCTTGAGACTTTGGGGCAGAAATTTGATTTGATATTGGTAGTCCTTGCCGATCAACCGTTGATTGGCACCGCCGACCTCACCGAACTGATTTCAGCATTCAAAAAACGCCCGCAGGGATCGATAGTCATTCCGTTCGTAAATGGTCAACGCGGAAATCCGATAGTATTGTCTATGGATGCAGCGACCGAAATACTTAATTCCGACAAAAAACTCGCCTGCCGCAAATTTATCGAAAATAATCCCGACACGGTTTATCACTATCCAACCAACAATGACCGGTTTGTCCTGGATCTGGATACGCAGGAAGATTTGCTCGCTTTCGAAAAACGCACCAGCTGGAAACTGACGCTGCCCGCGCAAGCGAAAGAAACGACGGCGTGACCATGCTGGCTTGCTGGCCTATCCCCATCGACAAACGGCAATTCGCGCAAGCAGCACAAGTCAACCCGGTTTTGGCACGGGCATTTCGCGCGATGCGTTTTGGTTTGACGGGCGATGAAAGCAGCGCTTTTTTTGCCAGCCCGGACGACCTGTTGCAGCGGGTGGATCTGCCGGAATTCAGGCAATTAATTGAGTTCATCGCTGCTTCTTTGCAGGAGACTGTAAAGCAGGCGAACGCGCAGGCCTGGCCTTCTGGCCGAATGTCGTTGAGGCTGGAAATTGTCGGCTGTTGGTTCCAGATACAAAACGGCCAGGCGTTTCACGACATCCATACGCACGGCAATTGTTCGTGGTCCGGCATTTATTACGTGCAAATCGACCCGCCTGAAAAACGTGTACAGCAAGCCAATATGGGCGAGCATAACGGGGCGACTCGTTTCTACGGGCCGTATAGTCAATTTCTCGGCGGGGCGCACATGGATATTGGCAACGCCTATTTACAAAAAAATACTTTGGATATTCAGCCGGAAGAGGGCAGCCTGGTTTTGTTTCCCTCCTACCTGCCGCATAAAGCCATGCCATATACCGGCGAAAAAGACCGGATTGTTTTATCTTTCAATGCGCAAATCCATTCCAGTTCGGGCGATAAGGTTTATCCCTATAGCGCTGCCTGAGAGAAATATTTTCTCGTCAGATGACGTGTTGGCAAACCACATAGCATGTTAGCCAAGAAATTGACGCCTGACGAACTCGAACGCATTACTGCACAAACGCTGCAACATTATGAGCGGAGTGCGCAGGCGTTCTGGGAAGGCACACGCGACCACGACGTCAGCCAAAACATCGCCGCGCTGCTGCAATATGTCGAAGCACAACCCCCGTTTGAGATTCTCGACTTCGGTTGCGGGCCGGGGCGTGATCTCAAGACATTCAAACAACTCGGCCATCACGCCACCGGCCTTGAGGGGGTAGAGCAGTTTGCGGCGATGGCGCGCGAGCATAGCGGTTGCGAGGTGCTGCAGCAGAATTTCCTCGAACTCCATTTGCCTGACCATCGTTATGACGCTGTGTTCGCCAATGCGGCGCTGTTCCATATTCCCAGTCAGGAATTACCGCGCGTGTTGCGTGAGCTATTTGCGACACTGAAAGCGGGCGGCGTACTCTTCAGCTCGAACCCCCGCGGTGATGGCAGTGAGGGCTGGAGCGGAGGGCGTTACGGAAGCTTCCATGACCTGCAGGCTTGGCGGAAATACCTGTCAGCCGCAGGCTTCGTAGAACTGGCCCACTACTATCGCCCGGCAGGACTGCCGCTTGAACAACAACCTTGGCTGGCGAGCGCATGGCGTAAACCGGCTTCCGAGTGAGGCGTGCCTGCAACGCGCAATTTCTACGCCTAGCAGGTTTAAATTTTTACCAAATAGGCGAATTTATTTTTTAAATAAATAAATATAATCAATAAGTTACATTATATTATTAAAGCAAAAAATTATCAATAGGAATCAGCAAAAAAATTCATCTCTCATCCTTGGTGAACCCTGATGTTTAGTCAGGCGAAGGGATGTAATAAGGTTGATTCTCATCGCCTGAGGTCGTATTGTCATCGCTCAAGGCGGGAGTAGTCTGAACCCGCAATTTGTTTTTGCCCGCTGGCCCCATCTCAACTGGGATTTTTCCCGTCGGTCCTTGCACCCCTAGCTGCTTTTTGATTGCTTTATGATCGTTGCTTTGGCTGCCACTCCCGTTGGTAGTGGGCATAGGAATTACAAGCGCTAGAATCCCTGCGAAAAGCAGGGCAAAGACAAGCCAGCCGCTACTGAAATCCATTTTCCAATTCTGGTGTTGAGTTGTGTGGGATTTCATTTTGAATTTTCCTTTCAGAGTTTCAGTGATCCGGAATCGAAAAACGCAGCCCGGATAGGACGAAGCGGAATCCGGGAAAATTCCCGGATTCCGCCACGCTGCTTTAGGACTGCGATTTCTGAAAACGCACCCTAGTAACGGCATAACGGGGCGCGTTTTCTTTACTGATTAGATCAACGAATATTATTGCGTCGCTGGAAGTACAGCGCTTATTGCAGATACGCTATCCACCCCCGCAATCGCGCATATTGGATGCGAGAAATCATTTTGCAGGCTTGGGACTGCAACTGTTCCCTGGTAATTAATATTATCGGGGCGAGCTGCGGGACCGACGCCGCCGGACACGAAGTCCATGTTCAAAGAATGCCGTGTGCGCCAAGCAATATTATGGTCTGCGCAAGAGGTATCGCCACTAACGCCAACCGCGCCAACCAAAACATGATTGCTGTTATACAAAGCCAAGCCGCCGCCAAATACATTAACGCCACCAATTTTGCTGCCGACCATGGGATCGTTAAATTGTCCAAAATGGGAAGAAGGGCCTTTGTACGCAGCGTCAGTACTGACCGGGTTGCTATGCTGCAAACCATACAATGAGCCACCGGGCTGGACAGCTGCCCAAAGATTGGCGGTTGATAATGCTAAACCGGGCAGGCTGAACGAGTTGGCAGTGTTGGCCTTTTGCGCCGAGATGACGCGACTTCCAGGCCATTCGGAACCACGATCTGATCCCGTAAAAGCTACTGCGCAAACAACACCGTCACGATTAACAATGGTTCCCCACATATCCAAGTTGAAGCCCCCGTTAGCTAGATTCCGCGCTGCGATAAGTGCGGCTTTAAGCTGCGCATGGTTTGGCACTTGACTGCAATTGCCATCGTTTTGAGCAAGCGCTTGCGTAGATGCGAAAACCAAACCGAATGAACCTATTAAAAAACCTAATACAGAAAATTTTGGTGTATTCATTTTGTACCTCCTTAAATCGATTGAAAAGAGTGAAATGTAAGTTGACGCCCGTCAACTCGCGCCCCTCCCTGATCGCCAGAGATTAATCACTTGGCTCTAATAAAATCAGTATAGGATATTCGCGGCTGGATTCAGGAAAATTTCAGTAGACCCAATCCCCTAGTCCAATTGCGCCTGAATCTTATCCCTGTCGTGGTTTGGAATCTGTTTTGATTTATTTCATGTCTTGATTTAGATCAAGACTGGATTTGACCTGCACGATATTCTTTAACCTGGTTTCGACCAAGGAGAATCAAATGAAAAAACAGAATGCGCTAACAGTTTCATTGCACAACAGCAATTACTTTGTTTTGTGCTTATGGGTTCTTGTCGCAGGCGGTATTATGGGTTCCGGAAGGGCGCGAGGTGCGCAACCGGAGCCGGGCACTTACAAGGTTGAAAAAGGCAGGGTCGATCGCAACACCTATCTTGGCTGGAAACTTTTTCACACCACTTGCTTTACCTGCCATGGCCGCGACGCCACCGGCACGGAGATCGCGCCGAACCTGACGGAGCGAATCAAATTCATCACTCCGCGCGATTTCGCCACCAAGGTGATGACCAGCTACCGGATTACCGTTCCATCCGGAGATATGTCCGGCAACGAATCCAGTGGCTACCGCGACGCGGTAATCGAAGAAGTGATGAGAAAGCAGCGAGGAGAAAAGGGATCCGTGAGCATGCCCGCCTGGGAGACAAGCTCCAAAGTCAAGCCGCATATTCTCGATCTCTATGCTTATCTGACTGCACGCGCCGACGGCGCACTGGGCCCAGGAAAGCCCAAAATCATATCGGCGAAATAATGGCTATATTTGACCAGCAACTGTTTTTGCGATCATATGACCCTGGAATATTGCGCCAGTGTTTGCGTTTCGCGCAGGTAGCGGTCGAACACCATGCAGATATTGCGGATTAGCATGCGGCCTTTAGGCGTAACCGTGATGTGGCCGCCGTCGAACTCAATCATGCCCGACTGCGCGAAATCAAGCAGCTCGGTGATCTCCTCGCAAAAATATTTTTCAAAGTCAATGGAATATTCAGTTTCAATCGCTTTTGTACTTAATTCAAACTGGCACATCAGTGCTTGTATGACCGCACGCCGTATTAGATCGTCCGGGCTGAGTTCAATGCCGCGGATAATAGGCAGCAAGTCCCGATCCAGATGATCATAGTAATCCGGCAGTTGGTGCGTATTCTGGCTGTAGGTGGGGCCGATCGCACCGATGGCGGACACGCCGAACGAAACGAGATCACACTCGGCGTGAGTTGAATAACCCTGGAAGTTGCGGTGCAGGCGTCGCTGACGCTGTGCCTCCGCGAGCGAGTCGTCTTGTCGCGCGAAATGGTCCATGCCGATGTAAACATAGCCGGCCTCGGTGAGGCGCTGGACTGAGAGTCCCAGGAGTTTTAATTTCACTTCGGGCGCAGGCAGCTCGTTGACATTAATGAAGCGTTGCGGTTTAAAGCGCGACGGCAAATGTGCATAGTTGTAGATCGCGATGCGGTCCGGCTTCGTCGCGATGACGCGCTCCAATGTGCGGTCGAAAGTGGTCTGGCTCTGCCTGGGCAGGCCGTATATGAGATCGATGTTGATCGAATGAAATCCGGCCTGCCGCGCTGCTGCGATGATTTTGAGCGTCTGCTCCTCGCTCTGTACCCGGTTCACGGCGCGCTGCACGTCGGGATCAAAGTCCTGAACGCCCAGGCTTACTCGATTGAAGCCCATTTCGCGCAGCCCGGTGATCGATACTTCGCTGACCGTACGGGGATCAATTTCTATCGAATATTCGCCTTCAGGCGCGAATTCAAAATGCCGACGCAACGTGCCGTACAGTTCCGCTAACTGCGTATTATTAAAGAACGTCGGCGTGCCCCCCCCCCAATGCATTTGTTCGACGCGTGGCGTGTCTTTGAATAACGCGCTTTGGAGTTCAATTTCTTTAGTCAAATAACGCAGGTATTCAACGCCGCGCGCTTTGTTCGCCGTTATCACTTTATTGCACGCGCAGTAAAAGCAAACATTGCTGCAAAACGGCAGGTGCACGTATATTGACAAGGCGTTGTCAGCACTGCCGATATTGCGCCGCGCCACCCAGGCTTTGTAGGTATCCGGGCCGAAAGCTTGAGTAAGCCGGTCTGCAGTCGGGTAAGAGGTATAGCGGGGGCCGTTTCGGTCCAGCCTGCGTATCAAATCCAAATCAACTTCGACGGGCAGGCTTGTCAGTATTGCACTCATCTTAATCTCCCTTTGGGCGTTTATTCATGAACTTTGTTTAGTCTAGACGCGGAATCGAATGCCGTTTTGATCTGAATCAATGTTAATGCCGCCCAGCAGTGACAATATTTACTTTAAATGCACAAATTGCAAGACTTTTGCTTTGAAGATCATGCACAGTCCGTGCGCCGACCTCTGCAATGCGTCATAATACGAGTTAAATAAATTATCAGGATGGCAACCCGCCTTGCTCACCGCCACAAATCTCGAATGTATTAGAGGTAACAGTCGTCTGTTTTACGGCATTAGTCTCGCCGTGGAACCGGGGCACGTTCTGCGCATTGAAGGCTCAAATGGCAGCGGCAAGACCAGCCTCATGCGGATGGTATGCGGGTTGCTCCAACCGGCCCGTGGAGAAATCCGCTGGGGCGGGCAGCGTATCGGCGAGTTTGGCGAGGACTATCGGGCACAACTGGCTTTTCTGGGACATACCAACGGCGTGAAAGATGAATTGTCCGCGATCGAGAACCTGCGCGTTTCGGCGAGACTGGCCGGCGACACAATCAGCGAGGAGGATGCTTGCGCAGCATTGCGGCAATTGGGCTTGGCTGGACGGGAAGACCTGCCGGCGAAAGTACTGTCACAGGGGCAGAAGCGCCGCGTAGCGCTGGCGCGTTTTCTGTCGACCCGGAAGCCTCTCTGGCTGCTGGACGAACCGGTTGCATCCCTGGACAGCCAGGCCGTAGAATTCCTCGAAACCATGCTGGAAGCGCATCTGGCGCGAGGCGGCATGGCCCTGTTAACGACGCATCAACCCTTATGTACGCCCTCCGGCTCTACAGAATGCCTGCGACTGGGCAGTTAACTAGCCCCGGCATGCTAAGTGCGCTCGGGTGCATTGTCGGGCGCGATCTCACGCTGGCGCTGCGGCGGCGCGCCGACGTACTGGCAAGCCTGTTCTTTTTTGTCATTGTGGTGAGTTTGTTTCCGTTGGGGGTGGGCCCGGATGTGAACATGCTGCGCACTATCGCCCCTGGCATCGTTTGGGTCGCCGCCTTGCTTGCATGCATGCTCTCGCTTTCCCGTCTGTTCACCGTGGACTACACGGACGGCTCGCTTGAGCAGCTAATGTTATCGCCGCAACCCCTGTTCGTTCTGGTTCTGGGGAAAATCATCGCCCACTGGCTGATATCCGGTCTGCCGCTGGTTTTGATTGCGCCAGTCCTGGCGGTACAGTACGACCTGCCGTTTGATTCGATGTTAGTGCTCGCTGTCTCGCTTCTCATCGGAACACCAGTGCTGTCCTTGATCGGCGCCGTGGGCGCTGCGCTTACGCTGGGTGTGCGCGGCGGCGGTGTGTTACTCTCATTATTGGTGCTACCGCTGTATGTGCCTGTGCTTATTTTCGGCGCCGGCGCAATCGAGGCGCATGCTTCGGGACTCAACGGCCAGGCGCACCTGTCGCTGCTCGGCGCTTGCCTGGCTTTGGCGCTGGTTTTCAGTCCCTGGACAGCTTCAGCGGCACTGAAAATTTCCATGGAGTGACGTTGTAATGGCAGAGAGATTCAGTTGGTTCAAGTATGCATCGCCGGCGAGTTTTTATCCGCTCGCGAGTCGGCTCGCGCCCTGGTTTGCTGGCGCTGCGGCCATATTGACGCTCGTCGGCCTTTACATCAGTTTTTTCGTCGCCCCCACAGACGCCCAGCAGGGCGAGGCCTACCGGATAATATTCATCCATGTACCGGCAGCCTGGATGTCGATGTTCATCTACCTGGTGATGGCGGGCCACGCCGCCCTGGCGCTCACTTTCGGCACGCGCCTGTCCGCGATGATGGTTTCAGCCCTTGCGCCCACTGGCGCGTTGTTCACCTTCATTGCGCTGTGGACCGGGGCGTTTTGGGGAAAACCCACATGGGGGACGTGGTGGGTGTGGGACGCCCGGCTCACCTCGGAACTGATCCTGTTGTTCCTTTACATCGGCTTTATATCCTTGCAGGCGGCTATCGACGACCCGCGCCGTGCCGATCGCGCTGGAGCGTTGCTGGTTCTGGTAGGCGTGGTTAACATCCCCATCATTTATTTTTCGGTGAAGTGGTGGAACACCTTGCACCAGGGCGCGTCGGTAAGCCTCACCGGGTCCCCGACCATGGCAAAGACCATGCTTTGGGGCATGTTGGTCATGGCACTGGCGTTCTGGATGTACTCGATTGCCGTGGCACTGACCCGGGTACGTTGCATCATCCAGGAGCGCGAAGCGGGACGCGAGTGGTTAACAGACATGCAGTCCAGCGCAACATGAACTGGGGAAGCTTGCAGGAGTTCATCAACATGGGCGGCTACGGTTTATACGTGTGGGGATCCTATGCCGTGACTCTCGCGCTGCTGCTTGCCGAACTGGCAGGTCTTGCCAGTCGCAAAAACTCCATAAAGCGGCAGACGTCACGCCGTCCAATCAAATGAGAGAGAGCAAATGAAGCCCAGACACCAACGTTTCGCGTTTATCATCGCCGGCTTGTTCACCTTGGGCATTGCTGCTGCGTTGATACTCAACGCCTTCCGCAGCAATCTGGTGTTCTTCTTCAGTCCGTCGCAGGTATTTTCTAAAGAAGCGCCGAAAGGCCACAATTTCCGTCTGGGCGGGCTGGTGGAAGCAGGATCGGTGAAACGCCAGCCGGATGGGTTGACGGTGGCGTTCAAAGTAACGGACACGGCCAAAACCATTCCGGTATTGTACAAGGGCATATTGCCTGACCTTTTTCGCGAAGGAAAAGGGGTGGTGACTCAAGGCAAACTCGGCCCCGATGGCGTGTTCCTCGCGACCGAGGTGCTCGCCAAGCATGACGAAAACTACATGCCGCCTGAGGCGGCAGACGCGCTCAAAAAAGCCCAGGAAACCAATAAACAAGCGGCGAAAACGTTACAACTCCCACCCGGAGGGAAAAACTGATGATTCCCGAAATTGGCCATTTTTCCCTGATCGTTGCCTTGCTTATCGCCCTCGCTCAGGGCGTATTGCCTATCGCCGGCGCGGCCCGTAACAATGCCCAGTGGATGGCCTTGGCGCGTCCAGCGGCACAGGGGCAATTCGTATTTGTCGCGATTGCGTTCACTTGCCTTGCCTACGCTTTTCTTAACAACGATTTTTCGGTGCAGTACGTGGCGTCGCACTCTAATTCGGCGCTTCCGGCACAGTATCGGTTTGCGGCGGTTTGGGGTGGACACGAGGGGTCGCTATTGCTCTGGGCGTTGATACTCACTTTGTGGATGCTGGCCGTCAGCGTATTCAGCCGGCGTCTGCCAGAAGCCATGGTGGCCAGGGTACTTGGCGTCATGGGACTTATCAGCGTGGGATTTCTCGTTTTCATGTTATTTGCGTCCAACCCGTTCGAGCGCCTGCTGCCCGCGGCAGCTGACGGACGCGACCTGAATCCACTGCTGCAAGACCCGGGAATGGTGATGCATCCACCTATGCTGTACATGGGTTATGTCGGATTCTCGGTGGCCTTCGCTTTTGCCATCTCGGCGCTGATCTCAGGACAGCTTGATGCCACTTGGGCGCGTTGGTCGCGTCCGTGGACAACTGTTGCATGGCTGTTCCTAACCATCGGCATTGCACTCGGAAGTTGGTGGGCGTATTACGAATTGGGCTGGGGCGGCTGGTGGTTTTGGGATCCAGTGGAAAATGCTTCGTTCATGCCATGGCTAGTGGGCACGGCGTTGATACATTCCTTGGCGGTGACTGAAAAACGAGGAAGCTTCAAGAGCTGGACCGTGCTGCTGGCGATCATGGCCTTTTCGTTGAGTTTGCTCGGAACCTTCCTCGTGCGCTCGGGTGTGCTGACGTCGGTACACGCGTTTGCTACGGATCCTTTGCGCGGCGTTTTTATCTTGACCTTCCTCGCTATTGTTATCGGCGGCTCCCTGGCCTTGTTTGCCTGGCGCGCACCTAAAGTCGGCTTGGGCGGAAGCTTCGATCTCATCTCACGCGAATCCATGCTGCTCGCCAACAACGTCTTGTTCGTGGCGGCAGCTGGCTCAGTGTTGCTGGGTACACTCTACCCGCTGTTCCTTGATGCGCTCGGGCTGGGCAAAATTTCCGTCGGCCCCCCATACTTCGACAGCGTATTTGCACCACTCATGGCGCCAGCAATTTTTCTTATGGGCATCGGCCCCTTAGCTCGCTGGAAACAGGCGAGCCTGCCGGATCTGACGACACGGTTGCGCTGGGCATTTGCGGTGAGCCTGCTAGTCGCAGTTGCGTTGCCGCTGGTCTTAGGCAAATGGACGCCCTGGGTGAGTTTTGGATTGCTAATGGCGACGTGGCTGTTCGCAACGGTTATCGTCAATCTACGCGAACGCATGAAACATCTGCAGGGCCCATTACTCCAGCGATTCGCCAGCCAGCCGCGTTCCTATTACGGCATGCTGCTCGCTCACGCAGGCGTGGGCGTGTTCATCGTCGGCGTCACGCTGGTGAAAGGCTATGATGCAGAGAAAGACGTGCGTATGGATGTGGGCGAGACGGCCACTGTCGGTAACTATACCTTCCGCTTCGATGGGGTGAAACAAGTGACGGGGCCCAACTATATTGCGTCCCGCGGCGCGATTCAAGTCACCCGTGACGGCCGCGAACTGCGAATGATGTATCCGGAGAAACGCATCTACACTGTGCAACGCATGCCCATGACGGAGGCGGCCATCGACACAGGTTTCACCCGCGACCTGTACATTTCCATGGGCGAGCCGGTTAGCGAGACCGCGTGGGCGGTACGGATTCAGGTGAAGCCGTTCGTCGACTGGATCTGGGGGGGGTGCATTCTGATGGCCCTGGGAGGCCTGCTTGCGGCGAGCGACCGGCGCTATCGGCTGGCGCGGCGCGACATGGCAACAGCGCACGCATCCGGGCCAGCAAAGCCTGTTGTGTCATGAAGGACGAGACAGAATCGTGAACCGTTACCTTATTCCACTCGGCGTGTTCCTGGTGTTGGTGTTATTCCTGGGCGTTGGCCTCAAACTGAATCCGCGCGAAGTGCCTTCTCCGCTTATAAACCTGGCCGCGCCAAATTTCGAATTACCGCAATTGCATACGCCGGAGCAAAAACTTTCGGCGTCGGATCTGCGCGGTAAGGTTTGGCTGCTTAACGTCTGGGCGTCGTGGTGTGTTTCCTGTCATGAAGAGCATCCGCTGCTGGTCGAATTGGCGAAGCAGGGCGTAGTACCCATTTATGGACTCAACTACAAAGACCAGCGTAGCGATGCGCTCGCCTGGCTGCAGCGCTTAGGCAATCCCTATGTCGCGTCTATTTCCGACATGGAAGGACAAGTCGGTATCGACTATGGTGTATACGGCGTGCCGGAGACTTTTGTTATCGACCGCAACGGTATGATCCGCTACAAGCAGATCGGCCCAGTCACGCGCGAGTCACTGCAGATGAAAATTTTGCCGCTAGTGAAGGAATTGCAGGGATGAGGTTGCTCGCCCAATTTCGGCATGCTGACTGCATGCGGCGATTATGTGCTGCGCTGCTTGCGCTGGTAGCGGTTGCGCTTACTGTCTTCATGCACCCTAGCCTGGCCAAGGAGGCAATGCCGATTGCCGATGACCCGGCGCTGGAAGCGCGCGTGATGCACCTCGCCGATGAGTTGCGTTGTTTGGTGTGCCAGAACCAGACCATCGCCGATTCGCAAGCTAGTCTGGCCATTGATCTCAAAAACCAGGTGCGCGAACAATTGCGTCAAGGCCGTTCCGACAAAGAAGTGATTGATTATATGGTAAAGCGTTACGGGGATTTCGTACTCTATCGTCCACCGCTAAAGGTGACAACATGGTTGCTTTGGGGCGGTCCCTTTTTGTTAATATTCGGCGGCGCGGGTGTTCTCATCTACTCACTTGCCAAGCGCAGGACCCAAGTAAAGGAAGTGCCGCTCAGTGACGACGAGCGCCAGCGTGCGCACGCGCTGCTGCATGCCGATAGCGGCAAAGAGGCGAGATGATTGTCTTTTGGATTGTTGCAGGTATTTTTCTCGCCATCGCGCTGCTTTTTCTCCTTCCACCACTGGTTCGCCGCGGACAAACGGGTTCCGATCCGCAGAGCGTTACGGTCTCAATCTACCGGGGGCAGTTGGCCGAACTGGACGCCGACCTTCAGGCGGGGACGATCAGCAAACAGCAATTCGAGAAGGCGCAGCATGAGCTTGAGTACCGGCTGCTCGAAGAAACTCCGCCTTCCGGCGTGGTGCAGCAACCCGCGGGCGGCAAAAACAAACTCGCCACGGCGGCGGCAATAGCAATCGCCGTACCCACCTGCGCGATGCTACTCTATTTCTATCTGGGTAATCCTGATGCGATTGTGTCCGGGAAAACTGCCGCCGCGCAACAAGGTGACCAAGAAGTTACGCTCGGGCAAGTCGAGGCGATGGTGGAACGTCTTGCTGCACGCTTGAAGGAGAATCCCAACGATGCAAAAGGTTGGCAAATGCTGGCCCGGTCTTACAGCGCCTTCGGCCGCTTTCCTGAGGCAACCGACGCCTACCAAAGCGCGGTTGCATTGGCGCCCAACGATCCGCAATTGCTTGCGGACTACGCCGATACCTTGGCCACGGCCAATGGAGGAAACCTGAATGGCAAGCCGCAGGAACTAATCCAAGCGGCATTGAAACTTGACCCGAACCATCAGAAATCGCTGGCACTGGCGGGTACCGCAGCCTTCAACAACAAGGATTATTCGGCTGCCATCACCTACTGGCAGAGATTGCAGAAAACTCTCCCCGCCGATTCGGACAATGGCCTTTCCGTGGCGAAAAGCATAGCCGAGGCACAGGCAGCTGCTGGTGTATCAACGCTCTCGCCACAACCGGCTACAGTCGGCAAGACATCGTCGGTTCCTGATTCGGGCGCAATCGCCGGATCTGTGAGTCTGATTCCATCACTTGCAGCAATGACGTCGCCAGCCGATACCGTATTCATTTTCGCCAAGGCTACGAGTGGTCCCAAAATGCCTCTGGCGGTTTTGAAGGTGCAGGCTAGCGATCTGCCAAAGGCATTCAGCCTCGATGATTCCATGGCCATGACACCCGCCATGAAGCTGTCTAATTTCCAGGAGGTGACGGTTGGTGCGCGTATCTCAAAATCAGGAAACGCCACGGCGCAACGAGGTGATCTCGTAGGTAGCATCGGTCCGGTAAGACTGGGGAGTAGGGAAGTAAAAGTGGTGATCGACGGTGTGGTGCCATAATTTACGGTAGCAATTACCTGCGCCTCAAGCTCACGCCAATATAAAACACGACCTTCGTGAAACACATTATTTGCTTACAGCTCGTCGTCCTCGCCGGGCGCAGTAACGCTTTTGCCGGCACTTGAGGCCAGGGCTGTCATTTGCGTAATTGACTTTGACTGCGCTCGATATCGGAAGTGAAATCCGATCATACTACGCAGCCAGTAATAGGAATTATCCTATACACATCAATTCTTTCCTAATCTACTTTTCAGCATACGCTGGCTGATTTTCGCGCTATGTTTCCGTATACTAGCATCAGGAAAGCAATGGGGGCATAAACTGCGTGTGAATTATGACCGCACGTTCTTTATCCTGAGTCCGCTTGATTTAGATCAAACTACATCAACAATAAAGCATTTTTAATATTACTATTAAGTGGAAGTAGGTAATTTTTCAAGTGCCAAATTAAATAAGAATGTGTATAATTAATTCAGTTTATTGATATTGGAGTGTTCCACATGAAAACAAGAATTAATGTGCGTGCATTGCCTGGCCGCCTGACCATTTTAACCATACTGTTTTTTTCCACCTCGGTAGCGGCCCTGGACGACTCAGCCAGAGAAGCTTTGATGAAGAAGAGCAATTGCCTCAAGTGCCATTCGGTCGAAAAGAAAAAAGACGGCCCTTCGTTCAAGGAAACCGCGGGCAAATACAAAGACAAGACCGATGCCGAGGAGAAGCTGTATACCCACCTCACCACCAATCCCAAGGTGAAAATCGATGGCAAGGAAGAAACCCACGACATGCTGAAGACTAAGGACGAGTCGGATATCAAGGCCGTGATTACCTGGATACTGTCGCGCTGATAAACCCAACAGATAAAATAATAAGAGCCTGCTGTGTTCAAAGAATTTTCGAAAGCGCTACGCAACAAATATCCTTCACGCGGCAAAATTTTTCTGGTGTTGGCAGGGAGTTTCTTAAGTCTCCTGCTTATTGCCGGTTTGTTTATGACCGCAGGCGCAGCCGGCCTCGCCTGGACCAATACCGAAAAATTCTGCATCGGCTGCCACGAAATGCGTGACAACGTGTATGCCGAATACAAGGGCACTATCCACGATACCAACCGCACCGGCGTACGCGCTATCTGCGCAGATTGTCACGTCCCGCGCGAACCCGGCGCGTTGATCGTGCGCAAAATGCGAGCGACATTCGAACTGTACGGTCACGTTATGGGCGTGGTCGATACCAAGGAAAAATTCGAGGCGCATCGCGCCGTGCTCGCGCAGCGTGTGTGGCGGCGCATGAAGGAAACCGATTCCGTAGAGTGTCGCAACTGCCACCATGCCGACAAGATGAACTCTGAACTGCAAACAGAAAAGGCCAGGGCACGGCACGCCAAAGGCAAAATCGAAGGCAAGACATGCATCGATTGCCATTTTGCTATTGCGCACAAGGAGCCTGAAGGCCCGGGGCCGGCGGAGATGAAATAGCACGACGGAACCGAACGCGGCAGGATGTTGGTCGTCGCCGGATTCATCAATAATAAGGAGTAAGCCGTGAAAAATCTTCGACACACGCTTCAATATATGCTGGCAGGCATCACGCTGGCGCTACTCTCCACCGCGGTGGTGTCAATTGCCCAAGCCGCCGACAGCGCAGAGGCCAAGAAGGATCTGGTTCTCCGCGATGACGCCAAGTGCACGAAGTGCCATGATGAAAGCGATATACCCAAGATCCTGCACATCGGCAAGACAAAACACGGCACGGTGGCTGACGGGCGCACGCCGACATGCACCAGCTGCCACGGAGATAGCGACCGGCACATCAACAAACCTGAAGGTGTCGCCGACCGTCCAAGGCCTGATGTGGTTTTCAAGACCAAGGGCGGCACGGGTGCCGAAAGCCAGATTGCTTCGTGCATCGCTTGTCACAAGAGTGATACGAATCGATCGCACTGGGCGGGAAGCACCCACCAGAGTCGCGATGTCAGCTGCACCAACTGCCACTCGGTGCATGTCGCGAAAGATAAAGTCCTCAGCAAGGCAACCCAGTTCGAAGTCTGCTTCGCCTGCCACAAGGAGCAACGCGCCCAGGTAAACCGTCCCTCGCATCACCCCGTCCTGGAAGGCAAGGTTGCCTGCTCGGATTGCCATAATCCGCATGGCTCGACCGGCCCGAAGCTGATGAAGCGCGACTCGGTGGTCGAAACCTGTTACCAATGCCATGCTGAGAAGCGCGGCCCCTTCGTGCATAACCACGAGCCGGTCAGCGAGGATTGCACGAATTGCCACAACCCGCACGGCACCGTTGTCGAAAGCATGCTGAAGGTGAGGGCTCCCTTCCTTTGCCATCAGTGCCACACCCCGCACGGAGCCTTTATCCCGCAGGTCAAAGGCGCGCAGGTCCCGGGGAATGCCCCGACGAACGCGAACGGGCTCGGTAAAGGCACCACCAACCTCACCCAGGGTCGTGCCTGCCTGAACTGCCACACGGAAGTGCATGGAAGCAATAATCCGAGCGCCACCAACCCAACACCGCAATTCATGTTGCGCTGAGAAAGGAGCAATCAAAATGAAACCATCCAGAAAAGATCTCCTTCTAGGTCAAATCATTCTCGCCATGGCGATGATCGAGGCTGTCGACCAGGTCCGAGCCCAGGAAACTGACGAGGTCACGCAACTCACCACTCCCGAAAGCTCGGTCAGTGTTGGCTTAGGCGGCGTGAGCGGTGACAGCAAAGACCGCGCCCAGTACGGTATTTACAATGGAATGCGCAAGGAAAGCGGCTATCTGTTGTTAGATATAGACTACATCACTCGCGACAATGCCAGCGGAACCTGGACGACCTTGCAGGGGGGTAACCTGGGCCTCGACAACCGGGAATTCCGCGGCAGCCTGCAAAAGCAGGGCGACTGGAAAGGCTTCGCGGAATACAACCAGATCACGCGCCGTAGCCCGTTTACTGTCAATACCGGTATGCAAAATGCCGGTTCGACCCGTCCTATTGTTGTGCCGGTGGCGGTTCCAGGCACGGGCGATGATCTGGATTTCAAGCTCGAACGGAAGGCCGCATCGGTCGGAATCGAAAAGTGGTTGTCGCGCAGCCTTAAATTCGAGGCCAGCTTCAAGAACGAAGATAAGGATGGCATCCGCCAGTGGGGTCGCGGCTATGACTGCGCTGCCTATGTCTGCGGTTCCTCAACCACCACCGCGCTCAATCAGGCCAACTTCCTGAAAAACGCCATCCTGATGATTCCGGAACCGATCAAATCCACGATTAAGCAGTTTGACGCAAAATTAAACTTCCACGACGAGAAGATGAATCTAACCGCGGCCTACTATGGATCGTTTTATACCAATGGAAACGGCAACATCAGCCCCATCGTGCCGAATAGCCTGTATGGCGGCAACGGCACGCTGGTGCCGGCCTTGTACCCCGCAGTCGGCGCCAACATCATAGCCGGAGGCGGTACCAGTCTGCAGAATGTACTGCAATTACCCATGGCCCTGCAGCCTGACAACCAGGCACATCAGTTTTCCGTCGCCGGCAACTATGCCTTTACACCATCGACCCGGGCTACGTTCAAGTACGCCTATACTCACGCCACTCAAAACCAGAATTTCGCCAGCATGGGTCTCGATGGTAGCGCTCCGGGTTCAGACAGTCTCGATGGCCGTGTGGATACCGTCGCGGCGCAGCTTGGCTTGACGTCCAAGCCTATAAAGGACCTTTTCCTGCTCGCCAACATAAGCTATACAAGGAAGGAAGACAAAACACCGAACGCACTATACAACGTAGAGGCGAAAGCAATCTTCCCGGCGACTACTCCGGCAAGTTACACCAACCTCAACCAAATCGGCGTGCCGGGCGCGGTCTGGAGCAACAACCATGTTTCAAATACCAGGCTCCTGAGTAAACTGGAAGCTACGTCCCAGCTGCCCTACAACTACCGGTTGACGGCGGGCATGGATTACGACCTGCATGAACGCCTGGTGCCGGAATCACGTGTCGAAGAAGCGCTGGCGGGTCTCGGCCCACTGCGCGAAAAAAACACGGAAACCGGCTACCGGTTCGACCTGCGACGCAGCATGTCTGAGACATTGAACGGCAGTCTCGGATTTTCCAGCAGCAAACGTACTGGTTCGGACTGGACCAACCTCTCTACCCTCAACCCCGGTCAGCCTACTGCCAACACCGCGGCCAACACCTACCTGATCAATACATACTGCGGTGGACGCGAGTGTTACGGCCAGGTTTTATCAGCGGACGCCATCCTGGCGTTGAGCGCGAACACGCCGTTTCCGCTGTCAATGGCGGACATCCAGCGCGACAAATGGAAACTGACTCTCGACTGGATCCCGTCTGAACAGCTTAGCCTGCAACTGATGGCACAGAACGGTAAGGACAAGAACGTGATGCCTGTTGATCCCGTGGCCGGCGGCAAGGGCTGGCGCGATAGCAAGGTCTCGTTTTACGGTGTCGATGTTTCATATGCAGTGTCGGACACATGGAAGCTGACCGGTTATGCCTCACAGAGTGACCAGACAACCCATATCAACCACAGCACCGGTTATATGGCGGACCTCAACAATCGCAGCGAAGCATTCGGCCTGTCGTTGGCCGGTCAGGCGAGTAAGAATCTGCAACTGGGCGCCGACCTGACCTACATAAACGACATCAACAAATACGGTTTGGTAGCCAATACCGGAATCGCGGGAGACCGGCTGACCGGATTAACCATTTCTCAACCCAGTGCCGTCAACCTGGCACAGGCTGCAGTCGGCCTACAGGATGTCACTTTCCGCAAAACCATTGTCAGTGCCTATGGCCAGTATTTAATTGATAAAACTTCCGATATCCGTCTGGATGTGTCGCATCATAAGACCAAGTACGACGACTGGGTCTGGGGTTCCGCAACGGCCCCATTCGTTTATGCTGACAACACACTGGTCAAACAGCAGGCGGATCAGAGTGCAACCTTTGTTGGCGTCACTTACATTTATAAATTTCGCTAACAAACCTTTCAACGTAGCATCAGTCAAAATATCAGCGGCGGCGATAACAGCGCCTTCGCTGTTTCAACCATCATCCTGTCGGCCACCAAGCAGCATTGCCTTGAAAATTGCATGCCGGTTAACGTTGTTTGATTCAGGTCAAGCTGGTGCCCGCCAAAACAATTGAATATGCTAATGTAATTTGTTCATTGAAAAACCTGCTTCCGGTTCGGAGAGAATGCTCAATGCGGCGCCTATTCGTCAGAGTGGGTTTGATTTTAGCTATTCCTGCAAGGTGGCTCCGCATACTCCGTAAAGGAGAGTCAACATGAAGAGTCTACCGGTAGCGCTGGTATTGGTCGTTCTTGCCTGGATCCATCCGGTATCCGCCCAAGTATTATCTCTGCAAGAAGCACAGCAGCTTGCGCTATCAGCACAGCCCTCGCTCGACGCCTATTCGCGAGCGGCCGATGCCGCACGTAGCGCGGGTGCTGCCGAGCTGCAATTGCCTGATCCACGCCTCAAACTCGGCCTGCAGAATTTTCCGGTAACAACTGCGGATGCTTTCATGATCAATCGCGACGATATGACCATGAAGACCATAGGCGTGATGCAGGATGTCGTACACGCGGAAAAACGCGTCGTTCAGTCAGCCAGAATGAACGCAGAGGCCGATAGCGCATTGGCAGAACGCGGAGTGGCCGAGCGCCAAATCTTACGTGATGTTGCCCTCACTTGGTGGGATGCGCATGCCGCAGTTGAACGCATGCGCCTGTTGCGACTGATTGCGAACGAGGTGCGTATTGAGCGCCAGGTTCTCACTGCGCGGCTTGCAGCTGGCGGAGTTGAAACCAGGGAATTGTTAGCGCTGGATACGATGATAGCCATGCTGGAAGACCAACAGCAGATGGCGCTACGCGACGAACGCAAGGCTAGGGCGCTGCTAGGGCGCTGGATCGGCGTTGCTGCTGAGCGGCCGTTTGTAGAGAGCAATCCATCGTTGGAGGAATCAGCCAAGGCAACTATTGCGCGTTTACGCAGTGAATCCCGCTTGGATGCGCATCCACTGGCCGCGACAGCACGGGCGATGGAGGCTGTATCGCTCAAGGAGGTAGAGCGTGCACGGCTGGAACGTAAACCGGACTGGTCATGGGAGGTGATGCTTGGTCTGCGCGCAAGTTCGCGCGCGGATATGTTGAGCTTTCAGGTTTCAATTCCTTTGTTGTGGGACACCGCTAATCGGCAGGACCGGCGTGTTGCAGAAAAGCTGGCGCTGGCGGAACGCGCCCACCTGTTGTTACAAGACCGTGAACGACAACTCGCTGCCGAAATACAAACCGGTCTGGTCGAATGGGATTCCATTATCGCCCGTGAGCGCCTGTTCCGGTCACAGTTACTGCCAACCTCCCAAAACCGGCTGGAAACTGCGTTGGCAAGCTATGCGGCGGGCAAAGGTCCTTACAGTTTGGTTGCTGAAGCGCGGCGTGCCGTGATTGATGCGCGTATGCAACTCGCCTCTATCCAGGCTGAGTTACGCAAGGCAGCGGTAAATTTACGTTTTTACGAATGAGGCGGCAGATGAACGCAAAAATGATCAAAATTGCAGCGGTCATATTATTGGTCTTGGTCGCGCTAACTGCGGGATGGTGGTTTGGTCGTACTCATCCTGCACAACCGGCGCGGAGCATTACACCGGCCGCTCAAGCTGTGAACGGCGTAGAGCAGGATAAAAGCGGTCGCAAAGTCTCGTATTGGTTCGATCCGATGCTGCCGCAGCAGAAGTTTGACAAGTCCGGCATGTCGCCGATGAATATGCAACTTGTGCCAAAATACGCCGACGAAAAATCCGACGGCATGGTGTCGATCTCGTCGCAAACGCAGCAAAACCTCGGCATTCGGCTGGCGCGGGTCGAGCGTGGCAAGTTTGCCGAAGCGCTATCGGCCGTAGCCACGGTACGTGTCGATGAGCGACGTCTTGTCGCGGTACAAAGCCGTGTGTCCGGTTTCATCGAACGCTTGTACGTAAAAGCGGTGGGAGACTTGGTAAGCCGAGGCCAACGTGTGGCGGACATTTACTCGCCTGAGCTATTGGCTGCACAGCAAGAACTCCTCGCATTGCAACGTATTTCCGATCTGAGCGATGGTGATCGCGTGCACCTGGCGGCACGCGAACGCCTACGATTGTTGGGGATGGCGGAAAAAGACGTTGAGCGAATAATCGCTACAGGCCAGCCGCAGCGTACTATCGGGCTGTATGCAAATAACAGTGGCATCGTGCAGGAGATCACGCTGCGTGAGGGTGGTGCGATAAGTAATGGCGCACCGCTGATGCAACTGGCCGATCTGAGTTCGGTATGGCTGGTGGCAGATGTGCCGGAAAGTGCGATGCAAACATTGCGACCTGGTTTAGGAGTTCAGGCAAGCTTCGCCGCATTTCCCGGTGAAATGATTCCCGGTCGAATCGATTATGTTGTGCCTGGACTCGACCCGGCAACGCGTACGGTAAAAGTTCGCATAGTGGTTGCCAATCCTAAGGGCCGGCTTTCACCTGGCATGTTTGCCCAAGTATCGATCCGGTACCAGGAGCACGACGTATTGGCGGTTCCCACCGAAGCGATTATCGTAACCGGTAGCCGCAAAGTCGTGATCGTCAAGGAAGGCGAGGGGTTTCGTCCGGCTGATATCGAAACTGGCATTGAACAATCGAACCGCACTGAAGTTCTGAAGGGGCTTAAAGATGGCGAGCAGGTTGTCGCGTCGGGGCAATTCCTGATCGACTCCGAGGCTTCGCTTTCCAGCGTGTTGGCGCGTATTTCTACGCAAACGACAACCGCAGCGGCGCCTGCGGTCGATAAACCTTCGCCTGTTGTGCATCGGGGGCGTGGTGTTGTACGTAGCGTCGATAAGCAAGCCAATCGCATTATGCTTGAACACGAAGCTATAGCGTCGCTTAAGTGGTCAGCAATGACCATGGGGTTCAAGCTGGTTGACGCGCAAGCTGCAAATGGCTTGAAGCCCGGCGATCAGGTTGAATTTGAACTGAAAGATCAACCTGAGGGCGGCGACTACGTCATCGTGCGATTGCGCAAAGCGGGAGCGGCGCAATGATCGAACGTCTGATTCGCTGGTCGGCAGCAAATCGGATGTTGGTGCTCATTGCGACCATGATTGTTACAGCCTGGGGAGTATGGTCAGCGCTACGTACGCCGTTGGATGCCATCCCCGATCTTTCCGACGTGCAGGTAATCATCCGCACGACTTATGCCGGGCAGGCGCCTCAGATCGTCGAAAATCAGGTCACCTATCCGCTTGCCACTACCATGCTGTCGGTGCCCGGCGTCAAGACGGTACGTGGTTATTCCTTCTTCGGCGACTCGTTTGTCTATGTCCTGTTCAATGACGGCACCGACCTGTATTGGGCGCGCTCGCGGGTGCTGGAATATCTTAATCAGGTATCAGGCAGATTACCCCGCAGCGCGCAGCCTAGCTTGGGGCCGGACGCGACAGGCGTAGGCTGGGTTTATGAATACGCCTTGGTTGATCGCTCGGGGAAAAACGACCTGGCGCAGTTACGCGCACTGCAGGATTGGTACTTGCGCTACGAACTGAAGACCATTCCGAATGTTGCCGAGGTTGCCAGTATCGGCGGCATGGTGAAGCAGTATCAAGTTGTTGTCGATCCGAACAAATTGCGCGCTTATCGACTTCCTTTGGGTAAAGTGGCTGACGCTTTGCGCAACGCCAATCAGGAAACCGGCGGCGGCGTGCTCGAACTTGCCGAAGCCGAATATATGGTGCGCGCCAAGGGCTATTTGCAAACACTTGACGACTTTCGCCGCATACCGTTGATGGCGACGGCTGAAGGCACGCCGGTCACTTTAGGTGATGTCGCTCGCATCCAGCTCGGCCCGGAAATGCGGCGCGGCGTTGCTGAGCTCGACGGCGAAGGCGAAGTAGTCGGCGGCGTGATCGTGGTTCGCTTCGGCCAAAACGCGTTGGAAGTGATAGATGCGGTTAAAACCAAACTCATACAATTGAAAGCGGGTTTACCTGCCGGCGTGGAAATCGTACCTGTATATGACCGGTCTAGTCTGATAGAACGTGCAGTCAAAAACCTGGGTGAAAAACTAATCGAAGAATTTGTCGTCGTCGCCTTGGTGTGCCTGGTATTTTTGTTTCACCTGCGCTCGGCCTTGGTCGCGATTGTCGCGCTGCCCTTGGGCGTGCTGGTAGCGTTAATAGTGATGCACATGCAAGGCGTCAACGCCAACATCATGTCGCTGGGGGGTATTGCCATCGCGATTGGCGCCATGGTCGATGCGGCCATTGTAATGATCGAAAACGCGCACAAGAAACTGGAAGCCTGGCGACATGAAAATCCGGGTGCCGAACCAGACTTGGCAACCCATGCGCGCTTGATTACCGATGCCGCTTGTGAAGTCGGCCCCGCGCTGTTCTTTTCCTTAATCATCATCACTTTTTCCTTCCTGCCGGTATTCACGCTGGAAGCGCAGGAAGGGCGATTATTTTCACCGCTGGCCTTCACCAAGACCTATGCCATGGCTGCCGCAGCTGGCCTGTCGGTAACATTGGTGCCGGTGCTGATGATACTTTTTATTCGCGGCAGGATTCGCAACGAAAATGACAACCCGCTTAACCGTTGGTTGATCGCCGCCTATAAGCCTTTGCTGTCGGTGGTACTGCGCTTTCCGAAACTGACCATTGGTATTGCGGCAGTCATTGTGGCGGTAACACTTTATCCGGCAAGCCGGATCGGCACAGAGTTTATGCCGCCCCTTGATGAAGGTGACTTGTTGTATATGCCGACTGCACTGCCGGGGTTGTCAGCATCCAAGGCATCCGAGATATTACAACTCACTGATCGCCTGATTAAAACCGTGATGGAAGTGAAAAGCGTGTTCGGCAAGGCGGGGCGGGCTGAAACCGCCACCGATCCGGCCCAACTTGAAATGCTTGAAACCACCATCCAGTTCAAACCACGCAATGAATGGCGAGCCGGTATGACCGAAGAAAAACTGATCGAAGAATTGGACGCCAAACTCAAGATCCCCGGTATGGCCAATGTCTGGGTGCAGCCGATTCGTAACCGCATTGACATGCTCGCCACCGGCATCAAAAGCCCGGTGGGGATTAAAATCGCCGG
This sequence comes from Burkholderiales bacterium, assembly GCA_049695115.1. Lineage (GTDB taxonomy): Bacteria > Pseudomonadota > Gammaproteobacteria > Burkholderiales > JBEEJL01 > JBEEJL01. The sequence goes on along the minus strand of JBAVRP010000003.1, from coordinate 36,074 downwards.
CGCTGATTTGGCGACGCTGGAAAAAATTGGCACACAAGTCGAGCACATCATAAAAACGGTGCCGGGAACTTCATCAGTATTTGCCGAACGCGTAACGGGTGGCCGTTATATCGACGTTGATATCGATAGGCTAACGGCTTCGCGTTACGGATTGAATATTGCTGATGTGCAAATGACTGTGGCCTATGCGATCGGCGGCGAGAACGTGGGTGAGAAGATTGACGGCCTGCAGCGTTTTCCGATCAACGTAAGGTTCCCGCGTGAGCTGCGCGACTCGATTGAAAAACTCAAATCATTGCCGTTAGTTACCGAAGGCGGCGCAACCGTCCCTCTCGGTTCCATTGCGCGCGTCAGTGTCGCGGATGGCCCGCCGATGATTAAAAGCGAAAATGCGCGGCCTTCGCTGTGGGTGTATGCGGACATCCGCGAGCGCGATCTGGGTAGTTATGTGCGCGATGCGAAAGCCCGCGTCAATGCCGAGTTGCAATTGCCTGCGGGTTATTCTCTTGGTTGGTCAGGTCAGTTTGAATATTTCGAGCGCGCCGCCAAACGTCTTACATGGGTCGTGCCGTTAACGGTGGCTATCGTTTTTGTGCTGCTGTTCATCGCCTTCAAACGGCTCGGTCCTGCTGTCATTATTTTGCTGACCTTGCCTTTCGCCTTAGTCGGTGGCGTCTGGTTATTGTATTTACTCGGCCATAATTTTTCCATCGCCAGCGGTGTCGGCTTTATTGCGTTGGTTGGTCTGGCAGCCGAATTCGGTGTGGTGATGATTGTCTATCTCGACCATGCGATTGAGCACAGGCGCAAACAAGGGCGATTGAATACGCTCGCCGACCTGCATGATTCCTTGATCGAAGGCGCCGTCTTGCGAGTCAGGCCCAAGGCGATGACAGTTGCCGTGATTTTTGCCGGGCTGATTCCCATCATGATTGGTTCAGGTACCGGATCCGAAGCCATGCAGCGTATTGCCGCGCCGATGGTAGGCGGTATGCTCACCGCGCCGGTGTTGTCGCTGTTTGTGATCCCGGCGATTTATTTACTTGTTGTTGGAAGGAAGTTGATTAACAGGCAGCCATTACCCGAGCTTTGACTGTCGCGCGTTTGTTGATCTGCATTAATGCAGGGACGGGTAGCACTGATAATATTTTCACAGTAGTTAATCTGTAGTGAGTTTATTTTCAGTCAAGAAAAGAGGAGAAGTCCATGGACATGAATAGACGGATGTTGGTATTGGGTTCAGGCGCTGTGTTGGCGACTGTTGGTCTGAGCATGAGCGGATGTGCCACCGAGGGACCGGTCAAGCCGTCTGGAATCGAACAGAAGATCGAGGTCGCTAATACCCGTGCTGACCATGAAGCGATTGCTACCCTCTATGAGCAACAGGCCAGCGCAGACAAAACGGCTGCTGAACGGCATCTGAATTTGGCGCGGAATTACAAACAAATGATCGTCAACAGAGGGGGCAGACAAGTCAACACAGCTCGCCATTGCGAAAACCTCGCGCGCATTTATCAGCAAGCCGCCGAGGAAAACCTCGCACTTGCGAAGGAGCATCGGCAGATGGCCGCTGAGATGAAGAATTGAATCGTTGATATCGGGTGTTCGTCACTCTATCCCGCGCTGGTGGTGGGCAGCGTGCTCGCTGCGCCACTGCTATCGCTATTTGTCATCCCGGCGTTTTATTTACCCATGATCGGCAAGAAATTGACTAGCGGCCAACCTGTTTCCCAGACTCCTAAGCCTTTTTAGGCGTGTAACTAAGAGCTTGTGAGTGAATAATGTATGTATTCGCTGCTGGCCAAAAAAACGGTTGGATGCAAAACGCTAGGTGGGCTCATGGCCATTCTTTGGCAAGCCGTGCAACATGGACATATTATTACGGGCAAGCTCTAAGGATTGTAGTTGGCAAGGTAGTGCGCGAGGTTGGCCAGATCTACATCGTTCAGCCCGTAGAGCGACGCAGACATGATTGTGTCGCGGCCCGGTCCGGGGTTGTCGCGAAACTGCCTCAGCGCCTGATGCAAATAATCTTCGTTCTGCCAGGCAAGCCGCGGTACCTGATTTTGTCCCGCGTAGTCAGCAAGATGACAGGTGCCACATAGCATCTTGCTCGATGTCTGGGCACCCAGCCGATACTTCTCCGGCTGTATTTGTGCGGGCTTTCGAGTGATCGGCTGGGCGGCAAAGTATTTCGCCAGAGCGATAATTTCCTCGTCCTTCATGCCGCTCATTACGTCCTTCATCGCCGGGATGTCGCGCAAGCCTTCGCGTATCAACACTAGCTGATTCTCGATAAATACTTTTGGCTGGCTGGCGATTGACGGAAACTGCGCACCCTGCGCGTTCCCCCCCGGCCCGTGGCATGCAGCGCAAGCCGAAATTGTTTGTGAAGGGGGCTGGGCATCTGCGGCGCCCGTCCCCAGCAACAGCGAGGCTGTTACCAGCCCCGCTGTGCGTAACATCTGCTTAGCCCGCATAGGTGATGCGATAGATTGCGCCCATCTGCTCATCCGTAAGCAGTAACGAGCCATCGGGTAATTGCAACATATAAGTCGGACGACCCGTAAACGTATCGGCAGCCGGATTGACGAAGCCGGTCATGAACGGTTCGATCTTTGCGTTCTTGCCGTCGGCATCGGTGCGGACTGTCACTACGTCATAGCCAAACTTCGTCGTGCGGTTCCATGACCCTTTGCGCGCAACGAACAACACGTTTTTGTAATCGGCCGGGAACATATTGCCGGTGTAGAAATGCGCGCCCATTACAGCCGCATGCGGGCCCATTGTTTTGACCGGCAGCGTGACGTTGGCGCAAGCATTGTCTTTCTTGATGTCCTTATCCGGGATGCCATCAGCGTGGCAATAGGGGAAGCCGAAGTTCGCGCCGATTTGCGACATGCGGTTGAGTTCATCTTCGGGTCCGTCTTCACTCATCCAGTCACGACCATGATCTGTAAACCACATTTCTTTGGTTACCGGATGCCAGGCGAAACCTTGCGAGTTGCGCACGCCGCGTGCAATTACTTCCATGCCCGAACCGTCAGCATTGTAGCGACGTATCTGCGAATATTCTTCGCCCGGTACGCAGATATTGCACGGCGCACCAAACGGCACGTACAGCTTGCCGTCGGGCCCGAACGCGATGTATTTCCAATTGTGGTGTTGTTCTTTCGGCAGTTTGAAAACAGCAGTCATATCGACAGGCTGTACCGCCGGATTTTTTTCGATGCCGTCGTAACGCAGCACTTTGTCGATCGACATTACATATAACGAGCCGTTATTGAAAGCTACGCCGGAAGGTTGTACCAGCTTATCGACCACTACACGGCTGGTGCGTTGCGCCCCTGCGTCGGTCACTTCATAAACGCGGCCGATGCCGCGCGTGCCGATATAAATTTTGCCGTCTTGTCCGCGGGCCATTGCACGCGCACCGGGCATGCCGGTCGCCCATATTTCAGCTTTGAACCCGGCGGGCAGTTTGAATGTCGAAAGCGGAATGTCGCTTGCTGGTGTGGCGGTCAGTTTGCCGGGAAGCGGCGCGAGCTTTGAGGTTGCCTGTTCTGCCGTGCGGCCTTGTTGCCATGCGGGTGGGGGTGCAGTAGCGGCTGATGCTGCGGCAGGTGCAACCGGCGCAGTTACGGCAGGAGGCATGGTGGACTGGCATGCGGCCAGCGACAGTATTGAGGCAGAGAGTGCGATTCTTGCAAACATGGGGTCTCCTTAATATTTATATCAACGCACGAAGGCGCTGCGTCCGGTTGAACAGAAGGTTGAAAACATTCCAAAATGTACTGGATTTGAAAATATTCGGCGCTAACCCTCAATCTCATTGTTATATCGAAACGCCAAGAAAAGAGCTGGTTAAGCACTATAGGCGGTAATTTTTGTGTGATTTAAATATCGTCAACCACTGGTGCCAACCTAAACGGAAGTATAACAAATATGATAGTTTCGGGCCGATTTTTGCTGAATTAGGGCAGATGGAATTTCCACCGGCGAATATGGTTCTCCGGACACGGGAAAATCTAAAATCGTTCCAGCAACATAATGATTATTTGAGGAGCGAGGAAAAAGTAAAAATCGTCCCGATAGCATGAAATAGAATTCAGGCACATAACTTACTCCTCGATGCGACTATGGTATTCGCGGCGTCAATAGGCGAAAATACAAGGCCGCTTTTGAATTTTGAGAGGTTAATTTCCGTTTGGTACGCTCGTATAAAAGATTATTACCGGCATAAACTCCGAATCGCGTGTTTATCTGCCCGGCCATTTTCATATTTTCCACTTTCGGCGTGCTGAAAAAAACCAGTGCGCGACCCACCTTCGGCTTACTTAAAACTTGAATCAGCCGCCTTGGCCACCGTCCAGCTCTGCAGTTTTTCGCGAGCGCCATTAGTAGCCGGGTCCATCAGCACGTCGTGGTTTACACGTTTACTGCATAGCTCGATGACATAACCGTTGGGGTCGCGGAAATAGATCGAATCAACAAAGCCGTGGTCGGACGGTCCGCGCGTCTCTATGCCTTGGGCGCGGCCCTTGGCCAGCATCTGCAGCAGCGCCGATGCTTCAATCTCGAGCGCGATGTGCAGGTCGTAGTCGTGCTGCGGCTTAAAGTCGAACGGCATGTCCGGTGCTTCGAAAAACGCGAGGTGCGAGCCATCGTCGAGCCGATAAAAAGTGTGCAGAACGTGCGTTGCGCGGCCGCTTTTGGTTTCGTTGATTTCAAGCGTACCGACAAGTGGCAGGCCGAGGAACTCTTCGTAAAAGCGCCGCGTCTGCTCAGAGTCGTGGCAACGGTAGGCGTTGTGATGCAGTTTGCGTATCATGGCGAAGTTTTCGTTCCATTGCAGCGGGTTAAAGAGTTACCATCGGCTGGTCCTTTAGCGAAGCGCCGTAGCCTTCAATGACTTCGTTGACTTGCTTCCAGCTTTTGAGCGTCTTCATGCGGTCCAGCCACTTTTTCACATTGGGATAAGCCGCGAAGTCGGTGCCTGTGAGTTCACCGACTGACACAAAAGCTGCGCCGAAATAGTCAGCAATGGTTATCTTGTCGCCACAGAGATAGTTATTGTCCGGACCGAGGATGTGGTCATTGAGCACTTTCAGCCAGCCCTGTGCGCGTTCTTTGCCCCATTGTAGCGTGGCGTCATGTGCCTCTTCGCTACGACGCTTGTGTGTCGGGAAGATTTGCGGATAAACAAAACCATAGCCGAAATCGCGGTTTAACTGGGTGTTGATCCAGTCCATGCGCTCGTTGACGCGGGCGCGCTGCTGCAAATCCTTGGGATACAACGGCGAGCCGGCCTTGTCGGCTAGATACTTCAAGATGGACGAGCTTTCAGTGAGGCGAAAACTGCCGTCCTCCAGCACCGGCACCATACGATTCGGATTGATCGCCTCAAATGGCGCTTTGTAATGCTCGCCGGTAAACAGATCAACCACTTGCATATCGAGAGGAATATTGTTCTCGGCGGCGAACAGCACAAGAGGGCGGCTGGTAGTGGAGGCGGGGTGGTAATAGAGTTTCATTACATTTTCTCCTTGTGGTTATTAAATTTGCTGAGGCATGAACGGTGACCGTTTACGCGCCCGCTACCTGGGGCAGGGGAGGGGTAGTTATTTTGCGTCGCGGACTTTGTGACCCACTAGTAGAAAATTTTCCATTTCAGAGCTCCTCACGGTTTGAGAAAATGCGCCCCGGGAATCCGTGTCGACCGATTCTGAGCCCAGGCAATAGTCCTAGTCAATTGCATTCAACTTATATTTTAAGCATAGAACAATTGCCGCAAAATGCTAGGGGGAAGTAAGCATTGAAAGTAAAAGGGAGGGAACTGTCAGCTTATTTAGCATAAATTATTTAATGAAAAATATTCAATATAATCAAAAAAAAACATAATTTTCCGAAATGGAAATGGTTCGCAACAATTTAGGCGCTGATTTTAGCTTCTCAATCCAAACCAGCCCTCATGTTTCCGCGGCATGCGATTCGGTGAGGGGGTTAGCCATACTATTTACCCTTGAGTCTCCTCACCAATGCTGCCCCGGTTAGCAATTCAAGATGCGATTCGAGGCGAATCACCCGTGCGGTCAGGTCTTCAATTTTCATTTGCTGGGTTTTCATTGCCTCCGACTGACGGTTCACCTTATCTTCAAGCTTGATCATCGAGGTGAGTGCACCCCAAATCTTTTCTGGATAGCCCATCAGGCAGCCTTCCGTGATGAGGTCCTGGAGGCTTTGCTTTCCATCGCGGCAATGCGCTTGTTGCTGGATTCAATAAAAGCCAGGGCGTCATCAATGGATTTACCCGCCCGGTCAGCGGCGCCCTTGGCCGCATCGGCCAGTGCCATCAATTCCGCCTGATCATCATCAGCCTGGTAGGCGAAGGCGCCTCGGCGCATCAGCTCGGCCACCGGCAAGCCGAGTTCCTGGGCTTTGTCGGCTATCTCTTTTTTTTCCTGTGCGGTTGCTTGAACCACAATACGTTCCACAGCTGCGTCTGCCATAGCGGCCTCCGAAAATAGATGGTCATGTACAGTGTATGTACATACTTATTGATTGTCAACCAGCTGGCTATTTCGCAGCGATTGCTGCTTGCCCGCACTAACGCTCATCGATGAAGGCCAAGAATCGCCCAAGCGACTTCCTGCCATAAACAGGCTGACGAAACTGCTCGCCCTTGACGAAGGACTTTCCGGGAATAAAGCCGGATGCCTTGAGTAAAGCGCGGATCTGACGAAGCTCGGTTTTGCAATAAGCACTAAGACGTCTCTTGAAGCCGCGCGGGAAACAGCCGTACCAAAACCACCCATGCGTTTTGTGCAGGAGGGCGGGTGTACCCGTTACAGTGGTAATAGGCGACCAACTGGTCGGACACATCGGATGCAATCGCTTTATTATTCAAGACAGGCGAATAAGGCTATTTAACATAATATAAATTATACGAAAATCACTTGGCTAAAATAATTACTCTATTTTACCTTTAATTATCTATATAACTAATTGATTATATTGAATAACTTATTAAAGTTTTTAGTGGTGTGCGATGCGATTTCCTCAACGCTGACACTGCGTAGTCTCGCGATTTCTTCTGCCACATGTTTGACATAACCCGGCTGGTTGAGCTTGCCGCGAAACGGAACCGGCGCGAGATACGGCGAATCCGTTTCGATTAGCATGCGGTCCAAAGGGACTCTCATGGCGACGCCTTTGATCTGGACTGCGTTCTTGAAGGTGACGATGCCGGAAAACGAGATATAGAAGTTCATGTCCATGGCCTGCTCGGCCATTTCCCAGCTTTCGGTAAAACAATGCATCACGCCGCCGATGTCCGCGGCGTTTTCTGCGTGCATAATTTTCAATGTGTCCGCTGCCGCTGAACGGGTGTGAATAATGAGCGGCTTTCTGGTTTTGATTGCCGCGCGTATATGGGTGCGAAAACGCTCACGCTGCCATTCGAGATCACCAGTCAGACGGTAATAATCGAGGCCGGTTTCTCCGATGCCAATTATTTTTGGATGGGCAGCCAGTTGCACCAGTCGCGCTACATCAGGCTCCTCAATGTCTTCGTAGTCCGGATGCACGCCGACCGTGGCGAATACATTTTTATGCTTCTCAGCCAGTTTTAGCACGCGGGGGAAATCTTCCAGGTTGACGCTGATGCACAGGCATTGACTTACTTGGTTCTCGCGCATTTTCGCCAGCACGCCGTCAATATTTTCCGCAAGCTCGGGGAAATCGATATGGCAATGGGAGTCGATAAACATATTTTGCTCAGCGGAAACAAGCAGCGTAAGTCATCAACAGCTGCTCAAGGAAAAGCCGCGCATTCAAGGGATGATTAACAAAACGTTTGGCGGATTTAAGCATGGTTTCCCATTCGAGCAGCTTCTGCGCCGGCAGGTCTTGTGAGAGCCTTAGCAGCGCATCTGTGTAATCAGCGTTATAGCGCACCACCGCCCCGCTATTGATCGCGAGTAAATCGTAACACCAGGTTTGCATCCAGTTGACAGGTTGTACGAGCGGTTGTTTTTGCTGGCTTTCCGCGAGGGCCATAAAGGGCGCAGCTTTCCCTTGCGCCAATCCTTGCAGCCATACGCGACGGCTGGCTTGATACTCACCATCGGCTAGTTTGAGTGCAGCGAGTGGCGCATCGCCGGATTGCGCGAGCAGGAATTCCGCTTGCTCGATTCCCTGATCTGCGAGCCATTGTACGGAAACATTTTTTTCCGGCGCCGGCATTTCCACCCGTCTGCAGCGGCTGATAACCGTCGGTAGCAGGCGCTTTGGTTCACCGCTGACTAACAGGAAGCGCGTGTTGGCCGGCGGCTCTTCCAGCATTTTGAGTATGGCGTTGGCGGCGTTCGGGTTCATGGCTTCCGCCGGATTGAGCATGATCACTCTGTATCCGTCGCGGTGTGTGCTGATGCTGACAAAGGATTCCAGGTCGCGTATTTGCGCGATGGCAATTTGGCTGCTGGCTTTTTTATCCGTTTTTTCGTTGCGCACTGCATCTTCGGCACCACCGTCAGCGGATTCTTCCTGCATCGACGCTGGCTCTACAAGCCTGAAATCCGGGTGATTGCCTTGGGAGAACCAGTGGCAGGCATCGCAGATGCCACAGGCCTGGTTTGTTTTCGCGTCGCGTTTTTCGCATAATAAAGCCTGCGCGAGCGCATAAGCAAAATCACGTTTGCCGATTCCCATGCGGCCTTGAATCAATAGCGCATGATGGTCGAAGCCACCTTCTTGCCACAAGCGATTCCACAAGCCTTGCTGCCAGGAAAAAATACTCATAAGCCGAGCTTAGACAGTGCGGTCGACAATTGATCATTGACTTCTTTGATCGACAGCGTGGAGTTGATGACGCAAAAGCGCGTCGGTGATTCCTGGGCGCGCAGCAAATACGCGTCACGCACGCGGGTGAAAAAGCCTTCGCGCTCCTGTTCAAAGCGATCCGGGCTAGGCGTGTTGCGGTTCAGGCGATCGCGCGCCACGCTGACCGGTACGTCGAACAAGAAGGTCAAATCGGGTTGTAAACTGCCCTGCACCCATTGTTCCAGCGCACGCAATTTTTCCGTCGCCACTCCCCTGCCCCCACCCTGATAAGCAAAGCTGGAATCGGTAAAACGATCCGACACCACCCAGTCGCCGCGGCCCAATGCCGGTTGGATCACCTGATGAATATGTTCGCGCCGCGCGGCAAACATCAGCATGGCTTCAGTTTCCGCGTGCATAGGCTGGTGCAATAATAATTCGCGTAATTTTTCGCCTAACAATGTGCCGCCGGGTTCCCGCGTGAGGGTGGCGTTTTTACCTGTAGCGCGGATGCGATCGGCGATCCAGCCGATATGCGTGCTTTTGCCTGCGCCGTCTATACCTTCGAAGGTGATAAATTTCCCCCTCATTTCGCTGCCGCACGATATTTGGATACAGCGGAATTATGCTCCCGTAAGGAGTTGGAAAAAATATGGCTGCCGTCACCCTTGGGGCTGGCGACAAAATAAAGGGCTTTGGACGTGTCCGGCTGCATCACCGCGTCAATCGCGGCGCGGCTGGGCATAGCAATCGGCGTCGGCGGGAGGCCTGCGCGCGTATAGGTGTTGTACGGCGTATCATTGTCGAGATCGCTGCGATAAATTTTGCCACGGTATTTGGCGCCGAGCCCGTAAATAATGCTCGGGTCGGTTTGCAAGCGCATGCCGATGCGCAGACGATTGGTGAATACTGCGGCGATACCGGGCCGTTCTGATTTGAGTCCGGTTTCCTTTTCCACTATCGAGGCCATGATCAGCGCCTCGTAAGGATTTTTGTAAGGCAGATTCGGCGCACGTTTGCCCCATGCTTCGTTGAGGTGATTTTGCATGGTTTGGTAGGCGCGTTTAAGCAAGGCTAGATCGGTCATGCCTTTGGAAAACTGATAGGTATCGGGCATGAACAAACCTTCAGGATTTGTTTCCGTCGCGCCGACAAGTTTGAGTACCTCCGCGTCGGACAATTTTGTTGTCTCATGTTTCAAGTCCTCGATTTCATCCAGGCGCTTGCGCATTTGCGCGAAGGTGTGCCCTTCGATGAAAGTGATTTCCAGTTGCGTTACGTCGCCGCTGATAATCTTTTCCAGCAACCCCAACGGCGTGAGCGGTTTGTCGAGCACGTAAGTCCCCGCCTTGAGTTTGCCTGATTTTCCAAGTATGCGCGCCAGCATTTCAAACGAAATCGTATTGCGCATCAAACCCGCTTGTTTGAATTGACCGGCGGCGCTACGTAACGTGGTGCCGCTCTTGAGCCGGAATTCGTAAGGCGTATTAGGCAAAGTAAGAACTGTAGAACTGAAATGCCACAGCCATGCGCCTGCGATAAGCAGGCCGATCAACGCAAAAATAAGAAGTAATTTGAAAATGCGAAACATCGGAAGGCAGGGATCTAGCTATTGTAAAAAAATAAATATAATCAAATAGTTATCGTACTGTATCGAGCCGAAGAGATAGGCGCAGAATACAGAATTAAAACGTGTCCATCCGCTTACGCAGCGATTAAATTTTGCGAAATACCAGCGTTGCGTTGGTGCCGCCAAAGCCGAAAGAGTTGGACATGGCTGCGCGGATTTTCATATTACGCGCAGTGTTCGGCACGTAATCCAGATCGCATAGCGCATCCCGATCATGCAGATTGATAGTAGGCGGGGCGATCTGATGCTGTAGCGCAAGCACGGAAAACACGGCTTCGATGCCGCCGGCCGCGCCCAGCAAATGGCCGGTCATCGACTTGCTCGAACTGATGGCGACTTTTTTTGCGTGGTCGCCAAGCGCGCGTATGATCGCGACGGTTTCGGCAATGTCGCCAAGCGGCGTCGATGTGCCGTGGGCGTTGATGTAATCAATTTCGTCGGCGTTGATGCCGCCGTTTTTCAGCGCCATGGTCATGCTGCGCGCGGCGCCGGAGCCGTCTTCGAGTGGCGCGGTGACATGATGCGCATCTGCGCTCATGCCGAAGCCGGAAAACTCGCAATAAATTTTCGCGCCGCGGGCTTTGGCGTGCTCGTATTCTTCCAGCACTAACACACCGGCGCCCTCTCCTATTACAAACCCGTCGCGGCCTTTGTCCCACGGCCGGCTGGCTGCTGCGGGATTATCATTCCGCAACGACAATGCGCGCGAGGCGCAGAATCCGCCAACGGCCAGCGGCGATATAGTCGACTCTGCGCCACCGGCGATCATCACATCCGCGTCGCCGTATTCGATCATGCGCGCCGATTCGCCGATGCTGTGATTACCCGTTGCGCAGGCGCTGACCATCGCCACGTTCGGACCTTTGAGCCCGAAAAGAATCGATACCTGGCCCGCGATCAAATTGATTATGCTGCCGGCAATAAAAAACGGCGAGATTTTTTTCCAGCCGCCTTCCAGCATCGCGTTGTGGGTATCTTCAATCATCGGCAAGCCGCCGATACCAGAGCCAACATTGACACCGATACGCTCGGCGTTTTGCTCGGTGACGGCGATGCCGGAATCCCTGAATGCCTGCATGCTCGCTGCGATCCCGTAATGGATGAAGATGTCCGAGCGTCGGGCTTCCTTGGGGGAAATATAGTCGGCGATGTTGAAACCCTTAACTTCGCCTGCGATTTGCGACGGCAGGCTGGAAGGATCAAATCGGCTGATGCGCGTGATGCCGGATTTCCCGCCGCTCAGGTTCGCCCACGCATCGGCAACTGTATTGCCTACCGGGCAGACTATGCCGAGGCCGGTAACGACAACTCTGCGTTTAGACACTGCTGGGGATTCCCGGATTGAAAACTGGATCAGGCTTTTTTGAGATGGGCGTTGACGTAATCGACAGCTAGTTGCACAGTGGTGATTTTTTCCGCTTGCTCGTCGGGAATTTCGCACTCGAATTCTTCTTCCAGCGCCATCACCAGCTCGACGGTGTCGAGGGAGTCGGCACCGAGGTCATCGACAAAGGATGAGGTGCTTTTGACTTCAGCTTCGTTTACGCCCAATTGCTCGGCGACGATTTTCTTGACGCGTTGTTCAATGTTGTCCATGACTGACCTTTCCTCGTTGAGGGTAAAAAACGTAGAACAAAACAAAAGGTGATTTTAACAAAATTCCAACTTTGTCACACAAGAATAACTTTAAGTCATATACATACCGCCGTTGACATGTAAAGTGCTGCCTGTTATGTAACCGGCGCCCGGAGATGCCAGGAATACCACGGCAGCAGCGATGTCTTCCGCTTGTCCTAATCGTCCTAAGGGGATGTTCACCAAAAGAGCCTGCTGCTGTTCCTGCGTCAAAGCGCGGGTCATGTCAGTGTCGATAAAGCCCGGTGCGATGCAATTGACAGTAATGCCCCGGCTGCCGATTTCCTGCGCCAATGATTTACTGAAGCCGATCATACCCGCCTTCGCCGCCGCATAATTGGTCTGGCCGGGATTGCCCGCCACGCCGACAATCGATGTGATGTTAATGATCCGGCCTTGGCGCGCTTTCATCATGCCGCGCATGACGGCTTTGGACAGACGATAGACTGACGTGAGGTCAGTGGCGATAATGTCGTCCCACTCTTTGTCTTTCATGCGCATCAGCAGGTTGTCGCGGGTGATACCCGCATTGTTGACCAGAATGCCGACGCCATTATGCTTACCGGCGATGTCGTCGATAAGCGCGTCGCATTGCGCGGCATCGTTGACGTCTAAAACCTTGCCCACGCCTTTGATGTTTTCCGCTTGCATGTATTCGCTGATCGCCGTCGCGCCTCTTTCGCTGGTGGCGGTGCCGATCACCGCAGCACCTTGTTTTCCAAGCGCGATCGCGATCGCTTTGCCGATGCCGCGCGTGGCACCTGTGACGAGCGCGGCTTGTCCTGTCAATGAATTAGTCATGGTCATATGCCTTACATTAATTCAGCCTTGGCGGTATCCAGTGCAACAGTGCTGATCAGCGCGAAACTTTGCAGCTTGCTGTCAATGCGCTTGTTCATCCCTGCCAGCACTTTGCCCGGCCCACACTCGGCAATTTGCGTTACCTTATTTTGCGCCATTGCACGAATGATATCCGCCCAACGCACGGGGCTGTAAAGTTGTCGCACCAGCGCGTCGCGGATCGCGTTGGGGCTGGCATAACTTTTCACATCGGCGTTATGTAAAACGGGAATCACAGGCGGGCTTATGTTTATGCTTTTTAACAGCACCGATAATTTTTCCGCCGCAGGTTTCATCAACGCACAATGGGACGGCACGGAGACCGCGAGTATTTTGGCGATTTTTGCGCCCTTGGCTTTGGCAGTTTCTATTCCGCGTTCGACTGCCGCCTTGTTTCCGGCAATCACCACTTGCCCTGGACAGTTCAGATTCACCGCTTCCAATACCTCGCCTTGCGCCGCTTCGTTGCAAACCGTGCGCACATCATCGTCTTCCAATCCAACCAGCGCTGCCATTGCGCCTTCGCCATCCGGAACGGCGTACTGCATGGCTTCAGCGCGTTGCACGACAAGCGGCAGCGCGTCGCGCAATGACAGAGCACCGGCGGCGACCAGCGCGGAATATTCGCCCAGGCTATGCCCGGCAACAAACGCTGGGTCCGCGCCGCCCAGGTTTTTCCACGCGCGATAAATCGCAATGTCCGCCGTCAGCATCAGCGGTTGCGTGTTGACGGTTTGGTTTTGCAATTCTGCCGGTCCTTCCTGCGCGAGCTGCCACAAATCGAGCTTGAGCACGTCGGAAGCCTCGTCGAAGGTTTGCTTTACATTCGGCAGCGAAGCGAAGCCGTTCATCATGCCGACGGATTGCGAACCTTGACCGGGAAAAACGAATGCAAATGACATAATTATAAGTATTTGATTATAATAAATTTTCTACCACTGCAAAAACACTGCGCCCCAGGTAAATCCGCCGCCTACGCCTTCCAGCATGACATGATCACCGCGTTGGATTCTGCCATCGCGCACTGCCACATCGAGCGCCAGTGGAATTGACGCAGCGGACGTATTGCCATGTTGATCGACGGTGATGACAACTTTTTCCGGATTGATGCCAAGCTTTTTCCCCGTGGCACTGATGATGCGCGTGTTGGCCTGATGCGGAATCAACCAATCAATATCGGCAGTGGTCATGTTGTTTGCACTCAATGCTTCGAGCACCACGTCTTCCAATACTTTGACAGCAAATTTGAAAACGGCCTGGCCTTCCATTTTCAGTAACGGGTCGCCCATGGGTTTTCCGCGATTCAACGTGCCGGGTACGCACAATATATTGTTGTAACTACCGTCAGCGTGCAAATGGCTGGAGAGTATGCCGGGCTTGTCCGATGCCTGCAAAATCACCGCGCCTGCGCCGTCGCCGAACAGCACACAAGTGCCGCGGTCATTCCAGTCGAGTATGCGCGAAAAAATTTCCGCGCCTATGACCAGTGCGCACTTGTTGTCACCGCAACGGATGAATTTATCTGCCATGGCCAGCGCATAAACAAAACCGCTGCACACTGCCTGGACGTCGAATGCCGCGCCGTTGTTCTTGATGCCGAGTTTATTTTGCAGCAGCGTTGCCGTGCTGGGGAAAATCATGTCCGGCGTACTGGTGGCGACTATGATTAAATCGATGTCGCCTGCTTTAATTCCTGCCGCTTTAATTGCGTGCAGACTTGCTTGATACGCCAAGTCACTGGCGTTCTGGTCATCCGCCGCGATGTGGCGCTGGCGGATACCGGTGCGCGCGACTATCCATTTGTCCGATGTATCGACGATTTTTTCCATGTCCTGATTGGTCAGGCATTTTTGCGGCAGGTAACTGCCGGTGCCCGTGATTCTGGAATAAATGCTCATGGATGGGCCGCCTTGTTCGCGGCTTCTGCGTGAAGCGCGGTCATTTCATCGGTAATGCGTTCGAGCACGCCGCCCCGCACTTCTGCGGCCGCGCGTTGTAATGCATAGGAGAATGCGACGCGGTCCGCGGAGCCGTGGCTTTTCACCACCACGCCGCGCAAGCCGAGCAATGTCGCGCCGTTGAATTGGCGATGATCGACGCGGCGCTTGAACGCATTCAATACCGGCAAGGCAATCAAGCCCGCGAGCTTGGTGAAAACATTGCGTTCGAATTCGCTGCGCAGGAAAGTGCGGATCATTTGCGCCAGGCCTTCGGAAGTTTTCAGCGCCACGTTGCCGACGAATCCGTCGCACACAATCACATCGGCATCGCCGTGGTAAATGCCGTCGCCTTCAATGTTACCGATAAAATTCACATGGCTGGCGCGCAATAAATCCGCCGCTTGCTTAACGATTTCGCTGCCTTTGATTTCTTCTTCGCCGATATTCAGCAGCCCAACCGTTGGCTTATCGTTTTTTTCTACCGCCGAAACCAGGATCGAACCCATCACGCCGAATTGCAACAAATGTTCTGCTGTGCTGTCCACGTTGGCGCCCAGGTCGAGCATCAAGGTGTGGCCTTTTACCGTCGGCAGCGTGGTCGCGATGGCCGGGCGGTCGATGCCGGGCAATGTTTTCAACACAAAACGCGAGGTCGCCATCAGCGCGCCGGTGTTGCCTGCGCTAACGCAGGCGTGCGCAGTGCCCGCTTTCACCAGATCGATGGCAACGCGCATGGAAGAATCTTTTTTGTTACGCATGGCGATCGCAGGTGATTCGTCCATGGTGACGACTTCGCTGGCGTGTTGGATTGTGATACGTGGGTTGTTGTGCGCTTTTTGTTTGCGCAATTCCGCTTCGATGCTGTCTCTGAGGCCGACCAGAACAACGTCGGTGTCGCCGGTGCGCGCGAGGAAATCCAGCGCGCCCGCGATGGTGACGGCGGGCCCGAAGTCGCCGCCCATGGCATCAACTGCGACAGTGACAGTCATGAGGGCTGGTAAAGGGACAAGGGATGCCGGCAATCACCGAAAGGGCAAAATTATTCGCCTTTGGTTTTAATGACTTTTTTGCCGCGATAGTAGCCGCTGGGGCTGATGTGATGACGCAAGTGGGTTTCGCCCGTGGTTGGCTCGACGGCCAGAGGTGGTGCAGTCAAAAAGTCATGGGCGCGATGCATGCCGCGTTTCGAGGAAGACTTCTTGTTTTGTTGAACTGCCATGGTGATGCTCCTTCAAGAATCGTTAAGTTTCTTACTCTGGTTTTTTTTCAGTGCCGCCAATGCGGCAAGTCCACCCAGGCTTTTTTCCTGCTTCCCCGCCGTTGCCAATTCGCACACTTCATGGCGCGGAACCAATGGCAGCGACAACAAAATTTCTTCTTCCACCAACTCCGCCACATTCATCTCATGGCTGGCGACAATCGTGTCTGCTTCATCCGGCTCGTCCTGCGTGTCCGGCAACGCTGCTTCGCTGCTCACCAATACCAGCCGCGACTGGATCCGCAGCGGATGGTTTATTGGTTCCAAGCAGCGCTGACACTGCAATTCTACCAAACCGCTAATGTTACATTCTAACACTGGCCTGTCGTTTGCCTGAAATCGCCCCTCTATGCGGTAACGGATTTCTCCATCGCGAGAGGCCAGGGTTTCGCGCAAGCGCGGCATGTCTTTTACCGCGAAACCGCCTTCCACGCTCTGCTCCCTCCGGGCAAACTGCATTCCGTCGATGTGGGTGGTGAATGCGGGCTGTGCAGACATAAGGGCGGCATGATAGTATTTTTACGTGCTGATGTCAAAAATATTCCTGTTAAAACAAGTTGTTGTTTTTGATGTTTTTCCTCTGAGAAGCGATAAAGAATCTTGAATAATCCCACTATCGTCCTAGCCTCCACCTCGGTTTACCGGCGTGAATTGCTCTCCCGTTTGCAAATCCCGTTTGAAGTCGCCTCGCCCGATGTGGACGAGACCCCCTTGCCCCATGAATCGCCCGTTGATACAGCGGTCCGCCTGGCCGAAACCAAAGCGCGCAAAGTCGCCCCGCACTACCCGGGCGCGTTGATCATCGGCTCGGACCAGGTCGCCGTGTTGGGCAGCCACCAGATCGGCAAACCGCTGACCCACGACAATGCAGTCAAACAACTACGCGCCCTGCGCGGCCGCCAAGCCGTGTTCCATACCGCCATCGCGCTGTATGACAGCCGCAAAGACACGCTCCAGCGCAGACTGGTACCAACCACCCTGCGCTTTCGCGATTTAACCGACGCGCAAATCGAAAATTATTTACTCAAAGAACAACCGTATCACTGCGCAGGCTCGGCCAAAGCCGAAGGACTCGGCATCGCGCTGATCGCTGAAATCGACGGCGCGGATCCAAATGCTTTGATTGGTCTGCCGCTGATCGCGCTGGTCGACATGCTCAAACACGCTGGCGTGGAAATCATTTGATGGCGCAAAAGCTCGGTGTGTTATATCTGATTCCTACGCCGTTAGGTGAGACTTTGCTCGAAACAATCGCCCCGAAATATAATCTTCAACTTATTGATTCAATTAAATATTTTATTGCTGAAAATGCCAAGGCTGCGCGCGCTTTTCTCAAGCTAGCCGGTATTTCCAGGCCACTGCAAAGCCTGCACATCAGCGAACTCAACGAACACATACCGGTTACCGCGTTGAAAGAATTAATAGCGCCATTGTTAGCGGGCCATGATGTCGGCCTCGTCTCGGATGCCGGATGCCCCGCCGTCGCCGACCCCGGCGCAAATTTAGTCAGATTCGCGCACGAACACGGAATCAAAGTCGCCCCGCTGGTCGGCCCCTCATCTATTTTATTGGCGCTGATGGCCAGCGGTTTAAACGGCCAAAAATTTTGCTTCCACGGCTATTTACCCGCCAACAAAACCGAACGCATCACGACGCTCAAGCAATTGGAAATCGAATCAGCCAAGCTCAAGCAAACCCAACTCTTCATCGAAACCCCCTACCGCAATAACGCCATGCTCGAAGACATACTCGCAGCCTGCAAACACACCACGCAACTATGCGTCGCCTACGATCTCACGACCTCAAGTGAAACCATCCGCACGCAAAGCATTTCGCAATGGCGTAAAGCGATACCTGATTTGAATAAACGACCCGCTATATTTTTGTTGTTGGGTTAACACTTATTAGTTACCTGAAACTGTATAATTTTAAGCTAGTTCTTCTAAAATCAACGTTGAGGAATTCCTGTGCGCTGGGCAAATACAATTGGCATTAATTCTCAAAAGTACCTTTGTGGTTATTGTGGAAACAATGTCGCGTCGGCACAAGGTTTCTGCACAAGCGAGCTAATGGATGGGCATCAGGGATTTATAAGGATCTGCCCGCACTGCGGAGGCCCATCCTTTATGCACGGCCAAAAGCAAATTCCTGGCAGCGTACCAGGCAATAAGGTGGATCATTTGCCTACAGATATTGCGTCGCTATACAACGAAGCGCGCCTAGCCGTTTCTGTCAATGCATTTACTGCAGCCGTATTAGCCTGCCGTAAGCTCCTGATGAACATTGCGGTAAACCATGGAGCTAAAGAAGGCTCTAGCTTTGTCTCGTACGTTGAACACTTGTCTAATGCAGGGTTTATTCCGCCCAATGGTAGAGCCTGGGTTGATCACATCCGATCCAAGGGAAACGAGGCTACTCACGAAATTCGCTTAATGGGGAGCGAGGAGGCGACTGAACTAATTTCATTCGCAGAAATGTTACTTAAGTTCATTTATGAGTTTCCTAGCAAGATTCCCGGCGCGAAAACTCCTAGACCTGAGCGTTAGCGAAGGATCTGACTTCGCTTTTGATTTAAAGCGTGTCAAAGTAGATTCTTCGTTTCCACTTAAGAACGACAAAATCTATTAATTCGAAGATAGAAAATTCACCCTTCTGCGCCGCTGATATTTCTGTTGTGAATCGGGGGCCGTCGGCGAGAACCTGTTTGAGCTACGCGCTGTTTCAGATTTCAATTGAAGGTGAGAGCGAGTTTTCTCGCCGCCCGATTCACAACAGAAATATCAGCGACAACAAACCCAAAAAAAAGCAGCGCGGCGGGTTCGCCTTTTTTGGTTACTTTTTTGGCGAAGCAAAAAAGTGACTAGCCGCCGGGCTACCCCCGGCACTCTTATTCAGAGCTTAGCTCATGCAGTCGAGAAAAATATAACCAGCACCCCCAATCCCAACCTTCCCCCGTCAAGGGGGAAGGAGCTTGGACATCAGTCGCTTTACGCATGGGCGATAAATCTATGAGCCTTACGTGCGCGCACAGCGCACCCTACATAACTATTTGATTAAATAAAACTATTTATCGAAGCCTAATCACGCCCGAACCCGAACTTTCCAACCCCAATCCTTGCATCAACGACTGCGCACCTGCCGCACCAAAACGCCGCGCCAAGCGATCAGCAATGTTGTCTTGCGGGGTGTAGTCGATCATTTCTTCGGCTTTAATGATTTCACGTGCGACGTATTCGGCGCTGCCCATGGCGTCGGCCAGTCCGAGTTGTACGCTTTTTTCGCCGGTCCAGATGAGGCCGCTAAACATATCCGGTGTTTCTTTTAATCTTGCGCCGCGTCCGGATTTGACCACGTCGATAAATTGCTGGTGAATTTCGCCGACCATTTTTTGCGCGTATTCTTTTTGTTTTGGATCCACGGCGGAGAACATGTCGAGGAAACCTTTGTTTTCGCCGGCGGTGATCAAGCGGCGCTCGACGCCGACTTTTTCCATCGCACCGGTCAAGCCGAAGCCATCCATGCGCACGCCGATGGAGCCGAGCAAACTGGCTTTATCGACAAAAATCTTGTCGGCGGCGACGGCGACGTAGTAGCCGCCCGATGCGCATATATCCTGCACTACAGCGTAGATGGGTTTGTCGGGGTATTTCTTTTTCAGGCGATAAATTTCACCATTGATATAGCCCGCTTGCACTGGGCTGCCGCCGGGGCTGTTAATGCGCAGGATGACGCCTAGCGCGTTTTTGTCTTTGAATGCCAGTTGCAATCCGTCGATGATGCGATCGGCAGACGCGCCGGTATCGGAAGCGATGATGCCTTTTAACTCGACCAGCGCCGTGTGCTTGCCGCCGCGGATTATCTCGCCTTGATTTTTGAATAGGCCCAAGACCGCGAACAACAATATAAACAGAAACAACAAGGTGAGAGCCTTGAATAAAATGCTCCAGTTGCGGGCTTTGCGCTGTTCATTCACCGCGCTCAGAGCCAGTTTTTCCAGCACGCCTCTTTCCCAGTTGTTGCCGTTGCTTGTGGGTTGTGGAGTTAAATTTTCGTCAGCCATATTGTCCTCAGTCATTCATTAAATAAACATTGCCATCGCGCTCCAGCATATCGAGCGCCACCAGTTTTTGCCGCGCGCACGGGCCGCCTAAGCAATAACCGTTTTCCGGCGCGAATACTGCGCCGTGCGTCGCACACATCAAGTATAAACCGCTTTGGTCGAAGAACTCGCCCTGTTGCCAGTCGAGCTCAGAACCTGCGTGCGGACACATATTCCAGTAGCCGAACACGCGTCCATCGTAGCGTATGACAAACGCGGCGATGGGCCGTTTCGATCCCGGCAATTCAAAGCGCACGCCTTTGCCGCCTTCGGCCAGCTCGTCGGAGCGGCAAATTAAACGCGCATCGCCAGCCACGGGGCAAATTCCTTGATGTCGTCGATCAACCCAATAGGATTGAGTTGTTGCAATTCGTGTTTCGGATGCGCCCCATAGGTCACGGCGAGTCCGTCAGTCTCGGCGTTGATCGCCATTTGTAAATCATGTGTCGTATCGCCGATCATCAGCGTGCGTTGCGGGCTGACGTTGAATTGCTGCATCAACTCGTGCAACATTTCCGGATGCGGTTTGGAATAACATTCGTCGGCGCAACGGGATGAGTGAAAGTATTCGCCTATGCCGGCTTTTTCCAGCGCGCGGTCCAGCCCGTTGCGACTTTTGCCGGTAGCGATAGCGACCAGATAACCGTCGCCGTGTAATTTTTCCAGCATAGCCTGTGCGCCGTCGAACAGCGGCATGTTTTCTTCGTTGGCGCGGAAATGATGCACATAACGCTCGGACATTTTCGGATAATCCACAGACTTTAGTGTAGGCGCGACATGCAACAAGGCATCGCGCAAACCGAGGCCGATCACATGGCTGGCGTCTTTATGCGACGGCACCGGCAGGCCCAAATCGGCGCAGGCGTTTTGCACCGCCAGGGTGATGACGGCGGTGGAATCCATTAGGGTTCCGTCCCAGTCGAAGACGATTAAATCATATGAAGTCATAGATTAAATCTATAGTTTAACTATTTGTTTATATTATATTTTTTTCAGAAATTTTTCTAGTTCCGTGGGCAACGGCGCTTCCAGATTCAAAGTTTCACCAGTTAATGGATGCGGCAATGTCACCTGCCACGCATGCAGAAACATGCGCTTCAAACCTTGCCGCATAAGTTGCCGGTTCAAATCGAAATCACCATATTTGTCGTCGCCCGCAATCGGAAAACCCAGATGCGCCAAATGCACGCGGATCTGGTGCGTGCGGCCGGTTTTGAGTTCGGCTTCGAGCAAAGTGAAATTGCCATAGCGTTGCTTCAAGCGGAAAATCGTATGCGCCGCCATGCCGCCCTCTTCCACATGCACACGCCGTTCGCCGTCTTCAGTGACATCTTTTTGCAGCGCCAGTTTGACGTGCTGCACTTTATTTTTCCATTCCCCTGCCACTAGAACCAAATAACGTTTGTTCATACGTGTGGCGTTGGAACCGGATTCGCTGTCGGGGCGCATCAATTCGTGCAAGGCCACCAGCGCCGCGCGTTTTTTCGCCAGCAGCAAAACGCCCGAGGTTTCGCGGTCGAGTCGATGCGCAAGCTCAAGGAATTTTTGCTGCGGCAATTCCAGGCGCATTTGTTCAATCACGCCCAAACTCACGCCGCTGCCGCCATGCACTGCCATGCCTGCGGGTTTGTCGATGACTATCAGCACGTCATCCTGATAAATCTCTCGCTCCATCAGCCGGGCTTTACCCGCGGGCAATTGGGTCGTGGGTTTTTGCGCCGGTCCGGCCACGCGTATCGGCGGGATGCGCAGTTTGTCGCCGAGTTCGAGCCGGTAGGTCGCATCGACCCGGCCGCTATTTACCCGCACTTCGCCGCTACGCAAAATACGGTAAATATGGCTTTTCGGGACGCCTTTGAGGATTTTTAATAGATAATTATCAATGCGTTGGGCTTCGCCGAGCTCATCGACTTCCAGCCATTGAACTGCTGCTTTGCTTACTTCAGCCATTTAACTTATACTGTTATCTCGTTGATTTGTAAGCAGGTCGAATTATATTTTCCCTGTTTTTCGGTACGCCAAGCGCGCCATCAACGCAACGGGTTATATCGCTTACCCGGTTCAAGTAGCGAAAGTAGCAATTATACGCGCTCAAGACAACGAATGATTTCCAGCGTGTTGCTTAAAATAAGCAGCACGCAACAGAACAAACCGATTCGGCTGTAGTTACCCAATTCTGATCAGACACTATATATATGCATGGCAAACTAAATGTGACGCAAACGGACACCCGGGCTAAGCGGACTCTCGCGCCCGGTCTTGCCGATACACGCATGCCATGGACGGGACGCAATTCCCGCACTGAACAGTTCGCTTAACGCCCGCCTAACCGGGGCAAAACCCGGCAGGTTTGTCATTCCGTGTAAGAGCGCGGGAGACATAAAATGAAACGCATGTTATTTAACGCGACCCAGGCTGAAGAGCTGAGAGTTGCCATCGTTGACGGTCAGAAACTCATCGACCTCGACATCGAGTACGCAGGAAAAGAACAACGCAAGAGCAACATCTACAAGGGCGTCATCACCCGCGTCGAACCCTCACTTGAAGCCTGTTTTGTCGAATACGGGTCGGAACGCCACGGTTTTCTCCCCTTCAAAGAAATTTCCAAAGCCTACATGCAGAACGACGACGGCGAGTTTTCCCGTTCGCGCATGTCAACGTCGCTCAAGGAAGGCACCGAACTCATCGTCCAGGTGGACAAAGACGAACGCGGCAACAAAGGCGCGGCGCTCACCACGTTTGTCAGCCTGGCAGGGCGTTATCTGGTCTTGATGCCCAATAATCCTCGCGGCGGCGGCGTATCGCGCCGCATCGAAGGCGAAGAACGCGCCGAGTTGCGCGACATCATGGATCAACTCCAAGTGCCGGAAGGCATGAGCCTGATCGCGCGCACCGCCGGTATCGGTCGCAGCTACGAAGAACTGCAATGGGACATGAATTACTTGTTGCAACTCTGGCATGCGATTGACGACGCGGCCCACAGCGTCAAAGCGCCGGAACTGATATATCTTGAATCGAGCCTGGTGGTTCGCGCGATTCGTGATTTGTTCCAACCCGATATCGGCGAAATCCTCATCGACACCGAAAGCATTTACGAACAGGCGCAGTCGTTCATGAGCACGGTAATGCCGGCCAACGTGCACAAGGTCAAGCTGTATAAAGACGACGTGCCGCTGTTCTCACGTTTCCAGATCGAGCACCAAATCGAAACCGCGTATCGCCGCGATGTGTCGCTGCCTTCCGGCGGCGCCATTATCATCGACCACACCGAAGCACTGGTGTCGGTGGACGTGAACTCCGCGCGCGCCACCAAGGGCGCCGACATCGAAGCAACGGCGTTTAACACCAACCTCGAAGCGGCGGATGAAGTAGCACGTCAATTGCGTTTGCGCGATTTAGGCGGCTTGGTTGTGATCGACTTTATCGACATGGAATCGGCACGCAACCAACGCGAAGTGGAAAACCGATTGCGTGATGCGCTCAAGCCTGACCGCGCCCGCGTCCAGACCGGCAAGATTTCGCGCTTTGGCTTGATGGAATTATCGCGTCAGCGTTTGCAGCCGTCACTGGGTGAAACCAGCCATATCCCCTGCCCGCGCTGCCACGGAACCGGCCATATCCGCGATACCGAATCTTCTGCGCTGCACATCTTGCGCATCTTGCAGGAAGAGGCGATGAAAGAAAACACTCTGGCCTTGTACGCCCAAGTGCCGGTCGATGTGGCGACTTTTCTGCTGAACGAAAAACGCGCGGAAATCCACGCCATCGAATCGCGGCTCAAGGTGGATGTAGTGCTGATTCCCAACACGCATCTGGAAACGCCTAACTACGAGGTCGAGCGCATTCGCCACGATAGCGCCACGGCTGAAAGCGACGACACACCGAGCTATCAACGCATGGTCGCGCCGGTGGTTGAAGAAACCAAAGCTGCACAAAAAACTGATGTGGCCAAACCCGTTCGCCCCGTGCCATTGGTAAAAGGCATTACGCCAGCACAACCAGCACCGATTACGCCGCGACCTGAAGCCATAGCGCCGCAGGCAGCACAAAAAGTATCGATCTTCCGCCGTATGCTGGGTTTATTCCGTCGTTCGGAAAAGGTTGAGACTGCCATGCCTGTCGCAAACCGTGCAGCAGCGGCCCGCCGTGATAGTAAAAACGAGCGGGGCCGCCAGGGACGTGAAGGCTCGCGCGATGGAGGACGCAACCGCAATCAGCGCCGCGATCGTAGTGAAGGACCCGGCGCAGCTAAACCGGATGCCGCTCAACCGGCCAAGCAAGCGCGCGAGCCGCGGGAAGTGCGCGAACCACGCGAGCCGAGAGAACCACGGCTGCCGAGAGAAACGCGCGAACCAAGAGAAGTCCGCGAGCCGAAAGAGCCCCGCGGCGAACGCCGCCCACGCAATGCCGAAGTAGAAGAAATTGTGAAACAGGACGTCGCGCCGCTTAGCGAAGCGGAAACGCGCAATGACGGCGAAGGCCGTTCACGCCGCCGCCGTGGTGGCCGTGGTCGAGGCGAACGGGGTGAACGTTCGCCGCGCACCGAGCAATCTGGTGCCATGGCAGAATCAGGGGCAGAGGCAGAGCTTGATCGCCCATCCCCTATGGCAACGCCTGCAGCACTGGTAGGCGGTGTTGGCGTAACCGCAGCGCTCAGCGCTGCTGCAGCATTACGCGGAGAAAAACCCTCGCAGCAGGAAATGTATGGTCAAGCGCCGGCGGAAAGCGTCGGCAGCACTGAGGTGCCAGCGCATGATGAACAGGAATTTGTCGCCGACGTAGCGCCAGTTCTCCACGAAACGCCGGCTCATGTTGCACCTGTGTCCGCTCCGGTCCCTGTGCCTGCAACTGCAGACTCTCACGAGGATGCCAACGGCCATACTTCCGCCTCGCCAGAAATCATTAAGCCCTTGCCGACGGAATTGGTGGTCGGGTCTGCCGCCGCCGCTGGTCTGGCAATGGTGGAAACTCGTGCTGGGGCCGCTCAGCCAGCGGTATACAGCGAGCAGCCGATTGCGCGCGTGCCGCGCAACATCGTACACGATGCCCTGCCCTCCGTCGATGATTTGATGCAAGTGGAAACCCATCCGACGAAACGCCTGGCGGCAAAGGAGGCCGAAGTGGCGCAATCTGCCGAAACCCAGGCTCCGCGACGGATACCCATGCCTCAAGCCATCCCTCAGCAGAACGATACGCTGCAGCAAGTAGAAACACGGAAATAATTTTTACCCCTTACGGTAACCTCCCCGACTATTCGCGGAGGTTTTTTTATAGGTGGAACATGCTTGCGTTAAACTGAACGGGAAAATATCACAAGGAAACATCATGCCTGCCCCCATAGAATTCTATTTTGATTTTTCTTCGCCCTACGGTTATATGGCTGCGGAAAAAATCGACGCCTTGGGGGCGAAACATGGGCGCAGCACCGATTGGCATCCGGTATTGCTCGGTGCGATTTTCAAAGTCACCGGCGGGCAGCCGCCTGCGGGCGTGCCGATCAAGGGCGATTATTTCAAGCACGATTTTGCCCGTAGCGCGCGGCTATTAGGTGTTCCGTACAGACACCCCAGTATATTCCCCATCTCCAGCGTCGCGCCTTCGCGCGCGGTGTATTGGCTGAAAGACCGGGACGCGGAGAAATCAAAAACGCTGGCCCGCGCGTTGTACCACGCGTTTTTTGTTGAAGACCGGGATATTCAAAATGTAGAAGTAGTTATGGATGTCGCAGTGACATTAGGCATCAAGCGCGACGAACTTACCGCCGCACTAAACGACCCAGCAGTAAAAGATCGATTGAAAAACGAAGTGCAGCAAGCGATGGACAAAGGCGTATTCGGTTCACCGTATATTATTATCGATGGCGAACCCTTCTTCGGCGCCGATCGACTGGATCAAGTGGATAAATGGCTGGCAACGGGAGGATGGTGACATGATCAGATTATTTTTGCGTTGGGCTATCAATGCAGGGGCGCTGCTCGTGCTGCCGTACATAATCCAGTCCATCCAGGTGAAAGACGTCAAAGTCGCGTTGATTACCGCGCTGGTTCTCGGCCTGGTAAACGCCGTTATCCGTCCGCTGGCTATTCTGCTTACTTTGCCGCTGACCATCCTGACATTGGGCCTGTTTACTTTTGTGATAAACGCATTGTTGTTCTGGTCTGTCGCATATTTTGTTGATGGCTTTTCAGTCGGCGGATTCTGGTCTGCATTTTTCGGCGCTATCGTATTCAGTCTGATTTCGTGGGCGGCGAGTACTTTGTTATTGCCCAAGAAGAAAACATAAATATATCTTTATAATCAACAAGTTACGATATAATTTTTCTCCACCGTCTGGCCCCCGGAATATGGCCCATGTTACCAGATCATTGGTAAAATTTTCGAACCGATGTACTGCATTTGCTGGAACAAACAAAGTATCACCAGCTTTGAATGCAATACGTTTTGTCTCTATCATCATCTCGCCACTTCCGCTTGACACGACGTACAGTTCGTCTTAATTGTGCGGTGTTTGGAAATCTTCAATCTTAGGTGTGTATAAAATAACCGGCCGCGTGCCGTGTTTGAACGCTTCAATATCTCACACACCATGTGGCCATTTCTTTGTTGCAGGAAGCGGTAGCTTGGCGAGTTGTTCGGCAAGAGAAATTTTCATATTGAATTTAGTGCCCTTTCAACCCGGGCAATAGCACCAATAAGCCGCTAACAAAAATTTCCACCGCGACCGCAGTAAGTATTAGTCCCATTAAGCGGACTGCGATATTGATACCTGTTTTGCCCAACAATTTGCTTACCGGCATCGCCGCGCGCAAGCCAAGCCAGCACGCCATGCCGACAATCAGGCAGCAAGCGACAATCACCAAACGGTGTTTCCAGTCAGCAGATTCTGTCGCATAAATAATCGTGGTGGAAATCGCGCCGGGCCCGGCCAATAGCGGAATCGCGAGGGGAACTACTGCGATGCTGTCTTTGTCCTGCGCTTCGGCTTCTTCCTCTGCAGTTTGTTTATCGCGGACCTGCTTGACCTGCAGCATGGAAATAGCCATGAGAAAAATCAGAATGGCACCGGCGACCTTGAATGATGAAATCGAAATACCGAAAAAAACCAGAACCGAATCGCCGATCAACGCAGCAACAACCAGGACGGCGGCAACCGCAATACTGGCCACCCTTGCAATTTTTATGCGGTCAACATCGGTAAACTGACCGGCCATGATAATGAACGCCGGAATTGCGGCCAGCGGATCCACAATAACGAGCAGCGCAACCAATATCTTGATGTATTCCGGCCATTCGAGCATAGCATTCCCTGTTATTTTTTATTCAGATCAGCCGTTTCATTTTCAAGCAGATGGGCTATCAGGCCTCGAGCGCCGTCTTCCGCCATGTCGAGCACGATTTCAAATCCTTTGGCATTACCATAGTACGGGTCAGGCACATCGCGGCCTGCGTACTTATCGCTGAAGTCGAGAAACAAACGCAGCTTGTGCGCATACTCATCAGGAATCTGTTTTTTCAGCCAGATAATATTTTGCTTGTCCATAGCAAGGATTTGGTCGAAGAACTCATAATCCGGCTGGTTGATTTGGCGCGCGCGTATTGCCGTCAAATCGTAACCGCGCTTGGCCGCATGCTGGATTGCGCGCTTATCCGGCGCTTCGCCGGCATGAAATCCGATGGTGCCTGCAGAATCAATCGTCAAACTCGCGTCTATCCCAAGCTCGCGCGCGAAGTGGCGCAGGACGCCTTCCGCCGTAGGCGAGCGGCAAATATTGCCCATGCATACAAACAGGATTTTGGTCATACAGATTTGATTATTCTGGATTCAAAAACAAATGTTGTTTTAATGTTTTCAGTTGATCGCGCAACCCCGCCGCTTTTTCAAACTCAAGATTTTTGGCGGCAGCCAGCATATCTTTTTCCAGTTTTTTGAGCATATGCGCCATCTGTTTTTCGCTCATCACTTCATAGCGCGCCCGCTCCTGCGCGGCTTTGCGCTCCTCCTGTGCGGATTCGGCATCGTACATGCCATCGATAATATTCCTGATGCGTTTTTCCACGCCGCGCGGCTTAATACCATGCAGTTTGTTGAACGCAATCTGCTTGTTGCGACGGCGCTCGGTCTCGCCCAAGGCCCGCTGCATTGAACCGGTAATTCTGTCGGCGTACAAAATCGCCCTACCGTTGATGTGCCTCGCCGCGCGGCCAATTGTCTGGATCAATGAACGCTCGGAACGCAAAAACCCCTCTTTGTCCGCGTCCAAGATAGCCACCAGCGACACTTCCGGGATGTCCAAGCCTTCGCGCAGCAGGTTAATCCCAACCAGCACATCGAACACACCGAGGCGTAGATCGCGGATGATTTCGACCCTTTCTACCGTCTCCACATCCGAGTGCAAATAGCGCACTTTAATCTTGTGCTCAGTCAGGTAATCGGTGAGGTCTTCCGACATACGCTTGGTGAGTGTCGTCACCAATACGCGTTCGCTTACGGCAATTCGCTTATTTATCTCGGAAAATAAATCATCAACCTGGCTCAATGCCGGACGCACTTCAACCATTGGGTCGACCAGGCCGGTGGGCCGTACCACTTGATCCACTACCTGGCCCTGGTGCTGCGCTTCATATTCCGATGGCGTGGCAGAAACAAATATGGTTTGCTTCATCATGCGCTCGAATTCGTCGAATTTGAGCGGCCGGTTATCCAAAGCCGACGGCAAGCGGAATCCGTAATCCACCAGGTTTTCCTTGCGTGCGCGGTCGCCCTTGTACATTGCGCCGATCTGCGGGATGGTCACGTGGCTTTCGTCGATGAACATCAGGGTATTTTTCGGCAAATACTCAATCAGCGTCGGTGGCGATTCACCCGGCGCGCGGCCGGACAAATGGCGGGAGTAATTTTCAATGCCCTTGCAAAATCCCAGTTCGTTCAGCATTTCGAGATCGAACAATGTCCGCTGGTCGATTCGTTGCAATTCGAGTAATTTATTATTAGCGGCAAAAAATTCCTTGCGTTCGTACAATTCTTTTTTTATCGCCACGATCGCTTTTAACGTCGTATCGCGCGGTGTTACATAATGGCTGCTGGCATATACCGTAAACCTTTGAATTTTATGGCACATTTGTCCAGTCAGCGGATCAAATATCAGCAGGTTTTCTATCTCGTCATCGAAAAAAGAAATGCGCAGCGCATGTTCCGAATTCTCCGCCGGAAACACGTCTATCACATCACCGCGCACGCGGAACACGCCGCGCTTGAATTCAATTTCGTTGCGCTCATATTGCATGGCGCTAAGCTGTTTGATCACGCCGCGGTGGTCGGCTTTGTCGCCTTTGCGCACCAGCATCCGCATGTCATAGTAATCGTCCGGGTCGCCGATACCGTAAATCGCCGATACCGTCGCAACAATAATGACATCTGGCCGCTCAAGCAATGATTTGGTCGCCGACAAACGCATTTGCTCAATGTGTTCGTTGATGCTGGAATCTTTTTCGATGAATAGATCGCGCGACGGCACATAAGCCTCGGGCTGGTAATAATCGTAGTAGGAAACGAAATATTCCACTGCGTTTTCGGGGAAAAACTCGCGGAACTCGGAATACAACTGCGCCGCCAGCGTCTTGTTCGGCGCCATCACAATCGCTGGCCGGCCAGTCTGCGCGATGACGTTGGCCATGGTATATGTTTTGCCCGAGCCAGTGACACCGAGCAGGGTTTGGTATTGCAGTCCATCTCTCAGCCCTTCTATTAATTTTTTAATCGCCTCCGGTTGGTCGCCAGCCGGCTCGAACGGCCGATGCAACTTATACGGACTATCAGGAAACGTGACGAGCGCAGGCGCAACTTGTTTGACCGGCAAAGGGACGACAGTACCCATAAATTTCCCTGCGAAGACGCGACGGTTTACGTTAAAATGCTATGGCTGTGAAGCGTCAAAATCACCTGATATTGTAAGCGTGTTCCCCTATTAGTTCCACGAACTTGTGAGTTTGCCCAATATGACTTTATTTTCCGCCGTAGAAATGGCCCCGCGCGATCCCATTTTGGGCCTCAACGAAGCATTTAATGCCGATACCCGCCCCACCAAAGTCAATCTCGGCGTTGGCGTTTATTTTAATGAAGAAGGCAAAATTCCCCTGCTGCGCGCGGTACGCGAAGCGGAAAAGGCGCGGCTTGAGGCCGCTTCGCCGCGTGGTTACTTGCCGATTGAAGGCATTGCCGCCTACGACCAGGCGGTGCAAAAACTTTTGCTTGGCGCCAACTCTCCTCTCATCGCCGAAGGCAAGGTGGTCACCGCCCAGGCGCTCGGCGGCACCGGTGCGCTCAAAATCGGCACTGATTATCTCAAGCGTTTGTTACCGGACGCACAAGTCTTTATCAGCGACCCGAGCTGGGAAAACCACCGCGCCCTGTTCGAAGCGGCGGGCTTCAAGGTTAACAATTACCCCTATTACGACGCTGCCACACAGGGCGTGAATTTCAGCGCCCTGCTGGCGGCTTTCAATGCCATGCCGGCACACAGCATCGTCGTATTGCATGCCTGTTGCCACAACCCGACCGGCGTCGACTTGAGCCTTGATCAGTGGAAACAAATTGTCGCCGCCGTTAAAGCGCGGGATCTGGTGCCATTTCTCGACATCGCCTATCAGGGTTTCGGCGACAATCTGGAGTCCGATGCCGCAGCCGTGCGTATGTTCGCGGATGCCGGGGTGTCGTGCTTGGCGTCCAGTTCGTTTTCTAAGTCTTTTTCACTTTACGGCGAGCGCGTCGGCGCATTGAGTATCATCACATCCAGCAAAGATGAAACGGCCAAAGTGTTATCGCAACTCAAGCGCGTGATCCGCACCAACTATTCCAACCCGCCGACTCATGGCGGTACGATAGTTGCGGCCGTTTTGAATAACCTCGAACTGCGCGCCATGTGGGAAAAAGAATTGGGCGAAATGCGCGACCGCATCAAGCTCATGCGCAACAGCCTGGTAAGCAAACTCAAGGCAGCGAATGCGAAGCGCGACTTTTCTTTTGTTAAGGCGCAGCGCGGCATGTTTTCCTATTCCGGCCTAACGGCGGAGCAAGTCGAGCAACTGAAAAACGAATTCGGCATTTACGCTGTCAGCACGGGAAGAATATGCGTGGCGGCCTTGAATAACAAGAATATCGACTACGTGGCAGACGCCATCGCCCATGTGCTGAAGTAGGAAAAGTCTCGCAGTGCTTTGACTGGCAAGCAAAAGCCGCTATAATTGCGGGCTTCCATTCCTCGATAGCTCAGTCGGTAGAGCGACGGACTGTTAATCCGCAGGTCCCTGGTTCGAGTCCAGGTCGGGGAGCCAGATTTAGAAAGGGTTAGCAGAACCTGCTAACCCTTTTTATTTTCGGCCAGTCAGACTAGCCTCAACATTGAATTTTGCGTGCCCGCTACTTCGCAATATGATTACTAGACAGATTGGAATATCAATGTCGTGCCGCTAATTGTAAACCAGTACCGGTACCTTGCTGTGGGTCAGCACTTTGTTGGTTTCGCTTCCCAGCACCAGGGCGCTTAGCCCACGACGACCGTGGGAGGCCATATATATCAGATCACAAGCTTTATTTTCTGCGGTCTTGATAATTGCCTCGTAGGGCTGGGCGGCTTCAATGAATTCCGTCGAACATTCCACCCCGGCATTTTTTGCCGCTGCTTCAATATAGCCGAGCAAAGCTTTTGCCCGCGCCTCTTCCTGGCGGCGAAATTCTTCGGGCGAGATAGCTTCCACCGGAATATATTCACCGTACATCATAATGGGATATCTTTCGGTTGCATAAAAACCGACAACTTTGGCATTGATCGCTTTGGCGAATTCGATGCCGGCATTAACGGCTTTGCGCGACAATTCCGATCCATCGGTTGGAATTAATATTCGTTTAAACATGTCGCCTCCAGATTCATTGTTTATGCTTAACGATTCCACTTATTCCCAGTTAAAGTATCGCTTGCGCCCGATTGCGCGCTTTGACCCAGGTCAAAATCAGCTAAGATTCTAATTAGCATTGCAGCTTTTTTTATTGGCGATTCGCAAACGGGGCTTTCGGGTCGTTCAATATAAGTAATTGATTATATTTAACTATTTTAAAGATGATAAAATTGGCCATGTTGGCTAGCAAAAGTAAAACAATAAGCACCAGCAACAATTTAACGGCGTTATTCGCCAAGGCACCGCCGTGGCTGGTGTTGGTACTTGCGCTGATTAGCACCCTGGTGGCTTGGTATGCAACGCAAACGGACAGTGATGTAAAAGCCGACCACGCATTTCAATTACATGCAGAAAAAATTACCACTGAAATCCGTGCCCGGCTGGATGCCTACGAACAAGTCCTGCGCGGCGGTGTGGGGCTGTTTGCCGTCAACAATGCCTTAACGCGGACGCAATGGCATGATTATGTGTCTCATCTGAGGCTGGCAGAATCATTTCCCGGCATACAAGGAGTAGGCTTTACAAAAGTCATCACGCCTGATCAGCTCTCCGCGCATGTGGCGGCCGTGCGGGCCGAAGGCTACCCGGACTACGATGTTCGTCCTGCCGGCCCGCGCGAAATTTACGCCAGTATTATTTATCTCGAGCCGTTTAGCGGGAGTAATCTGCGCGCATTCGGTTATGACACGTTTTCAGAGCCGGTGCGCCGCGCCGCCATGGAGCGGGCGCGCGATTCGGGCAACATATCTGCAACAGGCAAACTGAAATTAGTGCAGGAAGACGGCGAAAAACTCCAAGCGGGTTTCATTCTGTATGCGGCGATATATAGGAACGGAAAAATCCCTGCTACCGTTGAGCAGCGCCGTTCAGAGTTGTTGGGTTATGTCTCCGCGCCGTTTCGCATAGACGACTTCATGGCCGGCTTGTCCAATCTTCCCGCGGATCAAGTTCAGCTGAAAATTTACGACGGTACACAGCCGACACCAGACACGCTGTTATTCGACAATAGTTCCAATCGGGAGACCGCATCAGCCATGCTCTCTCACCACACTACCTTGCAGGCTGCAGGCCGGCCATGGTCTCTTGCATTCAGTCTTGCGGCGGAATTGCTGGCGGGTTATTCCAGCGCCCTGCCGAACACCATACTCGGCGGCGGCACGCTGATAAGTCTATTATTGTTCGCCATTGCACAAGCGCTGACCAACCAACGCGCAAAAGCCGAAGCGATAGCCAAAGATATGACAGAAGCACTAAGAGAAAGTGAATCGCGCATGACTGGCATTATTGGTGCCGCGATGGAAGCGATTATCAGCGTCGATGACAAACAGCACGTCATCATGTTCAATGCCGCGGCGGAAAACGTCTTCCGCTGCAAGGCGGAAGACGCCATAGGTTCCCCGTTGTCGTGCTTCCTCCCCGAGCGCTTTCGCGCAGCGCATCATCAGCACGTGGAACGTTTCGGCGCAACCGGCACCAGCGAGCGGCGCATGGGCAAACAACTTGCGTTATACGGCTTGCGTGCTGACGGCGAAGAATTTCCCATTGAAGCGTCGATATCGCAAATCGAGCAATACGGCAAAAAACTCTATACCGTGATGTTGCGCGACATCACCCAGCGCAAAATCGTCGAGCAGGAACTTGAAGCGTCGCGCAAGCAATTGCGCGAGTTGGCCGTCAGCGTGCAAAAGGCGCGCGAGGAAGAAAAATCGCGCATCGCGCGCGAATTGCACGACGATCTCGGACAGCAACTCACCGCGCTGAAAATGGACCTGAGTTGGCTGGCGCATCGCGTGCCGAAAGAAGTCGCGCTGGCGGAAAAAATCCAGGCTATGCAAGCTTTGACCAATTCCAGTGTCACTTCCTTACGCCGCATCGCATCTGATTTACGTCCGACTATGCTCGATGACTTGGGGTTGGCCCCTGCCATCGAATGGCTGACACAAGATTTTGCCCAGCGTAGCGGCGTCAAAGTGCATCTCAATATCGGACAGCACTCGCAACGCTTGAACAAGGACGCCGAAACTGCCGTGTACCGTATCGTGCAGGAGTCACTCACCAATGTTACACGCCATGCCAAGGCAACCAATGTATTCATCAACATGGCGTACAATGAAAAGCGATTTTCGTTGACCGTGCGCGATGATGGCATCGGCCTTGCGCCCGGTTCCGCGCGCAAGGGCAAGTCCTTCGGTCTGCTGGGCATGAAAGAACGGGTACATGTGTTTGGCGGTACTATTTATATAGCGGGCCAATCGGACGGCGGCACCACTATCGAAGTCGTGTTGCCGGCAAGCGTCATTCAGGAGGAAGCGCAATAACATGAATAAAATAAAAGTACTGATTGCCGACGATCACGCCATCGTGCGCCAAGGGCTCAAACAAGTGCTGGCGGAAGCGCCCGACATGGAAGTGGGCGCCGAGGCCACCAATGGCATGGAGGCGCTAGAACAAATACGCAAACACGACTGGGATGTGGCATTACTCGACATGTCGATGCCGGGACGTAACGGCATAGAGCTTATCAAGCTCGCTAAAGCGGAAAAACCCAAAATGCCGATTCTCGTGCTCACCATGCACAGCGAAGATCAGTACGCAGTGCGTGCGCTACAGGCAGGCGCGTCGGGCTATCTCACCAAAGAAAGTGCGCCTGAGCAATTGGTCAACGCTATCCGCAAAGTGGCATCAGGCGGCGTTTATGTAAGCGCCTCCACTGCCGAGAAACTCGCGAAAAACCTCATGCCGAGCCATGAAGCCTTACCACACACTTTGTTGTCCAGCCGAGAGTTTGAAATTTTTCAAATGCTCACTGCGGGCATTAGCCTATCTGAGGCAGCAGAAAAACTTTCTCTCAGCGTAAAAACCATCAGCACGCATAAGACGCACATCCTGCAAAAAATGAATCTCGCCAATCAGACCGAACTGGTGCGTTACGCGGTCAAACACGGACTGGTGGACGAGCCGGATCCCTCCAGACTTTAGCCGGGCTGGGTTTTCCAACTGCCGTCGGCTTGCCGGCAAGCGGTGCCGTAAACTTTGTCTTTGGCCCCGCCGACTGTCGCATCAACTGTGTATTCACGACACGGACCAGAGGGATTCTCTATGGTTTTCGTCGGCACCACCGTGTAGCGATTGCCGGTGTCCGGATTGCTCCAGCTTGATGCGACACCGGTGCGTACGTTCTCCAAGGCATGGGCCGTTTTCAGACGGTCCGTCTCATCCATTGATCTGCCCACCGATCCGCCGATGGAACTACCGATCAACGTGCCCACTATGGTGGCGGTCGTCCTGCCATGCCCCTGCCCTACTTCCGACCCGATCACGCCGCCCAACACGCCGCCGATAACCATGCCTGCCTGCTCACGGTTCGGCGGCGAGGTGCAGGCCGAGAACAACGACAGGCTGACAACCAAAGCAGCAACCACAGGTTTTAATTTCATGATTTACCTCATTAATCTATAGACATTAATTACCCCTGCTTGAAAGATAAGCGAATTGACCTCCCACTCATTTGATATAGATCAGACTTTGCAGCATGACTTCCACTATTGATTCCCGAAGGGAAGACAGCCAGCGGCTCTAGCGAGGAATTTTTCATCTGCAGAAGAAATTAAATCCGCGATGCAGCTTTTTTTATATAGCGCTGATATGTGCCTTGAGGCTTGGTGGGTTTTCAATTGCTTGGTCAACTCACACTCGGTAATTGACGATTTTCACGGAGCCAGAAGATAGGGTTCATTTGATCCACGTCAACCCTGCAGCGCGTTGCGCGGGGATACTTAAGGAAACTCTGATTAAGTCCCCGCATCCAATCGAACAAATGTAATATTTGAATGATGGGATACGAGGGAGGAACGACGATGAAACAGACCACCTTTGCCACTGCCGGATTCGACAAATACG
>JBAVRP010000002.1:0-8914 GCA_049695115.1 Burkholderiales bacterium | reverse complement strand
TGGCGTATTTGTCGAATCCGGCAGTGGCAAAGGTGGTCTGTTTCATCGTCGTTCCTCCCTCGTATCCCATCATTCAAATATTACATTTGTTCGATTGGATGCGGGGACTTAATCAGAGTTTCCCTAGATGCTTATTCTGCCGCAGCTTTATAGATACCTGGCCGGAAGATTTCCATATAACGGTCAGTATTTTTCATCGGAGTAAATCCAAAACGTTCGTACAAGTTGTGGGCATCTTTGGTGAACAGGCAAAAGCGTCGCAGACCCTGCAGATCAGGATGAGAGACGATACATTCCATCAGCCATTTGCCCAAACCTTTGCCGCGATGCGCTTCGATCACATACACGTCGCACAAATAGGCAAATGCGGTACGGTCGGTGATGACACGGGCGAAACCAATTTGCGCTTGGCCTAGATATAGCCCGAAACAAAGTAAATGCTCAATGGCTCGCTCGACTACCGGTTTGGGAACACCCTCAGCCCAGTACGATCTGGATAAAAAAGCATGAATAGCATCTGCATCCAGCATCGATGGATCTGTGGAAACCAGAAAATTTTCTCTATGCCAGCCATGCATAATATATAAATATAATCAAATAGTTACAATCATGCCGCACTCTGATCCAGCGCGACCTGCGCAAAAAAATCTTTCACTTCCTGCACGCTACGCGTGCGTTTCATCGGCGGCAAACTTTGCCAGATGCGTTTGCCATACGGCTTGGACAGCAAACGCGGGTCGCAAATCATCAGCACGCCGCGATCCGCTTCGTCGCGAATCAAGCGCCCTGCTCCCTGTTTTAAATTGATGACAGCGGCGGGTAATTGATATTCCATAAACGCATTGCGCCCGGCCTTGTTGATTTGTTCAATGCGCGCGGCGAGCACCGGATCGTCTGGCGGCGCGAACGGCAACTTGTCGATGACAACCAAGGACAAGGCATCGCCTTTAACATCGACGCCTTCCCAGAAACTCTGGCTAGCGATTAACACTGCGTTGCCGAGTTTGCGAAAGCGCTCGAGCAATTCGGTGCGCGAGCCTTGGCCTTGCAGCAGCAATGGGAATGCTATTTTATTTTTTTCAAACTTTTCCTGCAGTAATTCATGTGCGAGTCTCATGGCGCGCAAACTGGTGAAGAGCAAAAACGCCCGCCCGCCGCTGGCTTCTATCACCGGAAACGCCGCTTCGACTACCGCTTCGGTAAACGCCGGCGTGTTCGGCTCGGGCATATTTTCCGGCACGTATAACAGGGCCTGCTGCCCGAAATCGAAAGGGCTGTCCCATGATGCTGACTGTGCCTCCTGCAAACCAAGTTCGCTTTGGTAATGCGAAAAGTCACCTTTCACCGATAATGTTGCCGAGGTAAAAATCCATGCGCGCTTCTGCGCCTGCACTTGCTTGCGGAAAATTTCGGCGATGTCCAGCGGCGTGGTGTTGAGTTGCATGGTGTGGCCGAAAATTTCCAGCCAGCGGATCGAGCCTTCCTCTTCCGCGCCGCGCCAGTGTTTAATTTGCCGCGACAATTCCTGTGCGCGCTTAAAACAGTTTTCCAGTCCTTCGTCGCGGTGCGCCTGCGACTCGAGAACTTTCACCAGCGCAGATAATTTCATTTGCAGCGTATCCAGCGCATCTTCAAAGCCTTTGCGTCCACGCACTTGCTGCGCGTTCAGGCGCCCCGCGTCTTCCTGTAAAGTTAGGCGCAAATCGCGCACCGCTTTATCGACGGCAAGACAAGCGTCGGGCAGGTGCTTGAAATCTTTTGCGGACACAACCGCTTCTGCGCGGGTATCGCGAGCCAAGTCGATCAATTGCGAACTGGCAATCGACTCACCGAAAAAAAGCGATGCGGTTTCCGGCAACTGGTGTGCCTCGTCGAAAATCACCGTGTTACAGGCGGGCAATAATTCCGCCATGCCTTCGTCGCGCAACATTACGTCGGCAAAAAATAAATGATGGTTGACCACGACTACGTCAGACGCCAACGCGCGTTTGCGCGCTTCCAACACGAAACATTCTTTGTGATTCGGGCATTCACTGCCAAGGCAATTCTCGCGCGTCGAAGTCACCAACGGCCATACGCCGGCGTTTTCCGGCACATCAACGCATTCGCCCTTGTCACCGCTTTGCGACGCTTTGGCGAAACGGACGATTTTCTGGATATGCTGTGTATCTTCGCGCGAACCGAAACGTCCGTCGTTTTTGGCTCGCTCGAGATGATAATGGCAAATGTAATTGGCGCGGCCTTTGAGCAGCGATACTGTGACCGGCGCCTTGAGCGCGTCGCGCACGGTGGGAATGTCGCGCATGAACAATTGGTCTTGCAGGGTTTTGGTACCGGTGGAAATAATGACTTTGCCGCCCGACGACAGCGCCGGAACCAGATAAGCGAAGGTCTTGCCGGTGCCGGTGCCCGCCTCGGCGATTAACAGGCCGCTGTCCCTGATGGCGGTTTGCACCGCTTGCGCCATTTCAAGTTGCTGGATACGCGGGCGGTAAGCCGGTATGGATTGCGCGAGTGCGCCGTTGGCGGCAAATACTGAGTCGAGAAACTGCATGAGGGCGCTAAGAAATAAAACCTCAGTTTATCATGCAGCACAATCTGTAGGATGTGCCGACGTAGGAGGCGCATCGTTCGCGACCGATGCGCCTCCTACGTCGGCACATCCTACGAAACCCTTCCGTTTTTATTTCAACGCGGTCAAAAAGCGGCTGAAGCGTGGCAAATAATAGTGATGCACATCCAGCGAAAACGCGACATGGGTGGCGCGGCCGATAATCGCATCGCGCGGCACGAAGCCGATGTAGCGTGAATCTTTGCTGTTGTCACGATTATCGCCGAGCATCAAATATTGATTCGGCGGGACTGTGGCTGGGCCAAAATTGCCGCCTCTGCTTGATTCTGCAAACACCATCATGGCGTGCGGCACGGCTTGTTGTTTTTCACCCACCAAATTTTCTTGCGCGAAAATACTGCTCTGTTGTTCATGCAAAGGCAACAAAGATGCAGCGGGGAAATCGGCTTGCTCGTATTCCGCCGCTTGTCCATTGACGATGAGATGATTGTTTTTTAATTCTATAGTGTCACCGGGCAAACCTATGGTGCGCTTCACCAGGCGGGTACCGTCCTGTGGCGAATAAAGTACGACTATATCGCCGCGGCGCGGATTGTCCCATGCGGCAATGTGCGTGGTGGTGAAAGGCACTTTCAAGTCATACGCCAGTTTGTTGACCACGATTTGCTCACCTTCGAGCAACGTCGGTTTCATCGAGCCGCTGGGGACATAATTCCAGTCGGCGACGGACGAGCGGAAGGGGAACATGATGACACATAGTATGATCACAAGGCGTAGCGATTCAGGAATCGATTTCCATTTCAACAAGGTAAATTTCATGGCTGGCTTTCATCAGATCGTGAATACTATGATAATACGATATCTCAATCATTTCGTCATTTTCCATGAATGTTGATCAGCCCAAACAAGACAGCAGCCTGGCGGATTTCTGGAATGTGCGCTACGCCGACAACACCACGCCGTGGGATGCAGGCGGCGTGCCGCTGGCGTTGCAGCGCTATTTGTCGTCGCACAAAAATAAAGGCAGCGTGTTAATTCCCGGATGCGGTTCGGCTTATGAGGTGAAATATTTCCACCAGCAAGGCTGGAATACTTTGGCCATGGATTTTTCCGATCTCGCCGTCAAAAGGGCGCAGGCTAATTTGGGTGAGCTTGCGCATCTGGTGATCTTGGGTGATTTTTTCCAGCAGAATTTTTCTGGTGAAGCATTCGATCTGGTGTATGAGCGTACGTTTCTCTGCGCCCTGCCGCGAAAGTCATGGCCGCAATATGCACAACGCATGGCGCAGATTCTTGCGCCGGGGAAAATATTGGCAGGTTTTTTTTATTTCAACGATGAAGCCAAAGGCCCGCCGTTCGGTTTACACGCCGACGAACTGGAATCTTTGCTCGCACCCTATTTCGTTCCGCTTGACGACCAGCCCGTCCCTCCGCAAGAATCTATAAACATTATGCAAAATCGCGAACGCTGGCAGCTTTGGCAACGTAATAATATTTAATATAATCATGTAGTTATAATGAGATACCCATGCAAGCATTAAATAAAGATTGGCAGGAATGGATACGCGATAGCTTCGCGCGTGGCTGCGCTAAGGACGATATGCTGAAGGTGATGCTCAAGGCCGGTATTCCGGAAATAACCGCCGCATATAATCTGGTGACCTTCAGCGCTGCACAAACCGCGGGGTCCGTGCGCCAGGCGCCCGCCGCGCAAGCCCAAACTCAGACCATTGCACACGCAAGCACCAGCAACAGCGATTACAAACAGGAAGCCAGTTATTTATTCCAGCACGAGAACCACATTGTCACCAGCGACGGCCAGCACATCCAGGTCGCCATGCGCGTCGATGCCCCGGATGTTGTGCTGCTGGATCATTTCATGACTGACGCAGAATGCGATGAACTGTGTGAATTGTCCAAGGGTACGCTGACCAAATCCACCGTCGTCGATGACGCCACCGGCAACAGCGTCGATCATGACCAGCGCATCAGCCAGGGAACCTATTTCACCATAGGACAAAACGCCCTGGTAAAACGCATCGAAACGCGCATCAGCGAAGTCACCAACACGCCTGTTGTCAACGGCGAAGGCCTGCAAATTCTCAACTACGTCGGCGGCGGCGAATACCGCCCGCACTTTGATTATTTCCCCGACAACGAAGGCGGCCGCGTCCACAAAGCGCGCGGCGGACAGCGCATTATCACCGTCATTATGTATTTGAATAACGTCACCGCAGGCGGCGCTACCATCCTGCCGAAAATCA
The DNA here is from genome assembly GCA_049695115.1 of Burkholderiales bacterium. Classification (GTDB taxonomy): domain Bacteria; phylum Pseudomonadota; class Gammaproteobacteria; order Burkholderiales; family JBEEJL01; genus JBEEJL01. The sequence continues at coordinate 4,078 of JBAVRP010000002.1, read as the reverse complement.
ATTTAAGCGTCTATCCGAAAAAAGGCTCGGCGCTGTATTTTTCCTACTTCAATTCACTTGGACAAGTCGATCCAATCACCTTGCACGGCGGCGCGCCGGTGATTGAAGGAGAAAAATGGATCGCGACCAAGTGGATCAGGGAGCGAGAGTATAAGTAGTAACGCGAAAAAATATTTTTCCCTCAGGCGCAACGCAAAGTTGAACTTCAACGAACGAAACTACCAGCTGCCTAATTTCAGTTAGCCAGCGACCCATACTAGTAGGGACACGAAGTCAGTGCACCAGCATCTTCCGAATTATTTCAGAATCAGCTCGCGAATGAGCTCACCACCCAGGACTTCGCGCAGTGACTCGCGGTCTATGTAGGCCTTGTTTTGCACATCTGTGCTTCCGAGCACTTTTGCCGCTACCGCGTCACCTTCATCAGTCCTGTCTAATGCAGCCATGTTCGCGTATGTCGTTGTTAGAATTAGGTCTGGCTCACGCGGCGATTTTGCTTGTGTAGAGTACACGTTGTAACCAAGAATCAGGCCGGCCTTTTTGTTTGCTTCCATGAGCGACTTATATGAAGTGTCGAGAAATTTCATATAGTCCTCAAATTTGCCGGGTTTAATCTTGATATACGAAACCGCAGTAACCGGCCCTTCTTTGTACGGTTTGACATCTTGGGCATTGGCCACCGCCGTCACGACCCACGTTGCTATGCAGAGTAACAATTTGGTAGTGTTCTTCATTACTTTCCCCTTGGACTAGGTCGGGAATCGCCGACATGAAAAAGATACTCGGCGACGACCAAACGGTCAATACGTACTGACGTTTAAGGACGGGGGTTTTTCGATTTCGCCAGTCGCTAACAATGCATACGAATTTGACGCAGCGCCGTGTGAAAAAGTACAGCCATACCTGCGCCACGACTTAATGACGGGTAACGGGGCGTTCTTGGTCGTACGGCCAGAGCTTGATTTGAATGAGCTGGGCGGGTTGAGGGGACGGCGCAAGCCGTCTGGATCCTGTCACGATTTCATTGTCGACGTAAATGATAAATGGCCGCTGTTGGCTGACCAAGGCATTCCGATAAACAAATTCGGTAGAGTAGAGATGTGGCGCGGTAGAAGTAGGTTTGGCTTGTCTGTTGCCGCCCCTTTCGTCTGGCGGTGCCCGAGTAGCCTTACCTTAACCCCGTTTCCACATCCCTCTCATCGAACCGGACGTGCAGATTTCCCGCATCCGGCTCTCGGACAAGCTCTCACGCCTTCGTCCACGGCACGTCACGCCCACGCGCACTCAGTCGTACGAGCCCGAAGTACCCGTACAGGTGCGGGAGTGGATAGCTCCCGCCCTTGCGTCGCCTGACCTTGTGCTTGTTGCGCAACCACCGGCGTAACCGCGTCGCGGTGTAGCTATCGAGCGCCCGATACGCCTGGCTGTCGCTCCCTACTCGGAAGTAGTTCGCCCAGCCGCGTAGCGTGCGGTTCAACTTGCCCACCAGGTCCGTGGTCTCTTGCCACGTTGTGTGCAGCTCGGTCAGCGTATGGATCTTTTCCACCATGCGCCGTATGCTTTTCTTCGACGGCCACAGGGCGATGCGAGCCTGCCCGGTGGTCGGCGAATACCGCCTGCCAAACGTGTATCCCAGAAAGTCGAACGTTTCTTCCGGCACCTTGCAGATGCGTGTCTTCTCCTCATTCACCGTCAGCTTCAGCTTGCCCATGATCGCGCGCATCCACCGCAAGGCTTCTTCCGCCTTCCCGTGTTTGCACAGAATCACAAGGTCATCGGCATAGGTGACGATGCGACTGCCCAAACGTCGCTCCAGCCTCAGCTGCTTCCACCTCAACACAAACCGTCGCATGTACAAATTGGACAGCAATGGTGAAATGGGAGACCCTTGCGGGGTGCCACGCCCCTTGTCCTTGGCCTCGGTCGTGCGCGTCTGCCGACCTCGCTCATCGGTTTCTACGACGGCGCATTCCAGCCATTGCTTGATCAGATGCAGTACGCGCCGATCCACGACGCGCCGTGCAACGGATTTCAGCAATTCAGCATGGGGGATGCTACCAAAGTAGTCCGCCAGGTCGGCGTCGACCACGTCCGTCTGGCCGCGGTGCAAGCGTTCCTCCACCTCCATCGCCGCTTGCTGGGCATTGCGGCCCGGCCGGTAGGCGTACTGCTCGGAAGGGAGGTCCGCTTCGAAGATCGGCTCCAGCACCAGCATTGCTGCGGTCATGCACACCCGATCCCGTAGGGTCGAGATGCCCAGTGGTCGTAGCTTGCCGTTGGGTTTCGGAATAAACACTCTGCGAATTGGATCCGGTTGGTAGGTCTCCTCTCTGAGGGCCTGCGCCAGTTCGCCTAGCCATCGCTCTACTCCATACGCAGCAATATCGGCAAAGTCTTGACCATCTACCCCCGGGGCGCCCTGATTGGAGCGGCACTGGGCATAGGCATGGGCGAGAATATCTTCGCGATAAAGCTTGTCGTACAGGACGTAGAAACGGAAGCTGGTTTCTGCTTTCGCTTTCGCGTGTAACGCCGTCTGCAGTTTCTGAACACTTTCCGGAGTTGATAGGTTGCCCAATCTCCTGTCCCTCGCTACGTGTTGCGTCGGTCTTGAACTAAGGCCCCTTCCCTCCACCGGCATTACCCGGCTTCAGCAGTACTACGGGCCTCTCCGCCACCCTATGGCGCCCACACCATCTCTCACGAGCGTGCGGTTGGTCATCCCTGACCACGCCACGGGGCTTCCCGTGTTGCGTGCGCTTTCCTGGTATGCATGCTGTTGCCACTACCCCGGCGCAGCGAGAGGCGGTCTTGCTTTGCTCTATCCATCCCGTCGTATCAGCCTTCCCTGGAAGGGGCCCCAGGTCGGCCTGCGCATCGTCCTTTTCGAGGCTTGCTCGGCATTCACTCGCGTTACGGCCTGCATACTCGTGCTGCCACCAAAACTTTGTGGCCCGCTATCCGAAGGCTTCAACCATTTCGTTTCCTCCACAGTTGCTCCGGTTACTTCCGGCTGGAGCATTTCGCCGGGTGGGCCTTTCACCCACTGGAAAACGCCGCCTTATCACGGCGCACCCCCATTGCGGACAGTCAGCTGACGAAAAAGCGGTCGTTCAAGTTTCATGCGTCGCAATTCGTAAACTCATTGCAACCTACGCGGGCTCAATATTTTTTTGATTTTTCTCTATCTCGACGATCTTCAATTTCCGCAATAAATCCATTAATTAATAAAGCCCCAGTCGCTATTACCAATAGGAGCCAGAAACTTAATCCAGTTACTAAGCTACCTGCGCCTGCAACAATAATGCATACAATTAATGCAATCAAAAAAGCTTTCCAATTAAATGTTTCAAAAAATGTTTTCATTTTTTGCAACCGCACTTAGATGCGTCAATAGCGCCCCCGGCTGCAACGCCTGCACCATATGCGTTAATTTTAAAGCTAGTTTTTCCTGCCGATCTTCTAAGCTCTGCATCAGTTTTCCCGACCCAATCTGATGGCCTCCAATTGCGACCAAAACCTCCTCGGAAAACCGTTTTCAAACTCGAACGGAATGAGCTTGCTTCTGCGCCTGTAGCGGCAATCAATGAGCCCCCTTTAGCAAGCCCGGCATACGCTATACGAGCTCCGCCCGCCGCAATAGACGTTATGCTTCCGTATTGGTATGCGTCACTACATTCATCAACTCCGCCAATATCTAGCTGGTCCCGGAAGTAGCTACCTGTACCAAGAAGCAAAGCATCACCCAGGCCAGCGGAGAAATCTACAGCACTTGGAGGCAGTTGCGGAATATCTGTTACGTCCCACAAACCGTATGGATCACTTTCGCCTATTGGATTTCCGTTTACATAGGCATACGTATTAATGCCACCCGCCAACCCAATCGGATCACTCTGCACATATCTGCCCGTCGCCGGGTTGTAATCCCTAAAGTAATTGTAATGCAGCCCCGTCTCTTTGTCGTACACCTGGCCGGGGAATCTTGGGTTGTAGGTGAACACGCCTGCACTTTGCGGATTCTCGTTTGGTAGGCTGAGGCCGAACGGGTCGCTGTCCCATTGCCATCTTTTCTTATTGG
>JBAVRP010000001.1:0-135390 GCA_049695115.1 Burkholderiales bacterium | reverse complement strand
GGTAAGGTAAGCGTGTTTTCGGTTAATGATAATTTTATTAATAATCAAATAGATACGCAATTATCAGAATTGGATGATTTGTTGTCCGCACGCTTAATAAATGAGATAAAAAGTGCGAAAGATTTTTCGCCATTACCGATTATGGGGGTGCCGGGTTGGTGTGATGCGAATGAGCTGGAAAGTTTTTATGACAACAAAGAAATCTTTCGGCCGGCTCGGAAGGGTGCGTAGGGTGCGCCGTGCGCACGCGTAAGGCTGTAAATAACTTCCGAGATGGCTGATAACTTGCAACGCGTGCGCACGGCGCACCCTACTGAACCTATCGCTCAGAATGACAAGCCCTCTATAAATTCGAAAAGAGAACTGCTCACCCATCAGCGACAAAAAAACAAAAACAAAAAGCGGCGCGGCGGGTTCGCCTTTTTTGGTTACTTTTTTGGCGAAGCAAAAAAGTGCCTAGCCGCCGGGGCTACCCCCGGCAATGTTATTCAGTGCTTGGTTTATGCGATCAAGGAAAGTTTAACCAGCACCCCCATCCCAACCTTCCCCCGTCAAGGGGGAAGGGGCTAGGACATCTGATGTCTCATAAATAAGTGTTGAGCCTGCGAGCGTTACGCGTGCGCGCGGCGCACCCTACTTTGTGTAGAGTTTGGTTGTACCGAAAATAACCGATGAAGTTTGTATCTTGCCGTCCTGCACTTCATAAATAGCCACCAACTCGATGACACCGCGCCCTTCAGGGAATGTGCGCGTGACTTCTTCTTGATCGATCACGACGTTGCCCATAACGCTACGTTTGATGAGCCTGGCGTGGAGTTGGGAATCTTGAAATCTGGCCGTCATGCGTTCGCGGATTTGTGCGTGGCCATTGGCGAGTAATTTACCCGGATGCTCAAATTGTTTTGCCTCTAATGCGTAAGTGGCGAGCAATGCGTCGAGATCGTGCGCGTTGTAGGCGTCGAGCTGGCGTTGGATGATGGTTTCTGGCGAGGAGTATTTGTTCATTTTGAATTTTCAAATTCGGAGGCTGGGCTGGTAAACCCAGCAGATTTTTATGAATAGTACTGAATTCCCGATTTCGCGGGAATGACGGTGTGGGTATATGTAGAGGTTCGCTCTATATCCCGCGTGGGCACGCTGCGCTTTGCCCCCCCTACGAATTATTTCTTTTTGGCTGGCGCGGGCGATGAAGCGGGTTCGACTACTTGAAAGAATATTTCGTCCGGCTTGACCATGCCTAACTCGGAACGGGCGCGTTCTTCGATGGCTTCGTAGCCTTGCTTGAGGTCGCGCACTTCGGCATCGAGTCCGTTGTTGCGCGCTTGCAGTTTTTTGTTAATCGCTTTTTGTTCGGTCAATTCGGCATCGACTTTCCATACGCGCAACCAACTGCCTTTGCCGAGCCAGAGCGGATATTGCAGCAGGAGGATCAGCGCCACGAGTGTGAGGGTCAGGTAGCGCATTGAACGAACTTGAACATGATGACTTAGCGTAATTGGTAGTACGCGTCGCGGCCGGGGTAAGTTCCTACGTCGCCCAATTCTTCTTCTATGCGTAATAACTGGTTGTATTTTGCCATGCGATCGGAGCGTGACAGCGAACCGGTTTTGATTTGTAGGGCGTTGGAGCCGACGGCGATGTCGGCGATGGCGCTGTCTTCGGTTTCGCCCGAGCGATGCGAGATGACCGAGGTGTAACCCGCGCGCTTGGCCATTTCGATGGCGGCGAAAGTTTCTGTCAGCGTGCCGATCTGGTTGATTTTGATCAGGATGGAATTGGCGATGCCCTGCTTGATGCCTTCGCGGAAAATCTTGGTGTTGGTGACGAATACGTCGTCGCCGACGATTTGTACGTTCTTGCCGAGTTTTTGCGTGAGAATTTTCCAGCCGTCCCAATCCTGCTCGCCCATGCCGTCTTCTATGCTGATGATGGGATATTTATCTACCCAAGTGGAAAGATAGTCAGTGAATTCTTTGCTGGTGAGCGAGAGTTTATCGGCGTGTAATTCGTATTTTCCATTTTTGAAAAATTCCGAACCGGCGCAGTCGAGACCGATGGCGACATCGGTGCCGGGCAGGTAACCGGCTGCTTCTATCGCCTGCATAATGATTTTCAGTGCTGCCTCATTATTAGGCAGGGTTGGCGCGAAGCCGCCTTCGTCGCCCACACTGGTGGACATGCCTTGCTTGTCGATGATTTTTTTCAGCGTGTGAAACACTTCTGCGCCGCAACGCAGGGCCTCGCGAAAACTTTTCGCGCCAACCGGAATGATCATGAACTCCTGCATGTCGAGGCCGTTGTTGGCGTGCGCGCCGCCGTTGATGACGTTCATCATCGGCACCGGCAATTGCATGCCGGCCGAACCACCGAGGTAGCGATACAGCGGCAAATGGCTTTCTTCTGCGGAGGCTTTGGCGACTGCAAGCGACACCGCGAGGATGGCATTTGCGCCGAGACGGGCTTTGTTGTCGGTGCCATCGAGGTCAATCATGATGCCGTCGAGATGCGCCTGCTCGCTGGCATCGAGGCCGATCAGCGCTTCGCAGATTTCGGTGTTGACATGCTCGACCGCTTTCAACACGCCTTTGCCGAAATAACGTTGCTTGTCGCCGTCGCGTAATTCTATCGCTTCGCGCGAGCCGGTCGATGCGCCGGACGGCACGGCGGCGCGGCCCATGACACCGGACTCGAGCAACACGTCTGCTTCAACCGTCGGATTGCCGCGGGAGTCGAGAATTTCGCGGGCGATAATATCTACTATGGCGCTCATGTTTACTATTCCTTAACTGTTTGATTATATTTAATATTGTTACGTGACAGTAATCACCGAAACCGCAGTTGTTCCAACCGTTGAATTGAGTACATGCATGATTTCAGTCCGCCGAAAACAAACTGACAAATCACAGACCGGCCTCGGCAAAGCCGTGACGCTTCACTGTCGCATCGATTTCTTTTAAGGTCGTCAGCAGGTTTTTCATCAAGTGAAGCGGCCAGGCGTTGGGGCCGTCGGACAGCGCCTTGGCAGGATCTGGATGGGTTTCCATAAAAATTCCCGCGATGCCTACCGCCACTGCCGCGCGCGCCAATACCGGCACATGCTCGCGCTGGCCGCCGCTACGGTCGCCCTGCCCGCCGGGAAGCTGCACCGAGTGTGTGGCGTCGAACACCACTGGACACAGAGTTTCGCGCATGATGGCGAGCGAGCGCATATCCGACACCAGATTGTTATAACCGAAACTCGCACCACGCTCGCACACCATGATGTGGGCGCTGCCGCTGGCTTCGCGCGCTTTATCCACGACATTTTTCATGTCGTGCGGCGCGAGGAACTGGCCTTTTTTGATATTCACCGGCTTACCTGATTTGGCGACGGCGTGAATAAAATCCGTCTGACGGCACAGGAACGCCGGCGTCTGCAACACATCGACCACGCTCGCCACTTGGTCTATTTGGTCGATGGCATGCACGTCGGTGAGTACCGCCACGCCGATTTGTTTTTTTACCTCGGCGAGTATATTCAAGCCTTCGTCCATACCCGGACCGCGAAAAGATTTGCCGGAACTGCGGTTGGCTTTGTCATACGAAGATTTGTAAATAAATGGAATATTCAGCGAGGCGCAGATTTCCTTGAGTTGTCCGGCAGTGTCGAGCGCCATCTGGCGCGACTCGACGACGCATGGGCCGGCAATCAGGAACAAGGGTTCATCGAGGCCTGCTTCGAAATGGCAAAGTTTCATTGATATTCGCTAGCGCTTTGCGTTTATTTTGACTGGCGCTGATAGGGACCCGGCGCGGTTATGCGCGTGTTCGACGGCGGCTTCAATGTAGGAAATAAACAAAGGGTGGCCTTCGCGCGGCGTCGAAGAGAACTCCGGATGGAACTGGCAACCAAAAAACCACGGATGGTCTTTCAGCTCGACCATTTCGCATAATTTTTCCGCTATGGTACGGGCACTCACCTTGAGGCCGGCGGATTCAAGCCGCGGCAAATAATGATTGTTTACCTCGTAGCGATGGCGATGCCGCTCGCTGACCTCGGTTTTGCCGTAAATGCGGTAAGCCAACGTGTTCGGCTCGACGGCGCAGGGCTGTGCGCCGAGGCGCATGGTGCCGCCCAGACTGGAATTGGCGTCGCGTTGCTCGACTTTGCCGTCGCGGTTTTGCCATTCGGTAATCAGTGCCACAACGGGATGCGGCGTGTCGGCATCGAATTCGGTGCTGTTGGCGTTATCCAATCCTGCGACGTGGCGCGCGTATTCGATCACCGCGAGTTGCATGCCGAGGCAAATGCCGAGATAGGGAATTTTGTATTCGCGCGCAAATTGTATCGCTGCGATTTTGCCTTCGACGCCGCGCTTGCCGAACCCGCCAGGCACCAGGATCGCTTCCATGCCGGCCAGCACGCCCGGCCCTTCGCGCTCGATATTTTCCGAATCAATGTAATGGATGTTAACCTTAGTCGTGGTGTGCATGCCGGCGTGGGTAAGCGCTTCGGTGAGGGATTTGTATGATTCCGTGAGGTCGACGTATTTCCCCACCATCGCGATGTTGACTTCATTGGCCGGATGTTCAAGCGCGAACACTAGTTTTTTCCACTCGGATAAATCGGCCGCGGGTGCGATGATGCCGAGCTTATGGCAAACGATTTCGTCCAGCATCTGGTCGTGCAAAATGCCGGGAATTTTGTAAATGCAGTCGGTATCGTAAGCGGAGATGACGGCTTCCTTGACTACATTGGTGAATAGCGCAATTTTGCGCCGCTCGTCGTCGGGAATTGGCCGATCGGCGCGGCACAACAGTATGTCGGGCTGAATGCCGATTTCGCGTAACTCTTTTACCGAGTGCTGCGTCGGCTTGGTTTTGATTTCGCCGGCGGCGGGAAGATACGGCACCAGCGTCAGGTGAATGTAACAGGTGTTATTGCGGCCGTCTTCAAAGCCCATTTGGCGTATGGCTTCGAGAAACGGCAATGATTCGATGTCGCCGACAGTGCCGCCTATTTCGACAATGGCGACATCGGCATCGCCCGCGCCAGCTTTGATGTTGAGTTTGATCTCGTCGGTGATGTGCGGAATCACCTGCACCGTGCCACCGAGATAATCGCCGCGGCGCTCGCGCTTGATGACGTTTTCGTAAATCTGGCCGGTGGTGAAATTATTGCGCCGGGTCATTTTGGCGCGGATAAAGCGTTCATAGTGGCCGAGATCGAGGTCGGTCTCCGCACCGTCTTCCGTGACGAATACTTCCCCGTGCTGGAATGGGCTCATGGTGCCGGGGTCCACATTGATGTAAGGATCCAGCTTCAACATGGTGACTTTGATTTTGCGCGATTCGAGAATCGCGGCAAGCGAGGCGGCGGCGATTCCCTTGCCCAATGAGGACACGACGCCACCGGTCACGAAAATATACTTGGTCATGGGAAAAGCCAGCGATGGAATGCCTAATGATATATCAAGTCGCGTGCAGGGACAAACCCGAAAACACGTAGTTTGAAATTCCGTCTACGATGTGCGGAAAAAAATTATCGGCGGGACTGATTCCGAAAATACAGCTAAGGTAATTTGATTTATGGGGTGAATACCGGAGCTAAAGTCGCGCTTCCCCCCACGCCCTACAGGTGAAGTGTAAGCAGGGCTATGTCATACTAAGAGTTAGCATTTCACCATGCGAAATGGGGTTCTACCCACCTGCAGCATATATATAAGTATCAGGAAACCCGCATGAACCAAGCTGCATTGCAAACCAACCCGCTATGGGCGCCACCCGCCTACGTAAAACACACCCGCCTGTTGCAGTGGGTGCAAGACATGGCGGCGCTGTGCAAGCCGGACAATATTTATTGGTGCGATGGTTCGCAGCCGGAATACGACCGGCTGTGCGATGAAATGGTGAAAGCCAGTACGCTGAAAAAACTCAACCCGGCCAAGCGCAAAAATTCCTACCTCGCCCTCTCCGATCCGACCGATGTGGCGCGGGTCGAAGACCGTACCTTTATTTGCAGCAAAAATAAAATCGACGCCGGCCCGACCAACAACTGGACTGCGCCGGATGAAATGCGCGTCACGCTGAATAAATTATTCGACGGTTGCATGCGCGGGCGCACCCTGTATGTGGTGCCGTTCAGCATGGGTCCGCTGGGTTCGCATATCGCCCATATCGGCGTGGAGATTTCCGATTCGCCATATGTCGTGGTCAACATGAAAATCATGACCCGCATGGGCAAAGCCGTGCTCGATGTACTCGGCAGCGACGGCGCATTCGTTCCCGCCATGCACACTGTCGGCGCGCCGCTCAAGCCGGGTGAAAAAGATGTCGCATGGCCGTGCAACAAAGAACATAAATACATAGTGCATTTCCCCGAGACGCGCGAAATCTGGTCTTACGGTTCCGGCTACGGCGGCAACGCCCTGCTGGGAAAAAAATGTTTTGCATTGCGCATAGCCTCGACCATGGGCCGCGACCAGGGCTGGCTGGCTGAACATATGCTGATCCTTGGCGTAACTTCGCCGTCGGGCAAGAAATCCTACGTCGCCGCGGCCTTCCCCAGCGCCTGCGGCAAAACCAATTTCGCCATGCTAATACCGCCCAAAGAAATGAGCGGCTGGAAAATCACCACCATCGGCGACGACATCGCTTGGATCAAGCCGGGCCGCGACGGACGCTTATACGCCATCAACCCGGAGGCCGGATATTTCGGCGTCGCGCCGGGCACGTCGATGCAGTCGAACCCAAACGCGATGAATACGTTTCAAGAAAATGCGATATTCACCAACGTCGCGCTGACCGACGACGGCGATGTATGGTGGGAAGGCATGAGCAAAACGCCGCCGGCGCATCTTATCGATTGGCAAGGCGATCCGTGGACGCCGCAAAGCGGACGCAAGGCCGCGCATCCGAACGCGCGATTCACTGCGCCCGCATCGCAATGCCCGTCGCTGGATGACGATTGGGATAATCCCGCTGGCGTGCCGATTAGCGCGTTTATTTTCGGCGGCCGCCGCAGCAACACGGTGCCGCTGATTACCGAAACCGCGACTTGGCAGGACGGCGTTTATCTCGCGGCGACGATGGGCAGCGAGACCACCGCCGCTGCAACCAACCAGCAGGGCGTGGTGCGGCGCGACCCGTTCGCCATGCTGCCCTTCGCCGGCTACAACATGGCGGATTATTTCAACCACTGGTTGAACATCGGAAAAAATTTGCCCAACCCACCGAAAATTTTCGGCGTGAACTGGTTTCGCACCGACAACAACGGCAAAATCATCTGGCCCGGATTCAGCGACAATGCGCGCGTATTGAAATGGATAATCGAGCGCTGCGAAGGCCACGCCAGCGCGGTGCAATCGCCGCTGGGTTTGCACCCGACTTTTTCTGATATCGACTGGAGCGGAATCAATTTCAGCGAACACGATTTCGATCACATCATGACCATCAGCGATGAAGAGTGGGATCTGGAACTCGATTCGCACAAAGAGCTGTTCGATAAACTGGCAGATCATTTGCCGAACGAACTCAGCGCGCGGCGCGAAAAATTCCTCGCTGCATTCAAGCAAATCAGCTAGACAATTGCAGCATGGAAAAACAACCAGCCCGATGGTTCTCTGTCGGGTGTTTTCTTTGTGCATTATGCATAGCGCGACGCGCAAAGAATCAAGTATTTTGCGCCAACTGCGAACCATTAAATATTGAATATAATCAAATAATTATATGATATAAATGCAAGCGGATTTTTTGCTGCCCAATCCGGCTAAGCTGAGGCATACTAAGGCCTGATTTTAATAAAGGAAACATTATGCGTAAGGTTATTGTTATTCTATTCGCGTCGCTCACATCTATCAGCGCCTTTGCAGACGCAACTATCGATAGACTCCAAAACCTCGCCCAACCACAATTTCGTTTGTTGTCGGAAGACCTCGGCGCAATACTAAGTTACAAGCCGCTGTCGCCCGGCGAAACGCTTGGCGTTACCGGTTTCGATTTGGGATTTGAAGTCACGGGCACATCATTCAATAACAAAGATGTTATCGACGCCGCCACATCAGGCAACGCACCTTCACTATTGCCTGTGCCCAAACTGCATGCGCACAAAGGCTTGCCTGCCGGTTTCGACATAGGGGTAACGTATGCGAGCGTGCCGAGTTCCAACATCAGGCTTTTCGGCGGTGAAATCCGCTATGCACTGATCGAAGGCGGCATCGCCACACCAGCACTTGCGTTGCGCGGCAGTTACACCAAATTAACTGGCGTAGATCAACTCGGCTTCGATACCAAAGGCGTGGATATTTCCATTTCCAAAGGCTTTGCCATCGCCAAACCCTACGCCGGCATTGGCCGGGTGTGGGTAAGCAGCACGCCAAACTTGCCTGCGATCCCCACTAATCAAGGCAATGTCGTGCTGACCGGCGAAAAATTCGCTTTATCCAAAGTGTTCGTCGGCGTAAACCTCAATTTTGGCCTGACCAATCTCGCATTCGAGGCAGACCGTACCGGTGACGCTACTTCCTTTGGCGCGAAAATTGGCTGGCGCTTCTGAAAACGAACATGCACACGATTCTTATTGCTGCTCTGCTTTTCGGCATAATAACAATCGAAGCCTTCGCCATGCCCGCCGACAGCCGCGTGCCCGGCGGCGTGGCGGTGGTTCCACTCACTATCACAAAAACTTCCGCGCCACATGTCAGCTTCCGCGGCAAGCGGGCATTAGTCGTGCGCGAAAACGGCGGATGGATAGCGCTGGTGGGTTTGCCCCTGAGCTTAAAGCCGGGACAATACGAGTTGTCGGTGAGTAATGCCGTAAAAAAATTCCGCGTCGTCAACAAAAAATACCCCGAGCAGCACGTTACTATCAAGGATCCGCGCAAAGTCGAGCCGAACCCGGAAGACATGGAACGCATTAACAGCGAACAACCGAAAATCGACATCGCCAAAAATACCTGGCGCGAGACTGCCAATGTTGACGTCAATTTGCAGTTACCCGCCGACGGCCCCTTGTCGAGCCGTTTCGGCTTGCGCCGCATATTCAACGGCCAGCCGCGCAATCCCCATGCCGGGCTCGACATCGCCATCCCCACCGGCACCACGGTGATGTCGGCGGCGAACGGAAAAGTGATTGATACGGGCGATTATTTTTTCAACGGCAACACCGTGTTTGTCGATCACGGGCAAGGGTTGATCACCATGTATTGCCACCTGAGTGAAATCAACGTGAATGTCGGCGATGCTGTTTCGCGCGGCCAGCCCCTCGCTCTATCTGGCATGACCGGCCGCGTCTCCGGCCCGCATTTGCACTGGTCGGTGATCATGAACGGAACCATGATCGATCCGGAGATATTTGTTAAAACGCGGGAAGAGTAAGAACTGATTTTACTGGCGCTTTGCCTGGCTGCCGCTGAAGGTCGCTTTGAACCAGTCTTCCAGCAATCGCTTTTCATAGGGGTATGAGACATTGGGATGATAATTCCCTATGCGGTGGAAATAATTCATGTCGGCAATATCGGCTTCAGCATCGGTCAGGACAGTGCCATCTGCTTCCAACACATAATGGAATTTCATACGCGGCCAGTCGGCGGTGCCGCGCAGAACGCGTCTGTCGTAAAAACGCCAACTTCTGGCATAGTCAACCCGGCCAGCGAGATCGACATCCAGCACGTCAATCGTCAGGTTCTGGTTCGGCGCAATATAGCGATCGCTTAACGCCTTGAAATGTTGCTCCAGCACTTTCATCGCGTCGGCAGAATCCAGTCCGTAATAGCCGATGTCGGTATATTCGGCTGGCTTGATAAAAGTTACGGTCGTGGTCGCCGCAACAGGAACTGCTGCTATGATTGCAGCTATCAGCAACAGTCCGCGAAATATCATAGATGTGTTCATATCGATCCCCACCTATCATTCACCTTAATATAAGTTAGATTACATAGCATAGCGTGCGGTTCCACTGAACATGATGGCGATTTATCATGCTTGGGCATGTTCCTGTCAGATAGTAACTAATTGATTATATTTATATATTTGTACATAGCTCAAAATGGAAAACCTGCTCAGGAAAAGCCTCGAACAACTGCAATCAGACCAGATAAAAACCGGCGACTTTATCCGGCAATGGCGCGAACAAAATCCGCTGCTGCCGGAACTGCCGGAAAAATATCATCCGTCATGGACGACTTATTGATGCGATTGGAATCGGGCCAATTATTTTCCGGCGAAGCCTGCGCATTCAGCCAAACTGATTTATTGGACAGCCTGCAAACCTGGCTCGACAAAGCGGACCAGTATCGGGCACGACAGGAACCTGCTTAAGAAACCGCCCTACCGCATGGTCATGTGAAACGGCGGCTCGGGCAAGCCATCGGGCACGGCAGTACCCGCGCCGTTCATCACCATCGCCAGCAGTGCGTAATAACCGCAAGTTCCCATCAGGTCGATGATGCCCTGTTCGCCGAATTTTTCCCTTGCTAGCGCATATGTGGCGTCGGAAATATTTTTGCTTTCATGCAGTTCGCGGCAAAAACGGTAAACGATTTGCTCGTCCTCCGGCAAGCCGGTCAGCGCGCGGCATTCGGCGATGGCATGCACGGTTTCCGGCTTGATGCCGGCGTCCAACGCAATCTGAGCGTGTATCGCCCACTCCACTTCCTGCGTCCATTGACGGGAGGTAATCAGGATCGCCAGCTCGGTCAGCCGAGTGCCGACTGAGCTTCGGTAGCGCAAATATTCGCCCAACTGCTGTACGCGGTGCATCAACTCCGGACTGCGGATCAGCGGAACAAACGGGCCGTACAACGCGCCACGCGGGCCGTTGATGATTTCTGCGGCATATTTTTTTTGCACCTCATTCATTTGCTCCGGCGGAATCGGGGGCATACGGTCTTTGCGCATGGCAGATCCTGAGAGATTGTCCAAACCCATATTACCCGTTGAGAAAGAGTTGGCGCAAAGAAATCTGCGCGTTGAAATACCGCGCGTCATTATTTTTTTCTGGAAAATCAAACGACGGCACAAGCAAGAGTGATCGTGCCGTCTGTTGCCTTACTTCAACCCAGACCTTTGATGATTCCTTCCATTTCCGCTTCGCCGAAGGCACGCATGGTCGTCGTTCGGATATTTCCCTGCATGCCGACCATCAGGCCTGCCTTCGTGGCACTTTCATCGTTCGGTGCGTCCACAATGACCATCAAATCGTAGGGTCCGACTGTCCATAAAATTTGATCCCACTTCACGCCCATTTTCTCGAACCCCTGTCTCGCCGCGCGGGCGCGGATGACAGTATCCTTAACATTCTTCACGCCCTGATCGGTCCAATTGCCGAGCACCACGTATTTACCCATGTTGTTCTCCTTTTTCGAGGCACCAATGCCTGTTTTTTTAGTATAGGCGACGTCTTCGGAAATGCCAGGTTTGGAGGAAATTTCTTTCGCGCCACGCTGGCAGGCGGTAATATGAGCACTGCGCAATTGGAATAAATCTAAATGGATAGTCCACTTTTATTTGCAGGATCCGGCGAAAGCAAAGTCGTCCGCGCCGCCTGTCCGCACGATTGCCCTGACACTTGCGCCATGCTGGTGACGGTGGAAAATGGCGTGGCGATAGAGGTCAAAGGCGCACCGGATCATCCGACTACGCAAGGCACGTTGTGCACCAAGGTCGCGCGCTATCTCGACCGCACTTATTCCGACCAGCGTCTGCAATACCCGATGAAACGCATCGGCAACAAAGGCGAAGGCAAATTCGCACGTATCTCGTGGGACGAAGCGCTCGACACCATTACAAAAAATTTCAAAATTATCGCACAAGACAATCCGCAGTCCATCGTTCCTTATAGTTATGCGGGAACCATGGGCCTAGTGCAAGGCGAGTCGATGGATAGGCGCTTTTTCCATAAGCTCGGCGCGTCATTGCTTGATCGCACCATTTGCGCGACGGCGGGTGGTGAAGGTTATATGGCAACCATAGGCGCTAAAATTGGCACCGATGTCGAACAATTTGATAACGCCAAACTGATCATCATCTGGGGATCAAACCCCATCGTATCGAATTTGCATTTGTGGTCGCGTGTGCAGGAAGCGAAACGGCGCGGCGCAAAATTGATTGCCATCGATCCGTATCGTTCGCTCACGGCAGAAAAATGCCACGAGCATCTGGCGATTATTCCCGGCAGCGACGCAGCACTGGCTTTGGGCATGATGCATGTGCTGATTACGGATAATTTACAAGATATTGATTATATTAATAAATTTACCATAGGTTACAAGCAGCTAGTAGTGCGCGTAAAACAATATTCGCCAACCGTCGTGGCAAAACTTACGGGCATCAGCGCAGAAAAAATTATTCGACTCGCGCGCGATTACGCTTCGATCAAACCCGCGGTCATTCGTCTCAACTACGGCATGCAACGTCACGCCGGCGGCGGCATGGCGGTGCGCGCTATCGCGTGTTTGCCTGCGCTGATCGGCGCGTGGCGTGACGCGGCGGGCGGCATTCTGCTGTCCACTTCGGGCACCTACGGGGTCAATACGCAAGCCTTGCAGCGGCCGGATTTGATCTGGAATAACCCGCGCACGATTAATATGTCCGCTATCGGCGATGCTTTGTTAAAAGCCGATCCACCGGTGCGCGCCCTCTATGTCTATAACTCCAACCCCGTCGCCGTCGCGCCGGATTCGAGCAAGGTCATCGCCGGTTTTGCGCGCGAAAATTTATTCACCGTGGTACATGATTCCTTTCAAACCGACACCGCTGATTACGCCGATATACTATTGCCAGCGACAACGCAGCTTGAGCAAGTCGACGTGCATAAATCCTATGGCCATCTCTATGCGCTGGCAAACAACCAATCCATTGCGCCGCTGGCTGAAGCCAAAGCCAACAGCGAAGTGTTCCGCCTGCTCGCCGCGCGCATGGGCTTCGAAGATCCCTGTTTCAAGGAGAGCGACGACGACATCGCGCGTAACGCATTTCTGCCCGAGCACAAAAACATGCAGGGCATTTCCTGGGAAACGTTGAAACAACAAGGTTGGCAACGATTGAACGTGGCGAAAGACTTTGCGCCGTTTGCCTATGGCGGCTTCCCCACACCATCAGGCAAGTGCGAGTTTTACAGTGAGACACTCAAGGCGCGCGGCATGGATCCGCTACCCACTTACACGCCACCGCGCGAGTCGCTGCAATCGTCGCCAGAGCTGGCAAAAAAATATCCGCTGGCAATCATCTCGCCGCCGTCGCGCAATCTTCTCAACTCTACTTTCGCCAACCTGCCGAAATTCATACAGGAAGAAAAAGAACCTCGGTTGGAAATTCATCCGGTTGATGCTGCAGCACGCAACATCAGCGATGGAAATATGGTGCGCGCGTTCAATGATCGCGGCTCGTTTTGCGTCAAGGCGCGCGTTACCGACAAAGCGCTGCCAGGCGTGGTGATTGCGCTGTCAGTTTGGTGGAAGAAATTATCGCCTGATGGCCGTAATGCCAATGAAGTCACTTCGCAAGGACTCACCGACATGGGCGCCGCAGCGACGTTTTACGATGCGCTGGTGCAGGTGGAACTGGCTTCACCATTGCCGGGTTAAAATATACTATATATAGATTATGCGGAAACCCTATCCATGAATCATCCAGCCTACGACCTGCAAACTCACGACGTCACCAACCAGCCGCCGCCGCTGGAAAATTTCAATTTATTCAACACAGACCATGTTTTGCGCGAGGCGGTAAAGCGCGAAGGCGCCGATTGGGCGCAGGAAAAACTTTCGCACTTGGGCGCAGAATTGGGCCGCGCGGAAACCCTGAAGCTTGGCACGTTGGCCAACCAATTTCCACCTCAACTCAAAACCCACGACCGTTTCGGCAACCGCCGAGACGAAGTGGAATTTCATCCAGCCTGGCATGAACTGATGACGCTGATGGTGGGCCACGGCGTACACGCGCAACCGTGGGCGCAACCGCGCGAGGGCGCACATGTGGCACGGACGGCGGCGTATGTGATGCATGCGCAGGTGGAAAACGGCACGCAGTGTCCGTTGACCATGACATACGCGGTTTATCCGATGCTGAAAAAACAGGCGGCGCACTCGCCGTGGCTGCGCGACGCATGGCTGCCGAAAATCGTCTCGACAAAATACGACCCGCGCTTCTTACCGGTGACGGAAAAAACCGGCGCGCTGATCGGCATGGGCATGACGGAAAAACAGGGCGGCTCCGACGTGCGCACTAACACCACGCGTGCTACGCTGATAGCGGGCTCATCCAATGAATATCGCATCACCGGCCATAAGTGGTTTTTTTCCGCACCCATGTGCGATGGCTTCCTGGTGCTGGCGCAGGCGAGCGGCGGATTGTCGTGTTTTTTCATGCCGCGCTTTACGCCTGATGGCGAATTGAATGCAATCCGCATCCAGCGGCTGAAAGATAAGCTCGGCAACAAATCGAACGCGTCGAGCGAAGTGGAATTTTTCGATGCCTATGCCATTTTGCTTGGTGAAGAAGGCCGCGGTGTGCCGACGATTCTGGAAATGGGCACTTATACGCGCCTCGATTGCGCCATCGGCAGCGCCGGCTTAATGCGCATGGCCGTGGCGCAGGCGACGCACCACGCACGCCATCGCATGGCCTTCGGCAAAAAACTGTCGCAACAACCGTTGATGCAAAACGTATTGGCGGATCTGGCGCTCGAATCTGAGGCGGCGACGGCATTAGTGATGCGTCTCGCGCGTGCATTTGACAAACAGGATGACGAAAGCGAAGCAGCGTTGCGCCGCCTGCTCACGCCGGCGGTGAAGTATTGGGTGTGCAAGCGCGGGCCGGTGCTGGCGGCGGAAGCCATGGAAGTGGTGGGCGGTAACGGCTATGTGGAAGAAAGCGTGATGCCGCGCATTTACCGTGAGATGCCGCTGAACTCCATCTGGGAAGGTTCGGGCAATGTGATGTGCCTCGACGTGTTGCGCGCAGCGGGCAAAACGCCGCATGCGTTGCAATTGGTATTCGACGAACTGGCGTGGGCAAGAAGTACAAACGTACGATTCGACGAGTACGTTACGCAATTGAAAAAAGAATTTGCCGACGATACGCATCTGGAATTTCGCGCGCGCAAGTTGACGGAAATGTTATGCATCGCGCTGCAAGGCTCTTTGCTGGTTCGTTTCGCGCCGGCCTATGTTGCCGATACATTTTGCGCGTCGCGTTTGGGCAAAAATTTCGCTGGCGCATTCGGCGCACTGCCGCCAAAATATGATTTTGCCGCGATTATCGCCCGGGCAACACCGATTCATAAGTAAATTTAATTATAATAATTAATTAGTTACACATTTAGCGCTGTTGATCTAGAAGGAGAGAAGCCGTGATGGATCATTACCCCAGCAAACCCGCAACGGGTTTTCTCGACCGGCGCGAACAAGCGATCAGTCGGCGTGAGCAGGCGGTGACCCGGCGCGAACAAGCCCTTGCGCGCAAGGAACACGAAATCAATGATTTGTTTGAGACCGCCGCTGTCGCGCTGAACTGGGTCGGCTCCAACGGCATTATTCTCTGGGCCAACAAGGCCGAACTGGATTTGGCCGGTTATTCAAGCGCCGAATATGTCGGGCACCATATCCTGGAATTTCACGCGGACCGGGCATTGCTGGATGAGTTTGTCGCGCGGCTCGAGCGGCGCGAAAACGTCAGCAACTTCGAATCGAAAATGCGCTGTGCCGACGGCAGCATCAAGCATGTGCTGATCAACTCAACGGTGATTTGGGATAACGGCAAATTCTTGTATCACCGTTGTTTGATGCGCGACATTACGCAAAGGGTACTGGCTGAAAATGCCTTAAAGGAAGCCAACGAAGAACTCGAATTGCGCGTGCTGTTGCGCACGCAGGAACTGGAACTGACCAACCAGGATTTACGCGACGAAATGACCCAGCGAGAAATGGCGCTTAAACTGGTGCGCGCCAGCGAGCAGCGTTTTCGCGACATTGTGAACGCGGCGGGTGAATCGGTGTGGGAATGCGACGCGAGTTGGCGGCTGACTTATGTATCCGACCGCCTGGAAAAAGTATTGGGCTACGACAAGCGTGATGTATTACGCCGTCCGATCACCGACTTCATGACCAAGCGCGAAGCCTATCGCGTGCAAAAATGGTTTAGCGAAAGAGTGCCGGAAGGATTTCCGTTCCGCTACCTCGAATGCATCATCACATCAAAATACAACGACCACATTTGGCACCAGATCAACGGCGTGCCAATCACCAGCGAAGAAGGCAAAGTCATCGGCTATCGCGGCACCGCGCTGGATATTACGGATAGGAAAATGGCGGAGACTCACATCAAGAATCTTAGTGCGAGCGTGCTGGAACGGTTTCAGGAAAAATATATCCGAGTGGACAAGAAGTAATATTGCACGGGCTATCCAGATTCAGCGCTTCGCCGACTGCACACCGAGCAAACGATCGAGTTTTTCGGAAGGCGCTTTGAAATATGGACTCACACCGGGTTGGGCGATAAACGCTTCGCGCGCTAGGGTGGCGAGTTGCTGTGCCATAGCTCTCTGCCCATCAGCCAGCGCACACAATCCGGCCATAGCGCGGGTGCGGTTTAGCAAAGGTTCATACTTATAATAGTGGCTCTGCCCGACGGCGATTGCAGACTGCAGCAAAACAAGGCCATTTGCGAGTTGGTTTGTCGCGCACATAGCTTCGCCGCGAAGTAGCGAAATTGAGTCAAACCACAAAAATCTTTCGACGTCGGGATCCTTCGCGTCGATCAACAAATCTAAAGCTGCAGTAGGTTCGCCTGAATCAAGCTTCAGTCGAGCTCGATTCCCAATTGCCGTGTACACAGGCCTATTTCCGCTTTGCGGGTCACCACGCACCGCTTCAGATGTTGGCGCCAAGCCAAGAAAATCAAATGCTTCCTTGAAGCGGCCCTGCATGCCCAGGTTCAATGCGATTAACACATAATCGTACACTGCGTATGGCTCCTGCCCCTGGCTCATCTGCTTTCCAATTTCCATGCGTTCGTGAAACAGCGCATCCGCTTGCTCATAGTGGCCTGTGTACATGGCAACCAAGCCTTGTATGTAAGCATAATGGGCGCGATCTTTCGTTGATTCAGTGGTGCGCCGCAGAATGGGCAAAGCCGGGGAGATCAATTGATCAGCGCGTTCGATGTCGCCCCAATCGAGGTAGCAGCGCCCTAACTCCAAATCGATCGTGGCTCCGAGGGATTCGGGTAAATGCGTGCCGCGCGCCGCGATGAATGACCGATTACGCTCAATCGTCGCTTTCGCCTCCGGGAAACTGATTAAGTTCATATTAAATATCCAGCTCTCAATCCGCGACTCTTCGATTGCTGCTCGAATCTCGTTGGCGCCGCCCAAGGTACGGAGCGCGGCAAGCGCCGTGTCGCGCGGTAAGCGAGCTTCCTGCAACCTGCTACGGGTAACTAGGTTGTAGACCAGATCAATGCGGATGTCGATTGCAATGCGCGAGAGCTGCCCTTCGACGGCCACGGCTTCGCTGATTGCAGCATTCATGATTGGCGCCGCGAGGTCAAAGCGGTTGACCAAGACCAAATGCTGGGCTCGCAGATACATGACATTAGCACGCACGATGTTCGGCTCTGGTTGGAGACGTTTGAGTGCATCCTCAATGGCCGTGAGTTCATGCTCGGACTCAGGCAGTTGGCCTGACGTCGAAAGGGTTTGCGCCAGCAGCATGCGCACGCGTAGCAGCAGCTTGTCATTGCTTTTGGCCAGCGTCATGGCGCGCCTAACCTGTACTTCCGCATCGCGATAGCGCCTTTGGTCGTATAAGGCTTGTGCCAGCAGCAACACGGCCTCGGCTTGTTCGACTTCACTGGCTTTGATGCTGCTTAGTGCCTCAACTTGCTTGGAAGCGTAGTCCATGGCTTGCTGCGGCGCGCCCATATCGAAAAAAATACCGCCGACCACGCCAAACAACTCGGCTTGTAATTCGGGCTGACCGGCGAAACGGGTTTCGATCAAACCGGCACCATGTTCGAGCAACATTTCGGCGGGAAGCTTGCGCAATTCAGCGCTGGATGCGTTGTCGGATGTATTCAGTTTGAATACATCGACGACGAATTGTTTGACTACGCGCGCGCGTTCGGCGGCGGCGTTGGCTTTTTGGGTTTGCACCATCGATACTCCAGCGCCGCCGAGCACCGCCAGCACTACCGCAGCGGTCGCCGTGTAGCCGATCCAGTGCCGCCGCAATGTTTTGTTTAATCGGTAACCGAAACTATCAGCTTGCGCCAAAACATTATCGTTGTTGAGATAGCGCTCGATGTCGTCGGCCAGCGCGTCGGCGGTGGCGTAGCGTTGTTGCGGATTGTTCCTCAAGGCTTTGGCCAGAATGGAATCGATTTCACCACGCAGAAATTTGGCGGTGTTTTTGTCCATCGCGCGGCTGCTGGCCAAGGGCGGTTCGGCCTTAACAATCGAATCTTCCACAGCTGCCGGGCTTTGGTTTTCAGCGTCGTAAGGCAACTGGCCAGCGAGCAACTCATACAGCAGCACGCCGAGTGAATAGATATCTGAAGCCACAGTAATCGTATCGCCGCGGCGTTGCTCCGGCGAGGCATAGTGCGGCGTCAGTACCCAACCGTGTTCCTGCGTCAATCTTTCGTCGTGCGTCGCGTCATACTCAGACGTGCGTGGATGTGCGCGCCGATCGTAGCATAGTAGGCGTGCCTGGTTACCGCCGGACGCCGCATCATGCAGCAATGATGCGATGCCGAAGTCCAGCAGATGCGCCTGCCCATCGGCACTGACCAATATATTCGACGGCTTCAGGTCTCGGTGAACGATCAGCCGGCCATGCGCATAAGCCACGGCGCGGATGACCTGCACCGATAAGCACAAGCGTTCACGCACATTCACCGCTTGCCTCTCGCACCAGACATTCAATGGCACGCCGTCTATATACT
Source organism: Burkholderiales bacterium (assembly GCA_049695115.1). Lineage (GTDB taxonomy): Bacteria > Pseudomonadota > Gammaproteobacteria > Burkholderiales > JBEEJL01 > JBEEJL01. The sequence continues at coordinate 116,469 of JBAVRP010000001.1, read as the reverse complement.
CGAAGGCAATATATGGACACCCGGCTGCATCGACACCTGCGTCGTACAGCCTTGCGATGTGCGGATGTTCAAGTTGCGCGCCTATGTCGCGCTCGCGCGCGATACGCTCAACCAAGCCTGCGCCCCAATTTAGACGGGGTAATTTCAGCGCTACTTGCCGCGTCAAGTTGCCGTCGGCCCGCTCGGCCAACCAGATCGAGCCCATGCCGCCGCGACCGATTTCGCGTATCAAGCGGTACGGACCGACCAGCTCACCCGCTCTGCCTAAGCTCGCGTCGCCGGGCGCAGGGCTATCGCTGAGATTGGGTCCCTTCGCCATGAAGTCGGCATGCGCTTGCGATCTATGTTCGGCCAACATCTTGCGCAATTGCGGCGCAAGATGTTGATGCGCTTCCGGCAAAGCGATGAACCAGGCTTCAAGTGGTTCAGGCGCAAGATCAAGCGCTTCATCCAGCAGGCGGCTTAAGGTGGAAAGATCGGCAAGATTGAGTGCCATGTTCATATCCGTAGTAGCTCCTTAATACAGACGGATTCACGCGGCAAAACCGGACATGCGACTCAAGCTTGCAGCGTGCTCATCAACAACAAACGTGCCTTTTCCCAATCGCGCCGCACAGTGCGCTCAGTCAACTCCAGCGCTTCGGCAATCTCCGCTTCGGTATAGCCGCCGAAATAGCGCATCTCGACCACCTTGGCCATACGCGGCTCGGCTTGGGCCAGCACATCAAGCGCGGCATGAACTTGCAGCAACTCATTTTGGGCGGCAGGCAGATCATCGATCAGATTGGTGTCAAGCGTCATACGACGTAAGCTGCCGCCGTTGCGCTCGGCTTGTCGCTCGCGAGCACTGTCGATAATCACCGAACGCATCACGCTCGAGGCATAGGCGAAAAAGGCACGATGACTGTCCGCGTTCAATTGGCCGCTCTTCAAAAATCGCAAATAGGATTCGTGTACCAAGGTAGTGGTGTCGAGAAAAGTATTACGCCCGCCATCGTACAACCTGGCGTGCGCCAAACGCCGCAGCTCGTCATAGGCCGAGGCAAACAGTTCGTCCCGCGCACCGGGATCATTCTTATTGACGCGACGAATTAGATCACTGAGATCGTTCACGCTCCCCCCTTCCAAGTTCTTGCTATCTATTTTATTGCGCACTGCATCTGGAGGCAAATAAATACTCTCCTCCGGACGAAAAGTCATGCTCACGATTGATTTGACACGGCAATAGACAATTCGCAATGCGGCTACGTAGGTCAAAAGACGGCTACGCAACCCTGCGTATTTATGTTCTGCACTTACTACATTTATAGCATAAGAATCGGACGCGGATTATTGGAAGCATTCTACATTGCCACTTTTTCCCCTTGGCAAAAAAAGAAATCTTCAAACCATGTCCGCTTCCGCCGCCGCAACCCGTCCGTAAGAGTGAAGGGAATTGAATTGTTTACGCAACGGCCGCAGGGTGGGCAAAACAAAGTGTGCCCACGCAGATACGGATTAAGAAGATGGGTTGAGAAAAACACCGCCCTACCGACGCTCACATAAAACTTCCTTCCGCCGCCAGCCGAATGTGGCAAACCTTAATAGGAGAGCATCATGAACAACTTTCACACAAACAAGATTTTTAATCGCAGCGGCTTGTTACCCAACACAGCATTCAAGTTTACGTGGCCGTTACTTCTCGCGGCCGCTTTTTTTGCTTTAGCCAATACACCTGGCCATGCTGCCCAACCGGATGCGGCCAAGCGCGCCAACGACGATCAAGCCCATCAATTCATGCAAATCGCCCGAGGCGACAACAACCGCACCAGCACGTCACCGCGCAGAACTAATAACACCACGGACGGCAAGACCGAAAAAATAAAAGAAGAACCAAAAGACAACGAAGGATTACAAGGCCCCCCCGGAAAAACCCCCGACGAAATGGGACCGGAAGGAAAAACCCAACCCGAACCGAAAGGCGTTTTTCGTTTGAATAAGCATAACGTCGACGATTGCAACTTTTATCTCGCGCTATACCGGCAATTGGCGAGGGTAAAGACTGTGTCTGGTCCGTGCGTTTAGCACGTAAATTGATTTCATTTCGTTGGCTATTGGCAGAAAACGGTAGCCGATAAGCATCGCAGAAACCGTAGCCCGGATGCAGCGAAGCGAAATCGGGGAATCTTCATCTGATTCCATTTCATTCCATCCGAACTATATTTCTTATCGTAATCCTGAACGAAGTGAACGATTTGCTGTGGTTTTACGAAGCAGATTCTTCGCTATGCTCAGAATGACGGCCATTTCCAGAACACCACTGCACCGCGGCATAAAAATATATCTAGCAAACCATGTCCGGTTTCGCCACCAAAATTCGTCTGTACGAGTGAAGGGAAATGAATCAGCACGACCGCTAATCTTTCCTAACAGCCTGCGTGCAAGCCAGTTAATCCCCTGGCGATGAACAATTAAAGAAATTGTATCGATAAATTTATAAATATAATCAAACAGTTATGAATATCATTTGGTAAGGAGAGAATCATGAACAAATCATTCCTGAAAATTTTGTTGAATCGCATTGTGAGCATCACATTAATATTATTCGGTTTGCTAAATATCGTGACTGCGAACGCATGCCCGACAATTGTTACTTCCAATGCCGACAGCGGCACGGGAAGTCTGCGAGAAGCTGTGGCTAATACTTGCGTTGACGATGTTATTACTTTTGTACCCGGATTGACGGGCCCTATAGAATTAACGGGTGGTCAAATCATCATAAGCAAGAATCTGACAATAAATGGGCCAGGGGCAGAAAACTTAATCGTTAGAAACGCCATGGCTCCAAATTCGACAAGCCGCGTGTTTTCAGTGCCGAGCAGTATCACCGCGATCATCTCAGGCCTAGGCATCTCTGGCGGAAATGTTGACGGCGATGTTGGCGGGGGCATTTACAATGCTGGCACGTTGACTGTAGCCAACTCGACAATCTCAAAAAATACTGTAAATAATAATGGTGGCGGCATATTCAACAACAACGGTACTTTGACCGTGACCAATTCGACCATCGCCAGCAATCGGATAACGATTGCTGGCGGAGCCGGCGGCGGCATATTCAACAACAACGGTACTTTGACCGTGACCAACTCAACGATCTCAGGCAATGAGTCAGGCAGTAATGGCGCTGGCGGTGGTATTTTGAGCAGTGGCACGCTGACTTTGACCAACTCGACTATCTCTGGTAACACGTCAAGTAGTGGTGGTGGCATTTACCATGGCGTCGACACGTTATACGTGACCAATTCGACTATTTCCAGCAATACATCAAATTTTGGTGGCGGCATTGCCAACTTTGCCACAGTGAATTCACGTAATTCCATCATCGCAGGAAATACCGCCTCTGGATCCCCCGACTTCTATGGCCCGCTCACGACGCAAGGGAACAACCTGATTGGCAATGACAGCGGCGCAACAATAGTCGCTGCAACCGGCGATCAGATAGGAACCTCCAGCGCGCCGATCAATCCGATGCTTGAAATATTGGCTGACAACGGCGGCCCGACGCAGACACATGCGTTGTTGTCGGGCAGCACGGCGATTGATGCAGGCAATGACTGTGTATTGGATAATTCATGCACGCCGCCGCTTGGAGTCACGCTAACAACAGACCAACGTGGCACGGGCTTCGCACGCAAAGTTGGGGCAAAGGTGGACATCGGCGCGTTCGAAGTTCAGGAGGCGGCTGACACCACGCCACCCACTTGCACTGTCACGGTCACCCCCAGCACATTAAGCCCGCCCAATCACAAACTGGTGAACATCATTACCAATGTAAGCGTGAGCGACAGCGATTCTGGCCCCAATGGTTTCAAACTGCTTTCGGTCACGAGCAGCGAAGCCGATGCTGGCTTGGGTAGCGATGATATGCCGATTGACATCCAAGGCTGGATTTTCAATACGGCGGACACTTCAGGCCAGTTGCGTAGCGAGCGCTTCGCCAAGGCCGGGCGCACATACACTATTACCTATCAAGCAAGTGACGTGGCCGGCAATACTGCGAACTGCTCCACTACCGTCACGGTACCGAAAGGTAAGTAATAAATGAGTTCGATGATTGGTTTTACCGAAGGATCTCGGGATCGCTAAGGCGTTGCAAAATGTAGAATGCGTGCAACCCCGAGCATGGATTGGTGGGTTGTACGCACCCTACATAATAAAAATGAAATTCATGTGCGAGAGTTTTTAAAGTAGCTATCGCAGCACGAAACAGGACGCATCAACAAGAGCTTAACCGTCAGGCTCTCAAAATTGGCGGCAACCGGCGACAAGATCTTGGATTGATTTATGAATGCACGATCTGGGAGGAAATTTTTAGGAGACCATCATGAGTAACAACAAAAAGTTTTGGCAAAACGTAGCAGTGTACATTGGTTGTTTAGTTGGGCTTGTTGGAGCGTCGACCGCTTCGGCAGGCGAGTCTGGCCCTCCCGGCACCTACACTGACGTATCTCTTTTTGCGGCTGGTGATTTGTGTTCTTTCCCGCTGAAATTTACCGGCGATGGCAAACTAAAAATTATCTTTCTTAAGGGCGGTCAACGCATCATCGGGATGGCGCCAGGGGTGGTCAACACAATTACAAATCTGGATCAACCGGACAAAGTTTTTACCAGAAAGGTAGGCGGCTCGACACATGTCACCAATGCGGTAGATGGTTCTGCGCTCATTGAATTGAGAGGTCAGCTTTACTATTTTGGAGGCCCCACTGATTCACCTTCCGGGCTTTGGCTTCTTATCGGCAACTATTCTCTTGCCTTTGATGCCACTGGAAACCTGACTCAACCATTGGCGGGTCAAGGGCGTATGATCGATATCTGCGGATTGCTGGAATGATGTATTCGCTAATTGCTCGGCGCCATTCGCTGCGCACATTGTTACCCTAAATAATACTTGGCGAGGTCACTCCAAGTACGCATTGCCTTGATTGGTCTTTACCACGCAAAATTGCTGCACTCTCTCTGCAGCGAGGGGTTTCTCACAAGACGACAACTACATCGAAAGGATCTATATCATGGGACAGATAACAAAAACTTTTTGGCTCGTATTAGGGCTGCTTGCTCTTGGAACGCAAACCTGCGTTGCAGACGAAAAAGTTTATAAAGAGGGAACAGTTTGGTCGGTTACTTTCATAAAGGTCAAGACCGGAATGTTCGATGTGTATATGCGCGAATTGGCCGCGGTACGCAAGGCGTTGATGGCTGAAGGAAAGAAACAAGGGCTTATCGTGTCGGAGAAGATGCTTTATGGATCTTCGGCCAACCGTGAAGATTGGGATCTGATGTTAATGGAAGAGTACAAAAATTGGGCCGCGTTCGACGGCTTTGCAGAAAAGTGGGATGCCATGTTACTAAAGATCATCGGTTCGGAAGAAAAGCAAGTACAAACCATGGTGAAGCGAACCGAAGTGCGCGAAATAGTCGGGGACAAAATACTCCAGGAAATTACATTCAAGTAATTCGGGAGCAAACGTTTTTTTGAAATCATATCAATTCGCCAAAATTGACAATGCCGGAATTCCCAGCGGATGAAAAAAGGCCGCAGTAATTATCTGCGGCCTTTTGAGCATTCAACGAATCGGCTTGCTCTACTTTACTAGTCCAAATATTCAGCGCCAGAAAGCCGAAAGAAATGCATTGCTTGCGAACAATGTAAACAATCAGTGGTACGTGACTTTTTGCGTCATTATCTCGCCAAATTCGTCGAGGAATTCATCCACCGTCTCCGCTGACGGATCTTGCTGGATCATGTCGCTGAAAGAGTTGCGGAAGCGGATGGCGGTTTCGCCTTGTATGAACGTGCCTGTGCCGGACTGCTTGTCCACCAGCTCGAAGCCGTTAAACGCCGCGTATTCCACCACATAGTAATGCTGACTGTTATAAACCACGTTCATTTGTCTTCCCCATATAAAGTTAACCAGGATGACCCAGCGGATTTCTCCGCCTTACTGCCTTAACGCATGATTCCAAATTACGCCGACATACGGGTCTTGTATGTGAAATGGGGCACAGTTTACGTAATTTCAAGCCTTCACGTGCCTGTTTTGGGTTTTAGACGGTAGGTTATACTTCGGGCTAATTACCTTTTTTTAATTTTCATGTCAACGCAAATTACTACGCCCGCGGCTACTTCCGGTTTGGCCCTCACCGCATTATTTCTCGGCGCCGCTGCTATTGGTCTCGCGCCGATTTTTGTCCGTCTGTCGGAAATCGGGCCGACAGCGACGGCGTTCTGGCGGCCGGTTTTAGCCTTGCCGATTCTGTGGTTGTGGATGAGTCTGGATAAACATGCCGTCACCAAACCGCAAACCAAGGCGGATTATGGCAGTCTGTTATGGGCTGGATTTTTTTTCGCCGGCGATTTGGCTTTTTGGCATACATCGATCAAACTCACATCTGTCGCCAACGCCACGTTGCTTGCCAACTTCGCGCCGATATTCGTCACGCTGGCCGCTTGGGTGCTCTATAAACAAAAAGTCACTAAACTTTTTTTATTCGCGCTGGCAATTGCGTTGGCCGGGACCATCGCGGTTATCGGTTCCAGTTTCAGCATCGACCAGCAACATATTAAAGGCGATGCATTGGGCGTCATCACCGCGTTGTTTTACAGCGGCTATATACTCAGCATCAAAAAATTGCGCGAGCGTTTTGCCGTTTCGTCGATTATGTTCTGGTCTACATTGGTGACTGCCGTGATGCTGTTGCCGGTCGCGTGGATTTCCGGCGAAGTGTTTTGGCCGCAGACTTTATATGGCTGGATGATGCTGGCCGGGCTCGGTTGGATTTCGCACGCGGGCGGGCAAAGTTTGATCGCTTATGCGCTGGCGCATTTACCGGCGCAATTTTCTTCCGTGGGTTTGTTGTTGCAGCCGGTGCTCGCCACGCTGATTGCGTGGCGCTTGTTTGGCGAGAATGTTTCAGCCTTGCAATTTTTCGGCGCGGCCTTGGTATTGGCCGGCATCATCATCGCGCGTAAAGGCTCATAGTGTCGTGCTTCATCATTACCGGCACAAACGGTGACGAAAATCGGCCTCATCCTGCGTTGCAAATCCTCGCCAGGTGTCCAACCTGGCTGCGGTTTGCGCCTTGTCTGACGCCGATTTCGTCACTTTTGTCGATTCAATGGCCGTTTATCATGCAACCATTCTCGCCAGCAATGACGAAGCACTACACTAGCGCTTCGCCAGAATAAGCGCGTTACCGGCAATACACAATGCGACACCGATGACGGTTGTAACATGCCAAGTGAAGTGTTCAAAAATAGTCGAAAGCAGTAACGCAACTATCGGCACCAGCACCGCAACATACGACGCACGCCCGGCGCCTATGCGTTTCATCAGCGTCATATAGGCACTGAAGGCGAATACTGTGCCAAATAAACTCAAATAAATCAATGAGATAACATATTTCGGCGTAGCTTCGAAATTAAACTCATGCCCCATCGCCAACGCGAACAGACCGATCGCCAAGGTACCGTAAAACATACCTAGCGCATTGCATTGAATCACCGGCAACCCGGCGCGATAGTTGCGCACGGCAAATAGATTCCCCGCCGACGCGCACGCCGCCCCAGCCAGCGACAACACCAAACCCAGCGCAGCATTTTTCGCCACCGATAACTGCGCCATCTCCGGCGCGAATACCAGGCCTATACCCAGCAAGCCCAACGCGGCGCCGGTAAAAACATTTCGCGTAATCGCGTCGCCGAAAAACAGGCGCGCGCCTATGATGTTAATCGGAATCATCGCGGTGAATACCAATGCCACCAGGCCGGAGCTCACATATTGTTCGGCGTAATAAATCATCACGTAGTTCGGCGCAAAGTTGAACATGCCCTGCAGCGCGATATAAAAGTGTTCGCGTTTGGTATAGCGCAGGGACAAGCCGCGCAGGACGCAGAATAGCAAAAGAATGGCGGTGGCAATGGCGAAGCGGTAAAACACCGATACTTCCGTCGCTACTTTGCCGAACTGAAACGTAATCACCAGCCAGGTGGAGCCCCAGATCAACACACTGGCGAGATACAAGGAAATATTATTCATTAAAACTAAGGCTTTATTTTCTGGATTGACTTCGGAACAAGTTGAGAAGAGCATATTCTATTGTTTGTAAGCACATTATGACACGTCCCCTTCCTCCTCTCGAAAAAGGCCGCGGCGCCACCGTCACGCCGCAGAACCGCTACGAGCATCACAAACGCGAAGCGGTCGATGATGGGTGGAATGAAGTTGCCGAAGAAAACGACGACGCGCCCGCGCCGCTGAAAACCACAGTCACCATCCAACTATCGCGCAGCATCCTCACGCGCAATAGCTCTCCCGACATTCCGTATGGGCAATCGATGAATCCGTATCAGGGTTGCGAGCACGGCTGCGTCTATTGCTACGCGCGGCCGAGCCATGCCTATCTGGATTTATCGCCCGGGCTGGATTTTGAATCCAAATTATTCGCCAAACCCAACGCGGCGGGGCTATTGCGCGCCGAACTCGCCAAGCCCGGCTATGTGTGCACGCCCATCGCGCTAGGCGGCAACACCGATTGTTACCAGCCGATAGAACGCGAATACAAGATCACCCGCAGCATTCTCGAAGTGCTGAATGAATGCAATCATCCGGTCGGCATGGTAACCAAATCTGCCCTGGTCGAACGCGACATCGATATCCTCAGCGAGATGGCGAAAAAGAATTTGGTGCGCGTGTATTTTTCCGTCACCACGCTGGATAAAACGCTGGCGCGAAAAATGGAACCGCGCGCAGCGGCGCCCGCACGCCGGCTTGAAGCCATGAAAGCTCTATCTGATGCCGGCATCCCCACCGGCGTCATGGTCGCGCCCATCATCCCGCAACTCAACGATAAAGATATCGAAGCCATCCTCGAAGCATCGTATGCGGCAGGTGCAAGAAGCGCAGGTTACGTCATGTTGCGTCTGCCGCATGAATTAAAAGAAGTGTTCAAAGACTGGCTGCAGCAACATTACCCGTTGCGCGCGGAACATGTGATGAGCCTGATCAAACAACTGCGCGGCGGCAAAGAATATGACGCCGCATGGGGAACGCGCATGCGCGGCACCGGCGAGTTCGCCGATTTTATCGAGCAACGTTTCCGCAAAGCTTGCGCTCGATATGGTTTGAATCAGAACCGTCAATCGGTGGATGTGACGCAATTCAGAAAACCCAGGTTGGATGGGCAATTGGATTTGTTTGCGTAATCCAGGGTGCGCCACGCGCACGCGTTACGCTTAATCCGGCTAGCGAAGATGCAATTCAGATGGCAGCGCGTGCGCACGGCGCACCCTACCCGCCTGCGATTCGAAGAAAGCAGGGGTTGCCCTTTTGCGCCGCCGCTATTTTTGCTGCCTAGCGGGAGCCGTCGGCGAGCACATGTTTGAGCTACGCGCTATTTTAGATTTCAAATGAAGGTGAAAGCGAGTTTGTGCTCGACGCCCGATAGGCAGCAAAAATAGCGGCGACGACAAACCCAAAAAATAAAAGGCAGCGCGGCGGGTTCGCCTTTTTTGGTTACTTTTTTGGCGAAGCAAAAAAGTGACTAGCAGCCGGGCTACCCCCGGCAATGCCAACAACCCCATAACGGTAACACGTTTACGGCAATCTAATTTACACCCATCCCCACCCTAACCCTCCCCTTGAAAGGGAGGGGACTAACACACCGCGTAGCTCAAACAGGTTCTCGCCGACGGCCCCCGATTCACCACAAAAAAAGCATCGGCGCAGATGGGTGAGCAGTTCTTTCTTCGAATTAGCGCCGCAAAATACTGGCGCTTACTTTTTTTCAGGCAAATAGGTTGACCAGATAACACTAAATATTTTCCACTTGCCATCTGTCTTACGAAGTTGCCAATTCTCTACGCCAAAGTTACTCACTTTGTCGTTCTCATAAAACTCATAATCGAACATCACCCAAGCCAGTACGCCATCCTGTGTTATTTCGACGTTATAAAATTTCTCTTCTATCTTGTCCGTCGTTGTACTGACGTAATTGGCAAAATTATAAAAACCGCCTACACCCACCCCGTCAAAATTGACATCTTTCTCCCTGATTTTATCGACTGCTTTTTGATCACATGGAGAAGTAAATAAAATGCGTGAATTCAGAACCAGTGTGGAAAGTTTTTTCCCGTCCTTATTGATAATCGCCAGACGAAAATCTTCTACGACTTGTTTGATGGCCTGAATATCTTCGGGATTACTGATGCGCTTAGTGGCATATGTCTGACTGTTGGTGTTGGCCACTGCGCAAGCCGCAAAGAGCAAACCCATTAAAAATATTGTAATTGTACGTAGCATTATATTTTCCTTAAGTTAATTATTCTTAAACAACTACCGACGCTTCCAGTTTCTTCAACCCGCGCAATGGCGATAACACTATCGTCGCCAGGGCCAACAACACGCCGAGCACACCCACCACTCCCAATGTCGCACGCAAACCAATCAGCTCGCCTAACAATCCACCGAGCAAAGTTCCGGCTGGAACCGAGGCCACTGTGAGAAAGCGCATGGTCGCCGTCATGCGGCCGAGCATGTGATCCGGTGTGACGACCTGGCGCATGCTGATGTAGTTGATGGTGAACACGCCTGCGCCTAAGCCGAATAACAACATGGCGAACGACAGGCTGATGGCGGCGACGACTCCTTCGCCGCGCGTGAGCGCGACGCCGCACCAGGCGATGCCGGTGAGCAACATCGCCGCTAATACCATCGGGCCGATTCCGTATTTTGCAGAGACGCGCTTGATCAATAATGCGCCGAGCAGAAGACCAACGCCGCTCATGGAGAACACCAGGCCGACGGTGCCCGCGTCCATATGCAATTCGCGCGTAGCGAATAGAATGAACAGCGCGAGGTAAGTGTGATGCAAAATCTGCCACAGCGCGACGCTGACGGCGAGCGACCACAACACCGGGTTGTGATACACCAGCTTGAGCCCTTCTACGATATCTCGCTTCACTGTTGCGCTTTCCGGCCGCGATGCGGGCGCGCGTTCGGGTGTGCGAATACGGCGAATCACCAGCGCCGAAATAAAAAAGGTAATCGCATCGACTATGATCGCAAACGGTCCACCAATGGCGTGTACCAGCATACCCGCCACGCTCGGGCCGGCGATTTCCGCACCGGACCAGCTCATGCCAAGCTTGGAATTCGCTTCGACCAGATGTTGGCGGCTGACCAAACTGGTGACGTAAGTCTGATGCGCGACACCGAACACTACGTTGGCGAATCCACATAAAAATACCGCGATGTATAACACCGACATTTGCAAAACATTGAACCACAAAGCCAGCGGCACCAGCAACAAAGCTAAGCCGCTTAAACATTCCATCGACATAATAATCGGCAAGCGCTTCATGCGATCGACATACACGCCAGCGAATAAACTGAACAAGGCAAAAGGCAAAGTCGCCATGGCTTCGAGCAAGCCCATTTGAAACGGCGTGGCGTGCAGAAGCAGCGCAGCAGTGAGTGGCAAGGCAAGATTGGTGATTTGCGAACCGAACACCGAAATGGTTTCCGACGTCCAAAGTTTCAGGAAATCCTTATTGCGCCAAAGGCCAGTGAAGTGTTGTTTCATAACTTATTGATTATATTTATTTTTTAAGCATTTTAATAGAGGCTTTAATGAATAAAGCCAACAGCAAAAGCAGATCCTTCACTGCGTTCAGGATGACATACTTGCTCTGTCATTCTGAAGTCTTGGCCGAAGAATCTGCTTTTGCAAAGACTGAAACATAAAAACAGATCTTTCACTTCGTTCAGGAAGACATTGTTTCTGGTGCGTATAATTCTACCTTGTAATCTTCTCCTTTCCCGATGACTCTAGGATTTCGTCAATGATCACACTCAATATTAACGGCAAAGATACCGCGCTCGAAATCGAAGACGACATGCCGCTGCTGTGGGCCTTGCGCGATGTGTTGAATATGACGGGAACAAAATTCGGTTGCGGGGTGGCTGCGTGCGGCGCGTGTACCGTACATGTCGATGGCGTGGCGACGCGTTCGTGCGTGATGCCTGTAGCGGCGATGGCGGGGAAAAAAATTCGTACCATCGAAGCGCTTGAGCAAGACGGCAAATTACATAAAGTGCAGCAAGCGTGGATACAGACGCAAGCGCCGCAGTGCGGCTATTGTCAGAGCGGGATGATCATGGCGGCAGTATCGCTGCTGGAACAAAAACCGAATCCGACTGACGCTGACATCGATGAAGCGATTAGTAATATCTGTCGCTGCGGTACTTATCCGCGCGTGCGCGAGGCGATTCACCTCGCGGCGAAAATGGGGAACGCGAAATGAGCGCACCTAAAAATAAATCAAGAAGAAAATTTTTGCTTGCGGGCGCGATACTCACCGGCGGTGGACTGATTATTGGCTACAACATTTTCGGCAGGCAAGACAAACTCGGCAGCGGCGCACTGCTCGCGACGGGTAAAGATGAAATCGCGCTCAACGGCTGGGTAAAAATCGCTACCGATGGAACGGTCACCATCGCCGTGCCGCGTTCGGAAATGGGGCAAGGCGTTTACACCGCGCTGCCGATGTTGTTGGCGGAGGAGTTGGATGCCGATTGGTCGAAAGTAAAAGTCGAACAATCACCCGTGGCGAAAATGTATTCCAACGCGGCGCTGTTTCAAAACCTTTTGCCGTTTCATCCGGACGACGACAGCCTGCTTGCGCGCAACGGACGCGCGTCGATAGAGAAAATTGGTTTCGCGTTGGGACTGCAAGTCACCGGCGGCTCAAGCAGCGTGCGCGACGCGTGGTTGCCCATGCGCACAGCGGGGGCGACTGCGCGCGCGATGCTGGTGGAAGCCGCCGCGAAAAAATGGAGTGTGCCGGTTAGTGCATGCGTAACCAAAAATGGCGAAGTATTGCACCCAGCCGGAAACCGCAAGGCTGGCTACGGCGAATTGGTCAACGATGCAGCTAAAATTAGGCCCGCTGTAGTCAGACTTAAAGACCCGACGACTTTCACGCTTATCGGCCAATCTGTTCCGCGCATCGACATTGCCGACAAGGTAAATGGCAAAGCGCAATTCGGGATCGATGTGCGCGTTCCCGGCATGATGTATACGGCTGTAAGGCAGTCTCCAGTATTTGGCGGCACACTAAAATCGACATTTGCCGAACTAAGTAAAAATATAAACAAAAACAATGAGTTATATTTAATGCCAAATGGCGTCGCTGTAGTGAGTAATAGCTGGTGGCGCGCGAAAAAAAATCTTGATGCGTTACGAATCGAATGGAACGAAGGGCCGAATGCGAATCTCGATTCGGCTGCGATCAGCAAACAACTCTCAGCGGATTTAGAAAGAACTTCTGCATCAGGTTTCCGTAATGTCGGCGACGCGGAAAATATTATGAAAGCTGCGACAAAAAAAGTCGACGCGATTTACGAAGTGCCGTTTCTCGCTCACGCGGCGATGGAGCCGATCAACTGCACCGCGCAACTGAAAGACGGCAAATGCGAAGTATGGGCTTCGACGCAAGTCCCATCGATTGCGCAATGGAAAGCCGGCAAAGCTGCGGGCGTGAGCAGCGACAACACCATCATCCACACCACTTTGCTCGGCGGAGGTTTCGGCCGACGTTTGGAAATCGACATGATCGAACAAGCCGTACACATAGCGAAACAACTCGGCGGCAGACCAGTGCAAATGATCTGGGCGCGCGAAGAAGACATGCAACACGATATGTATCGACCCATTGCGATGTCGAAATTTTCCGGCGCGCTCGACGACAAAGGAAATATTTCTGCATGGACCAATCGCGTCGCAGCGCCGTCAGTCGGCTTCGACACCATGCAGCGCTTGATGGGCAGCATGGCGATGGACATGCCGGACAAAAATCACATCGAAGGCGCGTTCGACCAGCCTTACGAAATCGCCAATATGAAAATAGAACAAGTGCGCAGCAAAACACCCGTGCCGGTCGGCTCGTGGCGTAGCGTCGGCCATTCGTATAACGCATTTTTTGTCGAATCCTTCATGGATGAAATGGCGCATGCAGCGGGCAAAGACCCGTACGAATTTCGCAAAGCATTATTGCAAAAGCATCCGCGCCACCTCGCCGTACTCGAACTCGCGGCGAACAAAGCCGGATGGGGACAGCCAATAGCAGTTGGCAGCGCACGCGGCATCGCTTTGCACGAATCCTTCGCCGGTATCTGCGCACAAGTGGCAGAGGTCTCGCTCGACAAAGACAACAACATCAAAGTAAACCGCGTCGTCTGCGCCATCGATTGTGGTTCCGTCGTCAATCCGAAAATCGTCGAACAACAAATGGAAAGCGCGATTATTTTCGGCCTAACAGCCGCACTCTACGGCGAAATCACTATCAAGAACGGCCGCGTCGAACAAACCAACTTCCCCAGCTACGACATGCTGCGCATGGCGCAATCACCGCGTATCGATACTTATATATTACCGAGCACGCAACCGCCCGGCGGCGTAGGCGAACCTGGTACGCCGCCGATTGCACCGGCGGTAGCAAATGCCTTGTTTGCGTTGACAGGAAAACGGTTGCGGAAATTACCTCTGCGAATGACAGCATGAGCCCAAGCAAAGCTCATCGAGCGCTGGTTGTAAAGTTAACCGACCTGCCGAATATCGGCAAGGCTGGCGCGGATGATTTACGACTGCTGGGAATTCACGAACCAAGCCAGCTCATCGGCAAATGCCCGTTCGAGATGTATGACAAGCTGTGCGAAAAAACCGCAACACGTCATGATCCATGTGTCATTGATGTTTTTATTTCCATTACTCGTTTTATGAATGGGGAGGAAGCTCAGCCTTGGTGGAAATTCACCGAGGACCGAAAGCGAAAAGGGATGGGCAAAGTATAGGGTGCCCACTCGAACGATAACCAATTAATGTTAATAAAAACAATAGGTTATAACGCATGCTGTTTCGAGCATAAAATACACACCATAGAAATATCCCGGACGGAAAAATATGAATTTCACTATCGTGCGCGAACAGGAAGAAGACGGACGCTGGCTGGCTGAAATACCCGAGCTGCCAGGCGTGTTAGCTTATGGAGCCAACGCCGAAGAAGCGATGTCAAAAGCAGAAGCCCTTGCACTTCGCGTCATCGCCGAACAAATAGAGCATGGAGAAAGTCGCGCCATCCCAATCAATATTTCCATCCCTACTGCTGCATGAACCCGTGGCCCTCGGCCAAAGCAAAACGCGTACTGTCCGCGTTATTAAAACTTGGCTGGCAAATCAAACGTCAATCCGGTTCTCACAAAACACTTAGCCGCGCAGGCTTTCCCGATTATGTATTTGCCTTTCATGAGGGCGAAGAGATCGGCCCCAAAATGCTGGCGCGCGTCGCAAAGCATACCGGGCTAACGCCCGACGACCTATAACAAGTAGCACACCATTTATCGATTACGATAATGACCGACGTTACCGGCATCGACCACATCTACATCGCCGTCTCTGACCTTGCACGCTCGGAGATTTTTTATGATCGTGTGTTGTTGGAAGTGTTGGGCTTTCGCAAAAATAAATTTACTTTGAACAACGATTCGCATATCCAATATTTCAATCGCCACTTCAGTTATGTTCTTCGCCCTTCGCGCGGCTCCACCAAACACGACTCCTATTCTGCAGGCTTGCATCATTTTTGTTTTCGTGTAAATTCCGTTGCCAGCGTCGTCGTAGTCGCAACGCAACTCCGCATGGCTGGCATTGAGGCTACCGAAGCAAAACTTTATCCTGAATACGCTGAGGATTATTGGGCAACGTATTTTTCTGATCCGGATGGCATACCGCTTGAAGTGACCAACTACCGGCAAGAACGTCGGGAACGACATGATAATTGGTAAAACAAAGAACGTAGGGTAATGAGTAAAGCGACACACCGATTAAAAAATCATACGGCGGATCACTCTACGCTAATCCGCCCTACAAGGTCTATGATCAGTTGTACAAGGGCCTGACACGGAAAGATAGAGCATGTATCTCTTGATTAAACTACTTCATATAATCGCCGTTGTCGCTTTTTTAGGCAATATTTCAACTGGCCTGTTTTGGCACGCGCATACCGCCCGCACCCGCGATCCTAAGTTACTCGCACACACCATGGACGGAATTATCCGAAGTGATCGTCTGTTCACGATACCGGGGGTCATAGTTATTATTTTGAGCGGAGTCGGCGCCGCCATGTTGGGTGGCTTTCCCTTACTGCGAACCGGTTGGATACTATGGACGCTGATCCTGTTCAGTATTTCCGGGCTAGTTTTCATGTTCCGTGTGGCGCCACTTCAGAGAGACCTGCGCGCAATCGCAGAATCCGCTTCTCAGTCGGGTAAATTCGATTATGCCCCATACCACGCTGTGGCCATTCGCTGGGAAATTTGGGGCGCTGTGGCGCTATTGACGCCGTTGATTGGTCTAGCACTAATGGTTATCAAACCCGGTCATTGAAAATTACCGATTGACACAGAGCGGTTTGGCTAACCCTGATCCCTCGACATACTCAGGATCAGGACGATAGACGGATTAAAGTCGTTTCGCTGAAAGTTTCCACATCAAATGCCTTATCGCCATTCTCGAACGGTGTGTCCTGTGTTTCTAATTCTTTGAAGCCAAATAATTTGTGATCGGCGAGATGTGACGGTACGACGTTTTGCATGGCGCGGAACATGGTTTTCAGCCTGCCGGGAAATTTTTTGTCCCATGTTTGCATCATTTCTTTGACTGCCTGGCGTTGCAGGTTTTCTTGCGAGCCGCACAGGTTGCAGGGGATGATAGGGAATTGTTGTCGCTCGGCGTATTCGGCGAGATCTTTTTCTTTGCAATATGCGAGGGGACGGATGACGATGCGGTCGCCGCTGTCGCTGACCAGTTTCGGCGGCATGCCTTTTAATTTGCCGGCGTAAAACATATTCAGGAAAAAAGTTTCGAGTATGTCGTCGCGATGATGGCCGAGCGCGATTTTGGTTGCGCCTAGTTCGCCCGCGACGCGATACAACACGCCGCGGCGCAGACGCGAACACAAACCGCACGTCGTTTTGCCTTCGGGGATGACGCGCTTTACGATGCTGTAGGTATCCTGCACTTCAATGTGAAACGGCACGCCGAGCTTGGTCAGATATTCCGGCAATACATGTTCGGGGAAGCCCGGTTGTTTCTGATCGAGATTAACGGCGATGATGTCGAAATCAATCGGCGCATGTTCGCGCATATGCAAAAGAATATCGAGCATGGTGTAACTGTCTTTGCCGCCGGACAAACACACCATCACCTTGTCGCCCTGCTCGATCATGTTGTAATCGACGATGGCGTTGCCCGCCTCGTTACGCAAACGCTTGGCGAGTTTGTTGGCTTCGTATTGTTGTTTGAGCTCCTGTTTATTTAAGACTTCCATTTGCATTTCCTAAAATTTCACTATGTGCGCGCATTCTACGCTGCTGAAAATGCCCCTTGATAGCAGTAAAATTTGTCTGCTTACTTTTCTATATAAGTATTTGATTATATTTAATATTTATTGACGTCAACTGGGGGTACTATTTTTTTCTCCTGCGAGATCCAACCAAGTCTCCACAACCGTATCCGGATTCAGCGACATGGATTCGATGCCCTGCTCCATCAACCAACGCGCGAAATCCGGATGATCCGACGGGCCCTGTCCACAAATGCCGACGTATTTTTTCGCGCGCTGGCAGGCGGAAATGGCCATGACTAGCATTTTTTTCACGGCGGCGTCGCGCTCGTCAAAAGATTCGGCCACCAGGCTGGAGTCGCGATCGACACCCAGGGTCATTTGGGTGAGATCGTTGGAACCGATGGAAAAGCCGTCAAAATGCTCCAGGAACTCATCGGCTAGTATCGCGTTAGACGGCACTTCGCACATCATGATCATGCGCAAGCCATTTTTGCCGCGCTCAATGCCGTTCTCCTTCAATATGGCTTGCACCTGTTGCGCTTCTTTTATGGTGCGCACAAACGGCACCATGATTTCGACATTGGTCAGGCCCATTTCATCGCGTACTTTTTTCAACGCGTGGCATTCCATATCAAAACATTCGCGGAACGCCGGCGAAATATAACGCGCCGCGCCGCGAAATCCGAGCATCGGATTTTCTTCGTGCGGCTCATAGCGCTTGCCGCCGATAAGGTTGGTGTATTCATTCGACTTGAAATCGGACAAACGCACAATGACTTTTTTCGGCCAAAATGCCGCGGCCAAAGTCGCCACGCCCTCGGTTATTTTTTCCTCATAAAATTCTTTCGGGCTGGCGTAACCCTTGCAGCGTCCTTCGACTTCGGCTTTCAAGTCGACTGGCAGATTGGGATATTCCAGCGCTGCCTTCGGATGCATGCCGATCATGGCGCTGATGATGAATTCCAAACGGGCGAGACCCACTCCTTCATTGGGTAATTTCTGGAAGTCAAATGCCAGCTGCGGATTGCCCACGTTCATGGCGATTTTAACCTTGGACACCGGCATTTTATCCAGCGACACATCAATGATTTCAAAATCGAGTTTGCCCTGATAAATATTGCCGGTATCGCCCTCGGCGCATGACACCGTCACAATGTCGCCGCTTTGCAAAACCTTGGTCGCATCGTTGCAACCAACAACGGCGGGGATGCCCAACTCACGCGCAATGATCGCCGCATGACAAGTTCGCCCGCCCCGGTTGGTCACAATCGCCGATGCACGTTTCATGATCGGCTCCCAATTCGGGTCGGTCATGTCGGTCACCAGAACGTCACCGGGTTCGACTTCGTGCATCTGCCCGGCGTCGCTGATCACGCGCACGGGGCCCTGGCCTATGCGGCTGCCGATGGCGCGGCCGCTGGTGAGGATTTTGGAATGCTGTTTGATGCGATAGCGACGTAGCGTTTCGCCACTGGATTGCGACTGCACGGTTTCAGGCCGCGCCTGCAGAATATACAATTTGCCGTCATCGCCGTCGCGGCCCCATTCGATGTCCATGGGCCGCTGGTAATGCGCTTCGATCGATACGGCGTAGCGCGCCAGTTCTTCGACTTCAGAGTCTGTCAGCGAAAATTTATTCCGTTGTTCGACCGGTACTTCCAAAGTTTCAACCGACCGCCCGGCTTCGCGCTTGGCGGTGAATATCATTTTGATCGCCTTGCTGCCGAGGTTACGACGCAGTATTGCCGGCTTGTTATTTTTCAGCACCACTTTGCTGACATAAAATTCGTCGGGATTCACCGCGCCCTGCACCACGGTTTCGCCGAGGCCGTAGCTGGAGGTGATGAACACCACATCCTTGAATCCGGATTCGGTGTCCATGGTGAACATGACGCCCGCCGCGCCCTTGTCCGAGCGAACCATGCGCTGGATACCTGCCGATAATGCGACTTCACTGTGGACGAAATTTTTGTGCACGCGATACGCAATCGCGCGGTCGTTGTAGAGCGAGGCAAACACATGCTTGATCGCGGCCAAGACATTATCGAGGCCGTGGATATTCAGAAAGGTTTCCTGCTGGCCGGCGAACGATGCGTCGGGCAAGTCTTCTGCCGTTGCAGACGAACGCACGGCCAGGGAAAGATCGGAGCCGTGGGTCATTTTTTCGTAAGCGGTTTTGATATCAGCCAATAAATCCGGTTGGAACGGCGCATCGACCACCCATTGGCGTATCTGTGCGCCGGTCTTGGCGAGAAGCTGTGTGTCATCGACGTTAAGATTCTTCAGCGCCGCTTCAATTCGCACCGTGAGGTTGTTGTGCTTGAGAAAATCGTGGAACGCCAACGCAGTGGTGGCAAAACCTCCGGGCACGCGCACGCCTGCATGAGCGAGCTGGCTGATCATTTCGCCCAGCGACGCGTTTTTGCCGCCGACCGTTTGCACATCGGCCATGCGTAAAGTTTCGAACCATGCGACGTAATTCTGCTTGCTCATCAAATTTCCATGGTTGCCGGTTACAATAGCCCATGATTATAACCGATACGCCTTGCTGATTAATTACAGGAATACCCGCCTATGAGCCTTCAACGCACAGCAATTTTCATCTCGGACCGCACGGGGATCACTGTGGAAATGCTGGGTAACAGCTTGCTGTCCCAATTCGACCATGTGCACTTCAACCGAATCACGCTGCCGTTTGTCGATACGCTGGAAAAAGCGAAAATGGCATTGGAGCAAATCAAACAAATCGGCCAGGATGAAGGCACCCGGCCGATTGTCTTCTGCACCCTGGTGAACCACGACGTGCGCAACGCGATACACGGCGATAATGCCTTATTCCTTGATTTATTTGAGATATTCATTATCCCGCTGGAAAAAGAACTGGGACAAAAATCGTCACACACTGTGGGCAAATCGCACAGCGCAGGCAATGTAAAGGATTACAACGCGCGCATCGAAGCGGTGAATTACACCTTGAGCCACGATGACGGCCAGTCGCACAAAAATCTCGACGACGCCGATATTATTTTAGTCGGCGTATCGCGCAGCGGCAAAACCCCGACCTGTTTGTATCTGGCGCTGCAGTTCGGCATCAAGGCGGCGAATTATCCGCTGATCCCGGAAGACCTGGACAACATGAAACTGCCACCCGCGCTGGCGAAAATGAAACACAAAATTTACGGCCTGACCATCACGCCGGAACGCCTGGCGCAAATCCGCGCCGAGCGCCGGCCTGACAGCGCGTATGCCTCACTCTCCAATTGCCGCCGCGAACTATCCGCAGCGGAAGCGCTGATGCGGCAGCAGGGCATACGCTTTATTGAATCAACTACCAAGTCGATAGAAGAACTGGCGACGACCATCATGCATGAAACCCAGCTCGCGCGACGGGTGTTTTGATAGTTTCAAACGGCCTGAACCACTATCTTGTGTAGCTTTTCAAACAAGGCTAGTATGCGCAGGTAAGCGAATAGCAAGATTCGCACTGCAACATTTATCCCAACAAAATTATTCGAGGAGAATTCATGCGTATTACCAAATTCCTGGCCGTTTCGGCCCTGACAGTCTTGCTTGCCGCCTGCGGAAGCGGTGGCGACAGCACCCCACAATTCGGCTCGGTTATTTCATTCGGCGACAGTTTGAGCGATGCCGGCGCCTACAAAGTAGGTAGTATTGCTCAAGTTGGCGGCGGAAAATTCACCACCAACCCTGGCACGGTGTGGATAGAAAATGTCGCCCAACTCTATGGCTTGACTATCACGCCGAATAAAGTAGGCGGCTTCGGCGTCGCGCCAGCTACCTGCCCTAAGCCTTCTTGTACGGCCTACGGCCAGGGCGGCTCGCGCGTGACCAGCCAGCCGGGCATTGGAAATAGTGATAGCAGCCAAGGTTTGAATAGCGGGACGCAGACTATCCCAATGAAAACCCAGATCGCCGATCACCTTGCGCAAAACGGTGGGAAATTCAAAGCGGATGATCTGGTATTCGTCTGGGGCGGCAACAACGATATCTTCGTCTGGTTAGATCTCACTGGCAAAACCCTCCCGAACGGCCTTACTGTCACGCCAACCATTGCACAAGGTCAAGTGCAACAAGCGGCAACTGAACTTGTAACGTTAATTGCCGACCAAATCCTCGCCAAGGGCGCGCAATATGTGGCGGTGCTGAATTTACCCGATAGTAGCAAAACCCCTTTTGGTAATTTTGGTCTGGATGCGAACGGCCGCACCTATCTTTCCGGGCTGGTTGATGCTTTCAACGCTACGATGAATGCGGAAATCAAGAAAAAAAATCTGAATGTACTGATAATTGATTCAAATACAGCCGCAAAAGATCAAGTTGCTAACCCGACGAAATATGGCTTCGCAGCTGCTACCGCAGGCCTCCCCGCCTGCGATACCGCGAAAATCCTCAATATTACTGGCGGGTTTGTGACCAATGGCTCCTCACTATTTTGTTCTGCCAATACCTTGGCCGCTGCGGGCGCGGATACTTCATACGCGTTTGCTGACAGCGTGCATCCTACTACGCTTGGTCACAAAGTCATTTCCGACTTTGTGAAAGGGGAATTGGAGAAAAAGGGCTGGTTGTAATTGGTAAGCTAATTCCGTCAAAACAAAAAAGGGCCGGCGGGCCCTTTTTTATTTCATAATGCAGGATGAGAAAAGTTTACGTCGCGCAAAATCTCCCTGATGCACACATCGTACTCAACCTATTGACACAATCGGGCATTGCCGTGCATGTGTTCAACGCCAACGCACAAAGCGGTATCGGTGAAATTCCTTTTACCGAAGCCTATCCGCAAGTATGGGTGATGGATGACGAACAATATTTACGCGCAAAAAATATTGTGCGTGAATACAAACTCGCGCCGATGGATCATCGCGTCGTGCATTGTCCGGAGTGCAACGAAGAAAATCCGGCGAACTTCGGCGTGTGCTGGAACTGTGGAATTGCGCTGATTCATGCTCAATTAAATATTAAATAAAAGCAGATAGTTACATATCAACCTGTAGCGTGCACCCCGTGCACGATTCGCATTATTCAACATCGTGCGCAATGCGCACGCTACACGACTTCAATTTTCATTTGCCGCAATCTCTCAAACAAACAAATCGCCGCCGCTGCCGCCGCATTCAATGATTCCATTTTGCCCGGCATGGGGATCGACACTTGCGTTGTCGCAGCTTGTTGCAACTCTGCTGATAGACCCGCGCCTTCATTTCCGATCAACAGTGCGATAGGTCCGCGCAAATCGGTTTGGTAAATCGACTGCTTGGCTGCCATCCGCATGGCTAACACCTTGCCCTTGAAGTTTTGCGCAATATGCATTAAATCCGCGCCTTCGTGAATCGACAACAAAAAATGCGCGCCCATACCGGCGCGGATCACCTTAGGCGACCAGGGAAATGCGCAATGGCTCGAAAGAAAGACATGCGCGACGCCGGCAGCGGCAGCCGAACGCAGAATGGCGCCAAGATTGCCCGGATCCTGAATGGCTTCCAGCATCACGCAGAAATCCACGTCGCGCGCAGGCTGCGGCTTGGGCGTGTCGATCAATGCAAGGATTCCCAGCGGCGTATCCACGGGTGAAATATCGGCGAACATCGCGTCGGGCAGCAAAATAAGTTCCGCCGCGCCGGATTTTTTAATCAGCGCTGCGATTTCAATATGCTTCTCGCCGCTTTCACTCAGCAACAAAGTTTTCGGCGCGCCATATTGTGTCTGATACATCTCGATTAAGTGCACACCGTCGAGTAAGGACAGGCCGAGTTTTTTGCGTTCGCGCGTGGAACTGGCGAGCTTGTGCAGGGTTTTATAGAGTGTGTTGTCGCGGGAAGTGATTTTTTTCATGGGCCTATTTTAACCGCAGGATCGCTTAAGCGTAGGGAACTTGTCCGCTAAGCGTGCCTGGTAGCGGGCGCAGAATTTATGGTCTCGGTGTGCGGAGATGTGATGACCCTGCCGGCGTGCCGAAGATCCCGTCGGCTGAAATTGCGATATCGGCAGCAACGGCAAAGTGATTGGGCTGTTATTATAAAAAATATAATATAATCATATAGTTACATTATAACCGAATTGTCGCACGTGAATGCAGTGAAGAACCCGATTTACCATTTCAAACGCTGATCCATCACGCCACCACGCATCCCGGCGCTGACGCCTGCTCCTTCGCTGTTTGTACACGCACGGCATCCGGCAGCATGATGCTGTTCTTTGCCGCCGTCAGTTCGGCGAGAACGGATATCGCGATTTCCGGCGGCGTTTTGCTGCCGATATAAATGCCTATCGGCCCATGCAGGCGAGCGATCTCGGCGTCGGTCAGGTCAAATTCCTTTAATCGTTCACGGCGTTTTTCGTTGTTCACGCGCGAACCAATGGCTCCTATGTAAAACGCCTGCGACTTCAACGCTTCCATCAAGGCCATGTCATCCAGCTTCGGGTCATGTGTCAGCGCGATAACGGCGCTTCTTGCATCGAGTTTCATTGCAATCACCGTATCGTCGGGCATGGTGCGTACCAAAATCGCGCCGGGCACATCCCACACTTGCGTGTATTCCTCCCGCGGATCGCACACAGTGACCTGATAATCCAGGCCCATGGCAACTTCCGCCAAAAATTTGGAAAGCTGTCCGGCACCGATAATAAGCAGGCGGTAACGCGGCCCATGCACGGTGGTAAGTTGTTTGCCGTTGAATTGGAGCAACTCGTTTGGCGTGGCCGGCCGCAATCGGCTCGCGCCGCTTGCGAGATCGAGCTCACGCGCAACCAGATCATGGCGTTCCACTTTTTCCAGCAATGCGCGCATATCTGCTGGCCGCGACAGCGGCTCCATCACCACTTGGATCGTGCCGCCACAAGGCAGGCCGAAGCGACGCGCCTCTTCCGCCGTCACGCCGTACGTCACCACTTCGGGCAGCGTGCCGGTGAGGGTGTGATTTCGCGCGCGATGAATAAGATCATCCTCAATGCAGCCGCCGGATACAGAGCCGGTCACGAGGCCATCTTCGCGTAACGCCAGCATGGCGCCTTCGGGCCGCGGGCTGGAACCCCAGGTTTTGGTTACGGTGACCAAAGAAACTTTTTTGCCCTCGTCCAGCCATTTAACCGTGTTGCGCAAAACTTCGAGATCGATACTATCCATCATTACCTCCGCCAACCCCTATCCCGTCTAATTTCCCAGTCGGAAATTTCTGCTAGAACGACATTACCGAATTTCGGGACTCTCTGTGCTTCCCAACTTTTCATTTTACCTTCGTTGAATTAGATGCGGGGAATTAATCAGAGTTTTGGAAAATCTTCAGTCGCCAATTGCGCCTCTTTGATGTTGTCATAAAAAAATAACCAGCCGCGGCTGGTTATTTTTTTCAAACTGAAAAAAATCAAGCTGTAGCGAGTTTGCGCTTCACCTGATGCACAGCTAAAAATTAAATTGTCATTGAAAGCAGTTTAACGATTCGACACAGTATTCACAAGATCGGATAATCCCGCTGAAACTAATGAGAGAGTGATGCGCAAAAAATAAATCAGCCATCGCGCCGGTAGGCAAGATGGCTGAAGAATAAACAAATTTAATTTCAAATATTTCTTACATCAAGCCGCGATGGAAAGCTCCACTCACAGACATGAATAACAGCATAGGGATAGAAAGCATGACATTGGTGCGCGATGCAAGGAAGGCAGTGCGGCGTGCCTTGGCTTTTTCTTCGTCGGTGGCGGGAACCATGCCGAGAATTTTTTGCTGGTTAGGCCAGATCAATACCCACACATTAAATAGCATGATGGTGCCGAGCCAGGCGCCGATGCCGATGGGAATAAAGGCTTTTTCGGTAAAGAAAAATGCGCTGAGAAATTTGTTGCCCAAGATCATCGCACCGGCAACCCAAGTGACCACGGCGGCCCAACGGAAAAACAGCAGCGCGCGCGGTGCGACGTGCTTGGTAATACCGGCAGCGGTATTGTCAGCTGCTGCGTTTTTCATCGCGGCGACCTGCACAAAGTTGAAGTAGTAAAGCAAGCCTATCCACATCACGCCTGCGCCAATGTGCAACCAACGACCTAATCCGTATTGTATGAATTCCATGTCAGGCTCCCATCATTGTCTTGGCGATAAAATATAAAACCAGCGTCAATACCAAGCCGCTGATAACGGTGCCCCATAGGGAATCCAGTGGGTTTTTCATAGCATCACTCCTCTTTTATGTTATTAAACAATTCAATATAATCAATTAGTTACAACAAATCGAGAATTCATAAAATAAATCGATTTGTTTTGCTCTGATCAATTTTATTCTAGTAGAAAACTGCACGTTTGATGGGACGAATCTTACTCCTCGTGCGGTGCGCGGGCAAATGCGTTGGTTGAATATATTCAAATTGATAGAACTAATGAGCACAGCGAATTGCGTCGAATTGCATTTCAGCGATTAATCTTGTCGGAATATTTTGTAGCGGTTCGAAGATTCATGCGGCGCAATTCGCGTTGCTCATTACGTACGCTTGCTTCGCACACCCAACGCTTGCTTACGCATATGACAGGAGGCGATTGATTGCCTCGCTATATTCTTTTCGGTTTGCTATTGCAAAATCGGTTTTCTCAGACGCGGCAAGTGCAAACGGGCTACCTTGAAGCGTAGCGTTGTCATATGCCTTGTTGTATCCAACGACACTTCGCTCGAAATTATTACGACTCCAAACTTCGATGAAAGGTCTAAACTTCGTGATAGCAGAGAGGTGCTGATTATGAAAACTCTGAGCAATTTGAGCGAGAGGGCAGTCGCGATTTTCTCTAAGATTGAGGATAACATCATCGAAAGCGAGACGGTATGCGGTGGAAGCTTCACGGCGGCGCTTTAGAGCAGGAGCGGCTTTTTCATTCAGAAGCCAGACTATCAAAAAAATGGCTCCGCCAAGGAGCCACATTTCAAAACCTCCAAGAACAAAACCAAAAACATCCATTGAGAACCCCAAAATATAAAACGGATATTATATTATTCAGTGCAGTAGGCTGGGCTGGGAAGCCCAGAATCGTGATTGTTTTATAGAATTGCTGGGCTTCTCAGCCCAGCCTACGAAAAAATTTCTACCGCTCCAACAAATCCAACTTATCCTTCACATCTTTATATTTATCCGCCTCAGGCAAGGCGGGCTTCAATTCAACAATCGGCTTCCATTGTTTCGCCAACTCGGCATTCAGCTTGGTGAAATGTTGTTGGCCTTCTGGCACATCGTCTTCGGCGTAAATGGCATCGACCGGGCATTCGGCCACACATAATGTGCAGTCGATGCATTCATCCGGGTCGATGACTAAGAAGTTGGGGCCTTCGCGGAAGCAATCGACGGGGCAGACTTCGACGCAGTCGGTGTATTTGCATTTGATGCAGGATTCGGTGACTACATAAGTCATATTGTTTTCCGCAGTAAAAAATGAGATGGCTTATTTTAGCAGAAACTTGACTGCTGCCATGCCAACGCCCATGAACAATAATCCGCCTACAAAGCTCACCCAAAACGGCCAGTGGGTTTTCGGCTCGAACAGAAACGGGACGAAAAATAATAGCGACGGCGGGACGAGATAAAAAATGTCTCGCGCGAATTCGCTGACTTTGGCGCTGTCTTGCGTATCGACATAAATCCAACCCATCGCGATCATGGAGCTGAGCGGCAGCGCAATAATCATGGCGCCCCAGAATTCGTTGCGTTTGGCGACTTCGGCCGCCGCTACAATGATGCCTGCTGAAAACATCAATTTAATGAACCACATAGCTTCTCCTTGAATTTTTGGCTTTCGTCCGCAATTATAAGCTTGCAGATGGCGCTTCCCACCAAGGCTTTTTTTGGTTACGATGGTTTATCAGTTCTTTTGGGCAGCCGCCCGCTTCTGCAATAAACCCCTACATTTTTCTAAAGAGTAAACCATGAGCGAACATATTCAACACGTAACTGATGCCACTTTCGATGCGGATGTATTAAAGTCTGACATCCCTGTATTGGTCGATTATTGGGCGACTTGGTGCGGCCCGTGCAAGGCCATCGCACCGATTCTGGACGAAATGGCAAAAACCTATCACGGCAAATTAAAAGTGGCCAAACTGAACATAGACGAAAACACCGTGACGCCGCCAAAATTCGGCATACGCGGCATCCCTACTTTGATGCTGTTCAAAAATGGCAACGTCGAGGCGACCAAGGTCGGCGCTCTGTCGAAATCACAATTAGCGGCTTTCATTGACAGCAATATCTAAAACTCTTATATTTGACCAACTCCCCGGGCGGCCCTATTCCAGCGGACACCGCCATAAAGAAGTACCAGTCTCCCGGGCACCTTTCTTGCAGTAAACCCCAAAAACGATTTACCTAAGCATTAACCATCCCTTCCACAACCGGAGTTCTTCCTCGCAATGCATTTATCCGATCTTAAAAACCACCACGTGACCGACCTGGTCGAGATGGCGGTTACCAATGAAATTGAAGGTGCGAATCGCCTGCGCAAACAGGAATTGATTTTCGCGCTGCTTAAAAACCAAGCCAAAAAAGGCGAGAGCATTTTCGGCGAAGGCACCTTGGAAGTGTTGCAGGACGGATTCGGATTCCTGCGATCACCCGATACGTCTTACCTCGCTGGGCCGGACGATATTTACGTCAGCCCGTCGCAGATTCGCCGCTTCAATTTACACACCGGCGATTCCATCGAAGGCGAAATCAGAACACCGAAGGAAGGCGAACGTTATTTCGCACTGGTGAAAGTCGATAAGGTCAACGGCGACACGCCAGAAAATTCCAAAAATAAAATCCTGTTCGAAAACCTCACCCCGCTATTCCCCACCCAGCCGCTCAAGCTAGAGCGCGACATTAAAGCAGAAGAAAATATTACCGGCCGCATTATCGACATGATCGCGCCGATAGGTAAAGGCCAACGCGGTTTGCTGGTCGCGTCGCCCAAATCCGGCAAGACTGTGATGCTGCAACACATCGCCCATGCCATCGCGTCCAATCACCCGGAAGTCGTGTTGATGGTGATGCTGATCGACGAACGTCCGGAGGAAGTCACGGAAATGACGCGCTCGGTGCGCGGCGAAGTGGTATCCAGCACTTTCGACGAGCCCGCCACGCGCCATGTGCAAGTGGCCGAGATGGTGATCGAAAAAGCCAAGCGTTTAGTCGAACACAAAAAAGACGTAGTGATTCTGCTCGACTCGATCACCCGCCTTGCGCGCGCTTACAACACCGTGGTGCCCGCATCAGGCAAAGTGTTGACCGGTGGCGTGGATGCCAATGCATTGCAACGCCCGAAGCGTTTTTTCGGCGCCGCGCGTAATATCGAAGAAGGCGGCTCGCTCACCATCATCGCCACCGCTCTGGTGGATACCGGCTCGCGTATGGACGATGTGATTTACGAAGAATTCAAAGGCACCGGCAATATGGAAATCCATTTGGACCGGCGCATGGCGGAAAAGCGGATTTACCCCGCCATCAACGTCAACCGCTCCGGCACGCGGCGCGAAGAATTACTCATCGAACAAGGCCTGCTGCAAAAAATTTGGATTCTGCGCAAACTGCTCTACCCGATGGACGAACTCGAAGCGATGGAATTCCTGCTGGATAAGGTCAAAGCGACCAAGAATAATGCGGAATTTTTCGACAGCATGAAAAAAGGCTGACAAACCGGTAGCCGCAATTCCCGCCAGCCCTTCCGCACCGGCTTCGCCCACCGTGTGCGGGCGGGCAATTTTTCGACAGCATGAAAAAAGGCTGACAAACCGGTAGCCGCAATTCCCGCCAGCCCTTCCGCACCGGCTTCGTACATCGTATGCTGGCATTTTTTGTCCAGATGAAACTATTGATAAGCCAGCACCGAAACCCACCCACGGCCTTCACTGTCCCTGCTTAGTAATGTTGTCAAAAATCATAGGTAGGTTTATAATGCTATACACGTATAGCAAAGGAGTAAGCCATGCTTGCCCTCAGATTGCCTGAAGACTTAGAAGCCCGACTTGATAAACTTGCCAAGCAAACCGGTCGCACCAAAAGCTTTTATGCGCGCGAAGCGATCAGCGAATATATCGCTGATCTGGAAGACCGTTACCTGGCAGAAAAACGTTACGCGCAAATCGTATCCAAGAAAAACGCGACCGTTTCGCTAGACAAAGTGGAGAAACTGCTTGGTTTGGAAAATTGAATTTGGCCCCGCTGCAATCAAAGAACTACGCAAACTCGACTCGCAAACAGCTCGCCGAATTATCGCTTTTTTACGCTTGCGTGTCGCCAAACTAGATGATCCGCGTGCAATAGGCCAAGCCTTGAGTGGGGAAAAGCTGGGAGACTATTGGAAATACCGTGTCGGTGATTGGCGCATCACCGCTAAAATTGAAGACAAGAAACAATTGATTCTGGTCTTGCGTGTTGGCAATCGACGTGATGTTTACAAATAAATCCACCTTCTTCTTTCTCAATCTAATTATTTGATTATATTAAAATTTTTTCAAATCGCGCCTTACCAAATCACAAGCTTGCGAGAATGATTTGCTCTAGGGCGCCCGGATAGGCGATAATCTTTTTTTAAATAGTCGGCGCACACCCCGCCGGCGCCCGATAAGGAAATACCATGAAAGCCGAAGGCCATCCCGAATACAAAGAAATTGATGTCACATGCAGCTGTGGCAACAAATTCAAGACCCGCTCGACCATGTTCAAACCCTTGCACATCGAGGTTTGCTCCGAGTGCCATCCGTTTTACACCGGCAAGCAGAAGATCGTCGATACTGCCGGCCGTGTGGACAAGTTCCGCAAGAAATACAGCATGGGCAGTGGCGCCAAGTAATTTGGCAAACATTTGTTTTTGAATTTGGTTTTCACGGTAAGGGCAGCTTCGGCTGCCTTTGTTGTTTGTTGTATTCGCCGGGCGCTCTGGTAAACTTTTCGATATTACCGGCCGTCAAAGTTTCTTACGCCACTTTTCGGGGACTCCATATGAAAACGACTTCAACTATTCGTAAACTGCTCGCAGCTGCTGTTGCTGTAACCCTTCTTGGTTCCTGTGCCACTAATCCTGTCACCGGCCAACGCCAATTCAACCTGATGAGCGAGAGCGACGAAATCGCCATGGGCAAACAAGCCGATAGCGACGTGAAAAAAGAATACGGTGTGTATAACGACCCGGCGCTGCAAGCCTACGTAAATGAAATCGGCCAGAAACTCGCGCGCAGTTCGCAGCGCGCCAATCTTGAGTGGCATTTCACCGTGGTGGATTCGCCTGAAATCAACGCCTTCGCCTTGCCCGGCGGTTACATTTACGTTACCCGCGGCATCATGGCGCACTTGAATAGCGAAGCGGAACTCGCCGGCGTGATCGGCCATGAAATCGGCCACGTCACCGCGCGCCATGGCGCACAGGCGCAAAGCCAGGGCACGATTGCGCAAGTGGGCGCAGTGGCGGCGGAAATTCTCGGCCAGGTTTACGGCGGCGTGCAAGGACTCGGGGAAATTGCAGGCCAAGTTGGCCAGGCCGTCATACTAAAATACGGCCGCGACCATGAATTACAGGCCGACCAACTCGGGGCGGAATATTTATCGCGCGGTGGCTACAGCGCCAAGACGATGATTAACGTCATCGGCACGTTGAAGGCGCAAGAACTGGCAGCAGCAGAGCGCGCACGCGTACAGGGTAAGACGCCACAACGCATGCCGGACTGGCTGTCGTCGCATCCGTCGAACGACCAACGTCTGAACGACATCATCAATATTGCTGCGAAATACCCCGCCGTACCCGGCGACGGCAATCGCAACACGTATCTGCAACGCACCGGCAACATGGCGTTTGGCGATAGCCGCGAACAGGGCATTACGCGCGGGAATCATTTTTACCACGAGCCACTCAACTTCGCGATCACCGTGCCGCAGGGCTGGCAGTTCCAGAATTCGCCGGAGAAACTGGTGATGGTAAATGCGGTGGGCGACGCGGCGCTGATTATGGCATCTGTTACTGGCGCCGGTGCAAACCCAAATGAAATTTTCAAGGCAGTGTTCAAACCCGACAGCGGGCAATTGAGCAACACAACTGTGAGTGGTTATCCTGCTACGTCGTTCAAAGGTACCAGCCAAGGCAAACCGGTGCAGGGCGTGTTGATGGCGTATGGCGGGCAGCAATTCATGTTCGTGCCGCAAGCGAAAGACGACGCGGCCATGCAACGTTCACGTAATGAATTGAGTGCTGCATTGAATGGCTTTCACGCTTTGACGCCCGCAGAAAAACAAGCCGCCCGCCCTTACAACCTGCGTACCGTCAGCGCCGGCCGCGGCATGACCTTCGCTTCCCTCGCGCGAAACTCGCCACTGGGACAATTCGCCGAACAGGAATTACGCCTGCTCAATGGCATGTATCCTTCCGGCGAACCTGCAGCGGGACAGCTGATCAAAATCGTCGAGTAAGCGTTGGCGCTACAACAAACCGCACCGCGCGCACCGTGGAAAAAAATTGCTTTCGACGGTACGCGTACGCCGGTTAAAACCCTTCTTTTTCTTCTCGTCTGCATTGCGTGGATTGTGCCAGGCCTCATCGGCCACGACCCATGGAAACCCGATGAAGCGCTGAACTTTGGATACATTAATCGCATTTTGCAGAGCGGCGATTGGATCGTCGCGCCCCCGGGCGGCGAATCCATCGTCGGCAAAGCGCCGCTGTACTCGCTCAGCGCCGTAGCATTCGCCCGTGCACTGAACGGATTGTTGCCTGTGCACGATGCGGCGCGCCTCGCTACCGGTTTTTATATGGCGCTGGCGATGCTGTTCACCGGACTCGCGGCGCGCGAACTGTACGGCTTTCGCTTTGGTCGGCTCACAGTATTGATATTGATTGGCTGCCTCGGCTTGCTGTTGCGCGCGCATGAAATGGTCAGCGACGTCGCCTTGCTCGCCGGCCTCGCGCTGGCGTACTGGGGTATGGCAAAAAGCCGTATCAGCGGATTTGCCGGCGGCGCTGCCATCGGTACCGGCATCGGCATGGCGTTCATGTCCAAGGGACTTGTTGCGCCGGCGATAATTTGTTTCACGGCGCTGCTATTGCCGTTTGCCTTCCGTGAGTGGCGCACCTTGCGTTATTTGCAGGCCTGGGCAGTGGCGGTTTTCGCGGCCTTGCCATGGTTTGCGTTGTGGCCGTTGGCGCTCAACAAGCGTGCGCCGGAGTTATTCACGCACTGGCTGAGTCTAAATAATATCAGCGGATTTTTTTCCGGTATCACCAACACACCATGGCAGACCTTGCGATTTTTTGTCGAACTGCTGCCCTGGTATGCGTGGCCCGCACTTCCCCTGGCAGCATGGGCATTGTGGGCCAATGGCCGCAAAGGCCTGCACTATCCCTCGACGCAGTTACCACTTGTGGGCTTTGTAGTGTCGTTAGCGATAATCGTTTTATTCGCGCCGCAAAGCGATCTAAGTGCCATGCCGATGCTGATCCCACTCTCGCTGCTTGCCGCAGGCGGTGTCGATAACCTGCGCCGCGGCGCCGCCAGCGCGCTGGATTGGTTCGGCATGATGACCTTTGGCATTTTGTCGTTTGTGTTGTGGTTGGGCTTCGTCGCCATGTTCAGTGGGTTTCCCGCGCGATTGGCAAAGCGCATCGCCGAATACCAGCCGGGCTTCACGCCGCAATTCCACGAACTTGCGTTTGTTCTCGCGCTGGCATTGACTATCATCTGGTTAATGGTCGTATGGCGCACGCGGCAATCCAACCGGCGTGCCATAGTCAACTGGGCCGCGGGCATCACCATGTTCTGGTTGCTGGCGATGGCATTGTGGTTACCCTACATCGACCACGGCAGAAGTTATCGCAGCGTGTTTACCGAATTGAAATCAGCGTTACCGCCGAAACATAATTGCATCGCCGGCAAAGATCTGGGCGAACCGCAACGCGCGCTGCTCAGTTACTACGGCGTAGAAGTTGCTGCACCTTTGTATCAACCCTTACCGGCGAATGTTGGCGACGATTGCGCGCTGTTATTAGTCCAAGCCTCACCCAAAAAGCCGACCACACTGGCGGGAAGCTGGAAAAAAATCTGGGAAGGTTCTAGGCCCGGCGAGCGCAATGAGAGGTTTTGGTTGTATCAAAAAAATTAGATTTTTCGTGCGCGCTGCGCACAAGTCTCTTCCCCTTCAAGGGGAAGGTTAGAATGGGGATGGGTGTAACATGACCCCAATTAAAAATTCAGTTTTTGTAGGATGTGCTGAGGTACGAAGCGCATCAATCGCGAACGACGCGCTTCGTACCTCAGCACATCCTACTTTTGTACATTTCATAGTGCGCATTAGGCACACTACGCTGGCTTTAAGTTTTGGGCGAAGATGCAAAACCAGCAGCGATTTCTCCACAGCTTCTAAGCATATCTTCCATTTCAATAAAAGTTATTGTCGCTAATTCGCATGCGATGCCGTTATTTGTTATCCATATTAATTGATCCGCTAACGGTATTTCATGTTTGCTTTCATTAATTTTTTAAGGCGATCAAGAAAACTGCCGTCACCTGATTTAAAGAATTTCATACTATGCCTTTTTCTTCCAATATCGTAGATTTGATAAAGTTGTGAGACAACGATTTCGAAATGATAAAGCGCCCTGAAATAGGGCGACCAATTCGCCGAATTACTATTCAGCAGATTCAAAAGCTCATCGCGCGCCATTGAATATTCTGAGAAAGCTGCTTCAGCCCGTCTAAGAAACTGCAAAATATAAGGGCGTTCTGATTCTGGTGGGCTGTCGTTATAGATAACTACTAAAGCATACCCAGAAATCCAAGCCTTAAAATCTGGGAATTCTATCTGTAGATCTGCTGACGTACATTCAGTTACTTTAGATATTTTATCGGATATGAACTGCTCTATTGCATACGGGCTAGGTGGCACAATCAAGCTTCCCTGTCTAACTGGAAAAATTAACTATCAACCAAGCCGCTCATCCAACACTTCTATCCAATGCTTCACATTTTTCGACGCGCCGCTTTGAATGTGCGTGAGGCAACCGATGTTGGCTGTAGCGATCAGGTCGGGCACACCCGACTCCAACGCGTTGACTTTATTTTTCAATAATTGTTTGGATAACTCCGGCTGCGTGATCGAATACGTTCCGGCTGAGCCGCAACATAAATGCGCGTCGGGTACGGCGGTCAATGTGAAACCTGCTGCACTCAACAACGGCTCGACGATATTTTTTAATTTGAGGCCGTGCTGCAGGCTGCACGGTGCGTGAAAAGCTATTTTGTAACTATTTGATTTATTTGATTTTTTTAACAACTCTGCAAGACGGTTTTGTTCGCCGGAAATCACTTGGCTGACATCACGAAATAATTCCGAAACTCTCGCTGCCTTTTTTGTATAAGCCGAATCGTGTTGCAATAAATGTTCGTATTCTTGCACCATCGTGCCGCAGCCGCTCGCCGTGACAACGATGGCTTCTGCTCCCGCTTCGATGTGCGGCCACCATGCGTCGATGTTGCGCTTCACATAACCGAGCGCTTCTTCTTGTGCGTTGAGGTGATGCAAAATCGCGCCGCAGCAGCCGACTTTGTCTGCGCGGACTAATTCGATGCCGATTTTATCCAGCACTCTTGCTGTCGCTGAATTAATATTCGGCGCCATGCCTGGCTGCACGCAACCGTCGAGCAATAACATTTTGCGCTTATGTGTTGTCGTCGGCCACAAACCTGCTGCAGCCATGAGCGGGATTTTATCTTTCAACACTTGCGGCAACACCGGCCGCGCGACGCGGCCGAGCGCGAGCAGTGAATTAAACAAACCCGCGCGCGGCAATACATAACGCAAACTGCTGCGCATGAAACGATCGGGCAAACTACGAGAGACTTTTTGCTCGACCAACTCGCGGCCGATATCCACTAAACGTCCATATTGCACGCCCGACGGGCAAGTGCTTTCGCATGCACGGCAGGTCAAGCAACGATCCAGATGCGATTGGGTTTTTTGCGTCGGCGTTTCGCCTTCGAGCACTTGTTTGATCAAATAAATCCTGCCGCGCGGACTGTCGAGTTCGTCGCCGACAAGTTGATAGGTCGGGCAAGTGGCGAGACAAAATCCGCAATGCACACATGAGCGCAAAATTGCGTCAGCTTCTTTTCCTTGCGGCGTGTTGAGTAAAGCTTGTGTAATTTCGGTTTGCATCAGATGTTATCCATCCGGCCAGGATTCAATATTCCCGCCGGGTCAAAAGAATTTTTAAGGTTACGATGGATTTTTGCCAACGCCGGTTGCAACGGTTGGAATACACCAGCAGCTTTGTCGCCGCCACGGAACAAGGTGACGTGTCCGCCTATAGTATTTATTTGTTGCTGCAATTTTCGCGCGTCGATATCGCCTGTGGCCCAGCGCTGCGCGCCGCCCCACTCTATCAACTGCGGCTGTGCGAGTGCAAACGGTGGCGTAGTGGCAGGCAGTGAGATTCGCCATAGCGGTTTGTCGGTTTGAAAAAATGTGTGGGTCTGGTCGCGCAAGCTGAGCCAGAAATTATTTGCGGCGGCCACTTCTTCGCCGCCGATTTTTTGTTTCGCCGCCGCCACCGCTGTCGCCGCGCCGGACAAGCGCACCCACAACGCACCGTCGTGCATGCACGATGCAGATAAAGGTAAAGGCTGTCCTGACCAACGGTTGATTTGCTCTATCGCGGCCGCTTCACTCAGATGGAAACACAAAGTGGTTTCTTTTGCGGGCAGCGGCAAAATCTTGAACGACATATCGAGAAGCACGCCGAGCGTGCCCATCGCGCCGCACATCAAGCGCGACACGTCGTAACCGGCGACGTTTTTGATCACCTTGCCGCCGAAATGCAGATCTTCGCCTTTGCCGTTGATGATGCGTGTGCCGAGCACAAAATCGCGCACAGAACCGGTGTAGGCGCGACGCGGGCCGGACAATCCAGCCGCCACCGCGCCGCCTATCGTGCCCTTGCCGCCAAAATGCGGCGGCTCGAACGGCAGCATTTGACCGCTGTCCGCCAATATTTTTTCCAGCTCGACAAGACGTGTGCCCGCGCGAACGGTGACGACCAATTCTTTCGGTTCGTATTCGATGATGCCGTTATGCGGCGTCATGTCAATGACATCGCCACGAGATTCGCCGCCACAAAAATCCTTGCTGCCGCAGCCGCGTATGCGCAAAGGCGTGCGAGTTTCAGCGTAACGCTGAATTTTTTGTTGTAATTCTTCTATCGAGAAAGGCATGTCTTAATAATTATTTTTAGATGATTATTGAAAACTCTGATTAAGTTCGAAATCTAAGCAAGACTAGGCGCGAACAAAAAATAACGACGCGCATAGTAGTTCCTATGTAAGGAGTTATTTTTTGTTCGCAACGACGTATTGCGACGATATCGGACTTAATCAGAGTTTCCATCAAATATTTAGAATCGTGGTAAATCGGGGTGAGTTACCTGCCCTTTACTTACATGCATCGCCCCCATCTCAGCGCAGCGATGCAAGGTCGGCACGGCTTTGCCGGGATTGAGCAAGGCGTGTTCGTCGAAAGCATGTTTCACGGCATGGAACATTGCCAATTCGCGCGGCGCGAATTGCGA
Source organism: Burkholderiales bacterium (assembly GCA_049695115.1). Lineage (GTDB taxonomy): Bacteria > Pseudomonadota > Gammaproteobacteria > Burkholderiales > JBEEJL01 > JBEEJL01. The sequence continues at coordinate 79,456 of JBAVRP010000001.1, read as the reverse complement.
GCACATCTGGTTGATTTTTTCGATGCCGACGCCGTGTTCGCCTGTTATCGTTCCACCAACCTTAATTGACAGCTCCAAAATTTCCACGCCGAAGGCTACTGTTTTTTCCAGCTGGCCGGGAATATTGGCATCGTACAAAATCAGCGGATGCAAGTTGCCGTCGCCGGCGTGAAATACATTCATGCAACGCAGGCCATATTTTTTGCTCATCTCGGCAATCGCCTTCAGCACTTGCGACAAGGCCTTGCGCGGGATGCTGCCGTCCATGCAATAGTAGTCGGGCGAGATGCGTCCGGCGGCGGGGAACGCGGCTTTGCGTCCGGCCCAGAAGCGCACGCGTTCGGCTTCGTTCTGCGATACGCGCACTTCGGTCGCGCCGCTGTCGAGCATGATTTGTTGCATACGGCCGATTTCATCGGCAACTTCTTCGTCCGTGCCGTCAGATTCGCACAGTAAAATCGCTTCGGCGTCGAGCGGATAGCCCGCTTTGACGAATGGCTCTACCGCGCCGGTGGCGAGCTTGTCGAGCATTTCCAACCCTGCAGGAATAATACCGGCGGCGATAATATTACCGACCGCATCGCCGGCTTTCACCACGTCATCAAATGCGGCGAGTACGCATTGCGCACGCTGCGGTTTCGGAATGAGCTTCACCGTGACTTCGGTGACCACGCCGAGCATGCCTTCGCTGCCCGTCATCAAGGCGAGTATGTCGTAGCCCGCGCTGTCGAGCGCGCCGGAACCGATTTCCATTACTTCGCCTTCGATAGTGACTACGCGGATGCGCAATACGTTATGCACCGTGAGTCCGTATTTCAAGCAATGGACGCCGCCGGAATTTTCCGCCACGTTGCCGCCGATGCTGCAGGCGATCTGGCTCGACGGATCCGGCGCGTAATACAAACCGAGATGCGCCACGGCTTCGGAGATGGCGAGGTTGCGCACGCCGGGTTGCACGATGGCGGTGCGCGATAGCGGGTCGATGTTGAGAATTTTGTTAAACCGCGCCAATGACAACAACACGCCTTGCTCGTGCGGCAACGCGCCACCGGACAAACCGGTGCCGGAGCCGCGTGCGACCACGGGCACTTTATGTTCGTAACATGTGCGCAAAATATTGACGACTTGTTCTTCCATCGTCGGCAACGCGACCGCAAGCGGTCTTTTGCGATAGGCGGACAAACCGTCGCATTCGTACGGCGTCATGTCTTCGCGCTCAAACAGCAAACTGCCCGCAGGCAAGATAGACCGTAACTTATTGATTATATTTATATTTTTACTCTGCATTTGTTGCGGCGAGAGTTCGGCGACAGTATTCATGATTGCATCCTGAAAAATTTTACGCAGGTTTCAGCCGCGTCACTTCGCGTTCATCGATTGGCAGGTTGGCAAGCATCGCCATCAAACCTAAACCAATCGCGATCATCCACACCACATCATACGAGCCGGTTTTGTCGAACAAAAATCCGCCCGCCCACACGCCGAGAAAGCTGCCGACCTGATGGCTGAAAAACACAAAGCCGGACAGCATGGACAAATGTTTGACGCCGAATATCTGCGCAACTAAACCATTGGTGAGCGGCACCGTGGCGAGCCACAGCAGCCCCATCAAGATGGCAAAAGTGTAAACCGTGAATGGCGAAATCGGTAGCAGTAAAAAACCCGCAATGATAATACTGCGCGCCAGATACAAACTACTGAGCAAATATTTTTTCGACATAAAGCCGCCGAGATAACCGGCGGTGTAAGTGCCGACGATATTGAACAAGCCGATCAGCGCCAGCGAAATCACGCCATCCCGCGCCGTCAAACCCTTGTCGATGAGATATGACGGAAAATGCACGCCGATGAACACGACCTGGAAGCCGCAAACAAAATAGCCCAGCGTCAGCAACAGAAAACTCTTATGCGCGAACGCTTCGCGCACCGCTTCGACTATGGATTGTTGTTTGTGCGGGGAAACCTCTTCGCGCTTTTCTACCAGCGCGCGGGAAAGCGGTGCCATCGCGACGGCGGCCAACGCCATGATCAACAAAGTCTCCATCCAGCCGAAACTGCTGATGAGAGTCTGCGTAGCGGGGATCATGGCGAACTGTCCGAACGAACCCGCCGCGCCCGCGATGCCTAATGCCATGCTGCGTTTTCGCGGCGGGAAGCTGCGGCCGATGACACCGTACACCACGCTGAAGGTGGTGCCGCTCAAACCCAGGCCGATGAGCAAACCGGAACCCCAGCCGAACAGCGCACCGCTGGTAGCAAGCGCCATCACACATAATCCCGCTATGTAGAGTGCTGCGCCGGCCAATAATACTTTTCCCGCGCCGAATTTATCCGCCAGCATACCGGTGAAAGGTTGCGCGAGTCCCCAGACTAAATTTTGTAAGGCCATGGCGAAGGCAAATGTCTCACGGCTCCAACCATGCGCTTGGGTCATCGGTTGCAAAAACAAACCGAAGCCGTGGCGCATGCCCATGGCGAGAGTGAGGATCAAACCGCCACAGAGAAGTACAACGGCGGGCGAGCGCCAGTTAGAGTTAGGCATTTAGTATATTCACCAGGTTGCGCAATACGACATTATATATGGCTACAGATAGCTTGTATTTTCGGCTTTGCGTTTCCTTAGCCCAGCGCTACTCACGCCGAAGGTATCACTTGCCGCAGCCATTTGCTAAGGCTATTATGATGCTGTCAACGGGCGGAATTGTCCGTCGTTAGCACAAGAAGCGCATCAGCGCCATTTCGAAGATGGAGATTCCATGAAAAAATTTATTCTTGTTGCAGCCGCGCTGCTCACAGCATTTGCCGCAATCGCTGCGGATAAATCAGTACGCCTTTCCATTTCCACTGGCGGCACGGCCGGTGTGTATTACCCGCTGGGCGGCGGCATGGCTGCAGTTCTGTCAAAGTATGTTCCTGAAATCGAGGCCACTGCCGAAGTGACCGGCGGCTCGGTCGATAACATCAAGCTCATCGGCGCGGGAAAATCGGATATCGGTTTTTCCATGGCCGACTCAGCGTGGGACGGTTATAAGGGCCAGGACAAATTCAAGGACAAAGTCCCGCTGCGCACTCTGATGGTGCTCTACCCCAACCCGCTGCAGATCGCTACGGTGGAAGGAACCGGCATTGAAAAAATAACCGACCTCAAGGGCAAGCGCGTATCCACGGGCTCCGCGGGCAGCGGGACCGAAATCATGTCCCTGCGTTTGCTGCGCGCCTGCGGGCTCGACCCCGACAAGGATTTGACCCGTGATCGTTTGTCGCTGGCGGAATCGGTGAATGCGCTGAAAGACAAAAAGATCGACGCGTTGTTTTGGAGTGGCGGGCTGCCGACCGCAGGACTCACTGACTTGGCCGCAACGCCCAATGTGAAAATCAAGCTCATCGACCACGGCGATGCGGCGGATGCCATGCGCAAAGCCTACGGCCCGCTATATATCGCCGATATTATTCCGGCCAAGACTTATCCGGGCCAGGAGAAAGATGCAACCAATGTAACGGTGTGGAACGTACTGGTCGCCAGCGAAAAAATGTCTGACAAAGTGGCCTACGATGTGGTGAAAACCTTGTTTGAGAAAAAACCGGAGTTGGTCGCCGTGCATAAAGATGCGCGGTATATCGACTTGAAATATCAAAGCAGCGGTTCGCCGATTCCATTCCATCCCGGGGCGCTGAAGTACCTGGCTGAACAAGGCATTACCCCCAAACAATAAAATATTTAATATAATCAATAAATTACTAAAATGCCCGCGATTAAAACTCGCGGGTATTTTTATTTCAACATTTGATAGACAATAGAGTTGCGCATAACAAACTCAGCTGCAGAAAAAAGGATAACGGGGTGAACAATCAAACAGGCTTAAACGACTCTGCGGAAACTGTTGTCATTAGCGACGCGCAGCTCAAGCAGGCCGAACATTTCATCGAAGAAGAAGAAGGCGCGGCCAGTCACTTCAAAGGATGGCTAGCCACGCTGACAACCATCATGCTGGTGGTCATGTCGCTGTTTCATCTGTATGCGGTATATGGTGTGGTGTCGGCGCCGGTGTTGCGGCCGATTCATGTGGGCTTTGTTTTTCTGCTGACGTTTTTGTTGTTCCCCATCACACCGCGTTTCCGCGACCGGTTGATGTGGTTCGACGTCGTGTTCGCCATAATCGGCGTAACGACTATCGCCTATCTGCTGATCAGCGGTGATGATTTTTTTGACCGCAACACCACGCCGGAAAAATGGGATGTGGTGATGGGCGTCGCCTTCGTGCTGCTGGTGCTCGAAGCCTGCCGCCGCACCTCGGGTTGGGTAATGCCGATTGTCGTCGGCTTATTCCTCGCTTACGCCTATCTGGGCGCGTATCTGCCTTCACCCTGGACGCATCGCGGTTACGATACCGAAAGCTTGGTCGGCGTGCTGTATATGACGCTTGAAGGTATTTTCGGCACGGCGGTGGATGTGTCTGCCACGCTGATTATTCTGTTCACCATTTACGGCGCATTTTTGCAGCACTCCGGCGCCGGCAAATTTTTTCTCGATTTTTCTTTCGCAGCGATGGGCGGCAAAAATTCCGGCGCGGGGCGCACGGTGGTGCTGTCGTCATTCCTGCTCGGCGGCCCATCGGGTTCCGGCGTCGCAACCACGGTCACCATCGGCTCGGTTGCCTACCCGATGCTGGCGCGCGCGGGCTACAGCAAAGACGCGGCGGGCGGCCTGCTCGCTGCCGGCGGCCTCGGCGCTATCATTTCGCCACCGGTGCTGGGAGCGGCGGCGTTTTTGATTGCCGAGTTCCTGAAAATTTCTTATCTTGATGTCATCCTGATGGCGGTGATTCCCACCCTGCTGTATTACTTCGCGCTGTTTTTAATGGTGGAAATAGACGCGCGCAAATTCGGCCTGTCTGAAGTGGCGATGCAGAAAACCAAAAGCCTGTGGAAAATGGCATGGCAATACGGATTTCATTTTCTGTCGCTGGTGTCGATTGTGATTTTCATGCTTCTGGGTTATTCGCCCATGACGGCCGTGTTCATGGCGACCGGCGTCGCCTTCGCCGCCAGTTTTCTGCGCCGTGATACTGCGCTGGTGCCAAAAAAACTGATCGCCGCGCTGAAAGACGGCTCGCAGCAAATGCTCAGCGTTGCCGCCACCTGCGCTGCTGCGGGAATCATAGTCGGCATTGTCGGCAAGACGGGGCTGGGCTTGAAATTCAGTTCTATCGTGATCGCCTATGCCGGCGGCAGCGTGGTCCTCACCGCAATTTATACCGGCCTTATTGTGTGGATCATCGGCCTCGCGGTGCCGGTCACGGCGAGTTACATTATCTGCGCCGTGATTGCCGCGCCGGCGCTGATCAAACTCGGCGTACCGGATTTCGCCGCGCATATGTTTATCTTTTATTACGCCGTATTGTCGGAAGTGTCGCCGCCGACGGCGCTGTCGCCTTTCGCCGCAGCCGCCATCACGGGCGGCGATCCGTACAAGACGACCTTGCAGTCGTGGAAATACACCATGCCGGCGTTTCTGGTTCCGTTCATTTTTGTGCTCGATCCGTCCGGTATCGGCCTGCTGCTGAAACTCCCGCCCGATGGAAGCTGGCTGGGTGTTGCCTGGATTACATTGACGGCATTCTTCGGCATCGCTGCACTATGCGGTGGCGTGCAGGGTTACCTGTTGCGCAAAACCACTCTGGTCGAACGAGCCGTACTAATACTCGCGGGATTGTTGCTGGTGTATCCCAAACCATTATTCGATTTCGTCGGGATAGGCTTATTGCTGCTGGTGCTGGGTGCACAGTGGCGGCAAGTGAAAAAAATCCCAGCAAAGTAGTGTAATCAGTAGCTTAGCGGTAGGTCATCACTGTATTCAATTAGCGTGGGATGTTTTCTATACTCCGTGTCCCGGAATAGAAATTTCTTACATGCCCTCTCATTACGAGACACTTCAGGTAATCCCCCATGCCAGCGATGCCGTAATCAAAGCGTCGTATCGCGCACTGGCACATCTTAACCATCCGGATCACAATCCGAACCATGCTGAAGCAGAAGCGTTGATGAAAGCAATCAACCGCGCCTACCAAATCTTATCCAACCCCTCCAGCCGCAGGCAATATGATATTGAACAGGGCTACGCAAATCCAGTCGACACCACTGATATTTCTGACGAACCTGAAGCAAGACCGGAAATTCCCACGGCAAGTTTTGCGCAGCAACAGACATTCCAGCATGACGACCAAGCGCAGCAGCATGAACAACCGCAACATTTCTTTCAGCGGCATAACGCCTCTGCCAGGCTACCAGGCTGGGCGCTGCGAACGATAATTTTCGCCGCTGCCGCGATTTTCAGTTTGATGGCCTTAGCAAAATGGATAGTGGTTTCAGATCCCAACATGGCCACCGGCGAGAGCAATGAAATTCAGGATTTAAAATTACGGCTGGACAAAAACCCGCTCACCATTCCGGAAATATGACCACTTTCCCACCCTGCCGCGCTTGGAGGTTCAGCTTGATGGAATTCTTTTTCCGAGGGTACCCATCCCGCAGGATAATTACCCCAATAGGCCAATATTTATTCATTATAATCAAATAGATAAACAAATACCTTTGGACCAAAGAGTGTATAAGCGTAACAAAAATTATTCGCAAATAATTGACGACTCAGGCACACCCTGCGCTAACATACCATTTGTAAGTCTGTGATTTGCCGCAGTTCTGACCAAACCTCGTAACAACAAACTTCCAACAGGGTCTTTACGCTCGCCCTGTTGCGTTAATCGGGAGGGTTGCATGTCTAAACAGACTTTGCTCATTATGGCTGTGCTGGCGCTGGCGGCTTTGATGTTTTTTTGCGTGAGGACTCATGCACCCACGCTGGCGGCCAAGCTCGGCGTCGCCGCGCCCGCTGCTGCCGTTGCTTCCTCCGCACTCAATCCCGCTTCGCTCAATGCGCTGGTTGCGAACGGAAAAATCACCCTCAACGGAGTGTTGCCTGACGAAGCCGCGCGAAAGAACGTCACCACGGAAGCAAAAAAAACTTTCGGCGAAGCGAATGTCATAGACCGCACCAACATCGGCAGCAACATCGCTGCCGCCGGCTGGCTTAGCGCGCTACCTCAAGCATTTTCCGCTATCAAATTGCTTGCCAGCGGCGCATTGAATTTTAATAACGGCAATGTCACCATCAAGGCTGAAGTGCCGACGCAAAATGACAAGTCGGCCCTGCTGCAGCAATTCACCGCTTCGGTTGGCGGCAATATCCGCGTCAACGATCAAATTATCGTCACTGCAGCGCCAGCCGCCAGCCTGCAAAATCGTTTGAATGATTTACTCGTCAACCGCGTGATTGAATTCGAAACCGCCGCCGATACGCTGACTGCAAAAGGCAAAGCAGTGCTCGATGAAGTGCTGCCGCTGGTCCGCTTATCGAGCCAGGGTGAAATTGAAATCGCCGGCCACACCGATTCGCGCGGATCGCCGGTGGTAAACCAGGAACTCAGCCAGGCGCGCGCAGAATCCGTGCGCGATTACTTGGTCGCCAACGGCGTTAGCAGCAACAGACTCAAACCGGTAGGCTACGGCGCTGCACGCCCGATTGCCGACAACAGCACGTCGCAGGGACAGAAAAAGAATCGTCGAATTGAATTTTCCGTAAAACAGTAAACGGGAGGATCCGCTTCATGGGAACTATCATCAGCAGCATGTTGGTTTGTCTTATCATCGCCGCGCTTATCGGTGCGCTTATCGGCTGGCTACTTAAGGCGATTTTCGGCGGTAATTTACTCAACTCGCGCGAACAGGAGTGGCAGGCGCAACTGCGCAGCGTGGAGCAGGATTTATCCAAATCCCGCGGCGAAATTACCAGCCACTTGTCCGAACTCGAGGTGGTCAGGAAAGACCTGGCGCAGCAAAACGAAAGGGTAAAGGCGCTGCAAGGCACTTCCGGTGACAACCTATCAAAAGTAACCAGCCTGACCAGCGAACTTGCCGCCAAAGACAGTGCATTCACGGCTTTGCAAAATGATATCTCCGGGTTGCGCTCCAAACTTGCCGAAGCCCAAAGCGAGCGCGATGCCCACATTGCGAAGCTTCGGTCGCTGGAGTCAGAACATAAATCATTGCTTCCTCGCTACAGCAGTCTCGAAGCGGAGCACAAGTCGCAGGCATCGCGTTCCGAGCGCGCGGAATCCGAGGCAGCCAATTTGCGCAAACAGTTGACCGATGCCCAGGCAGTGCAATCCGCCAAAACGGAGGAGGCAAAAAAACTTTCCGCCGAACTGGAAAATGTGCGGCGTGAGCTAGCGTCAGCAAAGTCTGAAACAACCGCCACTGCAGCAAAACTGAAAGAAGCGGATTCCTTGCGCCAGCAATTAGCCGATCTCAATTCCAAACTGTCCGCCAAGGATCAGGAACTCCAGTCGGCGCGTAATGAAACTAAAAAAGCACAGGACGAACGTAGCGCCAGCCAGCAACAACTCGCCGCACTCAAGCAAACTGTGCAATCGCACGAAAGCAACCTGAGCGCGCAGGCGAGTAAAATCATACTGCTCACCAACGATCTGGCCAGCAAGGGAAATGCCCACTCCAGTATCGAAGCCGAAACCAAAACCCTGCGCGCTCAGCTGTCGGAAGCACAGGCGGCGGCGCAAAAATCAGCCGGCAAGGATGCCGAATTGGAAAATCTACGCGGGCAAATGGCAGGGCGTGAAAGCAAGATAAAATCCCTCGAATCCGATATGGCTTCGCATAATTCGGCGAAAGATTCGGAACTGGAAACCCTGCGCCGGCAAATGGCCGATCGCGAGAGTAAAATTAAATCCCTTGAATCCGACATGGCATCGCGCAATTCAACCCAAGGATCAGCCGAAGCCGAGATGAAAAAATTGCGTAACTCGCTTAGCGAGGCCCAATCCGCCCTACAAGCAAAAAACAGCGAACTGTCCCGGGTTGAAAGTGAAATGGGGCCCTATAAACAACGCCTTGCCATGCGCGAAGCGGAAGCGACCAAGCTCGCGGCGCAATTGCGCGAATATGAGCCGTTACGCGGGCAACTTGTCCAGCGCGAAGATGAACTAAGCCGTTTGCGCCCGCGCCTGGCGGAAATCGACAGCCTTCGAACACAATTCAACGAGGCGAACGCCAAGTTGAGGGAAATTGATACGCGACATCAATCTGCTTTGCGCACCAAAGATGAGGAAATCGCGCGTTTGCACCAGCGTGCTTCGGCTCCCAATAACGACGACGTATGGCGCACACAGGTTAGCCAGCGCGATGGCCGCATCCGTGAACTGGAGGCGCTATTGAACCAGGCTCGCACACAACGTCCGGCGGCTACACCGAAGCCTCGCGTGGCAAGAAGCCCAGAGCCACGCAAAGTAAGAACGGCCAAACCTGCCGCCCCGCGCAAAACCGCGGCTCCGCAAAAGATTTCCGCTCCCGTCCGGGGAGACAAAGACGATTTGAAATTGATATACGGCATCGGTCCCGTATTGGAGCGAACTTTGAACAAAATGGGTATATTCCTTTTCAAGCAAATCGCCAATTGGAGCGCTGCGGATATTGTTCGCATCGATGCGCAACTGGTGAATTTTCACGGGCGTATCAAGCGCGACAATTGGGTGAAAGGTGCGAAGCAGGAACATTTCAAAAAATACAATCAGCGGCTTTAACAGGCGTCGCAACAAAAAAAATGCGCACCTGGGTGCGCATTTTTTATTTAAATCCTGCCCCGGGTCAAAATCAATTGTTGTCTTCGTAAGGGTTCAGGTATCCGGTGGTCCGAACGATGGACACTTTTTTCGGATCGAAGTTGGTATTCTTTAAATGCATTTGATACAAAAATAGCAATTCTTCGAGTACCTCACGCGGCAAGCCCTTACGGTCGCCGCGTTCATCGATAATCAGCTTGTTCGCGAAATTTTCAAACACTTCATCGCCCCAATACTCACATATCTGCTTGGCAATATGCGGGTATTGCTTTTCTATTTCCGACAAGCCGTCAACCGAAGGCGTTAATTTAACTTTATTAATCATATAGTTATGCTTAGTTTGCTATGCGCGGATCATTTGTCATGCGCCAGTGTAATGTAATATTCTTTCCGGGAAAACCAAAATTATGTGAAAAATTAACCCCCATCGCGGGTATCCCCCATTGCTGCGGCTATGGCTAGTTTTCGCGCTTCATCCACTTTTGCCTCAATTTGCATGGGGTCGCTGCAAGAGGCGGCCAGCGCTCCGGCGTCTATCGAGCGGGATGCCGCGAGCAAGCGTGATAAATATGCTGATTGCGGATAGGGCTGATCCTGCAAACCCAAACGTCCGCGTGCATCGCATTCACAGCTCCGCAATAACTCTGAAAAACGTTCGGGCCGTCGGAATGCGTCGGCTGACTTGAATAGTCGCAATAAGGTTTCCGGCCGCAACTGTTGCGAGCGATGAATATCGCCGTGGTAACGCGCCGCGAGTACAGCCAAGTCACGGCTATCTCCCGGGACCTTGATGCGCGCGCAAAGCTGTTTCACCAACTCGACGCTCCTGGCCTCATGCCCATGATGCTTCGGCCATTCTGCTTTCGGCGTCATTCCCTTACCGAGATCATGGGTCAGCGCGGCAAAGCGCACTTCGAGCGAGTAGTGATGCGCGGCGGCGTAATCGACCACAATCATCACATGCACACCGGTGTCGATTTCCGGATGATGCTCCACGGGCTGCGGCACGCCGAATAAGCGGTCTACTTCCGGCAGAATTTTTTTCAGGGCACCAGAGTCGCGCAACACGTCGAACATGCGCGACGGCTTTTCTTCCATCAATCCGCGCGACAACTCCTGCCACACGCGCTCGGAAACCAGCGCATCGACTTCGCCACTGTTGCTCATATCGCGCATGAGTTGCAAAGTTTCATCGGCGACGGCGAAGCCGAAGCGCGCGGCAAAACGTGCCACGCGTAAAATCCGCACCGGGTCTTCGCTGAATGCGTCACTTACATGGCGCAACACGCCCTCGCGCAGATCCTTTGCGCCGCCGAACGGGTCGATCAGTTCGCCCGACTCGCTGCGCGCCATGGCATTGATGGTGAGATCGCGCCGCGCCAGGTCCTGCTCCAGCGTCACGTCAGGGGCGGCATAAATCTGAAAGCCTTTATAGCCGCGCCCCGTCTTGCGCTCGGTGCGCGCGAGGGCGTATTCCTCGTGGGTATCAGCGTGCAAAAATACCGGGAAGTCTTTTCCCACCGGCCTGAATCCGCGCTCCACCATTTCCTCCGCACTACTGCCAACCACTACATAATCATGGTCTTGTACGGGGAGGCCGAGCATGGCGTCGCGTACTGCGCCGCCCACTTCATAGACTTGCAAAGGGTGAAAGTTTTTTTTCGCAGTCACGCGAAATCCGGTTCTTTGGCCGCGGCAGACAGCCATGAACGCATGGCAGGCAAGGCGTCCATCACATCCACATAGCGCCTTGCCGAATCGGGCAACGGTACGCTATATGAAATAAACCGGCGCGTCACCGGCGCGTACATTGCGTCGGCAATGGAAAATTCGCCAAACAAAAAATCCCCCCGTTTGCCAAATCGGGTGCGGCAATCATTCCAGATATCCAGCACGCGGGCGATATCCGCTTCAACCAATGCCGGGATTTCCTGTTTGGCAAAACGCGAACGGCAATCCATCGGCATATGGCTGCGCAACTGGGTAAAGCCTGAGTGCATTTCCGTTGAGACGCTACGCGCCAATGCCCTGGCGACGGGATCTTCCGGCCATAATACTTTTTCAGGAAATTTTTCCGCCAGGTATTCGCAAATAGCCAGCGACTCCCACACCTTGGCCTGCCCATCCATTAGCACCGGTACTTTCCCCGTGGGCGAATAAGGAAGGATGCGTTCGCGGCTTTCTCCCGATTCGCGCTTCAGCGGAATCATGAGTTCCTCGAAATGAATGCTTGCGGCCTTCATCAAAATCCATGGCCGCATGGACCAAGAGGAATAATTCTTGTTGCCAATCACCAGAGTAAGGGCAGTCATGTCAGGCTCTCTTCAAATCTTACCGGGTAATTTACGTCACGAGATGAGGAACATTAGCACAAAGCCCGGTCGTCGTACCACTGGCAGATTAGGAACGCAGTGTGCCCGCCGCACCTGCCATCATGGGCACGCCAGCGCTTTGCCGACCCTACAAAATCCGCCCAACAGACGCGACGTTTTGTTAGCCGCGCCCGATCAACGGCATTTTGGTTGCCATCACCATCATGAATTGCACATTGGCTTCCAGCGGCAGGCTGGCCATGTAAACCACGGCTTTCGCCGCATGCGCGACATCCATGGTCGGCTCAATAGCTATTTCACCATTCGCTTGTAACGCGCCGACCGACATATTTTTGGTCATGTCCGTCGCAGCGTTGCCGATGTCGATTTGCCCGCAGGCGATATCGTATTTGCGTCCGTCGAGCGAAGTGGATTTGGTCAGCCCGGTAATCGCGTGCTTGGTGGTCGCGTACGCGGCCGAATTCGGGCGCGGGCTGTGCGCGGCGATGGAGCCGTTATTGATAATGCGGCCACCACGCGGAATCTGGTCCTTCATCATACGGAACGCCGCTTGCGTACACAAAAACACGCCGTTGAGATTGATGTCCACCGCTTTTTTCCAATCGTTGAAATCAATATCTTCTATCGATTTACCTTGAGGAAAAATGCCCGCGTTGTTGAACAACACATCCAGCCTGCCGTAATGATCGATGATTTGTTTGAACAAGGCGGCGACGGAAACAGGGTCGCTCACATCAGCCGTAATAGCGCTGGCCTTGAAACCTTCTGCGCTGATTTCTTTAACCGTTTGCTCCAGCGGCTCACGCCGCCGTCCGGCAAGCACCGCAACAAAGCCTTCACGCGCGAGGGCGATGGCTGTGTATTTGCCTATGCCGGTACCGCCGCCAGTGATTAATGCAATTTTTGGGGTTGTATTCATTTTTCGATCCCAATATTTTCAGTAGGCTGGGCTGATAAGCCCGGCGTTTCTAATTACTCATTTTGTCGGGAGCATGCTGGGCTTGTCGGCGCCAGCCTACTGCTTCATTAATCCGCTCAAATAACATCAACCGTAATTCAACCCCATCGCCTCGCGTACATCGCGCATGGTGTCCTGCGCCAGCTTGCGCGCTTTTTCGCAGCCGTCGGCGACAATGTTGCGCGCCAATGTCGGGTCGTCGAGATAGGGCTGCGCGCGTTCGCGCATGGGCTCTTGCTCGACCAATATCGCGTCGATTACCGGCTGCTTGCATTCAAGACAGCCGATGCCGGCGCTGCGACAACCTTTTTGCACCCAGTCTTTGATCGCGTCGGTGGAATACACTTGATGCAGTTGCCACACCGGGCATTTGTCCGGATCGCCTTTGTCGGTGCGGCGAATGCGCGCAGGGTCGGTGGGCATGGTGCGGACTTTTTTGGCCACGCTATCGGCGTCTTCACGCAAGGCAATGGTATTGTTGTACGACTTGGACATTTTTTGTCCGTCGAGTCCGGGCATGCGCGACGCCTGCGTGAGCATGGATTGCGGCTCGTTCAAAATCATTTTGCCCGTGCCTTCGAGAAAACCGAATAATCTTTCACGATCGCCGACGCTTAAACTTTGCTGTTCGTTGAGCAAAGCCTTCGCCGCCTCCAATGCTTCATCGTCGCCTTGTTGTTGATAGCGTGTACGTAACTCATTGTATAATTTAGCTTTTTTTGTCCCCATTTTTTTCACCGCAGCGGCGGATTTTTCTTCAAAGCCCACTTCGCGGCCGTAAAGATGATTAAAGCGCCGCGCGATTTCGCGTGTGAATTCGATATGCGGCACCTGGTCCTCGCCTACCGGCACTCGGTTGGCGCGATATATCAAAATGTCGGCGCTTTGCAACAAGGGGTAGCCGAGAAAACCATAGGTCGCCAGGTCCCGCTCGGATAATATTTCCATTTGCTCTTTGTATGTCGGCACACGTTCGAGCCAGCCGAGCGGCGTGATCATCGATAACAGCAAATGCAATTCTGCGTGCTCCGGTACGCGGCTCTGGATAAACACTGTGCATTGCGCGGGGTCGATACCCGCCGCGAGCCAGTCGATCACCATGTCCCAGGTATTCTGCTCGATGTTTTCGCGGGTTTCGTAATGCGTGGTAAGCGCATGCCAGTCTGCGACAAAAAACAGGCATTCGTATTCGTGTTGCAGTTTGACCCAGTTTTTCAGGGCGCCGTGGTAGTTGCCAAGATGCAATGCGCCGCTGGGGCGCATGCCGGACAAGACGCGGTCGGGATACATATTATTTTTTTCCTGGGGTGAAAATTAAAAACCGAACAAGCGTGACGTAATTTGCAGCAACGCCATCATCAACGGCTCCATGATTTTGCCGAGCACGCCGGTAACGAGTAAAGCTATGACAATAAACATGCCATAATTTTCCAGTTGCGAATAAGGCCGTGCGAGACTCACCGGCAGCAGGCTGGCAGCGATGCGGCCGCCATCAAGCGGAAGAATGGGCAACAGGTTCAATACCATCAGCGATGCGTTGATCAAAATACCTGCCCGTGCGATGAGAGCCAGCGGTTCGCTCAACTCCCCAGCGCCATTCATAGCCGCCAATTTGAATAAAAACGCCCAGCCGATCAGCATGATCAGGTTCGCGCCCGGCCCTGCCGCAGCCACCCACAACATGTGTTGTTTGGGTTTGCGCAACTGGCTGAAATTCACCGGCACCGGCTTGGCGTAGCCAAACAAAAAACTGCCTGCGCTGACGAACAACAACAAAATCGGAAGCGCTATCGTGCCTATGGGATCGATATGTTTCACCGGATTCAGCGTCACGCGCCCGAGCATATACGCCGTCGGGTCGCCGAAATATTTCGCCACATAGCCATGCGCCGCCTCATGCACGGTGATGGCGAAAATGACGGGGATGGCATAGATCGCAATATTCTTTATGATTTCTTCCACTGTTATTTTCCAATATTATTCAATATAATCATATAGTTATTATATCACTCAAAACTGAAGGATGTAATATCGCCTTTGCCTTGCCGCACCAGCACGGGCAGGGCGTGGGTCAAATCTATCACGGTTGTCATGTCGGTGCCGCACGATCCGCTCTCGAGAATCAGATCGACATCATGTTCCAGCCGTTCGCGCATTTCGTGCGTGTCGTTCAACGGCATATCGTCGCCGGGCATAATCAAGGTGGAACTCAACAGGGGCTCGTCCAATTCTGCCAGCAGCGCATGCGCCACCGGATTTTGCGGCACGCGAATGCCGATGGTGCTGCGCTTCGGATTAAGCAAACGTTTCGGCACGTCGCCCGTGGCTTGTAAAATAAAAGTATAACTGCCCGGCGTGTGTTGCTTGATCAGTCTGAATTGCAGATTATCCACGCGCGCGAATTTGCCGACCTCGGCCAAATCGCGGCACACCAGGGTGAAATGATGGCGCGCATCGACATCGCGGATACGGCGGATGCGTTCCATCGCGGCTTTGTCGCCGATGTGACAGCCGAGCGCGTAGCAGGAATCGGTGGGATAGACGATTACACCGCCCTTGCGGATGATATCGACTGCGCTACGTATGAGCCGCTGCTGCGGGTTGACGGGATGGATTTCAAAATATTGCGACATGAATTTTTATTTGAATTGAATAATCGGATGCACGTCCCATACGGCGGTTAAATCAGTGGGCAAATTAGGCAGGCGTCCCGGCTCGGTGTAACTCTCGCCCGGACCGTGGTAATCGGAGCCGCGCGACGCGGCGAGGTCGAATTCGTGTGCCAGCGCGGCGTATTGTCCCGCCTGATTTTTGGTGTGATTGCTGGTGACGACTTCTATTGCGCCCCCGCCGAGTGATTTGAATTCGGTAATCAGGCGGCGCATCGCTGCAGTGGAAATGTCATAACGCCCCGGGTGTGCGACCACCGCTATGCCGCCCGCGCCGCGTATCCAATTTACCGTATCGGACAATGTGGCCCACTGGTGCGGCACAAAGCCTGGCTTGCCTTTGACCAAGTATTTTTTGAACGCGGATTTAGTATCCGTCACCAGACCTTGCTCCGCCATGTAGCGCGCAAAATGCGCGCGGCCTATCATGTCAGGGTTGCTGGCGTAGGTATACGCGCCTTCGAGTGTGTCAGGTAAACCCGCGCGCATTAGGTCCGCCGCCATGAGCTGGGCCCGTGCATGACGTCCTGCGCGGATGCTGTGCAGGCCGGTAATCAATTCGGTGTTTTTCGGATCGATGCCCAGGCCCACTATATGTAAAGTGGTTTTTTCCCAGGAGACAGAAATTTCTACGCCGTTGATGAACAACAAGCCGAGCTTTTGCGCTTCGCTCCGCGCCTCGTCCAAGCCGCCAACGTTGTCGTGGTCGGTCAGCGCCAGCGCCTCAACGCCGCTGATCGCGGCACGTCGCACTAATTCGGCAGGCGGCAAGGTGCCGTCAGAAATATTGGAGTGACTGTGGAGGTCGATATTGAGCAAGTGAAAATAGCCTGAGAATAAAGTTGTGACGCAAGGGCAAATCATAGCAAAATACGGGGTTTCCTGCGCGTTGCTCGCACTTACCTCGCAACTAGGCTTTAGAAATAAATGATTGAAATCAAACCTATAGACCTTAGCAACTTGCAAAACGATATCCGCACCGAAGCGACGCGCGACATACGCAACAGCTTTGATGTGCTGGTCGGTCCTGTGCGCGAAGCTTATTCTAAAAAATCCAATGGCGATGCAGCCGAACACGCGCCGCCAAATATGATCAACACGATTTATGAAATTCTCGCTTTGTTTGAAAAACTGGACCAGGAATACGGCAGCGAAGGCCCCTTGCCGATCGAAGACGCGGAAGAACTGTCCGATCATGCCATTCGCTATCTGGCCGAACTCGGTAACTGGTTGCCGCGGCTGGAGCTTGGTCGTTTGCAAACGGCGTTGAACGATACCATAGTCGGCACCGCGTTGTGGGCGGTGCGCCACGGATGCGCGATCGGCGTGGCGGAACCGGTGGTGAATGCCCTCGCCTTGCGCGCCAATGACGCAGGCAGCAAAGAAGCCCTCGCCGCGATTTACGGCATACAACAAGGGGTCATTAAACATTTGGCGCCGCGCTATCAACACGATCTGGAAAAATCGGATCCGCAACGAGCATGGCGAATTTTGAATCTCAATTTCGCCATCGTCGCTATCCGCTCGCAGGATATGCGCATGATGTCTTTCGCGTTCAAAACTTTGGGCGATCATCTGCCGGAAGAATGCCCAGGTTTTTTCGAGGAAGCCATCCGGCTCGCGCAACATCCGGCGTTTTCTGATGAAGTAAAAGATGTCTTGCACGGCGAGCATGCACGCTGGGCTTCGCGCCACTAAACGTAACTATTTAATTATAATGAAGAAATTTCTATTCGATTTATTTCCCTTAGTGCTGTTTTTTGCGGCGTTCAAGGCGTTTGATATTTATATCGCGACCAGTGTCGCTATCGCCGCTTCGTTTGCGCAAATCAGCTGGCTGTATTTTCGCAAACTGAAAATCGACCCGATGTTGTGGGTGACGTTGGTGATCGTCACCGTGTTCGGCGGCGCGACGATTTATTTCCATAACGAAAATTTCATTAAATGGAAACCGACGGTGCTGTATTGGCTATTCGCGTCGGGCTTGTTGATTGCGCAATTCGGATTCAACACCAATCTGATGCGCAAATTGATGGGTAAAGAACTAACCCTGCCCGACGCCATATGGGAAAAAGTGAACCTGAGCTGGGCATTATTTTTTGCCTGTTTCGGCGTGCTGAATTTATATGTGGCGTTTAATTATTCCACAGAAACCTGGGTCAGCTTCAAACTATTCGGCTGGATTATCCTGATGATACTTTTCATCATCGCCCAAGGAATCTGGCTGCACAAATATTTACCCAACGATGAGTCCAAATAATATGTTGTACGCCATCATCACCGAAGATATTGCCGACTCCCTGGCCAAGCGCAAGGCAAATGTGGAAGCCCATCGCGCGCGCCTGTCGGCGCTGCAGGCTGAAGGCCGCATGATACTCGCCGGCCCGCATCCGTGCATTGACAGCCCCGATCCCGGCCCTAACGGTTTCAGCGGTTCGTTGATCGTGGCGGAGTTCCTATCGCTAGCCGCTGCGCAAGCCTGGGCCGACGCCGACCCTTTTGTGGCAGCAGGCGTGTATGCCAAAGTGACAGTCAAGCCGTTCAAGCGAGTGTTTCCTGCGTGAACCAAACCGTAGATCGAATTCGTCAAAAACTCGCGGCGCTGTCGCCAACCCAATTGGATATTACTGACGACAGCGAGTCCCATGCGGGTCACGCAGGGGCAAAATCCGGCGGCGGGCACTTTTACCTGACTATCGTGTCTGATGCATTTGCCGGCAAACCAACGCTGGCGCGCCACCGCATGATCTATGCTGCCCTAGGCGATATGATGCAAAGTGAGGTTCACGCTTTAAGCATAAAGGCGTACACTTCCGCCGAGCTATAATTGTTTGTTTTAATTTTTTGTCTTTACTTTAAGGAAACTCAGATGTCTTATCAAAAATCCCTGCTGGCCCTGGCTGTTGCCTCATTGTTCGCTGTATCCGCATTTGCGCAGTCGCCCGACACTGCGACAACCAAGCCCGCAGAAAAAGCCGCCACACCAAAAACGCCGCCAAAAACCGTCAGCGTCAACGGCGTCCTGATTCCGGCCGCACGTTTTGAATTCATGGCGAAAATGGCTGCCTCGCAGGGCCAGCCGGATTCGCCCGAACTGCAATCCATGGTGAAAGAAAACCTGGTCAATCAGGAAATCCTGGTGCAGGAAGCGATGAAAAAAGGCCTGGATAAAACGCCTGAAACCGCGATGCAACTGGAAATGATGCGCCAGCAAATTCTCGGCCGCGCCGCGATAGGCGAATACGTCAAAAACAATCCGGTGAAAGAAGAATTGCTCAAAGCCGAATACGAAAAAATGACCGCGCAGATGGGCGACAAGGAATATCACGCCAAACATATATTGGTGGAAAAAGAAGATGAAGCCAAAGCCATCATCGCCGAGCTGAACAAAAAAGGCGACTTCGCCAAAATCGCCAAAGCCAAATCCAAAGACGCAGGCTCGGCGAAAAATGGCGGCGATCTCGAGTGGCAATCACCCAGCCGTTTCGTGAAACCGTTTTCCGACGCGATGGTCGTGCTGGAAAAGGGCAAATACAGCCAGACGCCGGTGAAGTCCGATTTCGGTTATCACATCATCAAACTCGAAGATTCACGCGAAGCGAAAAAACCCGAGTTCAACCAAGTGAAAGAACAATTGAAGCCGCGCCTGCAGCAGCAACAGATCGAAACCATGATCACCGAGATGCGCGCCAAGGCAAAAATTGAAGAAAAATAATTTAATATAATTAAATAGTTATAGTCTTAATTCTTTAACGCGAAACTAGCATAAAACAGAACGGGCAATCAAATGATTGCCCGTTTTTTTTAGTTGCAAAAACTGGAGAGTTAACGGAATTACAATATATATTTCCGCGCGTTACGGAAAATACGCGTCCAAGCGCCATCTTCTTGCCAGTCAGCGGGATGCCATGAATTTGTAACCGCCCGGAACACGCGCTCCGGGTGCGGCATCAGGATGGTGAAGCGGCCGTCGCGGTTGGTGATGCACGACAAGCCTTGCGGTGAACCGTTAGGATTCAGTGGATAGGTTTCGGTGACCTTGCCGCTGTTATCGATGTAGCGCCAGGCGACATACGGCTGCGCAGTGTCGGACTGTTCTCTGCTGGAAAATTCTGCCAGGCCTTCGCCATGGGCGGTGACGACGGGAATGCGGCTGCCGGCCATGCCGTCGAAAAACAGCGACGGCGTTTTTTGCACCTCGACCATCACCATGCGCGCTTCGAATTGTTCAGATTTATTGCGCGCAAAATGCGGCCAGAATTCCGCGCCAGGAATTATCGATTTCAAATTGCTCATCATCTGACAGCCGTTACATACGCCTAACGCAAACGAATCCTTACGCTTGAAGAAGGCTTCGAAGTCGTCGCGTGCCCGCGGGTTGAACAAGATGGATTTGGCCCAGCCCTCGCCTGCGCCAAGCACGTCACCGTAGGAGAATCCGCCGCAAGCGGCGAAGGCCTGGAAATCTTTTAACGACACGCGACCGGCGATGATGTCGCTCATGTGTACGTCATGCGCGGCAAAACCGGCGCGGTCGAACGCTGCCGCCATTTCCAGTTGGCCGTTGACGCCCTGCTCGCGCAGGATGGCGATGCGCGGTTTTTTGCCTGTCGCGATAAATGGCGCGGCGATGTTGTCATTCAAATCGAAAGTGAGTTTGCAGAACAAACCGGTGTCATGCGCGTCGAGTTTGCGGTCGTATTCCTGCTGCGCGCATTCCGGGTTATCGCGTAATTTTTGCATCTGAAACGTGGTTTCGCTCCAGGCGCGATGCAGGGCTATGCGTTTTTCAGTCAACAAAGATTTGGTGCTGCGTATCAATTTTAATTCGTCGCTGGCGTTGAACGTGCCGATGATGCTGGCTTCGGCAGACAAGTCCATTTCTCGCAACACTGCCATCACGCGAGCTCGATCAGCGCGTTTGATTTGCACCACTGCGCCCAATTCTTCGTTATACAACGCGCCGAAAATTTTGTCCTTGAAGCGGCCTTTGATTAGGTCGGGCTGGATTTCATTTTCATCCACGTCGGCCAACATGCCGTCGTAACACAAGGCGTCGAGGTTGAGCGTGACGCCAATGTGCGCGGCGAACATCATCTCGCACACAGTTGTGAACAAGCCACCGTCAGAACGATCGTGATAGGCGAGCAATAAACCATCGCGGTTGAGTTGCTGAATCGCAGTGAAAAAACTTTTTAGTTTTTGCGTGTCATCGATATCGGGCACAGCATTGCCGGTCTGGTTGTATACCTGCGCTAGCGCGGAACCGCCGAGCCTATTCTTGCCCCTGCCTAAATCGATCAAGAGCAAATCCGTATCGCCCACATCGGTGCGCAACTGTGGTGTGAGTGTTTTACGTACGTCCTGCACCGGCGCGAAGGCGGAAACAATCAGCGACAACGGCGCTGTGACCTCCTTTTTTATAAAGCCTGCGTCTTTTATCAAGCCCACATCGTTTTGGCTCCGACTAACCTGCTTCGCAGGTAAGTCTTCACCGAAACCACTTGAGTCGTTTTGGCTCCGACTAACCTGCTTCGCAGGTAAGTCTTCACCGAAACCACCCGGTTCTTCGAACCATGTGGTTTTCATCGACAACGAATCTTTGCCGACCGGAATGCTGATGCCTAACGCAGGACATAATTCGATGCCGATAGCTTTGACGGTGTCGAACAAGGCCGCGTCTTCACCCGCTACGCCTGCGGCTGCCATCCAGTTGGCGGATAATTTGATGTCGCCAATTCTTTCGATATTTGCAGCGGCGATATTGGTGATCGCCTCGCCCACCGCCATGCGGCCCGAAGCGGGCGCGCTGATCACGGCAATCGGCGTTCGTTCGCCCATCGCCATCGCTTCGCCTTTGTACGTGTCGTACGCCATCGCGGTTACCGCGACGTCGGCTACCGGCATCTGCCACGGGCCGACCATCTGGTCGCGCACTGTCATGCCGCCGACACTGCGATCGCCGATACTGATGAGAAATGTTTTGTCCGCTACGCTAGGTAAACGCAGCACGCGATATGCGGCATCCTTCAAATCAAGTTCATGGACATCAAATGCCGGCAAAGTTTTTTCTACATGCTTTACGTCGCGCAACATTTTCGGCGGCTTGCCGAGCAATACGTCGAGCGGCATATCTACCGGCGCGTTGTGGAAATGTTTGTCCTCGAGTTTGAGTTGCTGTTCTTGCGTCGCGACTCCGACGACAGCGAACGGGCACCGCTCTCTATCACATAACTCTTTGAATATATTAATATTTTTATTATCTATCGCGAGCACGTAACGCTCTTGCGATTCGTTGCTCCAGATTTGCATCGGGCTCATGCCGCGCTCTTCGATATGAATCGCGCGCAAATCAAATGTCGCGCCGACACCGCCGCCATGCGCCAATTCCGGAAACGCATTCGATAAGCCACCCGCGCCGACATCGTGCACCGACAGAATCGGATTATCGTCGCCCATGCGCCAGCACGCGTCGATCACTTCCTGGCAGCGGCGTTGCATTTCGGCGTTGGCGCGTTGCACCGAAGCGAAGTCTAGATTTTCTGTATTCGTCCCGCTGGCCATGCTCGACGCCGCGCCGCCGCCGAGTCCGATCAGCATGCCGGGGCCGCCCAGTTGAATAAACAGCGCGCCGGGCGCGAGCATTTTTTTATGCGCATGCCTGGCGGAAATATTGCCCAGACCGCCGGCGATCATGATCGGTTTGTGATAACCGACCATCGCGCCGTTAGAAATTTCTTCATAGGTGCGGAAGTAGCCGCACAAATTCGGCCGGCCGAATTCGTTGTTGAACGCCGCGCCGCCGATGGGGCCGTCGAGCATGATTTGTAATGCTGAAGCGATGCGCTCGGGTTTTCCGTAAATATTTTTTTCCCATGCTTGGGTGTAGCCGGGAATATTCAAATTGGAAACGGAAAATCCGGTTAGTCCTGCCTTGGGTTTGGCGCCGGTGCCAGTCGCGCCTTCGTCGCGGATTTCGCCGCCGCTGCCCGTGCCCGCGCCGGGATGGGGCGCGATGGCGGTCGGGTGATTGTGGGTTTCCACTTTCATCAGAATGTGGGTGATATCTGTGACGCGACCGTATTCACCTTTTGCATTCGGATAAAACCGTTCGACTGCTGCGCCTTCGATGACAGAAGAATTATCCGAATAGGCGACGACCGTTCCTTGCGGGTGCAATTTATGCGTGTTGCGGATCATGCTAAACAGGGACATGTCCTGCGGCTTACCGTCGATGA
This sequence comes from Burkholderiales bacterium, assembly GCA_049695115.1. Classification (GTDB taxonomy): domain Bacteria; phylum Pseudomonadota; class Gammaproteobacteria; order Burkholderiales; family JBEEJL01; genus JBEEJL01. The sequence goes on along the minus strand of JBAVRP010000001.1, from coordinate 56,566 downwards.
TCCAGTCAGCGTTAAAAATCTTGTGGCGGCAATGTTCGGAGTTCGCCTGTGCGAACATCATCAACTCGACATCGGTCGGATTTCGCTTGAGTTTATTGAAATTATCGAACAGGTAGTCGATTTCGTCGGGCGACAGCGCGAGGCCTAGATTTTTGTTCGCCGTTTCCAAAGCGGCTTTGCCGCCCGCAAGCATATCCACCCTGGCCAGCGGCACGGGTTCAACGTGATGGAATAATTTATTCGCTTCGGCAAAATCCGATACGACGACTTCGGTCATGCGGTCATGTATCAACGGCAACAATGCCTTTTTTTCTTCTGCGCTAAGCGGCTTGCCGTCATGTTTGGTAATGCAATAGGCTGTTCCGCGTTCCAACCGTTTAACCGCTGCCAGCCCGCAATGCCGAGCGATGTCGCTGGCCTTGCTCGACCACGGCGAAATGGTGCCAAAGCGGGGTAACACCAACAGCACATTCCCCGCAACCTTAACGGCTGGATATCCGTAAGCGAGAATTCTATCCAGCACATTTTTTTGGTTTTGCCCAAGTTCGCCTAACACTTCAACGAAATGCCAGTAAGCGGCTGAAACGGATTCTACGGCGGGAATAACTGAAGCGAGGGATTGCTGAAGCTTGGCGACACGAAAAGGGGAAAGTGCGGAAGGACCGGGCAGGTGCAATACGAAAGGCATGATGGTGAGTGGGTTTTCTTGAAGCAGGATTATACCCCGCTCAATGGGCGATGACCACGTTCGGAAAAATGTCCAGACGAGCTGCCCCGTCGATTGACCACGTTGTCGGCAAGAAATTCCTTGTGGTTTTTTTGCAAATCAAACGTGAATATTCATGTATTTCAAGACATAAGCTTCACTTTGGGTGTCACGCAGGCTTAGACTGCCCTCGCGTTGCTGGCATGTGCCGTATTGGCCAGACATCGTTTTTAGAGCACTACTAACCAGTACGAAAGGAAAAACATATGAAACATTCCATGATTGCAATGGCAACCTTGGCAACATTAACCGCAAGCAGTGCCATGGCAGGACCGATTCCGGCCGACGGCCAGTGGCGCGGCAACCTGGGCGGCTCGCTGTCCATGACTTCGGGCAATTCCAAGTCCACCAATTTGGCTATTGGCACCGATGCAGTATCTGCCGATGCCATGGGCAAGACCACGCTGTACCTGAATGCCCTGCGCGCCAGCGCGGAAACCACTACTGCCGGCGTAACCAACAATAACACCACCGCCAACGTTATCCGTGGCGGCGGCCGTTATGAATATAATCTTTCACCGCAAATGTACGGCTTCGGTTCGCTGGACCTTGAGCGCGACCCGATCCAGTTTCTCAAATTGCGCAGTGTCCTTGGTGCCGGCGTCGGCTACCATGTGCTCAATACCGCTGACACTTTATTTGATGTATTCGGCGGCGTGGGTTACAACATGGAACGTTTCGATTTGTCCGCCCCGGCTGATAAACATAATTCCGCCGAGTTGATCCTGGGCGAGGAATCCGTCCATAAGCTTTCCGATTCCAGCAGTTTCAAACAACGCCTGGCGCTTTACCCTAACCTGAAAGATTCAGGCGAATACCGCGCGGTATTTGACGCAGGTTTCACCACAGCCATTGCCGGCGGCCTGAACCTTAACGTCGGCTTGAGCGACCGTTACAATTCGCAACCTCCAGGCACCAAGAAAAACGACCTGCTGTTCACCACTGGTGTAAGCATGAAGTTCGGCGCGCCGGTCAAGTAAGTCACGGGTGGTGGCAAACATAAACGCCCGTTGCGCAAGCAGCGGGCGTTTTGCTTTTGAAAAGCGTCAGGGACTTTTCCAACGCAGATGCACGCGTAATTCACGGAAGGTTTCCGCGTCCAGCATATCGGACAGGATAATCAGATAACGATTGAAATATTTTTGATCGGGGCGGTAAGCAAGCGTAGTAAGGTAAGGCGCGACAAAACTGCCGGGCCGTAGCGAAGCAGGAATCCACTCACCCATTTTATTTTGCAACTCAAGCGTGCCATCAGGGAGCCATTTGATCGCAACAAGGGAATGACGCAAAAGTTTGAACGCATCGCGCAGCAAATAAAATATCAGGCTTGCGACGATCGGCAAGGAAAGCAAGGCCCGCCACACTATCGGCGGCGGTAACAGCCAGATAACAATAAACGTGAGCCCATGCACGCACACAAGCAACCACGTGAGTTGAACGGATTTTGAAAGCGTTATAATGGACATGAATTAATTCATATTTTTAGGATACCTGACATTATCGGCGGTGCAGGCTTTTGCGGCAAGATTACACAGGTTGAACATGCAAAACGAATGGTTACAGTATTTGCAAAATAACGGCGCCGTTATCGACAACGGCATCGTGGCGCATTTCGGCAATCCGGCGGCCGAACTTGCCGATTCAGCGAAAGGAAATGTTGTTGCCGACCTTAGCAGCTTCGGCCTGATCCGATTCAGCGGCGAAGAGGCGCAAAAATTCCTGCACGGGCAATTATCCAACAGCGTTGAAAAACTCGGCGCCAACCAGGCGCAATACACCAGCTACAATTCGCCCAAAGGTCGCATGCTCGCTTCGATGTTGTTATGGCGCGATGGCGATGACTACCTGTTAACGCTGCCTGCCTCGTTGCGAGAGAGTGTGCAAAAGCGCCTTGCCATGTTCGTCCTGCGGGCAAAGGTCAAAGTGACCGACGCGTCCGCGGACTACGTTCGAATAGGTGTGGCGGGAATACAAGCTGCAGAAATTTTGACGGAAATTATCGGCGCGGTGCCGGCTTCTCCGATGCAAATGAACGCAAGTGAAGCCGCGCATGCCATCAGGATCGATACGCAAAGATTCCTGCTGCTGGCGAAACCGCCAGCGCATACGCTGTGGCAAAAACTCGCGACCCGCCTGCAGGCTGTTGGCACTAATGTATGGAGTTTGCTCGATATTCGCGCAGGGATTCCATGGATCACCCCGGCGACGCAGGAATATTTCGTCGCGCAGATGACGAATTTCGAACTCATCGGCGGCGTGGATTTCAAAAAAGGCTGTTACCCCGGGCAGGAAATTGTCGCGCGCACCCAATATCTGGGCAAACTCAAACGTCGCATGGTTCGCGTACACGTGGATGGCGTAAGTGCCCTTTCTGCCGGCGATGAATTATTCAGCGCGGATTTTGATGGCCAGGCCAGCGGCATGGTCGTCAACGCCGCGCCGTCTCCTGCGGGCGGCATTGATGCGCTGGCGGTCATCCAGATAGACAGCGCCGCGACGCAAACCATTCACGTCAAATCAATCGACGGCCCCGCGTTGGAAATTCTGGAGCTGCCCTATCCGATTAATTGATTTTCCGCCTCAGCTGCACGAAAGGAAATAATCTTGAGCACATCGTATTTCATTTATTATTCCGTCAAGGGCGAGCGTGCTTCGATGATAGAAGCGCGTTTGCGCGGCGTGCATTCGACGCTGCTATTGCAGCTTGGCGTCAAAGCCCGTTTGCTGAAAAACGTGGACGACCCGCTGCTGTGGATGGAAGTTTACGAGAACATCGTCGGCATGACAGCATTTGAAAACTTGCTCGAACAACAACTCAGCGAAAATAACATCTACGAACTATTGCCGCGCGAAGACCGTAAGACCGGGCGCTTTCATTATTGACGAAACTCAATAAACAAGACGCATCAGGCGATGCGGAATATCAGCGTCGAGATATTCCTCTCCTTCCGCCACAAAACCATGTGACGCATAAAAAGGTATTGCGTTTATCTGCGCACTCAATACCGCTTCTTTCGCGCCTCTATTTTTATTCAATAAAATCAAATACTTAATCAATTCACTGCCAACGCCTTTGCCGTGCTGATTTTTCAGTACCGCCACTCGGCCAAGGTGCCCGTCGGCGAGCAAACGCGCAGTGCCGATGGCATGACCCTCTGCATCCAGCGCCAATACATGCAGCGAAACCGTGTCATGTTCGTCCCATTCCAGTTCCTCCGGAATATTCTGTTCGCGGACAAATACCCTGCGGCGCACGTCCCGCAACATAGCCGCGTCATCCTTCCATGTTGCAAGGCGCAGGGAAAATCCCCTTGGGCTGAGGCCGACTTCCACTTGTTTTGTCATACTTATTCCTACAAAATTTGCCGTCGTATTTGATGGCGCTAGAATAAAAAATACCCTATGCTGCGTTCAATGCCTTAACCAACCCTGCCCCTTGAAACACGGACAACGGATGAAAAATTTTTCCTGGTTGCCGAAAGACGATCCCAAGCAGGTGATCCGTATCAACCGGGTCATGCTGGCTTGCAGCTATGCCGTACTTTACCTGATATCGCTTGCGCTGTTTTACTGGCAGGGCAAAGTACCCGCGTCAATCCTGTTGCATGCTGCAATCATTGTCGTCGTATTGATTGTCGGCTTTTATCTGGTGTTTCGTTTTAACTTCAACAAAAAATTTGCCGACCAAAGCCTGACCGCCTTCCAGTTACTCACTTCCATTATCACCATGCAATATGTGATTTACTACGCCCCGGAAACGCGGGTGGTGTATGTGGTTTTTTTGCTGATATCCCTGATGTTCGGCATGCTGCGCCTCGGCACGCGCGAATTGCTGGTGCTGGGGGCCTTGGCCCTGCTTGGCTACCTGGGCTTATCGGTTTTGCGTTTCCTGTCTGACGGCGACACCGCTTTACTGCGTATGGACGCGCTCGTTTGGTTTACATTGGCTATCACCCTGCCCTCTTTTATCCTGATGGGCGGGCGCATCCGCAAACTGCGCTCCGACTTGCGCGAGGCCAGTTATCGGCTTGAGGATACGCGCGTCCTGACGCTCAGGGACGAACTCACGGGGGTATTTAACCGCCGCTATATCACCTCGGCCATGCAAAACGAGAAGGTGCGTTGCGATCTTGGGGGCGGGCCGTTTTGCATTTGCATTATGGATATCGACCATTTCAAACGCGTTAATGACACCGCCGGCCATTTGGCCGGCGACGAAGTGCTGAAGACCTTCGCACAGAATATTCAAATGGAACTCCGCGATGCGGATACCTTTGGGCGCTACGGCGGCGAGGAGTTTGTGCAGATACTCGCCAATACCAGCCTTGAGGGTGGATTGATCCACGCCGAGCGCACGCGCCATCAGGTGGAAAAAATCCGCTTCCCCCAATTAGGAGGCGACTTAGGCATTACCGTTTCCATCGGCGTAGCCCAATACGAAAAAGGCGAGCCCGTTCTGCACACCTTCGCCCGCGCTGACGATGCGCTCTACCAGGCAAAAGAAGCGGGGCGCAATAAGGTGACGTGGGAGAAATTCGCTGGCAGGTCAAAACCTCAACTTCAGGACAAGGGGCGGAAAAACGCAGCGATCAATGAACGTAAAGCTGCGATCTGAAATACCCTAATCGGCGCAGAAAGGCAGCGACAAAGCCTGAAGCACTTCTCCGCTGGCGCGATTCTGGATAAACATCGCCGCACCCATATTGGCGGTTTTCCATTCTGACTTAATCGACAATTTTTTGTCTGCCTGAACTTCACCGTTATTATCCAGCGCCAATGGGCCTATCCACTCGCGCACGACAAAATCGTGGTTGAGTTTCTCGCCGTTGTTCTCGCCGGCTTTCACCTGCGAAAACAAACGGTTTTCATATAACGCCAGATAGCCCGCGCTTTGCTCGCGCGCGTCGGCCGCTTTTACTTTTCCCATGGCTGAGATTTCCACTTCGCCGCCTGAAGTTTGATTTAATGCCAGCGAAATATCTGCGCGTGCCGGAATCGCATTGATGGCGGCGAGCGCGTCGCTCAGTTTACCGTTGCTACCAGTAGAAAGATTTTTGCCACTCAAAACAGTTTGCGGCGTGAACACCCCGGACTTGCTGTGCAAGCTGGCGTATTCGCTTTGCCGGCGATAAAACTCCGGCTTGGCAAATACATCTTTCCAGCCGATGTAATCCCAGTAGCCGACATGCAATGCGAGTGGGACTATTTTATCTGACTTGATACCAAGGCCGCTGACCCACTTGTCGGCAGGCGGGCAAGAGCTGCAACCTTCGGAAGTATAAAGCTCCAGCAACGCCACGGTAGTTGGGCCGCTTTTTGCGTTACAGCTTGCGGCGTGGACAGGTATCGTCGCTGTAACTGCGGCAAGGATGAAAAAAATAGATTGAATTCGCTTGGTCATGACGACTATCCTCATGGTGATGAGTGATTGGTCGCCACAACCCAGCCGAACTTACTGGCAGCCTGTCAAACTTAAAGAAAATCGGCTGCTTTACCAGTTGGTTTCGCGTTCCGCTGTAGCGGAGATCTTGTGTATGCTCAAATCGGCGCCTTCGAATTCTTGTTCGGCATTAAGGCGCAATCCCATCATCGCTTTGAGCAAACCATAAACGATAAATCCACCCACCAGAGCGATGCCGATGCCCATCAGCGTGCCGACAAGTTGCGCCATGAAACTCACACCCGCCTCGCCATTCCCCGTGCCACCAAATGACTTGTGGCCGAAAATGCCTGCCGCAATACCACCCCACGCGCCGCACAAACCATGCAAGGGCCATACGCCAAGCACATCGTCGATTTTCCATTTGTTCTGCGTGAGGGTAAACATATAGACGAACAAGCCTCCGGCAATCGCGCCGGTAACCAGTGCGCCAAGCGGATGCATGATGTCTGAGCCGGCGCATATGGCCACCAGACCGGCGAGCGGCCCGTTGTGCACAAAGCCCGGATCGTTTTTGCCGACCCACAATGCAACTAATGTACCGCCGATCATGGCCATCAACGAATTCATAGCGACCAAGCCAGAAATTTTATCCAGCGTTTGCGCCGACATGACGTTAAACCCAAACCAGCCGACGGTGAGTATCCACGCCCCTAGTGCAAGAAATGGAATGCTCGATGGGGGATGCGCAGAAACGCGGCCATCTTTGCCGTAACGGCCACGGCGCGCGCCTAGCAATATCACCGCGGCGAGCGCGATCCAGCCGCCCATGGCGTGGACCACTACGGAACCGGCAAAATCATGAAATTCTGCGCCGAAAGATTTTTTTAACCATTCTTGAACGCCGTGGTTCTGCCCCCACGCTATGCTTTCAAATAACGGATAAACAAAAGCCACCAGCATAAATGTGGCAGCGAGTTGCGTATTGAATTTGGATCGCTCAGCAATGCCCCCGGATACAATCGCCGGAATCGCCGCAGCAAACGTCAGCAGGAAAAAAAACTTGGTCAGTTCGTAACCCGATTTTTCCGACAGCACATCGGCGCTGACAAAAAAATGCGTGCCGTAAGCGATGAAGTAACCGATAAAAAAATACGCAATGGTCGAAACGCTAAAATCGCAGAGGATTTTCACCAGCGCATTGACTTGGTTTTTTTTACGTACCGTCCCGAGCTCGAGAAACGCGAAGCCCGCATGCATGGCGAGTATCATAATCGCGCCGAGCAATATAAATAGTGTGTTGCTGCTGGTGACCAAGGCTTCCATTATTTTCCCCCTAGATTCGTTATATGGTTAGCTTACGCAATTTCCATTCAGGCATAGTCGTGCTTTGATAAATATGAAAATTCCATTTTATCGGCACACTTATTTGCCCCGCATCAGTACGAAGATGAAATTAGCGCACTTGTTCGGGAAAAAAAATGCCCCGCCGACGAGACAGTATTTTCAGATCAGTTGATTGAGTACCAATTTGATCTATCTCTCTCGCTCAGTTTTCGAATTGACTGCAAAGCGTTCAAATTCCAAACCGACTTTGAGATCGGCAAACATGCCCAATGGGTCGTCGTGAAAATGCGTAAACGGTTTCGAGCGGTAAAAAAACACTCCACGGGTTCGCTCGCGCAGGCCTTCGATCAATCATAACTTTGAAAGCATGCTTTCCAGAAGATCCAGAGTAGCGGAGCCGGCATGCTTCAACGATATCTCCTCTAGACACTTACGAAATCATGCGGGCGCTCAAAAATTCGGTTTTTCTTTTGCCTCATTGAAACGCTTTACGCCTGCCAGAATTTCCGCCTTGGCTTCCTCAGGCCCGACCCACCCTTCCAGTTTCACCCACTTACCTGTTTCCAAATCTTTATAGTGCTCGAAAAAATGCGCGATTTGCGCCAAACGGCCTTCGGCCAAATCACGCGGGGTTTGGATATGGCGATAAAGATTACATGCTTTATCAATCGGCACGGCCAGCAATTTTTCATCGCTGCCTGCTTCGTCGGTCATTTTCAACATGCCGACCGGACGGCAACGCAGCACCACGCCCATCGCCAGCGGCACGGGCGTAATCACCAGCACATCCACCGGGTCGCCGTCCCCGGACAAGGTTTTCGGGATATAGCCGTAATTGCACGGGTAGTGCATCGCGGTGGACATGAATCGATCGACGAACATCGCGCCGGTGGCTTTATCCAGCTCGTATTTGATCGGTTCGCCGTTCATAGGGATTTCGATAATGACATTGAAGTCGTTAGGCAGGTCGCGTCCTGATGGTACTCGGTCGAGGTTCATATTGATGTCTCACGTTGATCGGGAAAATGAATTATACCGCAGGAGGCAACCAGACCCAGGCGCAAAAAAACGGGCGACGCGATGTCGCCCGTTTTTCGAACAAGCTTTTTTACAGTAAAGGCACAATCATCAGCGCGACGATATTGATAATCTTGATCATCGGGTTGATGGCGGGACCGGCGGTGTCTTTGTACGGGTCGCCCACGGTGTCGCCGGTCACGGCAGCCTTGTGCGCTTCCGAACCCTTGCCACCGAAGTTATTGTCTTCGATGTATTTCTTGGCGTTATCCCACGCACCGCCGCCGGTGGTCATCGAAATGGCGACAAACAAGCCGGTGATAATGGTGCCCATCAGCACACCGCCCAAGGCTTGCGGGCCGAGGGCGAGACCGACGACGACTGGCACTAATACCGGTAACAGTGACGGCACGATCATTTCCTTAATAGCCGCGGTGGTCAGCATGCCGACGGCTTTGGAGTAATCGGGCTTGGCCGTGCCTTCCATGATGCCCTTGATTTCTTTGAACTGGCGGCGCACTTCGATCACTACCGAACCTGCGGCACGCCCCACCGCTTCCATCGCCATCGCGCCGAACAGATAAGGAATCATGCCGCCGATAAACAGGCCGACGATGACTTTGTAATTGGAAAGATCAAAGCTGGTCGCGGCCTTGAGGTGGGTGTCGAGTTCATGAGTGTAATCGGCGAACAGTACCAACGCAGCCAACGCTGCTGAACCAATCGCATAGCCCTTGGTGACCGCCTTGGTCGTGTTGCCCACGGCGTCGAGCGGATCCGTGATGTCTCGGATGGCCTTGGGTAAACCGGACATTTCCGCGATGCCGCCGGCGTTATCGGTGATCGGGCCGTAAGCGTCTAGCGCGACGATTATGCCTGCCATGGACAACATCGACGTCGCTGCAATCGCCACGCAATACAAACCACCAGTTTCACCGCCGATTTTATATGCCGCAAGAATGCCGAGGCAGATAACAATCACCGGTGCAGCGGTGGCTTTCATCGACACGCCGAGACCGGCGATGATATTGGTGCCGTGGCCGGTGGTCGAAGCTTCGGCGATATGGCGCACCGGCTTGAAGTCGGTGCCGGTGTAATACTCAGTGATCCACACCAAGGCGGCGGTGATCACAAGACCGATAATCGTGGCGAGCCACAGACTCATCGGCGTGAGATTCAGCGGGTTGCCCGACATCAGCCAAGTGGTCACGGGGTAAAACGCAATCGCGGACAAGCCGCCGGCTACGATCAGGCCGCGATACAAGGCGTTCATGATTTTGCCGCCTTCGCGGGTGTTGACGAATGAACAGCCGATAATCGACGCGATAATCGACACACCGCCCAAAGCCAACGGATACACCGCTGCATTACCAAAGCCTTTCATCACCAAGCCACCAAGCAGCATGGTGGCGATCAAGGTCACGGCGTATGTCTCGAACAAGTCGGCGGCCATGCCGGCGCAGTCGCCAACGTTGTCGCCGACGTTATCGGCGATCACCGCCGGATTGCGCGGGTCGTCTTCCGGAATACCGGCTTCGACTTTACCTACCAAGTCGGCGCCAACGTCTGCGCCCTTGGTGAAAATACCGCCGCCCAAACGTGCAAATATGGAAATCAGCGAGCCGCCGAATGCCAGACCGACCAGCGGCTGGATATCCGTGCTGCCGTCCGATACAAGGTAGGCATAGTAGCCCGCAACACCTAACAGACCCAGGCCGACTACCAGCATGCCGGTGATTGCGCCGCCGCGAAACGCGATTGCAAGCGCGGCATTCAAACCGTGATTTGCCGCTTCCGCAGTACGCACGTTGGCGCGCACCGACACATTCATGCCGATATAACCCGTCGCGCCCGACAACACGGCACCGATCAAAAATCCGACAGCGGTTTTGCTGCCCAGATAAAAAGCGATCAGGCCAAGGAGAATCGCTCCGACGATGGCAATCGCGGTGTATTGCTTGTTGAGATAGGCTTGCGCGCCTTCCTGAATGGCCGCAGCGATTTCCTGCATGCGGGCATTGCCTGTCGGTTTCGCCATCAGCCACTGTCGCGACACAATTCCGTAAATGATTGCCGCGATAGCGCAAGCAATTGCTAACATGACTCCTGCTGACATGCTGTTCCTCCCAAACTATATATTGGCCGTTATGGGCGGCCATTTACCCTGATGCCAAAAATTTGTACGCCAATATACCAGAATTTTCCGCGCCATCATGATCGGGAAAAACCTGCTTCGCATGTTTTCGCCTGCCTTAGATAGTGTGTAAATTAATATTTCTTAACTATTTGATTAATATACATTTTTTATTATGCCGTCGAGAGCGTCTCGCGCGATGGAGGTATTCCACGGCATAATGTCATTGACGAATTTACAACAAAGACCGTCGCCAGGTTTTTTCGCTGTTCAATATTTTCTGACGGAGTATTTATGAGCAAAGTATTTCCCGACGCCCGCGCGGCGCTGAACGGCATTATCAAAGACAATCTCACAATCGCTGCCGGCGGTTTCGGTTTGTGCGGCATTCCGGAAAATCTGATTCAGGCCTTGGTCGATTCCGGCGCGAAAAATCTCACCATCGTCGGCAACAACGCGGGCGTCGATGATTTCGGCATGGGTTTATTGTTGAAAACACGACAGGTGAAAAAAGTTATCGCATCGTATGTCGGCGAGAACAAAGAATTCGAGCGTCAGGTGTTGGCCAACGAACTCGAATTACAACTCACGCCCCAAGGTACGCTCGCCGAGAAATTGCGCGCCGGCGGCGCGGGCATTCCGGGTTTTTATACCCGCACCGCATTCGGCACCAAGCTGGCGGAAGACAAGGATGTACGATCATTCGGCGGCAAAGAATACGTGCTGGAAGAAGCGATACAGGCTGACGTGTCGATAGTAAAAGCGTGGAAGGGAGACAAGTCGGGCAATCTGGTTTACAACAAAACTTCGCGCAACTTCAACCCGATGATCGCGACTTGCGGCAAAATCACAGTGGCGGAAGTTGAAGAACTGGTCGAAGTCGGCCAGCTCGACCCGGACCAGATACACACGTCGGGCATTTATATTGACCGCATTATCCAGGGCAAAAATTACCAGAAGCGCATCGAGTTCCGCACCGTCAGCGGCGCGGCGGCGTCGAAAAAAGATTCTCCCATCCGCGAAATCATGGCCGCGCGCGCAGCGAAAGAATTGCGCGATGGCTATTACGTTAACCTCGGCATCGGCATTCCGACGCTGGTGGCGAACCATATTCCCAAAGGTATGCAAGTCATCCTGCAATCGGAAAACGGTTTGCTCGGCATCGGGCCGTTTCCCACCGACGACAAAGTCGACCCAGATCTGATCAACGCCGGCAAGCAAACTATCACCTCCATTCCGGGCTCGAGTTTTTTCAGCAGCGCCGATTCTTTCGCCATGATACGCGGCGGACATGTGGATTTGTCGATACTCGGCGGACTCGAAGTGGCGGAAAACGGCGATCTCGCCAATTGGATGGTGCCGGGCAAAATGGTCAAAGGCCCCGGCGGCGCGATGGATCTGGTGTCCGGCGTCAAGCGCGTGGTGGTATTGATGGAACACACAGCCAAAGACGGTTCGCCGAAAATCCTTAAACAATGTTCACTTCCCATCACCGGCAAAGGCGTGGTGAATCTGATCATCACCGACTTATGCGTTTTTACGGTCGATCATCTTATCGGGCTGTCGTTGATTGAACTGCACCCCGGGGTCACACTCGATGAAGTGAAAGCAAAAACGGGTTGCGAGTTTCGCGTGGCTTTATAATTTTACGTAACTGTTTTATTATATTTAATTATTTGTGTTTATTATGAATAAAACTATTTCTCTGATTGTTGTTGCCGCGACAAGTAATTTGGTTTTTTATAGCGGGTGTGACCCGCCCTAGGACGAAAAGAATTCGCCCAACTGCTACGCGTACGCACGGCGCACCCTACGCCAAACTCTGCGCCGCTCCATTACCCAGAGAAACATTTCCAAGTTGATTCATGTCCACACCTTCGATGCATGCGACATTAAAACCGTAGCGCGTTGGATCGCTACGCATCTGATGATGCGTATAAATCCCGCACACGCCACAAAAATAATGTTTGGCAGTGCGGGTATTCCACTGATACAGAGTGAGCTTGTCCGCACCTTTTAGTATTTTCAGCTTATCCAGCGCCACATCCGCCATCACCGCGCCCTTGCGTTTACATAACGAACAATTGCAGCGGCGCAGATTTTCAAAGCCGTTTGTCAACTCGACTTGAAAAACTACCGCGCCGCAATGGCAGGAGCCTTGTTTAATTTGCACGGGGTATTTACCTATTTGCCTTCAGCGAATTCGCGGTCTGGTACAACATTATAGAGCGCGTACCTGACCGGCAAAACGCCAACGCCGGTTTAGGTGCGGCTGCAAGTAACTTGCCAAACTTGTCCGCTTCACCGCCGACCTGGCTACGGACGACGGGCAGGAAAATATAATGCAGGCCGAATACCCCTGCCGCTTCTTCCAATTGTGCGTTGGTAGGCTGGCCTGCGCTTTCGCCGTCGGGCCGGTTGTTAATCAGGGTTTTAAAACCCAATGCAGCTACTTCTTTAATGTCTTCGACCATCACTTGCGGCGAAGTGGCGAAATCCGGTGTATGACGTGTCAGTTGTATGCTCATGGATGTTCCTTGTTCATTTCAGCGGATTTGCGTGGTGTTTATATTTTAAACTCCCTTAATTTTTTCGCCACAGCGACATTTTTCAATTTGACGTAATCGGGCAAGCCGTTTTTGAATGGTGGGTAATCTTCACCGGCGATCAGCGGCGATAAATATTTGCGGCATTTGTCGGTGATGCCGAAGCCATCGACAGTGATGAAATCGCGCGGCATTTTTTTCTCCACGTTAGCCACGTCTTTTAATTCGGCCGTGGTGATTTTCCATTTATACGGTTTGTCGCTGGTGCGCGTGATTGCGGGCATCACCGAATTGTGGCCTTTGAGCGCGAGTTCCACCGCCGCTTTGCCGACGGCATAAGCTTGTGCGACATCGGTTTTCGAGGCGATATGGCGCGCGGCGCGCTGTAGGTAATCGGCGACCGCCCAGTGATATTTGTAACCGAGTTTGTCTTTTACCAGATTGGCAATAAGCGGCGCGACGCCGCCGAGTTGTGCGTGGCCAAAAGCATCCTTGAGGCCGCTTTCGGACAAGAATTTTCCATCGGCAGTGTGCAAACCTTCGCTGACGCCGATGACGCAATAGCCGTATTTCTTCACTGACTCATCCACTTTGGCAAGAAATTTTTTCTCGTCGAAAGCGATTTCCGGAAACAATAATATATGCGGCGCATCGCCCGCCTGTTCGCCCGCCAGTCCGCAGGCGGCGGTGATCCAGCCTGCGTGGCGACCCATGACTTCGAGCACGAATACCTTGGTCGAGGTTTTCGCCATCGACGCGACGTCGAACGCCGCTTCGCGTATAGAAGTCGCCACATACTTAGCCACCGAGCCGAAACCGGGACAGGTATCGGTGATGGGCAAATCGTTATCGACGGTTTTGGGCACGTGTATCGCCTGCAATGGATAGCCCATTTTTTCCGATAGCTGCGAAACCTTTAAACAAGTATCGGCCGAATCGCCGCCGCCGTTATAAAAAAAGTAACCGATGTCGTGGGCTTTGAATACTTCGATCAGCCGTTCGTATTGCGCGCGGTTTTCTTCCACGCTTTTTAATTTGTAACGGCATGAGCCGAACGCGCCCGCAGGTGTGTGGCGTAACGCGGCGATGGACTTGGCGGAATCTTTGGAGGTGTCGATCAAGTCTTCGGTCAACGCGCCGATGATGCCGTTGCGGCCCGCATACACTTTGCCGATTTTGTCTTTGTGTTTGCGCGCAGTTTCAATCACGCCGCATGCTGACGCATTAATTACAGCGGTGACGCCGCCGGATTGTGCGTAAAAAGCGTTACGTTTTTTAGTAATGGACATATAGATAAAATATTAATACAATCAATTAGTTATGTTAAGTCTTGAGCGCGGCGAAAATACGATCACGTATCTCTTCGACTTTGCCTATGCCACCAATTTTACGATATTGCGGCGCGCCTGCAACTCCAATTTTCGCCCAATTATTATAGTAACCGACCAGCGGTTCGGTTTGCGCATGATAAACCTCAAGGCGTTTTTTCACTGTCTCTTCTTTGTCATCGTCGCGTTGAATCAAGTCTTCGCCAGTCACATCATCCTTGCCCGCGACTTTGGGTGGATTGAATTTCAGGTGATAGGAACGGCCCGACGGCAAATGCACGCGGCGGCCGGACATACGCTCAATGATGTGCGCGTCATCGACATCAATTTCGACCACGTAACCAATGTTGATGCCGGCCGCTTTCATCGCGTCGGCTTGCGGAATAGTGCGCGGAAAGCCATCGAATAAAAATCCATTGGCGCAATCAGGCTCCTTGATGCGCTCTTTCACCAGTCCGATGATGATATGGTCGGACACCAGGCCGCCTGAATCCATCACTTTTTTCGCCGCCACTCCCAGCGGCGTACCCGCTTTCACCGCAGCGCGCAGCATGTCGCCGGTGGAAATTTGCGGAATACCGAATTTATCCTTGATGTAATTTGCCTGGGTCCCTTTGCCTGCCCCGGGACCGCCCAATAAAATTAAGCGCATGATTTTTTCTCCCTGTTTTTTGAACAATTAATATTATAATCCGGGGCCTCACACGCCTTCAAAGTGGTTGAGCCGCTTTTTCAAAATGTTTTCTGGCCCGCGCGAGATCCTCCGGCGTATCCACCCCCGGCGGCGGCACGTCGGTTAGAACCGCTACGGAGATCTTGTAGCCATGCCAAAGCACGCGCAATTGTTCGAGTGATTCAAATTTTTCGATGGGCGCTGGCGACAAATCGGAATAAATTTTCAGGAACCCGGCACGGTAGGCATAAATGCCGATGTGACGAAAAGCTGGCAACCCTGTTGGATAGGTGTCCACATCATGTTGCATCAATTCGTCGCGCGGATACGGAACCGGTGCGCGGCTGAAATATAGCGCGAGGCTGTCCGCGTCGAGTACGACTTTGACTATATTTGGATTCAGCAAATCAGCAAAATTGTGAATCGCATGACAAGTTGTCGCCATCATGGCCTTGTTATTTTGCTTCAGTTGTACTGCGACAAATTCAGCCAGTTGCGGCGGCAGCAACGGCTCATCGCCCTGCAGGTTCACCACAATGGCGTCGTCATCAAGGCGTAACTTAGCGGCTGCCTGGTGGATTCTGTCGGTGCCTGAAGCGTGGTCTGCGTCGGTCATCAATGCGTTGAACCCGGCGGCGCGGACTGCTTCGATAATACGAACATCATCAGCCGCCACTGTCACGCTGGCCGCGCCGCTTTTCGCCGCCAGTTGGGCCACGCGAACGATCATCGGCTGGCCGCCGATGTCGGCCAGCGGTTTGTTCGGCAGCCGCGTTGAGGCCATACGCGCGGGGATGATGACATGAAAGCTCATATTTCTTCTTCAGGCGGCAACTGGCGCGCTTCGGCTTCGAGCATCACAGGTATGCCGTCCTTGATCGGAAACGCGAGCCGATCCGGTTTGCAAATCAATTCCTGCGCTGGTTTTTTATGCACCAGCGGTCCCTTGCATATCGGGCAGACGAGGATTTCAAGCAGTTTCGGATTCATAATCCTGGTTCCTTTTTTTGCTTCAATCGCGCCAACACGCGCTCACCGAAAGATTCATCGAGTTCGGCACTTACCGCCAACGACCAACATTGCTCATTAGCGAATGACTCGCATTTTACCGCGTCTTTCTCAGTCATGAGTACCACGTCCGCATTTTCATATGCCAGGTCTTGCGGCGTAAACACATGGTGGTCGGGGAAAGCGTGCTGCTCGAACGACAGACCTAGCGACTTGAGATGGGCGAAAAAGCGCGCCGGATTGCCGATTCCCGCGACAGCGTGAATATTTTTTCCGGCGAAATCTTCAGCATGGGCTTGCTGCCTTGGGTTTTTGAGATTCAAAAAAATCACGCCGACGAGTTTCATGCTATGTTTGTAACTATATGATTCAATTGATTTATTTTTATCGTCGCCATTGACGACCAACGCGTCGATTTCCCCGAGACGTGCTGTTGCTTCGCGCAGCGGGCCAGCCGGAAGGCGCAAGCCGGTACCGAACCCACGCTCGCCATCGACGACACAAATTTCCATGTCCCGCGCCAGCTTGTAATGCTGCAACCCATCGTCGCTGATAATGATATTTACTTGCGGATTTTTTTGCAGCAGCGTTTGCGCTGCCGCTGACCGATCGCGGCCGACAACAACCGGACACATAGCGCGGCGGAAAATCAGCAACGGCTCGTCGCCGATTTCCGTTGCATTGCTTTGCGTTAAAGCCTCGCGAATACCATCGTCCTCGCGCCCGTAACCGCGGCTGATCACACCCGGCGAGTAGCCGCTGCTGCGCAAGAACTCCGCCAGCCAGATGACCAGCGGCGTCTTGCCGCTACCGCCCGCGGTGATGTTGCCGACAACAATAACCTGCACGGGCAAAAATTGGGTTTTGAAAATTCCTGCGCGATAAAACGCGCGGCGCATGGCAGTCACCGCGCCGTAAACCAACGACAGCGGCCAGAGCAAAGTATGCCAGGGTGAAATGCGGTACCAGAGGGATTCGATATAGCGAGACATAGAGTGAGGCTCGCGTAATTGCGAAAGTAGCCGTTATTTTTTTGTTTGTGTGGCGAATGTTATATGCGTCAAACCAACTGAACGCGCCGCTTCCATCACATTGATGACTGCCTGGTGCGATGCGCCGGCGTCGGCGTTAATCGCAATGACCGGATCGGTCATTTCCACTGCAACGCGGGCCAGCGCGGCACCGATAAGGTCAATACGCATGGCGGGTATCTGCTGTTTTTCCACGTAGGCATTACCGCTGGAATCGACCGCCACATGCAGGATTTTGGATTTTGCCTGGGTAACGTTCGCTTCCGCTCCGGATTCCGGCAGGTTGATTTGCAATTCGGAAAAGCGCGAATACGTGGTAGTCACCATGAGGAAAATCAATATCACCAACAACACATCGATCAGTGCAATGAGGTTGATCTCCGGATCTTCGCGGTGGTGGCCGAGCTTGAGATTCATGCGCGGCGATCCCCGTGCAATACCTCCACCAATTTGATCGATTCCTGCTCCATGGACACGATCAGGTTGTCCACCTTGGTGCGGAAAAAACGATAAAAAATCATACTCGGCACGGCGACGATCAAACCAAAAGCGGTGTTATACAGAGCGACGGAAATGCCGTGGGCCAATTGGGCCGGGTTGCTGCCTACTACGTTGGTTGAGCCGAATATTTCAATCATGCCGATCACAGTGCCGAACAAACCCAGCAGCGGACTGATGGAGGCAATGGTGCCGAGCGTAGTCAGGAATTTTTCCAGGTCCACCATTACCACACGGCCGGTTTCCTCGATCGATTCCTTCATCGCATCGCGTGAGCTTTTGACGTTATACAATGCAGTGGCGAACAGTTTGCCCAGTAAGGAATTGTCGCGTAGCACGCCGAGCATTTCACTGGTGACCCCGGTCTGTTTGTATTGATTGACGGTCTTCAGCAGCAATTCTTTCGGCGCTACGACTTCAGCGCGCAAGAAACGGAAACGCTCGACGATGATCGCCAGCGAAACAATGGAAGCGATAATCAGGGTCCAAATCGGCCAGCCAGCCGCTTCAATAATAGAAAGCAAAGTGTGTCTCCAAAGCGGTAAGCGTGACTCTGGTGCGGATGGGGCAATGCCCGACACTTTAGCCGCTGGGGGGATTTTCGACAAGCGCGCCATAGTTTGTGCGTAAGAGTGCCTGATGTGGCGCAGGATTTGACGATTCAAATTTTTTGTGAATCGGCATTTATTTCATAAAAAAATTATCCACAATAACTGTGGATAAAGTTGTGGTTAAACTCGGGGCGGCTAGCTTAACCCCTGCAGCCAAAAGACTTTTTTCTTGTTTGCCCAAAAAAACGTCTTGATAAATTATTCAATATAAACATATTGTTACAATCATATTGAATACACTCGAATATTTATTTTCGCTGCCTACTTGACAGACATCGTACTCAACACTCCAGTGGATGAAATGACCTGGTCTGGTGATTAGAATCCAATTTCCTTGATCAAAATATCGGTATTAAAGAACCGTAAAAAGCTGATTTTTCATTGTGCTACCATGAACTTATGCTTTTCCCCGATGCCGCCCATTCCACGTCTCCCCTGCCCGCCGTGATTACGGTGGGCGAACTCAACCGCCAGGTCAAACAACTGGTCGAACAGAATTTTGCCTTGCAATGGGTGAGTGGCGAAATCTCCAATCTCACTCGCGCCGCATCCGGCCACTGGTATTTTTCACTCAAAGACGCTACGGCCCAAGTCCGTTGCGTCATGTTCCGCCACA
Source organism: Burkholderiales bacterium (assembly GCA_049695115.1). Taxonomy (GTDB): domain Bacteria; phylum Pseudomonadota; class Gammaproteobacteria; order Burkholderiales; family JBEEJL01; genus JBEEJL01. The sequence continues at coordinate 37,611 of JBAVRP010000001.1, read as the reverse complement.
AAAATGCAACCCTCGATTGGATGCCGACCGAAGGTGCACAAGTCGAAGTGCGCGCGCAGGCAACTTTATATGAAGCGCGCGGCGATTTTCAACTTACGGTAGAAACCATGCGCCGCGCCGGCTTGGGCGCGTTGTATGAAGCCTACGAAAAACTCAAAGCTAAACTCAACGCCGAAGGCTTGTTCGACCCCGCGCGCAAAAAACCGCTGCCGTCTGTACCCAAACAAATCGGCGTCATTACCTCGACTGCAACGGCGGCAATCCGCGATGTGCTCACCACTTTGGCGCGGCGTATGCCGAATATATCTGTCATTATTTATCCGACGCCAGTGCAAGGTGAAGGAGCGGCGGAAAAAATCGCCGCCGCGATTTATATCGCCAACAAGCGAAGTGAATGCGACGTACTTATATTATGCCGCGGCGGCGGTAGCATTGAAGACCTGTGGCAATTCAACGACGAGCGCGTCGCCCGAGCTATCGCCCACTCGCACATTCCCATAGTGTGCGGCGTCGGCCATGAAACCGACTTCACCATCGCCGATTTTGTCGCCGACCTGCGCGCACCGACGCCAACAGCGGCAGCCGAACTGATCACCCCCAATGGCGAAGACCTGCGCCGCCATCTCGCGCAACTGCGCGCGCGCGCCAACCGGCAGATGCAAGCATGCTTGGAAACCCATATGCAAAGACTCGACCACTTGGCGCGACTGCTGCTCTCACCCACACAGAGATTGCAACGCGACGGCGTGCAACTCACACAATGGCAAACACGTTTGCGTCAGGCTATGCAAAGAGTTGCCGAAGCGCAGCTAACGGGCTTGCAGCAGATAAGAAATCGATTCCTAGGCGCAAAACCTTCGTTTGAATTATTAGCAGCAGGCCAGCAACAACTGGCGCAACGCCTGCGCCGCAGCCAGTTGAACCTGATGCAGCAACGCAATAACGATTTGAAATCGCTCAAATCGCAATTGGCACAACTGAACCCGCAAGCCGTGTTGGAACGTGGTTATAGCTTGGTACACAATGCGCGCGGCGAAATAATCCGTTCGGCAAAAAATGTAAAAGTGAAAGAAAGTGTTCGCATAACGTTTGCCGATGGAAATGCTGGCGCCGAAATTACTGGAAAAAATAAATCACTTTTTTAATAAGGAGAACATCATGCCGCAAAATAATGAAGGTGTTTACAAAATAGTAGAATTAGTTGGCGTTAGTCCCGTGTCATGGGAAGCGGCAGCGAAAAACGCAGTGGAAACGGCGTCTAAATCCCTGCGAGGTTTACGCGTAGCAGAAGTGATGAAGCTGGATTTGAAAGTAGATGACGGCAAAGTGGTCGCGTTTCGCGCGCGGGTGTCAGTGTCGTTTAAGGTTGAGACGCTGAACTGATTTGCGTGGCTCTATGTAGGGTGCGCCGCGCGTACGCGTAAGGCTCTCAGATTCATCGACAATCTTTAGTAAAACAGATGCTCCAAGCTCCTTCCCCCTTGACGGGGGAAGGTTGAGATGGGGGCGAAAAGTTACGCCATCTGATGTTCATATCACCGCAACGCGCGCGCACGGCGCACCCTACAAAAAACTCTCTAATTCAACCTGCCTATCAACATTGATACGAAGAAACAATCGCTCACCCTTCAGCGACAACAAACCCAAAAAAACAAAAAGCAGCGCGGCGGGTTCGCCTTTTTTGGTTACTTTTTTGGCGAAGCAAAAAAGTGACTAGCCGCCGGGCTACCCCCGGCACTGTCAATATAACTTTTGCAGTAACAGACAACCTGCAAACTCATATACACCCATCCCCATCCTATCCTTCCCCTTGAAGGGGAAGGGACGTTGTAGCTAACTGTTGTCGAATATATTCACTCAGCTTGTGCTTTAACTCCATATCCAGACAATCAAACTCCACGACTCCCTCCATCGACCGCAACCAAGTAAGTTGCCGCTTAGCTAACTGACGAGTCGCGATAATGCCTTTATCACGCAGTTCTTCCTTTGTAATTTCTCCATCAAGATATTCCCATGCCTGCCGATAACCGACACAACGCATAGACGGCAGATTCGGATGCAAGTCGAATTGTTGGCGTAAACTTTTCACTTCTTCCACCAAGCCTGCCTTGAGCATGGCGTCGAAACGCGTAGTAATTCGTTCGTGCAAAACTTTTCTGTCGCTCGGCACCAATGCAATATTAATAAAACTATACGGCAGCGGTGTCGTATCGGCTTTGCCCAATTGCGACGACATTGGCGCACCGCTGAGAATACAAATTTCCAGCGCGCGCTGGATGCGTTGTGCGTCCATCGGTTTGATGCGCGCGGCGGTTGCCGGGTCGAGCTTGGCTAATTTTGCGTGCATGGCAGGCCAGCCGATTTTTTTTGCGCGCTCGTCCAGCTCGGCGCGTAAATCAGCGTCAGCTTGCGGCAAGTTACTCAAGCCTTCTAACAAGGCTTTGAAATACAACATAGTGCCGCCGACCAGCAACGGAATGTTGCCGCGCGCGCTGACTTCGCCCATCACACGCAGCGCATCTTTGCGAAATTGCGCGGCGGAATAGCTTTGCGTTGGGTCGATGAGATCAATCAGATGATGCGGCGCTTGTTGCAGCGTGGCCGCGTCGGGCTTGGCTGTGCCGATGTCCATGTGCCGATACACCAGCGCCGAATCGACGCTGACAATTTCATAGGAAAGATGTTTTATGAGTTCAACTGCGACACCAGTTTTGCCGCTGGCGGTCGGACCCATTAATAGAATGGCGAAAGGGAAGTGCGTGTCGCTCATGGCGCTTACTGGCCGCGCATGAACATTTTGTCGAGTTCTGCCAGCGTGATCTGGAACCAGGTGGGGCGGCCGTGGTTGCACTGGCCCGACCGTTCGGTTGCTTCCATTTCGCGCAACAGCGCGTTCATTTCAGGTATGGTGAGCATGCGGTTGGCGCGTACGGCGGTGTGGCAAGCGAGCGTGGACAGCAATTCGTTTTGCCGTTCGGTCAACACGCGCGTCGCACCGGCATCATTAATGTCAGCGAGCACATCGCGCGCAAGCGACACCGCATCCGCATCCTGCAATAGACTGGGCACCGCGCGCACGGCGAGCGAAGTTGGCGACAACGCAGCGATATCGAAACCCAAAGTCGCCAAAGTTTCGGCGTGTTCTTCCGCGCAAGCGACCTCAAGCGCGCCGGCATTAAATGAGACCGGGATCAGCAGCGGCTGCGAAGCGATGGATTTTTTCTCCAGCGCGGTCTTGAGTTTTTCGTACACCACGCGCTCGTGCGCGGCGTGCATATCGACGATGATCATCCCATGACGATTTTGCGCGAGTATGTAAATGCCGAGCAATTGCGCCAAGGCAAAACCCAATGGCTGTGATGCTTGTTGTGCGTTGCCTGTTTCAATTAAATTTTCGCCGCATGAAAGCGGATATTCTGTAACTATTTTATTTATAGAAGTTTTTTTACCAAACAAAGTTTCGTAAAAAGGCCGTGTTTCATTCACGTTGAAGGAAGTTTGTTGCGCGCCGGCATAAAAATCTTGCACCGATTTATTTGCGGGAAAATTTTCTGGCGCAGAAGTTTCCGCGCCTGCGAATGCAAACATACCGCGCTCACCCGCGCTCGCGGCACCAGTGTGAACCGGTTGCGCTAACGCTTTATGCAAAGCATGAAACACAAACTGATGCGCGGCGCGGCCGTCGCGAAAACGCACTTCGGTTTTAGTCGGATGCACGTTGGCATCGACTAACGCGGGATTGATTTGCAAAAACAACACATAGGCCGGATGGCGCAAATGATGCAAAACATCCTGGTACGCCTGGCGAATGGCATGCGACAAAAGCTTGTCACGCACGAAGCGGCCGTTTACGTAGAAATATTGTTCGTCGCGGCTGGAACGCGCAGCGGCGGGCCGCCCGGCTACACCGGACAAGCGCAATCCGGCGGCGCTGACATCGATAATTTCCGACTCGCGCGCAAAGTCGTCACCCAGAATTGCCGCCACGCGCGCGACCGCATCCTGCACCGGCAAGCGCCATGTTTGACGGCCGTTATGCGCCGATGTCATGGCCACGTCGGCACGGCTCAACGCAATGCGCTTGAATGCTTCGTCGCTATGCGCGAATTCGGTCGCCTCCGATTTCAGAAATTTGCGCCGCGCCGGCGTGTTGAAAAATAAATCACGCAGATCAATCTGCGTGCCTTGCGCCAGTGCTGCAGGCTGAATCTCCGACAATGCGCCACCGGTGACATCGATTTTCCACGCATGTTTGTCATCGGCGCGGCGGCTCAGCAACGACAAATGCGCCACTGCACCGATACTCGCCAGCGCCTCCCCGCGAAAACCCAGGCTGGCCACCGCTTCGAGATCCTGCAAAGTCGATATTTTACTGGTGGCGTGGCGCGCCAGCGCCAACGGCAAATCTTCTCTCGCAATCCCCGCGCCGTCATCGCTGACGCTGATGCGGTTCATTCCGCCCGCTTCGAGTTGCACAGATATGGATTGCGCGTGGGCATCGAGACTGTTTTCCAGCAGTTCTTTTAACGCGGCGGCCGGTCGTTCCACCACTTCGCCAGCGGCAATCTGGTTAATAAGCAAATCTGGAAGTATGCGGATGGAAGACATGGAAGGCGCGAGTAGAACAATGAGTCATTATATCCGTTGGCAGCCGCGGGAAAAAATGCCTTTGTGGGAAAAGCAAACATGCTTTGCTAATTAGCGAGAAATATCCCAAAAAAGCCTTGGTTCAGAGGAAAAATACTGCATTTACCTACCTAGTATTCCGGATTCCGCATGCTAGGCTGATATTGATATACGTCTCTAGTCGAAACATTCATCTTTGAAAGTTACACCAAGAATGGCTATTGCCGATTTATTTCCCAAAACCGCACCAGCCAGTCGAGTGTTGCACGGTAAAACTGTAGAAACCACGTTGGTTTATGCAGAGCAAGTGCGCCTGCTCTACCGTTTGTCACTGGTGGGTTATCTCGCCACACTGATGGTGGCGCTGGCGCTCGGCGCCGTACTGTGGAACGAACTGTCGCCGCGGCCCGCGCTGTTCGTCTGGCTGACTTTCATCAGCGTGCTCACCATAGCGCGTTACGGATTGTATAAGGCCTATATGAGCGCCAAACCCAGTGCGGCGCAGTCTCACACATGGGGCAACTGGTTTGTCATCGGCACAGGGCTGATGGGTTTCGGCTGGGCCATCGTCGGCACACTGCTGTTTCCGCTGGGTAACCTGTTCAATGAAATGAGCGTGGTGATGCTTGTCGCATTGCTGACTACCGGCGCCCTCGCTGAACATGCGCCCTTTCGCCCGGCATTTGTTTCCTATGTCGTGCCTGCGCTGGTGCCGCTGGCTTTGCACATGCTGCTGCTACGCGATCGCAACCACGTTCTGCTCGGGCTGGTGCTATTGGCGCTGGCAGTGTTACTGCTGTTCATCCATACCCGCGCAAACGCAGGCGTCATCGACGCGCTGACCACGCGCTTCAGGAATTTGTCGCTGGCGTCTAACCTTGAAACCGAACGCCAACAGGCGCGTGAAGCCGTAATGGCACTGCAAGCCGCCACGGTGGGACAACAACTTGCTGAATCCCATGCCCTTGCAGCGACCAGAAAACTCTCCCTGTATATGCAGCATTCGCCGCTCGCGGCGGTTGAGTGGGATATGAATTTTTGCGTCACCGACTGGAACCAGGCAGCGGAAAATATTTTCGGCTACAAACGGGAACAAATGCTCGGTCGCCACGCAGCCGAATTGGTGACGGCGGATGGTCGCGCGGCGATGAAAGTCCTGTGGGATAACTTAGCCAGCCATCCCGATGGAATACGCACTACCGCCAACAATATCACCGCAGACGGCAGGACAATTATTTGCGACTGGTTTGCCGCTCCCACTTACGATACAAATCATAAAATGGTAGGCATGTCCGCCATCATTAACGATATCACCGAACGCACGCATGCCGACAAGACGACGCAATATCTCGCCAACCATGATGCGCTCACCGGCCTTCCCAATAGACGTATGACGCAGGAACGGCTTGCGCAATCGATCGCCCAGGCGAAGCGCGGGCAACGCCACGTGGCGGTGCTATACCTGGATCTGGATCGATTCAAACTGATCAACGATACCTTGGGCCATGAAGCCGGCGACAGCGTGCTGCGCACGGTAGCACAACGTCTCAGCGAATCGGTACGCGAAGAGGACACCGTGTCGCGGGAAGGCGGCGACGAGTTCATCATCACTCTGCCCAATCTGGAAGACACTGAACACGCGCGGGTGGTGGCGGGGAAAATCCTCAGGGCGCTGGCAGCGCCGTTCGAAATCGGCGAGCACCGCTTCAGCATTTCCGCCAGCATCGGCGTGAGCTTTTTTCCCGACAACGCCCTGGACGCCGCCACCCTGGTGCGTCACGCGGACACGGCGATGTATAAGGCCAAGGAAGCCGGCCGCAACACCATGCGTTTTTTCAGCCAGGACCTGGAAAAAATGCTATCGCGGCGCCTCGAATTGGAAACGAGCCTGCGCCACGCCATCGAACATAAAGAATTTTCCCTGCAATTCCAGCCGCAGCTGGAGCTGGCCACCGGCCGCATCCGCAGCATGGAAGCCCTGCTGCGCTGGAAAAAACCATCCGGCCAGGAAGAAATTGCCCCGCGCCAGTTCATCTCGGTGCTGGAAGAAATGGGACTCATCGCGCCGGTGGGTGAATGGGTGATACGTCATGCGTGCGACCAATCCAGGCTGTGGCAACTGGCCGGACATAAAGATCTGATAGTGTCGGTCAATCTCTCGTCGCGGCAATTGCTTTCGCGCAACCTGATAAAACTGCTGCGCGATGCGCTGAATGAAAGCGGAATCGACCCGGCGCGGCTGGAGTTTGAAATCACTGAAAGCGCTGCCATGCGCAACCCCGAGATGACGGCGGAAATTCTCGCTGAGTTGGGGGATCTGGGCGTCGGCCTTGCATTGGACCAGTTCGGTATCGGCCACTCGTCATTGAGCGAACTGAAGCGCCTCCCTGTGCGCACGTTGAAAATCGCGCGCAACTTCATTGACGGCATACCCGGCGACAAAGGTGATTGCACTATCACGGAAACCGTCATTGCCATGGCCAAGCGCCTGGGATTGCGTGTGGTCGCAGTGGGTGTCGAGAGCGAAGCACAAATGAATTTCCTGCGCGCCATCCAATGCGACGCCGTGCAAGGATTCCTTTACAGCAGGCCGCTGAATATTTCCGAAGCCGATACCATGCTTCGATCTATGCAAAAAGCCTTAGCCAGCACTGCGTTGGGTGAAAACAAAAAAGGCGCCTGAAGCGCCTTGGATCAAAAACAATAATATTAATTAAATCAATTAATTATAAGTATTACTGCATTACCACTTTGGTCCGGTTCATCGGCGGATTTTTGGCGAAATAGCGTTTGATGCCATTGAAGATCGCATTGGCGATCTTTTCCTGATAACCGTCGTCATTCAAGCGCGCTTCTTCATCCGGGTTGGAAATGAATGCGGTCTCAACCAGTATGGATGGAATGTCCGGCGACTTCAGTACCGCGAATCCGGCCTGCTCCACTTTGTGGCTGTGCAGTTTATTAATTCCACCCATGCCTTCCAATACTTCTTTACCTAATTTAAGACTGTCGTTTATGGTAGCGGCTTGCGACAGATCAAGTAAAGTTTTAGCCAGATACGGATCGCGCACGGCGATGTTCACGCCGCCGATCAAATCCGACGCGTTCTCCCGCTGAGCGAGCAATCGCGCAGCGGTAGAAGTGGCACCGCGCTCGGACAGGGCAAACACCGACGAGCCGCGCGCATCGGGGCTGACAAATGCATCCGCATGCACCGACACGAATAAATCGGCGTGGATCTTACGCGCCTTGATGGTACGTGTTTGCAGCGGGATAAAATAATCGCCGTCGCGGGTCAGCACGCCGCGCATGCCCAGGTCCTGGTCGATGCGGTCCCTGAGTTTTTGCGCAATCGACAGCGTGACATCTTTTTCGCGCGAGCCGTTGCTGCCGTGGGCGCCCGGGTCCTCGCCGCCGTGACCGGCGTCAATGGCGATAATGATCTTGCGGCCAAAGAGTTGCTTGGGTGTTGCGGGTATTTCTGCCGGCTTTTCCTGTTGCGTATCGGGTGCGGTTTGTTTGATCGGCTCGCCATTTTCGTTCAGCCCCAGCACAGCCAATATCGGGTCGACCGGCTTCTCCGGATAAATATCGAGCACCAGGCGGTGGCCGTATTGCGCGACGGGCGTCAGAATAAATGCACTGGGTTTGACTTCGGTTTTCAAGTCAAAAACGGCACGCACGACGCCGGGTTTGTAGCGCGCCACGCGCACGCCCTGAATATAAGGATCCGTTGGCTTGATTTTTGAAGTCAGACTTTCCAGCGCCGCGTTGCTATCCACGCCATTCAGATCCAGTACCAACCGCTCCGGGTTTTTCAGCGCCATCAACTGCCATTTGATCGCGGCCGGCGATTCCAGTGTGATGCGCGTATATTCCGGCGCGGGCCACACGCGCACGGAACTCAGTTGGGTGAGAGCATGCGCGGGCGCGTTCAGCGCGAGGCAGAAAAACAATCCGGCAAAAAAGCGCTGCATGTTTTGAATCAAACGATGTTGGCCTGCTGCAAACATTGCGCTGCACGCGCTGAGTGCGCCGTAATCTCGGCGCGCCGACCGTTTGGCAAGATATGCAAATGAATCGTCAGGTCCGGCGACGGCAATAGATCCCCCGCTTTCTCCGGCCATTCGACCAGACAAACGCTGTCCGCATTGAAGTAATCGCGCAAGCCCGCTTCTATCCATTCTTGGGGGTCGAGGAACCTATAAAAATCAAAGTGATACAAGTATAAATGAGAAACCGCATAAGGTTCAACCAGAGTGTAAGTCGGGCTTTTAACCTTGCCAGCGTAACCCAGCCCATTGAGCATGGCGCGCACGAGGGTAGTTTTGCCCGCTCCCAGGTCGCCACGCAAATGGATGGTCGTCCCGGGCGCCAGACATGACGAAAGTTCACGTCCCAGTTGCTGGGTGGCAGCCTCGTCGGCTAGATATCGGGTAAGGTTTTCCAATGGCGCTTCAAAAAAACATCCGCTAATTTTCGCCTACACGAGTTGGCAGTATCATAGGCCCATGCCGCAAACACTTACCCCACCCCCTGCCATGGATTTCAAGCAACTCGCACTCGACATCAAACGCTGGAGCGGCGAACTCGGTTTTCAGCAAACCGGTATCACCGATACCGATTTGGCTGCTGCAGAACAAGGCCTGCAGCAATGGCTCGCGCTGGGCTGCCACGGCGACATGGATTATATGGCAAAACACGGCACCAAACGCACGCGCCCGGCGGAGTTACTCCCCGGCACGTTGCGCGTGATTTCCGTACGCCTGAATTATTCGCCGCCGAAAACGCGCGATAGCTGGGATGTCATTAACGATACGGATAGCGCGTTTATCTCGCGTTATGCGCTGGGGCGCGATTACCATAAGGTGATGCGCAAGCGCCTGGCAAAGCTCGCCCAAATAATCGAACAGCAAACCGGCGGATTTCATTTTCGCGTGTTCACCGACTCGGCGCCGGTGATGGAAGTGGAACTGGCGAAAAAATCCGGCATCGGCTGGCGCGGCAAACATACTTTGCTGCTGACGCGCGAAGCGGGCTCGCTATTTTTCCTGGGTGAAATTTACACCGATTTGCCGCTGCCTATCGACGGCGAACAGAACGAGCATTGCGGCACTTGCCAGGCCTGCATCGATATCTGTCCGACCCAGGCCATCGTCGCGCCGTATAAACTCGATGCGCGGCGGTGCATTTCCTATCTCACCATCGAACACCAGGGCAGCATTCCAGTGGAATTCCGCGAGCTCATCGGCAATCGCGTTTACGGTTGCGACGATTGCCAACTGGTTTGTCCGTGGAACAAGTTCGCGCAAACCAGCGATGAACATGACTTCGCGGTGCATAACGGACTCGATGATGTGACCCTGGTTGAATTATTCGCCTGGAGCGAAAAAGAGTTCGAACAAAAGTTGGCGGGCAGCGCGATTCATCGCATCGGCCATCAACGTTGGCTGCGCAACATCGCGGTGGGACTGGGCAACGCAAAAAATTCTCCCGCCGTACTTGCGGCTTTGCGCGCGCGCATGGATGATGCATCAGCCTTGGTGCGCGAACATGTGCAATGGGCGCTGCAAAAACATACTCTCTGCAAATAAATAATATTAAATATAATCAAATACTTACAATACTATGTCTAAACTCACCCTATCGCCCACCTGGCTCGCCCTTGCGGCGCATCAACAGCAACTTTCCACTGTCAGCATGCGCGGCCTGTTCGCCAATGACGCTAAGCGCGCCGAGCATTTCTCCTTACGCGTCGGCGGCATCTTTCTCGATTACGCTAAAAACAAAATCACGCAGGAAACATTGGTGATGTTACTTAAACTCGCGCGCGACGCGAACCTGGGCGAGAAGATTGAAAAAATGTTCAGCGGCGAAAAAATCAATGTCACGGAAAACCGCGCGGCGCTGCACACCGCATTGCGCAACCGCAGCGGCAAGCCGGTGATAACAGACGGCAAGGACGTAATGCCTGATGTGTTGGCGACTTTGCAAAAAATGCGCGGCTTCAGCGAAAAAGTCCGTAACGGCGAGTGGCGCGGCCATAGCGGCAAACCGATCACGGATATCGTGAATATCGGCATCGGCGGTTCCGACCTCGGCCCGCTGATGGCGTGCCAAGCGTTACAACATTACGGCCACGAAAAACTCAGCATGCATTTTGTTTCCAATGTCGATGCGACCCACATCATGGAAACCCTCAAGCGCCTGAATCCGGAAACCGCATTGTTCATCATCGCGTCGAAAACTTTTACCACGCAGGAAACGCTGGCTAACGCCCGAACCGCGCGCGACTGGTTGCTGAGAACCGCGCCGAAAGATGCGGTGGCAAAACATTTTGTCGCCGTCTCGACCAACGCGAAAGAAGTCGCCGCCTTCGGTATCGATACGCAAAACATGTTCGTCTTCTGGGATTGGGTCGGTGGACGTTACTCGCTCTGGTCGGCCATCGGGCTATCCATTGCGCTTTTTATCGGCATGGACCGTTTTGAAGAAATGCTCGCGGGCGCCCACGAAATGGATGAACATTTCCGTCACGCCAAATTCGGTGCCAACATGCCCGTGCTGCTGGCGCTGGTCGGCATCTGGCAGCGCAATTTTTGCGGCGCTGCCTCGCACGCCGTGTTGCCCTACGACCAATACCTCGCGCGCTTTCCCGCCTATCTGCAGCAACTCGATATGGAGAGCAACGGCAAACGCTGTGATAACAACGGCAAGTTGGTTGATTACGCAACCGGCCCCATCATCTGGGGCGAACCGGGTACCAACGGGCAACATGCGTTTTTTCAATTGATTCACCAGGGAACGGATTTGATATCCGCCGATTTCATCGCCTGCCTGCGCAGCCTTAACCCGGCTGGCGAACATCATGCGATGTTATTGGCGAATTGTTTTGCGCAAACGGAAGCGTTGCTGCGCGGCAAAACGGCGGACGAAGCCCGCGCCGAACTCATTGCGCATGGCATGCCTGAAGTCGATACTGAAAAACAGGTTCCCTTTAAAGTTTTTCCCGGCGACCGGCCCACCAACACTATTTTGCTCGATAAACTCACGCCGAAAACCCTCGGCATGTTGGTGGCCTTGTACGAGCACAAGGTTTTTGTGCAAGGCGTAATCTGGAATATCAACTCTTTCGACCAATGGGGTGTAGAGCTGGGTAAACAATTGGCCAACCGCATTCTGCCGGAACTCAATCCGGCTCAATCCGTCGCTAGACATGACGCGTCCACCATTCAGCTAATCAATTTGTCGCGCACGTCAGTGAAATAGCGCACAAACTGCAAGAAAAATAATCGGATTTACGTGGGAAAATGTGCCTTTTTTCCTGCTTTTTGCTGCGGCAATGGTTTACATTTGCTTAACTAAAACGATCTGAACCGAATGCCGACACCGTGCCTAACGACGCATCCCATCTCAAAGCTACCGAACCTAAGCTTGGCACCATGACTTCACCCGATGTGGAGTTCCGCGGCATTGTCGATAGCCTGAACGATATCGTGTTCCAAAACGACCTTGACGGTAACTGCGTGTACCTGAACCCGGCGTGGGAGCGTATGACGGGTTATTCCGTCAAAGAAACCCTGGGCAAATCCATTTTGTTTGTGGTCCATCCGGATGATGCCAACGGCGTAAACTATTATTTTAAGCGTTTGCTGGAAGGTAATGCCGTGAAGTACGGCCACGAAATGCGTTGCCATGATCGCAGCGGCAAGGTGCATTGGACCGAATTGCGCGCAGCGCTTGCATACGACGCCAACGGCTCACCCGTTGGCGTGTGCGGCACCGTCAGCGACTTTACCCAACGCAAGCAGGCTGAAGAAACCCTCGACGCCACCAGCAGCAGGCTGGTCACACTGATGGACAATCTGCACACCGGCGTGATGATGGTCGATAAAACCGGCATCATTACCCACATCAATCAGAGCTATTGCGATTACCTCGGCGTTGAAGCTGCGCCGCTGTCCCTGATGGGAATGGAAGCCCGCCATGTGACCCATGAGATAAAGAAAAACTTTGCCGACCCCCTGGCATTTATCACCCGTCTTTCCGCCATTCTTCTCGACAGCAAAGAAGTGCTGAACGAAGAAGTGCAACTGGAAGATGGCCGCATATTCGAACGCAGCTTTATTCCTGTTCATGTCGAGGATTCCTATCAGGGTTACCTATGGTTGCACCGTGACGCGACTGTGCGCCGGCAAAACGGCCAGGATCTGGTGGTAGCAAAGCGGGTCGCGGAAGAGGCCAATGCGGCAAAGAACGAATTCGTCGCAAACATGAGCCACGAATTACGCACGCCGTTGAATACCATTATCGGCATGACCGATTTGGCGCTGAACTCGTCGCTGACCCAGGAACAGCGCGGGCAATTGGAAAACGTATCCCGTGCGGGCCAGTCCTTGTTGACGATGATCAACGACATCATGGACTTTTCCAAACTGGAGGACGGTTCGTTTACATTGGATAACCTGCCATTCAGCTTGCGAGATTGCCTGTCGCCGCTATTCGAACAAAAAATCGCCGCATCGGAAAACGAACAGGTTACGCTGGAACTGGATATCGGCGAAGGGGTGCCGGACGGGCTGGTCGGAGACCCGGGCCGCCTGCGCGAAACGCTGAACCATCTGGTCGGTAATGCGATCAAGTTCACCCAAAAGGGCCGAATACTGGTCGGCATTGCTTTGGAATCGCGGCAGGAAAATCAGGTCAAGCTCAGATTTACGGTGAGCGATACCGGCATAGGCATCGCCGATGAGATGCAAGCCAATATTTTCAGCGCTTTCGACCAGGCTGATACTTCCCATGCGCGCGAGTTTGAGGGATTGGGATTGGGGCTGACGCTCGCCTCGCGGCTGGTGCACGCCATGGGCGGGAAAATCGAATTAAAAAGCGTACTGGACGAAGGAAGCACCTTCAGTTTCGCCATAACGCTGGATGAGCGAAAACCCGTCTTGCTGGCACATTCTGCGCCGGTATTCGAAACGCTTAAAGGCCTGGGCGCCATGGTAGTCAGCAACGACCCGCGCGAACGCGATGACCTGAGCCGCTTTTTCCAGCGCCACGACATGGCGCCATTCGAGGCTGACGGCATCGATATGGCCATGACGCTGTTGGAAATGTGCATTACTGACGACAGCCCGATTCCCGTTGTAGTCCTCGACAGCCATCTAAAGGGCGATACCAGCGGCTTCATGCTGGCGCAAAAGATCAAAAACCATCCGCAACTGGCGCGCACCATTCTTATCATGATCGCCAGCAAGGCGCGGCGCGGCGATGCGCAGCTTTGTAAGGAAAACGGTATTGCGGCGTATCTTTCCAAGCCCTACACCCAGACTGATTTGTATGACGCAGTATTGGCCGTAACCGGCGCGCAGGAAGTAAGCGACAAAACGGTAGTGCTGGTCACACGCCACTCATTGCGTGAACAACGCGCCGCCGGGAAAACCGTTTTACTGGTGGAAGACAATCCGGATACGCAATTGCTGGTGGCGCACGTACTGCAAAAAAACCATTACGCCGCCATCATCGCCAGCAACGCCGCGGAAGCGCTGGAAATTCTCGACAGGCAAACTTGCGATTTGATTCTGATGGACATCCAGATGCCAGGCATGGATGGTTTTGCCGCGACAGAAGCCATCCGCAAACGCGACAAAGCCGCCAACGGTGAGATTCCGATCGTCGCCCTCACCGCCCACGCGATGGCGGGCTATCACGAAAAATGCCTTAAAGCCGGAATGAACGGCTACCTCACCAAACCATTCAAACCGGACGAATTACTCGCGGCGGTAGAAAGACAGCTCAACACGGAAATTGTCGGTAAATTTCAGACCTTGGTCGAATCGCCCGGGGTTTGAAGCGAATTGCCGGTTTGGGGAAAAATTGGAAGGGCAAGTCTCGACCGAGGCTGTGTGAAAACGTCAAAAAAATTGGCATCGAAAAAAATCGACCTCATAAAACGCGCCGTATTCAATTTTTCCGACATCCGGAATGGATTTTACTCCGCCGAAATCGGATCAACTTTGAGTTTTCACACAGCCTCGACCCCATATGGGCATCGGTTCGGTACCGCCTATGTCCAGGTTAAAAGGAAACAACCTGTTGCAACTCCACACCTAAGGATTTATTTCATGGCGACGGCACGCCGGATTACCTGACCACACGCGTCACCATGGACGACATGCCTGCCCGTCACGAAACTCCGCTGAGGGATATGTTGAGCGCGCCCAAGGTCTTGACACCCAGTCTCTTCGCTGGCGGCAAAATCAACACCGATGCGCACAATTTCACGGCGCTCAATCTCGCGCATGCGCAACAAACCTACCGGCGGACCGCTGTCGGCAAGACGCCGCCGGCATTTCTTATTAACTGGCCGCTATGGCTTTTGCTGCCCGAAGCAAGCTTCAACTTGCGTCGTAAATGCAGCTTAAGTATATGTTTTTATTATATTCTAATTCGCAGGTAAGCAAGTGGGCAAAGCGTTGTGGGCCCACGCGATTGGGCAGGTACATGCAACAAAATTCATCGGAGTAGCAATCGACGGATACTATCCCGGCCAAAGCAAGGAAGTTTGATATGGATCAAAGCAGTGGAAAATTTTGGAGAATAGAGTACTTAATATGGTGTGCGGGGCTATCGCACGCCACATATTAGTGTTTACTCAAAAGGAGACTGTTATGAAGAAACTAATCGCTTTTTTGGCTTCCGCATTGCTGCTAACCGGCGCGTTGCTTTCGACACCGGCCATGGCGAACAGCGACAATGGTTTTGCCGCCCTGCAAGGGGTCGAAGTGCAGGCGTTGTCGTCCGAGGAAATGGCTGCGATTACCGGCGAGTTGAATGCAATCGATACCGCAAATCAGCTTTGGGCGTATGCACAGACGCTGACCAAATACCCCAAGTTGCAAGCGTATGTCGTTAAGTTGGCGCAGTACACCTTTGACAACCGTGTGGCGATCAACGCCCTTTACACTAAATACGGCCTCTTCACGACGTGCGTGTCCGGGGGGCATTATTCGTGCTGAGCGCGGAGCCCTTAACTTTCCGGTAATCTCTTGACGCCGAGTCAGGACTGAAAACGAAGTGTCAGTGGAGGCTAATGCGCGAAGCGCGTTATGCCGTAACTAAAACGGCCCCCTGTGGGGAGCCGTTTTCTTGTCCGTACGCGTTATAACGCGAGGGCTGAGAGAGGCTGGTCCTGCGGCCTCCGTAATAGGATGACGCTTAATGCCTCTTTTAAAATCCTACGTGCCCATGTCGAACCTATCTCAGGCTTCCTTCATCAAGGCGCACGCCAGTCGTTCTCGCACGATATGCCCGAGAACGCTGCTTGCGTTTGGCGCTTTGTTGGCCGCGTGGTGCGGGGCGGGTTGGTGCGCCGATTCGCAAGTCGTTGTCAATACAAGTGCGGCGCGCATCGAGCTCCCTGTTACGTCGCTGCGCGCGCTGCGCGACGCGGGCGTCGTCAAACAGCTCTACGACTATTCCTGTGGTTCGGCGTCGCTGGCGACCCTCTTGACGTATGGGCTCAACGACCCGGTCGACGAGACCGTGTTATTGCGCGTCTTGCTCGAGCCGCTCTCCGCCGACGAACTCACCACGCTGCAGAAAAAAGGACTGTCGCTGCTGGATCTGCAGCACCTCGCGCAAAAGCGCGGCCACAAAGCACAGGGATTCCGCGTGCATCAGTCCCAGCTTGCCAAGCTGCCACGGCCGGTGATCGTGTTCATCAAACCCAACGGCTACGAGCACTTTGCCGTGTTCAAGGGCCTGCAGGGCGACCGCGTGCATCTGGCCGATCCGTCGCTCGGCAATGTGCGCATGCCGTTGTATCGCTTTCTCGACATGTGGGCCGACGAATCCGGGCGCGGCGTGATCTTTGCGGTGGAAAAAGCTTCAGGCGAGTGGCCGGAACGCTACGCCCTGCAGCTTGCCGGCGTGACCGATCCGCCGCTGGAAGTGCTAAGCGCGGAGCAGTTGATGAGCATTGGCAAACCCTTTCCCTTGACCCTCCCGAACAGGTAGAACATTGACCATTTCCATGCTCCAGCGACTGCTTGCCCTCATCTCGCTGATTATTTTGAGTGGGTTGCCGCTGGCGTCATCCTGTGTGGCTGCTGAATCCGTGTCACCGCGAGAAGTGCTGGATCTCGACGAAGCCGCGGCACTGCTGCGGGTGGGGCGCGAGGTTGTGCGCAAGCTGGCGGAAGCCGACCGTATACCGGCCCGCCGTCTCGGCGAAGCGTGGCGCTTTTCGCGCACTGCGCTACTCGATTGGTTGAAAAACGGAGGGGTCGCTGCCGCGCCGAGTGCCGCACTGTCGCCACCGGGCAACATGGATCCAGCAGAATGGCTCGCCGGCGAGCTGCCGGCGTTGCGCGCGCGAGGAGTGGTGCCAGTGTCCCCCACGCAGCTTGCGCAAGCTGCAACGGATACAGAACCTCAGATAAGCACTCATCCGCCGCCCACGGTCGGCGAGCGTCCTACGGCGCCCACCGCGGAGGAAATCGCCCTGCGCGATCAGGGCGTGCTGCTCAAGCGCGGCGCGGCGACGGTCGATGTCGGCGCATCGTATTCTCGCTCGGAGCAGGCGCCATTTCCGGGCATTCGGCAGGAGTCGAGCGCGGTGGGCGCCAGCGCCGCATTTCGCTATGGTCTGTTCGACGACGTGCAAGTCACTGCGCGATTACCCGCGGTATCGCGCCGCACTGCGACCTATAGCGACGCAACGCTCAGCGGCACGACCGCGCCGAGCGTCGCCCGCGACAATTACTTCGGGGATGCCTCCGTATCGCTGTTGGGGGTCGCGTCACGCGAAGCGGTGGGTCGTCCCAATGTCATCTGGAGCATTGACAGCGTTCTGCCCTCGGGACCCGGCGATCGCGGCCTTGGCGGTGGCCTGGTGCTATCCAAGAGCTACGATCCTGCGGTGATCTTCGCCGGGCTGAGCTACCTGCACGGTTTCGCCGTCGAGCCGGCCAACTCGCGCCGGTCGCTGGCGGCGCACAACTTCGGCCTGAGCATGGGCTACAGCTACGCGCTCAACGATGCTCTCGCGCTCAATACGGTGTTCGCTGGTACCTATCGGGATACGCGTTCGCCCGACGGGGTATCGATTCCGCCGTCACGCGAGCGCTATCAAATGCAGTTGGGCATGACGTGGCGCCTCGCCCGTGGGCTGTTTATGGAACCGGCCGTGGGCATGAGGCTCGGCGGCGTGAACCCAGATCTTACTTTCTCGCTGAACGTTCCCTATTCGTTCTAGTACGGGGTGCCTGGCGAATTCGTAACTTGCGGTCGGAATGCCCATGCTGGCCAGTCTTTTGGGGATGGGCGGGCGTAATAACCTGCAACTCGTGTGCGATCCCATCATCTTGGCGATTCACCTGTTCGTAACCACCGCGAAACTGCTCCGCCCCAGCGGTGCCCGTGCCGTCACCGCGGAATCACTGTTGCTTATGCAGCAGTTCATCGTCTGATCACCTTCGATCGCTTTGTGCTCGGATTGGGTAGGCTCCATTATGCCAAATCACGCCAAGAACAACAGATTTATGGGCTGTTAAAAAAAGGGGGGTTAAGCTCGTTTTTCCTATCTCCGCTTAGATCTCAGCGACCAAATTTTTCGTACCACAGCAAGCCGGTAATCGTCTTGGTGTCGGTTATTTTTCCTTCGCGAATCCATGCCAGCGCCTGTTGCAAAGGCATGGCGCATACATCGAGGAATTCACCATGCTCGCGCTGATGTTTATGCAACGTCAGTCCTTCGGCGAGAAAAAATTCTATCCGTTCGTTTGAATAGCCGATGCATGGGTGCGTAGTGATGAGGTGGCGCCAGCGTGAGGCGGCGTAGCCGGTTTCTTCCTGCAGTTCCCGCTGTGCGGTGACCATGTCCTCTTCGCCTTCATCGATTTTGCCCGCCGGGATTTCAATAAAATCCTGATGTAACGGATAGCGATACTGGCGCTCCATGATTATTTTTCCATCATCCGTCAGGGCGATGATGGCAACGGCACCGGGATGGACGATGTATTCGCGGTTCGCTTCGCTGCCGTCGGGTAAACGCACGCGATCTTCTTTTACCTGCAGCAAACGGCCCCGGTATTCAGTCTTTGAACTGACAGTATGCTCAACCAGGCTTTCGTCGGAAAAATAGTTTTTGTCGTCGGCGTTTTGCATAGCGAATCTATTTGTTTTTGCTGTTCCGCAGATAGCTGTAGAAGGTGATGGCTTGCCTAGAGTTTGAGCGATTGCTGGATGGCCGTCTGGCACATGGACATCAACGGGCCGGGCAGCACGCCGAGCAACACGATCGCGATCCCGTTGAGACTCATAATGAGTTTCATGTCTTCCTGTGGTTGCAGCGGCGCGGTTTCAATCGGCTCATCCATGTACATGAGCTTGACCACGCGCAAATAATAATACGCGCCGACCAATGACAACATGACTGCAGCGACAACCAGCTTGAAGTAACCGGCCTGCCACGCCGCTTGCAACACGGAAAGCTTGGCCCAGAAGCCGATGAAAAACGGAATGCCCGCCATGGAAAACATGATGAACAGCATGATCGCGGCGAACCAGGGCGAGCGTTTGTTGAGGCCACGGAAGTCGTCCAGGTCTTCCGCCTCGTACCCCGCCCGCGACAGCATGATTATCATGCCGAACGCGCCGAGAGACATCAGCACATAGGCGATGACATAAAACATCGCTGAGCTGTAACCGTTGGTGTTGCCCGCGAGAATACCGAGCAGCAGGAAACCCATATGCGAAATGGTCGAATACGCCAGCATGCGTTTTATGTTGGTTTGCGCAATGGCGGTAATGTTGCCGACGGCCATGGACAGCAATGCAAGAATCATCAGCATCCCTTGCCAGTCGGCGACCAATCCTTGCAAGCCCGAAACCAGCAGGCGCATGATGAAACCGAAGGCGGCGAGTTTGGGCGCGGTGCCGATAAATAGCGTGATGGCCGTCGGCGCGCCGTGATAAACGTCCGGCACCCACATATGAAAAGGTACGGCGCCGAGTTTGAACGCAAGGCCCGCGATGACAAACACCAAGCCAAAAACCAGCAGGCTCTTGTTGGCTGTGCCCCCCTGAATAACAGCAGAAATTTTCGCCAGGTCGAGCGAGCCAGTGGCGCCGTAAAGCATCGACATGCCGTACAGCAACAGGCCCGACGCCAAGGCGCCGAGTATGAAGTATTTCATCGCCGCTTCAGAGGCCGTGGCGGAATCGCGCTGCAGCGCGACCAAAGCGTACAGGCTCAAGGCAAGTAATTCGAGGCCGAGATATAAGGTGAGGAAATGGCTGGCCGAAACCATCACCATCATGCCCAGCAGGGCAAATAGCACCAGCGCGAAAAATTCGCCGCGGAACAGGCCGCGCTGCGCGACGTATTCGCGCGAATAGACCAGCGCCATGCTGACAGTAATATAAAGCATGATTTTTAAAATGTCGGACAGCGAGTCATCGACAAACATGCCGTTGAAAGTGAACAGGGGTTGACGCGAGAACGTATAAATGGTCAATAGCGCGCAACCGGCAATCGCGATTTGGCTGAGGGTATAGATCCGTGCACGATTACGTTCGCTGATGAATAAATCAGCGATGAGGATAATCGACACCATCGCCAGCAGGAACATTTCCGGCAGCGCGGGCATCAAATTGGGCGGCAGAAAATTCGTCATGGCGTCTGCTTATCTCGGCACTTTGCTTTTCGCCACATGGCGCGTCAGGTCATTGACTGTCGTGTGCATCACGTCGGTGTAGGGCTTGGGATAGATACCCATGCTGAGGACCGCCACTGCCAGCAACGCCAGAAAAACGAATTCGCGTTTGTTGATGTCCTTCAGTTCAGCGACGTGCGGATTGGCGACGTCGCCGAAAATCACCCGCTTCACCATCCACAAGGTATAGGCTGCACCGAAAACCAATATGGTCGCCGCCAACACAGCGAACCAGAAATTAACCTTGACGCTGGCGAGAATAACCATGAACTCGCCGATAAAGCCGCTGGTGCCAGGCAAGCCGGCATTGGCCATGGCGAACAGCACCATGAACGCGGCGAACACCGGCATGGTGTTGACCACGCCGCCGTAGGCGGATATCTCGCGCGAATGCACGCGGTCATAAAGCACGCCGATGCACAGGAACATGGCGGCGGAAATGAAACCATGGGAAATCATTTGCACCAGCGCGCCTTCCATGCCAAGCGCGCTGAACAAAAACAATCCCAGCGTGACAAAACCCATATGGGAAATGGATGAATAGGCGACGAGTTTTTTCATGTCCTTCTGCACCAGTGCAACGAGGCCTATGTAAACGATGGCGATCAAGGAAATGGCAATCACATAAGGCGCGAGGGTGTGACTCGCATCTGGCGCGATGGGTAGATTGAAACGCATGAAGCCGTAGCCGCCGATTTTCAACGTGATCGCCGCCAACACCACCGAGCCGCCGGTCGGTGCTTCGACGTGCGCATCAGGCAACCAGGTATGCACCGGCCACATCGGCACCTTTACTGCAAATGACATAAAAAATGCAATAAAAATAAATACTTGCGCAGAAAGCGTCAACGGCAATCGGTGGAACACCAGAATCTCGAAACTGTCGCCCGCCTGGAAATATAAGTAAATGAACGCGGCCAACATAAGCAGCGAACCCAGCAAAGTGTAAAGAAAAAATTTCACCGCTGCGTAGACGCGATTCGGCCCGCCCCAGACGCCGATGATCAGAAACATCGGAATCAGCATGGCCTCGAAGAAGACATAAAACAGCATCGCATCCAGCGCGGCAAAGGTACCGTTGATGAGACCGGACATGATGAGGAACGCGGCGAGGTATTGCGCGACTTTTTGTTCAATCACCTCCCATGCGGCGATCACCACCAACAATGTCGTGAAGCTGTTAAGCAGAATAAACCACAGCGAAATGCCGTCAATGCCCAGATGGTAATTGATGTTGAAACGCGCGATCCACGGCGTCATTTCGCTGAACTGCATTGCGCCCGTCGCCAGGTTAAAGCCGGTATAAAGCGGAATCGTGATTGCGAAACCGATGAGTGCACCGACCAGTGCAATCTTCCGCGCGAGCGGCGCATTGCGGTCCGATCCGGTGGCGAGCACCAGCAGGCCGAACAGTATCGGCAACCAGATCGACAAACTTAACAAAGGCAAACCGGACATATTTTTTTCTTTAATCTCTTAAGCACGTTTCAGCCACAGGAACGCGGCGACGCCGATGATCATCACAAACGCATAGTGATAAATGAAACCGGTTTGCATGCGGCGCGCGACAGTGGAAAACCAGCCGATGAGTTTTGCGCTGCCGTTGACCATCAGCCCGTCGATGAAGGTGACATCGCCGAAACGCCATAGGCCGCTACCCAGTTTGCGCGCGCCGTTGGCGAAAAACCAGTCGTTGAATTGGTCGAAATAATATTTATTATCCAGCAGTGTATAAACCGGACTGAAAGTCTGACGCAACCTGGCCGGAATGTCCGGCCGCTTGAGATACAAAAACCAGGCCAGCACCACACCGAGGACGGCCAACACAAACGGCAACTGCATCGCACCGTGCATCGCCATGCCTGCGGCGCCGTGGAATTCCTGCGCCATGATTTTCAGCGGGTTGTGTTTATCCAGCACCGTAATGGCATTGGCGAAATAATTCCCGAACAGCATCGGCTTCACCGTCATCGCGCCGATTATTGCCGATGGGATCGCCAGCAACACCAGGGGAACCCACACCACCCACGGCGATTCGTGCGGCACGCCGCTGTGATGCCCATGATCATCATGGCCATGTTCATCATGCGCCGCATGTGTATCAAAACGCGGCTTGCCGTGGAACACCATGAAATACATGCGGAAGGAATAAAACGCCGTAACGAACACGCCTGCGACCACGGCGAAATACGCAAAGCCCGCGCCGGGAAGATGCGAGTGATGCACGGCTTCGATGATGCTGTCCTTGGAATAAAAACCCGACAGGCCGGGCACGCCGATCAGCGCCAGCGAGCCGATGAGCGATGTGAACCAGGTGATTTTCATATACTTCCACATACCGCCCATTTTGCGCATGTCCTGTTCGTGATGCAGGCCGATGATGACCGAACCGGCGGCAAGAAATAAAAGCGCCTTGAAAAACGCATGGGTCATGAGATGGAAAATGGCGACCGAGTAGGCCGACGCGCCGAGCGCGACTGTCATGTAACCCAGTTGCGACAGCGTGGAATACGCCACGACGCGCTTGATGTCGTTTTGCACGATGCCGAGAAAACCCATGAACAACGCGGTGATCGCGCCTATGACCAGCACGAATGACAGGGCGGTTTCCGACAACTCAAACAGCGGCGAACAGCGCGCCACCATAAAGATACCTGCGGTCACCATGGTCGCAGCATGGATCAACGCCGAGATCGGCGTTGGGCCCTCCATCGAATCAGGCAGCCAGACATGCAGCGGGAATTGCGCCGACTTGCCCATGGCGCCGATGAACAGGCCGATGCAAATGGCGGTGATCAGATTCCATTTCATCCCGGGCACCGGTGCTAGTTCCTGCAGGTATTGCGGAGCGCGGGAAAACACCGTCTGATAGTCAAGCGTACCGAAGGCATAAAAAATCAGTCCGATGCCGAGCAGAAAGCCGAAGTCGCCGACGCGGTTCACCAGGAACGCCTTCAGGTTGGCGTATATCGCGGTCGGCCGCTTAAACCAGAAACCAATCAGCAGATACGACACCAGTCCAACCGCTTCCCAACCGAAAAACAATTGCAGGAAGTTGTTAGCCATCACCAGCATCAACATGGAAAACGTGAACAGCGAGATATACGAAAAGAAACGCTGATAGCCGGGGTCGTCGGCCATGTAACCGATGGTGTAAATATGCACCATCAGCGAAACAAAGGTAACTACCAGCATCATGGTGACCGAAAGCCTGTCGATCAGGAAGCCGATGCTCCACGGCGCCATGTTGTCGCCGAGCGCCGTCCATTGATACAGGTTGCCGTTGAAATCATTGCCATTCAATACATCGCGAAAAATAAAATAGGAAGCGACAAACGACATAGCGACGCCGATGATGGTGACCCAGTGCGCAAACGCGCGCCCAAATTTCCAGCCGAGCAAACCTGCAAGCAAGGCACCGCCGAGCGGCGCAAGAGGTACCAGTAAATAAAGTTGCTGCATTGATGTCATATTATTGTAACTATTTGATTATATTTAATATTTTACTACCCGCGCAAACTATCCATATCGTCCACGTTGATGGTTTTCAAATTTCGGAACAGCACGACCAATATCGCTAAACCTATTGCCGATTCGGCTGCTGCGACGGTCAAAATAAAGAACACAAAAATCTGCCCCGCCGTATCGCCCATGTACTGCGAGAAGGCGATGAAGTTCATGTTCACCGCGAGCAGCATCAACTCAAGTGCCATGAGCAATACGATCATGTTCTTGCGGTTAAGAAAAATCCCGACGACGCTGATAGCGAATAAAATCGCGGTTAGCACCAGATAATGGGACAGTGTGATCACGACGCTTCCTTTTATTGATTGACTTACTGTGGCTTGGTTTCCGTTACGTTTTCAACCGGCGCTTTGGAAACTGGCCGCGCTTCCGTCGTCATGTTCACCATGCGGACGCGGTCTTTGCGTTTCACTTTTATCTGCTCAGACGGGTTTTGGTACCTGGTGTTCTTGCGCCGGCGCAAAGTCAGCGCGATAGCCGCGACAATGGCGACCAGCAGGATCACCGAAGCCAATTCAAACGGGTATACATAGTCGGTGTAAATCAACCGGCCCAATTCCTTGGTGTTGCTGTAGTTCGCGGCTTTAGCGACAGGCGCGGCTGTTTCTATCAGCCCCTTGCTCCACAGCACGGCGCCCATTTCGAACACCATCAGGCCGCCGACCAAAATGCCCAGCGGCAGATAATTCAAAAAACCTTTGCGCAATTCTTCGATATCAATGTCGAGCATCATCACAACAAACAAAAACAGCACCATCACCGCGCCGACATACACCAGCACCAGCACAATGGCGAGAAATTCGGCCTGCAGCAACAGCCACAACGCGGCAGCGGTGAAAAACGCCAGCACCAGAAACAATGCCGCGTGCACCGGGTTGCGCGAGGTAATCACACGCACGCTGGCAAACAGCAGAATCGCGGCAAAGGCGTAAAACAAAATGGTTGGCAGGCTGATCATCATCTGTACGCAGCATCGGCAGCACGGTCTTCGGCAATCTGCTGTTCGTATTTGTCGCCTATCGCCAGCAACATGGGTTTGGTGTAAATCAGGTCGCCGCGTTTTTCGCCGTGGTATTCGAGTATGCGTGTTTCGACAATCGAATCCACCGGGCACGACTCTTCGCAAAAGCCGCAGTAAATACATTTGGTCAAGTCGATGTCGTAGCGAGTGGTGCGGCGCGTACCGTCTTCGCGCTGCTCGGATTCAATGGTGATCGCCATCGCCGGGCACACGGCCTCGCACAATTTACACGCGATGCAGCGCTCTTCGCCGTTGGGATAGCGGCGCAAAGCATGCAGGCCGCGGAAGCGTCCCGACTGCGGGGTTTTTTCTTCCGGGAACTGCACGGTGATGCTGCGCGAGAACATGTGCTTGCCGGTGAGGCGCATGCCTTTGAGCAATTCACCCAGCATCAGGCTGCTGAAAAAATCCTTTGCGCGGCTCAACATATTATTTTGCAAACCAAATGTTAAAAGGGAACCAGGTGTTAACCGGCTGCATCATCATCAACCCGACCACCACCAGCCATACCAGTGTCAGCGGAATAAAAACTTTCCAGCCGAGGCGCATCAATTGGTCGTAGCGGTAGCGCGGGAAGGTGGCGCGGATCCAGATGAACATAAACAGCATGAAGCATATTTTCAGTATCAGCCAATGCAGTCCGGGCATGGCCAGGTAATTCAGCAGCGGCACATTGTGCAAAAACGCAAACCCGAACGGCGATAGCCAGCCGCCCAGAAACATCAGGCTGGCAAGGGCGGAAACCAGGATCATGTTGACGTATTCGGCGATAAAAAATACGGCGAACGCCATGGAGGAATACTCAACGTGAAATCCGGCGACGATTTCCGATTCGCCTTCCGCCACGTCAAACGGCGCGCGGTTGGTTTCCGCCAAACCCGCAATAAAATACACCACAAACATCGGGAACAGCGGGATGAAAAACCAGTTGATCAAACCCAGGTCGCCGGTTTGGCGCGCGACGATCTGCGCCAGGTTCAGGCTTTGCCCCGCCATCAACACCGTGACCAGCGCAAAGCCCATGGCGATTTCGTAGGAAACAATTTGCGCCGCCGAACGCATGGCGCCGATGAAGGCATATTTGGAATTGGACGCCCAGCCCGCGAGCAGCACGCCATAAACGCCCATCGATGTCATGGCGAGGATGAATAGCAAACCAGCGTCGATATTGGCGAACACCGCTTCGGGCGAAAACGGCACCACCGCCCAGGCGACTATCGCCATGGATACGGATACGACCGGCGCGAGGACGAACAGGAATTTGTTCGCGCCGGCAGGGACCAGCAGTTCCTTGAACGCGAGTTTGATGCCGTCGGCGATGGGCTGCAGCAATCCTAACGGACCGACGCGGTTCGGACCCACACGCACCTGCATCCAGCCGATGATTTTGCGCTCGGCATATGTGGTGTAGGCGAAGCCCAGCATCAGCGCGACCACCAGCAGTACAATTTTGATAAAGGTCAAAATGTGGGGGCCGTAGGCGCCGCCGAAAACGTTGACGAAAATTTCGTTCATGCCGCGCGCTCCGCGCTGATTTTTTCCAGCGTCACTTCGCCGAACATGGCGCCCAGCATCACCGTGTTGGGGACGCCTGATGCGATGCGCACGCAATTTTTCGCCATGCCTGCGTCACGTTTCGCTTTCAGCATGACGGCTGCATTGCCTTGCTTGATGCGAACTTCGCCACCATCGACCAAACCAAGTTGATCAAACAAATCGGCGCTGATGCGCACGAACTGCGAGGACTTGCCGTCGGCGGTTTTTTGCAGCGACGGCGCACGACGCACAATCGCATCGGCGGCGTAAATCGGCACTTCACCGATGTGCTGAATATTATTATTCGGCGGCGGCAATTGCGGCACCACACCTTCAACGCGATTATTCAACGAGGCCTTGATTTGCATATCGAGATTGGCGCAGATTTCATTGCGCACCGCCTCAACACTATCAAATGAAAAATTGTTTATATTCAATATGTTACCTAGAACACGTAAAACCTTCCACGCGGGGCGTGTGTCGCCCAAAGGTTTTACCACGCCGTTGAAACTTTGCGCATGGCCTTCGGTGTTGACAAAGGTGCCGGCAGTTTCAGTGAACGGAGAAATCGGCAACAACACATCGGCGTAATCCAGCGCGTTGTGTTTGAACGCGCTCATCGCCACCACCATGTCGGCAGATTTCAGCGCGGTGATCGCCTGCAAGGGATGATAGGTATCGAGTTCCGCTTCGACACCGAGCAACACATAAGCCTTGCGCGGTTGCGCGAACATTTGCGCCGCGTTCAAACCTTTGCTGCCCGGCGTTGCCTGTGCGATGTACGCGCCGACGCTGTTGGCAGCCTCGCCTAGCACACCGAATTTCGCCCCGCTGAGTTGGGCGATTTCCTGCGCCAACCTATATAGTGCGGAATAGTTCGGATGATGCAGCGCCTGATTGCCAAGCAACATGGCGGCATTTTCTTTTTCCGACAGGCTGGCGGCAATCTTGCGCGCGCCGTCGCCGACCATGATGTTTGCGGCAATAGCTGGAACAGCGACTTGTTTTGCTTCCGCCAGTGCTTTGAGTATTTGCGCCAGCATATCGGCCATTTGATTCGGCGCGACGATGGCCTTGTTGGCGACTTTCATCAGCCAGTCGTCATCGATCGGATTGACCACGTTCACTTGCAAACCGCGCTTGGCAGATTGGCGCAATCGGTTGGCGATCAGCGGATGGTCCTTGCGCAGCGTGCTGCCGACGATCAATACACTTTTCAGTGCAGACAATTCGACGATGTTCATTCCCAGCCACGGCGTCCCCTGCATTTTGCCGTCGAGCGAAAAATCGCTCTGGCGCAAACGATGGTCGATGTTATCGGAGCCGAGCCCGCGCACGAGCTTTTGCAGCAGATACAATTCTTCCAGCGTCTGGTGCGGTGTGGCCAGTGCGCCGATTTGTTCCGGGCCATGTTCTGCGGCAATTTGCTTCAAGCCGTTCGCCACATATTCCAGCGCCTGCTGCCATTCCACTTCCATCCATTTGCCGTCCTGTTTCAGCATCGGCTTTTGCAGGCGTTCGTCGGAATTCAAGCCTTCATAGGCGAAACGATCCTTGTCGGAAAGCCAGCATTCGTTGATGGCGTCGTTTTCCAGCGGCAGCACGCGCATCACGCGATCCTGCTTCAGTTGCACCGCGAGATTGGAGCCTAGGCCGCAATGCGGCGAGACCGACTTGCGCCGCGACAGTTCCCAGGTGCGCGCCGAATAACGAAATGGTTTGGAAGTTAGCGCGCCGACCGGACACAAGTCGATCATGTTGCCCGACAATTCCGAATCGACGGTCTTGCCGACGAAAGACAGAATTTCCGCATGCTCGCCGCGACCGGCCATGCCCAATTCCATCACCCCGGCGATTTCCTGGCCGAAGCGTACGCAACGGGTGCAATGGATGCAACGCGTCATGTCGGTGGAAATGAGTGGGCCGAGATTCTTATTAAATACAACGCGTTTCTCTTCTTGATAACGCGATGCGGAACTGCCGTAACCGACCGCCAGATCCTGCAACTGGCAT
Organism: Burkholderiales bacterium; assembly: GCA_049695115.1. Taxonomy (GTDB): domain Bacteria; phylum Pseudomonadota; class Gammaproteobacteria; order Burkholderiales; family JBEEJL01; genus JBEEJL01. Next base: position 9,171 of record JBAVRP010000001.1, on the reverse strand, counting down.
TCGCCGCCCTGGTCGCAAATCGGGCAATCGAGCGGATGGTTGATGAGCAAAAATTCCATCACGCCTTTTTGCGCGCTCACCGCGTAATCGGAATGGGTTTGCACTTTCATGCCGTCGGTCACCGGCGTTGCGCATGCGGGCAAAGGCTTGGGCGCTTTTTCCACCTGCACCAGGCACATGCGGCAGTTGGCCGCGATGGATAATTTTTTGTGATAGCAGAAATGCGGGATAAAAATGCCGAGATTATTCGCGGCTTCCATGACGGTTTTGCCGTTTTCGACTTCGGTCTGCCTGCCGTCGATTTCTATTTTCAACATAATCTTTACGCCGCTTTCGCCACGCTACGCGTGCCGGGTCCGACCAGGCAGCACTTGTGTTCAATGTGATGTTCAAATTCGGCGCGATAGGTTTTGATGAATGCGCGCACCGGCATCGCCGCTGCGTCACCCAAGGCGCAGATGGTGCGGCCCTGGATGTTATCGGCCAGGTTCAGCAACATATCCAGATCTTCCTTGCGCCCTTCGCCGTGCTCGATGCGATGGATGACGCGATACAACCAACCAGTACCTTCACGGCATGGCGTGCACTGGCCGCAGGATTCTTCAAAATAAAAATACGCCAAACGCTCGGCAGCTTTGACCATGCAGGTGTCTTCGTCCATCACGATGACCGCGCCGGAGCCGAGCATGGAGCCGGCTTGGGAAATGGAGTCGTAATCCATGTCGGTTTGCATCATAACTTCGCCGGTCAACACCGGCATCGACGATCCGCCGGGGATCACGCCTTTGAGTTTTTTGCCACCGCGCATGCCGCCGGCCATTTCGAGCAACTTGGCGAACGGCGTACCCATTTTGACTTCGTAGTTGCCGGGTTTGTTGACATGACCGCTGACGGAAAATATTTTGGTGCCGCCGTTGTTCGGCTTGCCCAGATTCAGAAACCAGTCGCTGCCGTTGCGGATAATCCAAGGTACGGCGGCAAAAGTTTCCGTATTGTTAATGGTGGTCGGCTTGCCGTACAAGCCATAGCTGGCGGGGAATGGCGGCTTGAAACGCGGCTGGCCTTTTTTGCCTTCCAGCGATTCCAGCAATGCGGTTTCTTCACCGCAGATGTAGGCACCGCAACCGTGATGTGTATGCAACTGGAAAGTGAAATCGGAGCCGAGAATATTGTCGCCCAAAAATCCGGCTTCGCGCGCTTCTTCCAGCGCCAATTCAAAGCGCTCGTACTCAGCCCAGATTTCGCCGTGGATATAATTGTAGCCGACCTTGGTTCCCATCGCATAGGCAGCGATCGCCATGCCCTCGATCAATGCATGTGGGTTGTAGCGAATAATGTCGCGGTCTTTGAACGTGCCCGGTTCACCTTCATCCGAATTACACACCAGATATTTATCGCCGGGGAATGCACGCGGCATGAAGCTCCACTTCAAACCGGTGGGGAAACCAGCGCCACCGCGGCCGCGCAGCGAAGATTTTTTGACTTCGGCGATCACTTCTTCCGGCGTGATTTTATTCGCGAGAATTTTTTTCAGCGCCTCATAGCCGCCGCGTTGCTGGTAATCGCCGACATGCCAGTTGTCGCCATTGAGTCCCGCCAAAATGACCGCGTCGGGCCCGTAATCCAGCATGGCGCTCATTTGCCCAGCTCCGCGATCAGCGTATCGAGTTTGTCTTTCGACATAAAACTGCACATGCGCTTGTCGTTCACCAGCAGCACCGGCGCATCGCCGCAAGCACCCATGCACTCACCCTCTTTGAGGGTAAATTTTCCGTCCGCGCTGGTCTGGTTAAAGCCGATACCGAGTTTGCGCTGGAGATGATCGGCCGCTTCGTTGGCGCCGGACAGCGCGCATGGCAAGTTGGTGCAAATGGTGATTTTGCTTTTGCCCTGCGGTTTCAGGTTATACATATTGTAAAACGTGGCGACTTCGTATACCGCAATCGGCGGCATATCGAGGTACTGCGCCACTTCATCCATCAATTCGTTGGGCAGCCAGCCGTGCTCGTCCTGCGCGATGGTGAGCGCCGACATCACCGCTGATTGTTTTTGATTGGCGGGATACTTGGTCAATTCGCGGCCTATTTTTTTCAGCGCTGCATCGGAAAGCATTTTCACTCGCCCTTCCAATAATCAACCGAAGCCATCACGGCTGTCATATGCCTTAAGCCATCACCGAATGCGCCGATCTTATTTGAATCTGGATATTCACACACTTCGGCCGGCATCATGGTACTGACCGAAATATAAGCAAGTTCCGAGTCTGTATCATTAATGATCTGATGCGCCGTCTCCGGCCCGCCAGTCGGGCAGCAAATGAAATCGCCTGTGCGCAGGTTTCGCGTCTCGTTGCCATAGCGCAGGGTTCCTGTACCCTTCACGATGAAAAACATTTCTTCTTCTGCGCGATGGCTGTGAAACGGGCATGAGCGCTTGCCGGGCTGAACGACATCGTATGAATAACCCAGGTCCTTCGCGCCAAGCAGCGGGCCGATGCGAACCGCGTCAGAAGCGAATTTTTCGCCGTTCTCGAAGTGCTCGAGTTTGAGTTGGTCAATGTTGATTACTTTCGAGTCGATGATTTTCATCGGTCAATTTCTCCAAACACAATATCCTGCGTGCCGATAATGGCGACCACGTCGGCGATCATGTGACCACGCGCCATTTCGTCCAACGCTGCCAGATGCGGAAATCCCGGCGCGCGGATTTTCAGGCGGTAGGGTTTATTTGCGCCGTCGGACACCAGATAAATGCCGAACTCGCCTTTCGGGTGTTCCACCGCCGCATACGCTTCGCCCGGCGGGACATGCATGCCTTCGGTAAAAAGCTTGAAGTGATGGATCAGCTCTTCCATGTTTTCTTTCATGCCTTCGCGTTTCGGCGGCGCGATTTTGTGATTGTCGATAATCACCGGACCGGGGTTTTTGCGCAGCCAGTCGATGCATTGAATGATGATGCGATTCGACTGGCGCATTTCTTCGATGCGCACCAGGTAGCGGTCATAGCAATCGCCATTCACGCCGACGGGAATATCGAAATCCATTTTTTCATAGACTTCATAGGGCTGTTTTTTGCGCAAATCCCAAGCTATGCCCGAGCCACGCAGCATCGGTCCGGTGAACCCCAGCGCTTGCGCACGTTCCGGCGTGACGACGCCGATGCCGACGGTGCGCTGTTTCCATATCCGATTATCGGTCAACAGGGTTTCGTATTCATCGACGTAATGCGGAAAACGCTTGGTGAAATCTTCGATGAAATCGAGCAATGATCCTTGGCGATTTTCGTTCAGTTCTTTTAGCGCCTTGGCGTTTTTGTTTTGCGTGATTTCGTACTGCGGCATGCGATCGGGTAAATCGCGATACACGCCGCCGGGCCGGTAATACGCCGCATGCATGCGCGCGCCGGAAACGGCTTCGTAGCAATCCATCAGATCTTCGCGCTCGCGGAAGGCATACAAAAATACTGTCATCGCTCCGACGTCGAGCGCATGCGCGCCGAGCCAGAGTAAGTGATTCAGCACGCGCGTGATTTCATCGAACATGACACGGATGTATTGCGCGCGCACCGGCACTTGGATCTGCAATAATTTTTCTATCGCCATCACATACGCGTGTTCGTTGACCATCATCGACACATAGTCGAGGCGATCCATGTACGGTACGGACTGTATGTAAGTCCTTGTTTCTGCTAATTTTTCTGTAGCCCTATGGAGCAATCCGATATGCGGATCGGCGCGTTGGATGACTTCGCCATCCAGCTCCAGCACCAAGCGCAATACGCCGTGCGCAGCCGGATGTTGCGGTCCAAAGTTCATCGTATAGTTACGAATTTCGGCCATTATTTTTTCGCTTCGCCGTAATGTTCTTCACGGATCACGCGCGGCACGATTTCGCGCGGCTCAATGGTAACCGGTTGGTAAACCACGCGCTTCTGATCCGGGTCGTAGCGCATTTCGACGTTGCCGCTGACGGGAAAATCTTTTCTGAACGGATGGCCGACGAATCCATAATCGGTGAGCAAGCGACGCAGATCGTTGTGGCCCTGGAAAACGATGCCGTATAGGTCGAATGCCTCGCGCTCGTACCAATTAGCCGACGGCCAGACGCTGGTGACTGAATCGACCACCGGAAAATCTCCGTCAGGAGCAAATATTTTGATCCGCACGCGAAAATTGTGTTCGACCGAAAGCAGGTGGTAGACCACGCAAAAGCGTGCGCCGTCCCACGCGCCGTCCCCGTAACCGGAATAATCCACGCCGCATAAATCAATCAGCAGGGTGAATTTAAGGTCGGCATGGTCGCGCAAGGTTTTTGCGCTAGCGATAAAGTCAAGCGCATTGAGCGTCACGGTCAGCTCGTCGAGCCGCAGCACGTTGGCGCTTGCTTTGTCGCCCAGCGCGTCTGCAATTTTGCTGCCAAGTTGTTCGAGCGAAATATTCATCAGGAGCGCGCGATGGTGTTGGTGCGTTTAATCTTGTTCTGTAATTGGATAATGCCGTAAAGCAGCGCCTCTGCCGTCGGTGGGCAACCTGGCACATACACGTCGACCGGCACGATGCGGTCGCAACCGCGCACGACTGAATAGGAGTAATGATAATAACCGCCGCCATTGGCGCAGGAACCCATCGAGATCACCCAGCGCGGTTCTGCCATCTGGTCATACACTTTGCGCAATGCGGGCGCCATTTTATTACACAGCGTACCGGCGACGATCATCACGTCGGATTGACGTGGGCTGGGACGAAACACGATGCCGAAACGGTCGAGGTCGTAGCGCGATGCGCCTGCGTGCATCATCTCCACCGCGCAACAGGCGAGGCCGAAGGTCATCGGCCACATCGAGCCGGTACGCGCCAGATTGATGACATCGTCAAGACGCGCAGTGACAAAACCTTTTTCGAGTATGCCTTCGAGGCTCATAATCTTTTACTCATTCCCAGTCAAGGGCGCCCTTTTTCCATTCGTATATAAACCCGACAACCAGAATGGCGAGAAACAACATCATGGAGAAAAAACCGAACCAGCCTATTTCCTGCAACACCACAGCCCAGGGAAAAAGAAATGCGATTTCCAGATCAAACAAAATGAATAAAATGGCGATGAGGTAATAGCGCACGTCGAATTTCATGCGTGCGTCTTCAAATGCCTCGAAGCCGCATTCGTATGGGGAGAGTTTTGCGCTGTCGGGGCGATTCGGCCCGAGAATCTTGCCAGCAAGCATTGGCGCAATGCCTAAGGCCAGGCCGATGAACAGGAACAGTAGGATAGGAAAATAATTTTCCAGCATGTGACGACCAGTATTCAGGATTGAGGATTAGAGATTCGTATCAAATCCCCAATCCTGAACCCACACCAGTAAAACCGTTGTTGGTGCCGACGGCGAGACTCGAACTCGCACAGCTTTCGCCACTACCCCCTCAAGATAGCGTGTCTACCAATTTCACCACGTCGGCGTCACGCTCACTCTGCTTTTGAGACCATGCAGGGAGCAAAACATTCGTTATTTCGGAATATCTTTTGCTTTGGAATCCGCTGCTGGGGCTGCGCCAACTGGTGCCGCTTTATCCGCAGCTTTTGGGTCGGCGGGTTTCACATCACCTGGTTTCACATCCACTGCTTTTTCTTTCACGGTTTCCGTCACGCTATGCGAGTCCATCACGCCGCCGCGCTTGTTATGTGTCGCCGATAAATAAGTCAGGCTGAGGCTAGTGATAAAAAATACTGCGGCCAAAGCGGCCGTCGAGCGGCTGAGAAAATTCGCCGCGCCGCTCGAACCGAATAAGCTACCTGCCGAACCGCTGCCGAACGCTGCCCCCACATCCGCGCCTTTACCGTGTTGTATCAGCACCAGGCCAGTGACGCCCAAGGCGGAGAGAATATTAAAAATCCAGATGGCTGTTTCCATGCGGTACTACCTCAACAAAGTTTTACGCTGCACCAGCGCGGCAAATGGCGACGAATTCTTCGGCCACCAGCGATGCCCCGCCAATCAACCCGCCGTCTATGTCCGGCAAAGACAATAATTGTGCCGCATTTGCAGCCTTTACGCTACCCCCATAGAGGATAGACAAGTTTTGCGCCACGGCTTTATCTCGTGCGGCGATGCGCTTTCGAATGAACTCATGCACCGCCTGCGCCTCTTGAGGCGTCGCAGTTTTGCCCGTGCCGATGGCCCACACCGGCTCGTAGGCGACGACGGCGTTGGCAAACGTGGCGACGCTCGCTGCGTCGAGCACGCAATCCAACTGCCGCGCGACCACTTGTTCAGTCAAACCGGAATGACGCTCATCCAAAGTTTCGCCAACACACAATATCGGAGTCAGACCAACCGCATGCGCCGTCTGAAATTTCGCCGCTATCGTCACATCGTCATCGTCATACATCGCGCGTCGTTCCGAGTGGCCGACGATGACATAAGTACAGCCGAAATCTTTCAGCATCGTCACCGATACTTCGCCGGTAAACGCGCCCTTGGCATGCTGACTCAGATTCTGCGCGCCCCACGCGATAGGCGTACCTCTCAACAAACTCTGAACCTGCGCCAAATAAGGATAAGGCACGCACACAGCACACGACGCCGAATTAGCCTCGTTCAGGCCAGAAAGTACGCCTTGCAATAGGGCTTGGTTTTCTGCCAGACAGCCATGCATTTTCCAGTTGCCGACAACGAGTTTTGTTCTCATATTAACTATTTGATTATATTGAATAATTAATTATTGTGTAAGGCATGTTGCGGCGCAATTCTACCCTGCGGAGCACAGGGGGGCAAACGGAATCTCTAGAGAGGGGGGATGGGTACTAGCTGGAAAATATTCAGTGCGCTGGAAGACTCTATTTGCCTGCGGCCTGACGCACATGATCCGCAATCCGATTAGCCAATGTTGAAACCATATCACGCGATTTGCCTTCGACCATTACACGCAACAATGGCTCGGTGCCGGACGGGCGCAGCAATACACGGCCGTCGTTGCCTAATTCTTTTTGTGCGTTTTCCACTGCATGCTCAACGTCCTTGTTGCCTTTGTGGTCGAAGCCGCGCGCGGTTTTGACGTTGACCAGCACTTGCGGGAATAGGCTGAGTTCACTGGAGTAATCCTGCAGTGAGGTCTTGTTGACGCGCAAAGCCGTCAACACCAGCAGCGCGGAGACGATACCGTCGCCGGTGGTGTGTTTATCCAACGCGAGGATGTGGCCGGAATTTTCGCCGCCGTATTGCCAGCCTTTTTGCCGCAGCATTTCATTGACGTAGCGGTCGCCGACTTTGGCGCGGGCGAACGGAATACCGAGTTTGCCGAAGGCTTGCTCCAACGCGAGATTGGTCATCAAGGTGCCGACCACGCCGCCTTTGAGCAGGCCGGATTGTTTGCGGTGTTTGGCGACGACGTAAAGCAATTGGTCGCCGTCGTACAAGGTACCGCTGGCATCGCACATCATCAGCCGGTCGCCGTCGCCGTCGAGGGCGATGCCGAGATCAGCATTGTGTTCGCGTACGGCAGCTTGCATCAGCGCGGTGTGCGTGGCGCCACATTCGTGATTGATGTTAAATCCGTCGGGTTTGTTGCCGATGGCGACGACTTCCGCGCCCAACTCGTGAAATACATGCGGCGCGATGTGATAAGTCGCGCCGTGAGCGCAATCGACGACGAGTTTCAGTCCGCGTAAATCCAGTTCATTCGGGAAGGTGCTTTTGCAAAATTCAATATAGCGGCCGACGGCGTCGTCGATGCGGCGCACGCGGCCTAATTCTGCCGATGGCTTGGTTAGCATCGGGTTGTCGAGCTCGGCTTCGATCTTGAGCTCTATCTCATCGGGCAACTTGGTGCCTTGCGCGGAAAAAAACTTGATGCCGTTATCATCGTAAGGGTTATGTGACGCGCTGATCATCACGCCCGCTGACAGGCGCAACGCGCGCGTGAGATAGGCGACGCCGGGCGTGGGCATCGGGCCGGTGAGCAACACGTAAACGCCCGCTGCGGAAAAGCCCGCTTCGAGCGCCGACTCCAGCATATAGCCGGAAATGCGCGTGTCCTTGCCGATTAGCACGGTCGGGTTCGCGCCATCTTTGGCGTTATGCGACGCGCCGACCAATACTTTGCCCGCTGCGTAACCGAGGCGCATGACAAAATCGGGCGTGATGGGGGCTTGCCCTACGCGCCCGCGCACGCCGTCGGTGCCAAAATATTTTCTGCTCATGTTTTTCCCTGATTACTGTTACGTTTGCACCGCATGCAAAACTGCCAGCGCATCTTTGGTCGCCGCGACATCATGCACACGTATGATACTCGCGCCATTTTGCGCGGCAAGCAACGCTGCGGCTATGCTAGCATGGTCCCGTGCTGCGGCGGGTTTTCCGGTAAGATCGCCGAGTATGGATTTGCGCGACAAACCCGCGAGCACCGGATAACCCAGCGCAGCGATTTTCCCCAGTCCGCGCAGCAACGCGATATTGTGCACCGTGCGTTTGCCGAAACCAAAACCCGGGTCGAGAGCTATACGATTTCTCCCGATGCCCGCCTGTTCTGCGCTCTCCGCGCGGGCATGCAGGTAGGTCGTCACCTCGGATAAAACATCATTATAATCAATTAGTTGCTGCATAGTCTGCGGTGTGCCGAGCATGTGCATCATGCACACGCCTGCGCCCGTCTTGGCGGCGACGGCCAACGCACCTTCGGCGCGCAAAGCATTCACATCGTTGATCATCGACGCGCCCGCTTTCATTGCGGCAGACATCACTTCAGTTTTTTGCGTGTCGATGGACAGCGGAATATTTTTGTCGCGCAAAGCTTCAATCACCGGAATCGAGCGCTGTAATTCATCGGCCAGACTGACCGGCAACGAACCCGGACGCGTCGATTCGCCGCCAATGTCGAGAATATCCGCACCCTCTTCGATCAGACGCAAGCCGTGTTCAATCGCGCGATCGTGCGAAAAAAACTTGCCGCCGTCGGAAAAAGAATCCGGTGTCACATTCACGATTCCCATCACCAGCGCTCGCCGCAAATTAAGCGTGTAATTTCCGCAAATTAATTCAGTGGGTTTGGACATTTAGGGAAGCTCTGATTAAGTGACTGCGCAAAAATATTTTGTTGAAACCAAAATCGTCATGGTCGAAATGATGGCTAAAGATGCGTAATTCGTTATTGAATTCAGCTTTGGGTACGGGTTATCCGCA